>CAYGTI010000006.1:0-46944 GCA_964352785.1 uncultured Caulobacterales bacterium
ATGAAAACCACATTCCCGTTCAAAATCACAAGAGTGCAAGGAATGGACGCTTACTTTCGGAAACCCTTTCCCTGCTCGGCAATTAAAGTTCCCTGATAATTTTCTTAGGGAATTTACAAAAAATAATGCAGCAATTACAGTGTGTTAGGGAGTGGTAAATCGCCGTTTTTTGTCCATTTGGCCACTTTTTTCGTTTTTTCCCTGTTAATTCCCTGTAAAGCAGGGAAATCTGGACTTGAGACGGGTTCGGAGAAGACTGAGTACACGACCATTTTTTCTTCTTATGCACAATTTTCACTCAACCGCTATAGTAAGCCTTTGCTAACCTATTGTGGACTAAATTGTGCGTAACTGGGAATCACTTATGCAAAATGTACAACCCGCACCGGGACAAGTGTTTGTTGAGCCGCTCGCTCCGGCAAAAAAATCTCATAAGCAAGTCGAGATTGGACGTATTCTGTCTGTCGGAGCCTCTAAAGCTATGGTGTCCATCAACAAGATGGTTATCCGCAATAATTTACTCCACATGGCGCAGCTTGGAACAATCCTCAAGATCATCACGCGCGACTCGATCGTTGTCGCCATGGTATCCACCTTAAAAATTGGCGCAACAGATGAAGAAGGCATGGGGGATGGCTGCATCGCCCAGCTTGATATTTTGGGGGAAATTTCCACCAATCCAACGACTAGACTGACAAAATTCTATCGCGGGGTTAGAACCTTTCCCGTGATCAGTGAACCCGTTTATAACATGTCTCCCGCTGAACTGGAAATCATCTTCAATCGTGAAAATGAAGCCTGTATTCAGGTTGGCCGTTTGCACCAGGATAACTCGATCACCGCCAAAGTGAGAACTGATGATCTGCTGTCCAAGCACTTTGCTATTATCGGGTCCACGGGTTCAGGTAAGTCCTGTACGGTGGCGCTTGTTATGCAAGCAATCTTGAATACAAACAAAAAAGCGCATGTTGTCCTGTTTGACCCCCATAATGAATACTCTAAAAGTTTTGGCACTATGGCTGAGGTTATTCATAATACGAAATTGGATCTGCCGTTATGGCTGTTCAATTTTGAAGAAACGCTGGAGCTTTTAACCAGCGGTATTGAAGATCACGCCCACGAAGAAGAGCAAATTTTGCACGATGTTATTCTCATGGCCAAGAAGCTCTATGACAGTGCATTGGCCAGCGGGACACTCAGTTCACAGATCAAAATTGATGATCTGGAGGGGGAGTTTAACCGGACGGGCATTCATATTTCTCTTGATGCCCCTGTCCCATACCGTATCCGGGATGTACTTAAGCTTATCAATCACGAGATGGGCAAACTTGAAAACTCTAATAACCTTGCGCCTTACAAACGTTTGACGCGACGTATAAATACGTTGCTGTCGGATCCGCGATATCAATTTATTTTCCGTAATCAAGCAGCGCCAGCGCCTATTGAGACCATTATAGGGACTATTTTCCGAATCCCGGTAAATAACAAGCCGATTTCAATTTTGGATTTCTCGGGTATTCCGGCTGACACGCTTAATATTGTCGTCTCAGTGATCAGCCGTCTTGCATTTGATCTTGCTATGTGGAGTGAGCGGAAAATCCCGATATTGCTGGTGTGTGAAGAAGCTCACCGTTATATTCCGCGTGACCCCAGCATGGGCTTTCATTCCACCCGGAAGGCTATCTCAAAAATCGCAAAAGAGGGACGTAAATACGGCGTCTCCCTTGCTATTATTTCTCAGCGTCCGTCCGAGCTTGAGCCATCAACGTTGTCACAATGTAGTACGATTTTCTCTATGCGTTTGAGTAACGAGGTCGACCAAAACTTTGTACGCGCCGCCGTGGCTGACGGGGCGGATGAGCTACTTTCATTTTTACCCTCACTTGGTACGGCTGAAGCGATGATATTTGGCGAGAGTGTGAATATGCCCATGCGCGTGATTTTGAATACTTTGGCTCAAGAATATTTACCTCATAGTTCCAGTGCCAAGTTTACAGAGCTATGGGCGCAGGAAAATATGGATCCTGAGTTTATGACAAAGGTCTATAGAAATTGGCGGTGCCGGAGCTTTGAGTCCCATGAAGACGATATACGCAAAGGCGCGCCGCCGGCGGCCCCGGCCCCGGCCCCAAGTAGGCGCGACGCGCGCGGGACTGATCGCCGTAGCCCTCTATCGCGCCGCTCTAATGAGAATAGCCTTCTCGTCTCACAGCTCCGCGAGGCGTTAAATAGCGGCTCGCCGGATAAAGGTCATTCAGGCGCGGATGTGAAGAAAATGCTCACCGGTGCCTTTAATCGCGACGCCTGATTATTTGCCTCAAACGCGGACTGCATATTTACATAAGAGCATAACAGGTTTAAGCCAAGCAAAACTGGTTTGGAGTCTTTGATGCTTGCGAGAATTTATCAGCCAGCCCCTTCTGCTATGCAGTCAGGACGTGCGGACAGCACGGAATGGGTTTTGGAATTTCCGCGTCAAAACCGTGGTCAGATTGACCCGTTGACGGGCACAATGCGCGGGACCGATATGCGGGCTCAGCTCGGCTTGAAATTTGATAGTCTTGAGGCTGCGGTCGCTTATGCCAAAGCTAACGATATTGCCCATAGAGTGATTAGGCCCAAGACGGTCAAGCGGGTTTCGCGATCTTATGCGGATAATTTTGCGTATGATCGAAAGCAGCCCTGGACACATTAACACGTTTAAGGATCCGTAGCTCAATTGGATAGAGCAGCCGCCTTCTAAGCGGCAGGTTGCAGGTTCGAGCCCTGCCGGGTCTGCCACTTTATTTTAAATGTGCATCTAGAAAGTCAAGGAAGGCGGGCCAGTCTTCTTTGACCACGCCGTGTGTGCCTGACCGTATCCAAAAGGCAATGTCAGCTTCGGGATCAAATGCTGTGAGTTTGGGTTGCCGTAGGCCATTCTTGCCATAGAGCCCATAAACGGGTGTTGCGCCTTGCGCTGCGCGAAACGCACCGTTGGGGTCTGACCAGACGTCGCGCTTGGCATTACCCAGCAGAATGGGCCGCGGCGCCATCAACGCCAAAAGGTGGTGTTGATCAATGGGTAACTCATCCAGACGTGCGGCGTAATCAGCATAAGTTTGGGTAAACCAATGTGGATATCCTGCCGTTATGTCGGCGACTGTTTCGCCTGGCTTATCACGTGATAATGAGGCTCCGCCTGTGCCCGATTGATGGGCAATCACCGCATCAATGTTCGGATCAAATGCTGCCGCCAACAGAGCCGACTTGCCATAACGCGAATGACCGTAGGCGATCTGCTTTGAGTACGCCGGATCGTCCTCTACGTAATCCGAAATCAATGAGAACTGCGCCGCCCACGCCGCAATCGCGCCAATACGGCTCTCCATACCTTGATCTGCAAACAATGTGTTTAAAACAGTTCGTCCGCCTTCGCTGTTGTCGGGCACGAATTCGCTGGGATACATAACGGCGAGGGCATAACCCCGCGTCATGATATCCTGGATAGGGGGCGTTGTGATGTAGCGCCCAAAAAAATATGTAAAAACACTATTTATCATGCCGCCACCAGCGCATGAAAAATAATCGCCGTCCGGCTTAGTGATTTCCGGGTGAGGGATGACATCATGATTGGGGCAAAAATTTTGCATAATGATAACAGGAACAGCCTTATTTTGCTCTACGGGCGTTACAATGACCAAGCCAAAATTGCGTCCCGTATCTTCCCCTTTATTCATTATCAAAAATTGCCGTGTTTCCAGCCGAGCTGTTCCGCCGAAGTGGGTGCCGTTTATTGTTTCCGCGGATGTCTCTTTCAGGCTCAGCTCTGTTGGAACCGGGCCGTAAATATAGTTTTGAAGGTCAGACCATACTTTAGTGCGTCTACTCTCCCACTGCTCTAAAGAGGATGCGACGATAGGCGGCTGGGCAATATCCCCTTTTGGAGTGCTCGGAGCCGTTTGCATCATCATGCGCGTACTGCTGCAAGAGGCTAAAAGCGCGAGGGTGCCAAGACTAAACACAGCCGCCCATGTGCGTTTGCGCTGCCAAACGGAACGCGGCTTATTGGTTTTTGGTTTACGCGTGAAAAGCGGCACGAAAGGCTTGCTCCATGTCGTCAATCAGATCGTTTGCGTCTTCAAGGCCGCAGCCAAATCGCACCAAGGGGCCTTCAAATTTTGGGGCATGCTGCCGGGTTAGCTGCGGATCACAGTGAATAGCGACGCTTTCATAACCGCCATAAGAAAACCCTATACCAAAAAGCTTGAGAGTGTTGATCAAATATAAAACGGTCGCCTCATCACATGGATTAAGAATGACTCCGAAAAGACAAGCTGCGCCTGTGAAATCCCGTTTCCAAATTTTATGATCTGGATGCGATGGTAGAGCCGGATGCAACACGCGCGAAACCTCCGGGCGTTTATCCAGCCACATGGCAAGCGCGAGAGCTGACGTCTCTTGCGCCGCGAAACGGGTGTGCAGCGAGCGAAACCCTCTTAGAATTTGGTATGTATCATCGGGCGTTGTTGCAATGCCCAAATATCTGCGGGTGTTGGAAACTTGCTCGGCGAGAGCTTCGGTGCGGCTGATGACCGCGCCGTACATCACATCACTATGCCCGCCTATATACTTTGTCGCTGCATGGATGCTGATGTCGACGCCGAGTAATAAAGGTTTAAGGGAAATGCCGCTTGACCATGTATTATCAATAATTGAGGTGACGCAGCGTGCAGATGCGGCCTTGCATATGGCCGGTACATCTTGAATTTCAAAGGTCAAAGACCCCGGGCTTTCAAGGATGATGACTCGCGTGTTCTCGCGTATTAAATTGTCAATGCCAGCTCCGATATGGGGATCATACATTTCGGTCTCAATGCCCATTTTTCGCAAATACCCTTTGCAAAAATGCCGGGTCGGGCCGTAGCATGAGTCTGTGAGCAGGACATGATCACCTGCTTTGACTTGAGACAGGATGGCTAGCGTTGTCGCGCCGTGCCCCGAGGGCGTCAAGGACGTGCCTTTGCCGCCTTCGAGCGCGTCAAAAGCCTCGCAGAGCGCGTCATGTACACCCGTGCCATGCCGGCCATAGGTGCGGATATCCGTGCGGTATAAATCTTCGGCGCGCTCAAACAGTAGGGTTGAGGCGCGCGTAATGTCGGGATTCACGGCGGTTGCGACCGCAGGTTTTGGGCGTCCAATATGGGCAAATTCTGTTGTTTTTTTCATCTTGGTTAATCCAAGCTTATAGGTGCATCGCTTGCGCCCCATTCAGCCCACGATCCGTCATAGACTTTGACATTTTGTACGCCCAGCAAATGTAGAGCAAAGGCTATCCCTGCGGCGGTCACGCCTGATCCGCATGTGGTTAACACTGGCCTTGAGGTGTCAATGTCCGTTTGCGTTATAAGCGTTTGAAGTTCATTCAACGATTTGTAACGCATGTCCTCAGTTCGCAGGGATCCGAAGGGAAGAGATCGGCTGCCGGGTATATGGCCTGAGCGCAAGCTTGCACGAGGCTCGGGGCTGGTGCCAAAAAACCGGCCCGTGGGCCGGGCGTCTAGAATTTGAGGTTTATGGGGAAGCGCCGCAGTGATTTCCGATTGGCTGATAACGCCGGATAAAGCAGGTTTGGGTGTATAGATGCAGTTTTTTAGCGGCTCGGCGGCAGACGAAGCGGTCTCATACCCCTCTTTGATCCAAGCGGGTAGGCCGCCGTCCAAAATAGCAATATTTTCATGACCAAACATGCGAAAGGTCCACCACACCCGCGGGGCAGCCATGAGCCCGTGACGATCATATATGATGACAGTATCATCATTTGTGATGTCCATGTGAGACATCGCCGTCGCAAATATTTCGCCTGATGGTAACATATGCGCCATATGCGAGGTTTGGTCTGCAATCTCATCAATGTCAAAAGCTTGCGCGCCGGGTATAAACTGACCGGGTAGAGGAACGCTGTCGCCGGGCATAGACCATGTTCCGTCAATGACCTTGATATCAGAGCGGTGAAGGTTCTGCGAAAGCCAGTCGGGATTAACGAGAGAGTCTAGAGAAGCCATGACGGCACCGGCAGACCTTTTTCGCGCAGGAAATCAGGATTATAAACTTTAGACTGATAACGCTGGCCATAGTCGCACAAGATGGTCACTATAGTGTGGCCCGGGCCCATTTCGCGTGCCATATGAATAGCTCCTGCGATGTTGATGCCGGATGATCCGCCAAGGCAGATACCCTCAAGTTGGTTAAGGCTAAAGATGATCTCAAGCGCTTCTTTGTCGGAAATTCTGTAGGCCTTATCAATAATGGCACCTTCAAGATTGGCTGTAATCCGTCCTTGGCCAATACCCTCTGTTATAGAGCTGCCCTCAGTTTCCAGCACGCCGTTTGCGTAATAGCCATACATTTTAGAGCCGTAAGGGTCGGCGACGCCAATTTGAATGTTAGGATTACGCGATTTTAGCGCTAGCGAAATGCCTGCCAATGTGCCGCCTGAGCCAACCGCGCAAACAAATCCGTCAACCTTTCCTCCTGTCTGTTCAAAAATCTCAGGCCCCGTTGATTTTATGTGCGCGTCGCGGTTTGCTGTATTGTCAAATTGATTGGCCCAGATCGCCCCGTTAGGCTCCGTTTCCGCAAGGTCTTTGGCGAGACGCTCTGAAGTATGGACGTAATTATTTGGATTCGCATAGGGCACTGCATCAACTTCTATAAGTTCAGCACCCAATAGTTTCACAGCGTCTTTTTTTTCTTGGCTTTGTGTACGTGGCATAATGATTTTGCAGCGGTAACCCAAAGCGCTACAGACCATAGCAAGGCCAATGCCTGTGTTCCCGGCCGTGCCTTCGACGACAATGCCACCGGGGCGCAGCGCGCCTGAGGCTTCTGCGGCGCGGACGATGCTTAAGGCCGCACGGTCTTTGACAGATTGACCGGGATTGAGAAACTCAGCCTTACCGTAAATCTCGCATCCGGTTAGCTTTGAGGCCTCATTTAGACGCAGTAGCGGTGTGTTTCCGATCAAATCAAGGACGGATGCGGCAGCCATATTTTTCTCCATTTACGCCTGACTATAGACCTGCAAGTTTAGGGTTCAAGCCCGAATAGGCTGTGAATTTTACGAGTTCGTTACTTAATCGTTTTCAGTGACAGGGGTCACCGGACTATCAATGATTTCAATGACCTCCAGATCACTGAGTTTCTCGGCCCGTTCCGGCAAATAGCCTTTTTCAAGCAGAGCCTCGACGCGCTGCGCTGCGTTAACGCGTAGGTCCTCGTAAAAAATGTTTGACGGCAGGGTGCGAAACTTACCCCCGAATATTATGGGGCGTCGTAAGGCACGGCTTTTCGGTGTTTCAATATAAAGGATTCCATCTTGGCATTGTGCGCCGGTCTGTTTTGTCATCGGTGCAGGCTGCATGTCAGGACTCAGGCCTTCTGCGGCAATTCCTCCTAAATGAAGACGCTGCGGCGCGAAGTCCCCCGATCTGTTCCACAATAGCGGGTTAGTACAAAGCAAAGGCCGGCCACTGACAATGCGGTAATCATTATTATCATAGACGGTTAACCGATCTACAAACCGGCGCGCAATGACATGATCAGCGGGCATAAAGGCTCCAAAGGCGGCCACGCAATTTGTGTCTGTAGCCGTCTCGCAGGGTGATAAATTAGATAATGGGCCTTCAAATGTATCGAGTGGTAGGGGGTGATCAATAATATAGGCGGCGGCGAGGCGCGCTTTTAGTGGCCCTTGGAAATAATCTGCCAAGAGACGCTGTGCGTGGCTGGCCCCTTGGCCGTGGCCGGCTATAATTATGGGTCGCTCGGGAGGGGAATTTTTCAGGAATAAATCAAAAGCTCTTTTGATGTCTTGGTAGGCAAAGTCTTGCGCAAGGCGGGCATCCTCCCGAATTGTCATAAATGTATAAAGCGAGGCCTGCCTGTAATGAGGCGCAAAAAGACGCCCGGCACTGGCGTAGGGGGCAACATAGTTTGGCCGTATGATGCGCTCAAGCTGGTTGCGCCGGCGCTGATCATCTGTTGGAAGGTTCCAGTGCTCCCCGCCGCGGTAGACACTCGGTACAATAACAAACACATCCCCGGCAGTGTCATGATCATAAGGGTCTGCTGCGAGGTCCGGCAAACTTATCCAGCTTTCCACCCTATTATAATCCGGTGCAGTAGGCTTTTGATACGTTTGAAACGGCTCGCCAGGGTCTTGGAAAGATTGAAAAATATCATCGCGGTATATATAGGCTGCCGCGCAAAAAAAGGCGGCAAGACATATGATCGCAAGTCCAATTAGAGATTTTACGGAACGTTGCCGCATTTCACCATACCAATGCCATAATTTAGATTATATAGGCATACTAATTTTAGAGATGATGTATAGCAAACATATCTTCAATGGCGCAAAATTAATGGAACTGCATGATGTCCAAACTTGACGATTCTGACATAGAGGTGCCTGACGACCATAAGCCAGGGCTCTTTAGAAGTCTGCGCAACAATTTCTTTACAGGGATTGTGATTGCTTTGCCTATATCGGTAACAATTTGGTTGATGACTTGGTTTGTGCGTTTGGTGGACGGACGGGTTTTGAACCTTGTGCCACCCGAATTTAATCCAAACATCTGGATTAAAGAGGCAACGGGTCTTAGTATTCCCGGGATCGGCCTTGTTATGGCGGTCGTGGCTCTTTGGATGTTAGGACTTCTGGCGTCCAATTTTATTGGAACATCGGTTCTTAAGTTTGGCGAAAGGCTTTTAGCGCGCGTTCCGCTTGTGAGCAATATTTACAACGCGCTTAAACAGATCGTCACGACGGTCGCGTTGCAAAAAGATAGGGCCTTCAAAGATGTGTGTTTGATTGAATATCCGCGAAAGGGTCTGTGGGCGATCGGATTTGTGACGTCGAAACTGAAGGGGGCTCCGCTGGAGTACCTTGCGGAGGACTATGTTTGCGTTTTTGTGCCGACGACCCCAAATCCGACATCTGGTTTTTTGCTGTTTGCAAAACGTGAAGATATTAAAATCTTGGATATGTCTCCTGAAGAGGGAGCTAAAATGATCATTTCTGGCGGCATGGTCTCATCAAATGCAGAGCTTGAGGCTCTCACAGAAGACTAAAATCTTTACTTGACTCCGACGCATGTCGTTATTATTGATAAACGATAATAAAGGAGACGATCATGAAACTATCACCAAAACATTTCGCTGTAGGCTTATTGACTATGGCCTTTATGGTCGGGGCCAGTGCTATGGCTCATGACACTGACAAGGGTGGGGAACAGATCATCCAAACTTATGATCTGACCGGATTTTATCAGATACGCGTTGGCGGCGTGTTCGAGGTTGATGTCAAAGTGGGACCGGCTCACAGCATATCCCTCAAAGGTGATTCTCATGATATGGAGCGCGCAGAGGTATCCGTTGAAGACGGACGACTTATTCTTGGTATGAAAAAGCAAAAAGGAAAATACAAAAAACATAATCACAGCGATGGGATTACAGCAACCATTACGCTTCCTTCGCTGCAGGCTTTACGTGTCTCCGGCGTCGCATCCGGTGATATTGAGGGCGTTGACTCGGAAGAGTTTGACCTTCGTGTTTCCGGCGTCGCGGAAGTCGACATTTCCGGCACCTGCGGAATGCTTGACGCGAAAGTGTCAGGGGTTGGAGAGCTTGATGCCAAAGACCTCAAGTGCCGTGATGCGGACGTGGTTCTATCCGGTGTGGGCGAAATGTCGGTTTATGCTTCCGAGAGTATAGATGTGACAGCCAGTGGTGTGGGCAGTGTTAATGTTTATGGAAACCCCAAAAAGGTTGACAAAACAAAGTCCTTTTTTACCGATATTTCTATAAAGTAGTTATGAAAACTCGGGTCAGGGCCGTAGTACTTTGACCCGGTTTTTCACATAATCCAAGGTTTCTTCGAACCAGAAATTATTCTTGATCCACACATTATTTCGCCATGATGGGTGAGGCATCGGCACAATATCTGGTCTGTAATCTCTCCAATGCTTAACGGTTTCCGTCAGGTTTCGCTTCATTTTTTGTCCCAGATAATATTTTTGTGCATAACCGCCCACTAAAAGTGTGAGTTGAATATTCGGGAGACCTGCCGTTAGTTTCTCTTGCCAGAGCGGGGCACATTCACGCCGCGGCGCGAGGTCGCTTCCTTTGGCATCAAGTCCTGGAAAACAAAAGCCCATCGGCGTTATCGCTAAAAAGTCTTCATTATAAAACAGAGTTTTCTCTATACCCATCCAGCTTCTGAGGCGGTCTCCGCTGGGGTCATCAAAGGGTACGCCGCTGGCGTGAACCCGTGTTCCCGGTGCCTGCCCGATAATGCGAATTTTAGCGCGGTCTGTCCCGCGAATTACAGGCCTTGCTGTGTGAGGCAGCGGCTTTCAGAGGCTTCGCAAACGCTGCAGCGTCGAATGTCTGCAAGGAGGTTGTCCAGAGAGTCTTTCACGGAAGAATTATGACGGGTATTAGTTATATTTGAAATGATTTTTGCGCTTAGCCTGTTTAAAAGGGCATATAATCGACCGCGAGGATTTATGACTGATACATTTTATGCGTATTTAAAGACTGAGCTTGATACCATTGAGGTGCAAGGTCTCTATAAGCGTGAGCGGTTGATCAGCAGCAAGCAAGCGGCTGACATCGTCGTGACACAAGACGGCCAAACCAAAGACGTCATAAACTTTTGCGCTAATAATTACCTTGGACTTGCTGATCATCCCGCTCTTATCGCGGCAGGGCAGGCAGCGCTTCAAGAGCACGGGTTCGGTATGGCGTCCGTCCGGTTTATTTGCGGAACGCAGGCGCAGCACCGCGAATTGGAGCAAGCCATAGCGAACTGGCTAGGATTTGATGATAGTATTCTTTACGCCGCGTGCTTTGACGCAAATGGCGGCGTTTTTGAACCTCTTTTGGGCCCCGAAGATGCGATCATATCGGATTCCCTGAATCACGCGTCAATCATTGACGGGGTACGTTTATGTAAGGCGGCCAGGTATCGTTACGCTAACTCTGACATGACCGACTTGGAGGCTAAGCTGAAAGAAGCGACGACCAATGGCGCGCGCCATATTTTGATCGCCACTGACGGCGTGTTTTCTATGGACGGATACATCGCCAAGCTTGATGAGATTTGTGATTTAGCCGGTAAATACGGCGCGCTGACAATGGTAGATGATTGTCATGCTACAGGCTTTTTGGGCGAAGGCGGGCGCGGCTCTGCGGCCTATAGAGGGGTTGAAGGCCGTATTGATATCTTAACAGGAACGCTTGGTAAGGCCCTCGGCGGGGCGATGGGCGGATTTACCTGCGCGCGGCAGCCTGTGATTGATATGCTCCGTCAACGCTCACGTCCTTATCTGTTTTCAAACTCTTTGGCGCCGTCGCTGGTTGGCGCGAGCCTAAAAGCCATAGATATGGCAAAGGAGGGTGATGATATGCGCAAAAGACTAGCTGATAATACCAGCCGTTTCCGTGCGGGCATGAGCGCTGCAGGATTTGATTTGGCTCCCGGAGAACACCCGATCATCCCGGTCATGCTTGGTGACGCAAAGCTGGCACAGGATATGGCCTCAAAGCTTTTGGATGAAGGTATATATGTCATAGGGTTTTTCTTCCCTGTTGTTCCCAAAGGCAAAGCCCGCATCCGGACGCAAATGAGCGCGGCGCACACATTTGATCATATCGACAAAGCCGTTGCGGCTTTTACCAAAGTCGGCAAAGAGCTTGGAGTGATTTCATGAGCGGCACAATGAAAGCCTTGGTGAAAGTCAAAGCTGAAAAAGGTTTGTGGCTTGAGGAGGTTCCGGTGCCGAAGATTGAGCCGGATGAAGTCTTGATCAAAATCGAACGCACCGCGATTTGCGGCACAGACATGCACATATACAAGTGGGATGATTGGGCCGCCAATAATGTTCCTGTACCCATGGTCGTCGGACATGAATATGGCGGGCGGGTGGCCGCAATAGGTTCCGGTGTGCGCCGCGTTAAGGTCGGGCAAAAAGTAACAGGTGAGGGGCACGTGGTTGGAAACCGCTCTCGCAACGCACGTGCGGGCCGTTTTCATCTGGACCCGGACACCAAAGGGATTGGTGTGAACCTTCCCGGTGCTTTTGCGGAGTATTTAGCTTTGCCGGAATTCAACGTTATTCCGCTCAGGGAAGACTTTCCGCTTGATATCGCTGCGATCATGGATCCACTTGGAAATGCTGTACATACGGCTTTATCGTTTGATCTTGTTGGCGAAGACATCATGATTACGGGTGCAGGCCCGATTGGTATTATGGCGGCGGCTGTGGCAAGGCGCTCTGGCGCGCGGCGGATTATGCTCACGGATGTGAATGATTGGCGGCTTGAGTTTGCGCATAAAATTGCTCCGGATATTCGCACTGTTAATGTTACCAAAGAACACCCGCGTGAGGTCATGTATGCGATGGGCCTGACCGAGGGCTTTGATGTTGGCATGGAAATGAGCGGCCAACAATCGGCCTTTGAGGGTATGCTCGACTTGATGATCATGGGCGGCAATATTGCCATGCTGGGTCTGCCCGCAAAGCCGTTTCCGGTTGACCTAGGAAAGATCGTTGGCAAGGCGCTGACGGTGCGCGGAATTTATGGCCGCCAAATGTACGAGACGTGGTACAAAATGATCGCGCTTGTTGATAGTGGGCTCGATGTGAGCCCCATGATTACGCACCGCTTTGCCGCGCGCGATTTTCAACAGGCTTTTGATCTTATGGAAACAGGTAAGAGCGGGAAAGTTATTTTGGATTGGGCACAGATTTAATGACTGACAATGCTGAGTATTTGCCGCTGACAGGTTATGAAAAGCTATCTGAGCATGAGATGCAAAGCCGGGCTAATGCACTGCATCAATTATTATCACGCCGCCGCACTATTCGAGATTTTAAGTCCGACCCTGTACCGAGGGTTTTAATTGAAACCTGCATCCGCGCGGCGGGAACGGCACCAAGCGGGGCGAACCATCAACCTTGGCATTTTGTGGCGATATCAGATGCCGCAATAAAACGTAAAATCCGCCTCGCTGCCGAAGAAGAAGAGCGGGGTTTTTACGCAGGCAAAGCCTCAGAGGAATGGCTTGATGCTTTGCGGCCTTTAGGCACAGATGACGAGAAGCCGTTTCTTGAAACGGCGCCGTGGTTGATCGCCGTTTTTGCGCAGAGGCGCGGCGGGGTTCACGCGGGCGATGATCATAAAAACTATTATGTAACCGAATCTGTGGGTCTTGCCACTGGAATGCTGATCACAGCGCTGCATTCTGCGGGTCTTGGAACGTTGACGCACACGCCGGCTCCTATGGGGTTCTTAACGGATATATGCGGCCGTCCAAAATCTGAAAAACCGTTTGTACTCATGGTTGTCGGCTATCCGGCCATGGCCGCCAAAGTACCAGCGCATGCCTTAATCAAAAAAGATTTGAGCGATATCAGTACGTTTATAAGCTAGTGAAATTGGGCTTCCGTAGCCTCTGAAACGGGCGACACAAAGGTCAGTTTCAGAGGCTACGGAAACATAAATAAACGCAATTCACGCTACTTACCCTTATAAACTTGCTTTCCGCCCACAATTGTCATGGCCACTTTTGCTGTTAAAATATCTTCGGGCGCGGACGTCATGATATCCGTCTCTAAAATGGTAAAATCGGCGGCTTTACCCACTTCAAGAGAGCCTGTCATCTCTTCTTGGAAAGCGGCATAGGCTGGCCAGATTGTGAACATTTTAAGGGCCTCTTGGCGTGTTACTTTTTCTTCCGGATACCAATGCTCGCCGGAGAAACCTGATAAATCTTTTCGTGTGACCGCTGCGTAAAATTCGATACGTGGATCACCGACCTCTACAGGGGCGTCTGATCCGCCAGCAATAATGCTGCCGCTGTCGATAAGACTGCGCCACGCATAGCCACCGCGAAGGCGCTCTGGCCCGATGCGGTCTACGGCAAAGTGCAAATCGCCGATAGCATGAGACGGCTGCATTGATGGAATTATCCCAAGAGCTTGAAACCGCTGTAAATCCTCAAGTGTTAGTATTTGTGCATGCTCAACGCGCCAACGTGGATCAGCAATAGCGCGGTCTTGGGCGGGGACTGCTTTAAAGGCTTCTTCATACCAGTTCAGTAAGAGCTGGTTTGCCCTGTCTCCGATAGCGTGGGTGTTGACTTGAACCCCTCTCACTAGAGCATCTGTAAGTATCGGCATGATGCGTTCTTTTGTGATCAATAAAAGTCCACTATTGTCCGGGTCATCATCATAAGGGGCAAGCAGCGCCGCGCCGCGCGAGCCTAAAGCTCCGTCAGAATACAGCTTTATCGCGCGAACTGTGACGAGGTCCGTTTTCGTATCATCAAAGGACAGGAGTTCCTCCAGCGCGCTGGCGTCTTTAATATCCGGCGAGTTATAGACTCGCAGGTTAATATCGCCAGCGGCAGCCATATCCGCCATCATATCCAAATTAACCATGTCTACTGACATGGAATGAATATTCGTCCAGCCCCGGCTTGTGTAAACATTAGAGGCTTTGAGGTAAGCGGCTCTCTTGCGCTCTTCTGTGAGCGCTGGAATAAGGGGGCTGACCAAATCCATAGCATTGTCGATCAACATGCCCGTCGGCTCGCCGTTTTCATCTTTCAGTATGTCACCGCCAAAAGGGGCTTGGGTTTCAGCCGTAATGCCTGCAGCTTTCAGAGCGGCTGTATTGACGACTGAAGCGTGGCCGTCAGCACGGCCTAAAATCACAATATGATCGGGCGCGATAGCATCTAAGTCCTGCCTGTTGGGAAAGCGCTTCTCCGGCCAATGTGTTTCAATCCAGCCCCGGCCATTAATAGTTTCGCCTTTTGGCGTTGTTTCTGCTGCCGCCGCCAGACGATTTTGAAGTTCAGTGACCGACAGAGCGCCGGTCATATTGACCATCATTTCGCGCAGCCCAATCCACAATAGATGTCCGTGTGAATCGGTCAGTCCAGGGAGCAGGGCTTTGCCGCTTAAGTCTGTCATGACTACATTAGCGCCTGCATGAGTCCCGCACCAATCTTCCGGTATATCGGTGTAAGATACTTGTGTGATAATGCCATCTTTTACAGCGAGAGCGTTTGCTTTCGGGCTGGCATCAATCGCGGTATAAATGGGGCCGCCTGTGAAACACCAGCTCTTAGCAGGTGCTTCCACTAATTTTTTGTCCGATGCGTTATCGCTGGTTGGTGCTTGGCAGGCTAAAAGTGCAGGCAGCGCCGCGCCGCAAAATAATAATCGAGCAAATTTCATAGTCTATCCCCAGTTCAATAAATACAGGAATAAACAGTATTAGATGCGCGTCAAGAATTAGAGGTGGATCAAAAGTAGAAGAGTTAGCCCGTTGCTTTATAAATATCTTTGTAAGGCGCGTTTGACCGATCTAAGTTTAGGACGCGGTCAAAGGCTTCAAGAATGCTGGTCAGTTTAATGGGTTTGGCCAAAGATTCGTCCATACCGATGTTTTTACAAAGGCGGAGTTGTTGGTATTGAGGGTCAGCCGTCACGGCAATGATCAATATATCCGACCAATGTTTCGGAGAACTTCTGATTGCCAAAGTGGCTTCGATACCATCCATGACCGGCATATGAATATCCATAAGGACAATATCAATGTCCTGAACCTCAAGGATATCAAGGACTTCTTGGCCATTGTTAGCCTTATAAATCTTGCCCACGACCGATTGAAGCAGTGATTCGACAACAAGGTGATTGGTCGGATTATCATCTGCGACAAGAACTTTGAGTGTCTCATAGGGTGAGGCCTCTTTTTCGCTTTTTGTAAAAATGTGATCGACAATCGAATCCTCAGCGGTTTCAGGCTTTGCAACCACCTTCTTTTCAATCTCAACTGGCAAGGAGAGCGCAAAAATTGTGCCTTTACCCATTTCGGATTTCACCGTGATCGATCCGCCCATCATCTCAATAATGCGCTTAGCGATGTTCATGCCGAGGCCCGTTCCGCCAAAACGGCTCGAAATTGAGCTGTCAGCTTGTGCGTAAGCCTCAAAAATACGGGACTGTTGTTCTTCGGTCATGCCAATACCCGTGTCTTTTACGGCAAGTACAAGACGCGGTTTAGGACCGTCCTCTCCTGCGAGTGTCAAGATGACATGAATGACGCCGTTGGGCGTAAATTTCACCGCGTTAGAAAGCAAATTGTTAAGGCATTGCTCATAACGGAAGCGGTCAAACGTGACCTTTTCTGGCGTTTTATCATCAATGTGACAGCGGATCGTCGTACCGTTCTTTTGAGCTTGAGGCCCCCAGAGCTCGCAAATGCCTTTGACTGTCTCGCGCGGATTGCCGGGTTTCGGATCGAGCATGAGCTTGTCGGCATCCAGTGTTGTGTGACTGAGTGTCCCGTCAAGGATGTTCATAATATTGTCTGCCGAGGATTGAATCAGTTGAAGTTTGGACGTGATCGACGGATCCGGGCTATGCTGCACAAGGGCATCGGTAATACCTATCACGGCATTCATCGGCGTTCTAATTTCATGGCTGAGGCGCGCAAGGAAATTATTCTGAGCTTGCAAAGTTTTTTCGGCTTGATCTTTAGCTTGGCGAAGGTCTTCTTGAAGCGCTAACTCAGATGTTACATCCTCAAAAAAACAGACAACATTCGTGAGGCGACCACCTTCGGTAACAAGGGGCTTTGCCAGAAACCTAAAGTAACGCAGCTCGGTTTTATTTATTTTTACACGCACAGTTCGATCATAGGGTATTCGCTTGCGCATAGCGTTTTCCCACACGATTTTTGCATCCGGCATATCGTCAGAATGAATCAAGGCCCAAAATCCATTCTCTTTAATTTCAGCGTATTCTTCCTGAGTAACTAAGTCCTTCAAATATTGGCTATTCAGTCCAATCTCTTCCGTGTCAAAATTGTAGCTGCAATAACCTGATTTCCCCAGCTCGAGAGCCATTTTAAAGACTTCTTCCTTTCTATGGCTAACCGAAACGTCTTGGATCGTAAGAGTAATTCTCCCGCTGCTGTCGACGCGGGTGCGTATATCGAGCGTAAGTCCATTAGGCGGGGTAATAAATGTGGGGTGTCCCGATCTATTGCCGTTAAAGAAGTTTGCAACGCGGGTTCTTAGTTTTCGTTTCTCCTCATCCGTTGACATGTCGCCAAAATCACCGCGTTCAGTCATAATTTCCACTATCTTATCCGCTGACAGTTTTTGCCTGTCTGCCGGGCGTGGAAAGCTTAAAAACTCATGAGCCTGATCATTAGAATAGATGAGGGTTTTGTCCGGTGCGATGACGATAATACCAATACCCAGAGACTCGCCAATCGATGCGGCGTGAGTAAAGCTGTCTTTACTCTCATCTCTTGCAGGTAATACCGTTTCAGGGTGAGTCATATCTTGGTCCAGATCAAACAGTCATAAATCGACGACTTGACTATGGCGAAATAGAGTTAATAAATCATAACGCTGAGCTTGTTGGCTATTTGGCCAAGCCTATGGCTGGCGGAAGCCTAAAATGCGATGTCTTCTGAATGAAGATTTTATCCAATACTGATGTTAAGTGCATGTTTTGTAATATTAAAAAGAGTTTGAAGGCGCATCTGATATGGGCGGTGTTCATGTCTGCTATGTTCTTGCTGCCAGTCTGTTTGACCGCATGTAGCTGTGAAGCGGTAAATCTCCCTGTACCAGAGAATGGCTCTGTAAATGGTTCTGCGGCAATCCGTTCGCAAACCGTTGTGTTATACGGGGGCGCTATTTACACGATGAACCCGGATCAGCCGGTTGTTGAGTCTTTGGCATATGACGTTAACGGACGGATTATAGCTTTAGGAACTTTGGATGACGTTGTGCGCCAAGCAGGTGTGGATGTAAAACGCATAAGTTTGAACGGACATACCGCCTTGCCGGGGTTTCAGGATGTTCACCAACACCCGCTTGAGGCTGGCGTGAATCAAAACCGTTGCCTGTTACCGGAGATTGGAAGTCACGCAGATTTTGAGGCGGAAATTTTACATTGTGCCGAGGCTCAATCCGGCCGCCCTTGGTTTTATGCGGCAGGCGTCTCTATGCCTGACTTGCTTGATTTAGATAAACGGCCCGTTGGTTTTTTAGATGAACTTATTCCTGATAAGCCTGCGTTAATCCTCGATAATATTGGTCATGGAGCTTGGGTTAATTCTGTGGCCCTTAAGGCTGTGGGTTATGATAGGCTGGAGGGCAATCCTCAGGGCGGATTGATTGATCGCGACGCGGCAGGACGCCTTACAGGCGTGGTTTTTGAAAATGCGCAGCAGAGCCTGCGTGACGCCGCCCTGCCGCCCAACACAGTCAATAAAGAAGAAAATTATCAAGGTCTTTTACAGGCTTTACCAACCCTCGCGCAGCACGGCATTACGACTGTCAGCGACGCTGGCGGTTATTGGACACGTGGCCACCATGAAGCTTGGCTGCGGGCTGAGGAAGAAGGTGTATTGACGGTACGCGCGAATAATGCACTTTACGTTTATCCTGATCGCCCGATAGAGCAGCAGATCAGAGATATAAAGTCCATGAAGTATAGCAATAACAATGGTTTGGTTCAGTTTGATCAAGTAAAACTTTATATAGATGGCATCCTTTCGCAAGGTACATCGGCGCTCTATACTCCTTACAGTGTTTCCCCGGATGTCGCGGACGTATCTCTTCTAGGGTTTGAGTACTTCGATCCGGCGGAACTGAGGCGCTATACTCAGGAATTAGCAGTTGCCGGATTTAATCTTCATTTCCACGCCACAGGGGATCGGGGCGTGGGTATTGCGCTAGACGCGATTGAAACCGCTCAAAAGAGCCAAGGCGGTGCCGAAGGGCATCACCGCATTACGCATCTCTACATGGTTGCGCCAAAAGACCGCCCCTGGTTCGAACGTCTGGGCGTTTATGCGGATGTGCAACTCAGCCCAAGCGCGCTGACGCAGGAGTATAAGGATTGTTTGACGGGCATTTTAGGGGAGTGGGCTGAAGAGCTTATACCGGCTGCTTCGTTATTGGCAGCCAAAGCTCCTATGACCTTGAGTAGTGATTGGGACGCAGATGAGCTTTCACCCTTCATAAAAATTCAAGCGGCCCTGACACGCCGCGAGGAGGGTTTACCGAATGTGGAGACGGCTGTCCGGCTGATGACGCTTGAGCCGGCAAAGTTATTGGGCCATGCCGAGAACACGGGTTCATTGGAGGTTGGAAAGTTTGCGGATATCGCTGTGATTGATCAAAATATCTTTGACATATCTACAAGCAGGATTGGAAAAACGCGTGTTGTCATGACATTGTTGGCCGGTAAACCAATTTATGACCCCGGCACGCTCTTTAAATGAGGTATAATTTTAGGTGGTAAAATGATACCGTATTTTTATCTTATTGAAATTTAAAGAAAATATATTACAAGTGATGATTATTACCGATTGACCCCGACCTTTCATATTCATATAAGCCCCCATCGTAATCCGCCGGATGAATTGCGCGGGTTTTATTAGAGGTCATTATGAAAACGACGAAATTTTTGAAGACCGCCGAGGTCGAAAAGAAATGGATAGTCATAGACGCGGAAAACGCAATTGTAGGCCGTTTGGCTTCATTTGTGGCCATGCGTCTGCGCGGTAAACACCGTCCAGACTATACACCCCATATTGATTGTGGTGATAATGTCATCATTATCAATGCAGACAAAGTGAAATTCACAGGCAATAAGCGCAGTGATAAAACATATTATCGCCACACTGGTCACCCGGGCGGGATAAAAGAAACGACGGCTGGAAAAATCCTTGATGGACGTTTTCCTGACCGCGTGATGCGCAAAGCTGTGCAGCGTATGTTGCCAAAAGAAAGCCCCCTTGCGCGTCAACAACTCTCTAACCTGCGCGTTTACGCCGGGGCTGAGCATCCACATGAGCCGCAGGGCCCTGAAGTCGTTGACTTCAAGTCCATGAGCTCCAAAAATGTGAAAGTGAAATAGACATGGCTGATACAAACACACTTGAAGACCTCAAAGCTGTCATGCAAGGCGGCGATGCGCCCACAGGTGAAGCTGTTGAAACAGCGGCACTACCAGAGCCGAAAATTGACGAGCTAGGCCGTTCATACGCGACAGGTAAGCGGAAAAACTCCGTAGCCCGCGTATGGGTCAAGCCTGGACACGGTAAAATCACAATCAATGGCCGCGACCAAGAGGTTTATTTTGCGCGCCCCGTTTTGCGTCTTATCCTGCGTCAACCCTTCGAAGTTACCGAACGCATTGATCAGTACGATATCGTCGCAACTGTCAAAGGCGGCGGTCTTTCGGGTCAAGCCGGCGCTGTGCGTCACGGTATTTCAAAGGCTCTGACTTATTATGAGCCAGCCCTGCGTGCCCCGCTCAAAGTGGCTGGTTTCATGACCCGCGACTCGCGTGTTGTTGAACGTAAAAAGTACGGTAAAGCGAAAGCCCGTAAGAGCTTCCAGTTCTCGAAACGTTAAATCGTTCATTTTGCGTTTTTTGGATGCTATAAAGACTCGGAAATTAGACAAACAGAGTCTGATTTTCAAGACCGAATAACGCAAATTGAATTCAGAAAAGCTTCAGAGCTTACATTTCAAGCGCTTCGGGACACCGGGGCGCTTTTTTTGTAGAAGGACATGCATGAGCGATATTATCAAAAATGCCGCTATTCTTGGCGCGAGCGGATATACGGGTGCCGAAGCCGTACGCTTGATTATGGGGCACCCCCGTTTGGAGCTTAAAGCCCTGACAGGTCACAGCCGTGCGGGACAGTCTTTGGCGGAGATATATCCCAATTTTGCAATGCTGGGTTTGCCCGATGTTGTGACATGGCAAGAGGTGGATTGGGACGAGATTGATGTGGTGTTTGCCTGTCTGCCGCACGGGGCCAGCCAAGAGACGATTGCGCAAATTATCGACAAGGTCGACACTGTAATTGATCTGTCGGCGGACTTTCGCCTTAAGGATCCGGCGCTATATGAGCAAACATATGGCCGCCCGCATTATTACCATAAGTTGCTCTCCGGCGCGGTTTACGGCCTGACGGAATATGCTCGGGCTGATCTGCCCGGCGCAAAACTCGTGGCGTGTCCGGGATGTTATCCGACGTGTACATTACTGTCGTTACTGCCGGCTATTGATGCCGATATGATTGACCTTAACAATATTATTATTGATGCGAAATCCGGCGTAACTGGCGCGGGCCGCAAGACAATTACGGGCTTGATTTATCCTGAGATTGCAGACGGAGCCCATGCTTACAGTGTCGGCAATCACCGCCATGCGCCTGAGATTGATCAAATGCTCTCCCATGTGAGCGAAGAGGAGGTTTGCGTCTCTTTTACGCCGCACCTGATCCCGATGAACCGCGGGATGATCACGACCAGCTATCTGCAGCTAAAAGCCGGGGTGCGCTTTCAAGATGTACGGGACGTTTATGCCGCGCGCTATGCTGATGAGCCGTTTGTTTATATGGAGCCGCAAGGCACCGCCCCGCAAACGCGGCATGTCCGCGCGAGTAATTATGCGCGAATCGGGCTATTTCAAGACCGCGTTCCGGGCCGCATCATCATTACATCCGTGATTGATAACCTGACGAAAGGCTCGTCCGGACAGGCCTTACAAAATTATAATGCGGTTCAAGGGTGGGACGAGACACTTGGACTAGGCTCTTCGGCGGTGTTTCCATAGAAATATGATGCATAGAATCGTAAATTTGCTTATATCTGATCACAGAGATGCAGTAAGAGAGTCGTTTATGAGACATACATTACGCCCCATGGCCATCACGGTTCTGCTTGTTTGCCTTGGCGGATGTAGTTCCGTGAACTTACCTAAAGCGGATATCCTCAAGTTTGGTGAGGCCCACGCAGGCGCGAAGGATTATACAAAATATCCAAAGATCACTGATGCACCGGCTGTGCCGACGGATATACGCTCTGACGCCGCGTGGGACGCCGCTGCACGGGACCTGTTTAAGGCCCGCGACGGGTTTACTACGCCGGCAGATATTGGGATTACTAAAAGTACAGAGCAGATACAGCGGGAGTTTGAAATGGCCCGCGCCAAAGTGCACGAATATAAAAAAGACGATCCGCAATAGCGGCCGAAACCGAGCGTTCCACCATGCCACACGAAGAATTTTACAGGATCAAACGCCTGCCGCCCTATGTTTTTGCGGAGGTGAACAAGCTTAAAGCCCAGCTTCGCAGCGAGGGCATGGATATTATTGATTTTGGGTTTGGTAATCCTGATTTGCCCACACCACAACATGTGATCGATAAACTGATTGAAACCGTTCAAAAACCCCGAACAACGGGTTATTCCGTTTCGCGCGGAATCATTGGCCTGCGGCGGGCTTGTTCGCGCTATTACAAGCGCCGATTTAATGTAGACCTTGATCCAGAAGACGAAATTATCGCGACCATAGGTTCCAAAGAGGGGTTTGCCAATCTCGCGCAAGCTATCACGGCGCCGGGTGATGTCATCTATGCGCCTGATCCGTCTTACCCGCTACACGCTTACGGCTTTATCATCGCCGGAGCTAAAATTCAGCCCATCGCGGCGATAACCTCAGAGGAATATCTCACCGGGGTCAAAGAGGCGCTCGCCAAAGCTGATAAGCCGCCCATGGCAATAGTCGTCTGTTTTCCCTCGAATCCAACCGGGCATGTGGCCGACTTGGCGTTTTACGAGGAGATCGTGACCATTGCAAAAGAACACGATATCATTGTGTTGTCCGATTTAGCCTATTCCGAGATTTATTTTTCCAACCCGCCGCCGTCTATTTTTCAAGTCGAGGGGGCAAAAGACGTCGCTGTTGAGACCATTTCGCTGTCCAAGACCTATTCAATGGCGGGGTGGCGTATGGGTTTTGCTGTTGGCTCCAAGCGCCTGATTGCCGCTCTTGCGCGCGTAAAGTCATATCTGGATTATGGTGCGTTTACGCCTATACAGGTCGCGGCCTGCGCGGCGCTGGATGGCCCGCAAGACTGCGTGGATGACGCTCGCCGTATCTATAAAAACCGCCGGGATGTCTTAATCGAATCGTTTGCCCGCGCCGGATGGGATATACCTTCTCCCGAGGCGTCAATGTTCGTCTGGGCACCTCTTCCCAAAGGGTTTGAAGGTATGGGTTCTTTGGAATTTGCAAAGCAGCTTATGATCAAAGCAGAAGTTGCGGTATCCCCGGGCGTTGGTTTTGGTGAGCACGGCGAAGGGTATGTGCGTATTGGACTTGTCGAGAACGAACAACGCATTCGTCAAGCCGCTCGAAATATTCGCCAATTCCTCAGTGCCGGCCCTCAAGTTCCGGTGGATAAAACATAAGTTTGGCGTAAATCTCCTAGAAGCTGTCTTAAAATCTGTGCTATTCGTGAGGGCCCATACGACCGTGGGGCTTTGAAAGGTTCCTATGGCTGGTAGACTAGATTTTAATACGGCCCTTGCTTTACAGGCGGGGCTGGTGACGGAAAAGGCGGCCATCGGAGCGTCTTACCTTGTTGGACGCGGAGATGAAAAGTCCGCAGATCAAGCTGCTGTTGATGCAATGCGCAAGAGCCTAAATAAAATCAATATTCGAGGCCGAATTGTCATTGGCGAAGGCGAGCGCGACGAGGCCCCTATGCTATATATTGGCGAAGACGTCGGGCTGGGTAAAGGCCCGCAAATTGACATAGCGCTTGACCCCCTGGAGGGCACAACGCTTACGGCAAAAGCGATGCCGAATGCTCTGGCCGTGATGGCTTTTGCGCCGCGCGGCGGGCTTCTTTATGCGCCGGATGTGTATATGGATAAAATCGCGATTGGGCCCGGATACGAGGCCGGAGTTGTTGATTTAGACAATTCTGCCGCTGACAATGTCCGTTCACTTGCCAAAGCTAAAGGTGTTAAACCAGATGATCTGACGGTCTGTGTTTTGGACCGCGCGCGGCATGGTGAGATGATTGCAGAACTTCGGGGCTTAAAC
Source organism: uncultured Caulobacterales bacterium (assembly GCA_964352785.1). Classification (GTDB taxonomy): domain Bacteria; phylum Pseudomonadota; class Alphaproteobacteria; order Caulobacterales; family Maricaulaceae; genus JACOMS01. The sequence goes on from CAYGTI010000006.1 coordinate 23,992, forward strand.
GTTCGCATATTATTGATCACAGACGGGGATGTCCAAGGCGTTATCAATACAACGGATCCCTCTACCCAAGTGGATATGTATATTGGTCAAGGCGGCGCGCCCGAAGGCGTTTTAGCCGCCGCCGCGCTGCGGTGCGTTGGCGGTCAAATGCAAGGACGTCTGACCTTCAGAAATGATGACGAGGTCAAACGGGCCCGCCGCGCAGGCATTGATGACCTTGAAGCCAAATATGACCTTGAAGGCCTTGCCTCAGGCCCGACAATTTTTGCAGCCACTGGCGTGACGGATGGTAGCCTGCTGAGCGGTGTGAAATTTAGAAACGGCCGCGTTTATACAGAAACACTGATTATGAATTCCATGGACGGTAGCACGCAGCGTTTGCACTCTGACAGGCCTGTCTAAAGTGGCGGGGCCGCTTCTTGGCGTATCGAAGTCTGTTGCCGGGCAAGCTTGGCAATTTCGGTGCAAAGATGAGGAGGCTGTTAACGCGCTTGTTCAGCAAGGCGGTCTTGATGAACTTACCGCCCGAATGCTAGCCGGGCGAGGAGTGAAGCCTGGTGATGCAGAGGCGTTTCTGTCACCAACACTGCGCGGGTTCATGCCAGACCCGTCAAGCCTTCAAGATATGGATAAAGCGGTCTCTCTGATATTACAGGCGGTTGCGCAGCGTAAGAGTATTACAATATTTGCGGATTATGATGTGGACGGCGGAACCTCCGCCGCTCAGCTCATTCGCTGGGGGCGGGCATTTGACAGAGAGTTTGGTCTTTACGTGCCAGACCGTGTCAAAGAAGGTTATGGCCCATCGGGTGCGGCTTTCAGGACGCTTAAGTCCAGCGGGGCTGATCTCGTGATCACGGTCGATTGCGGGGCTGCGGCGCACGAGGCTCTTATTGAAGCAAGTGATATTGACCTAGACGTTATTGTTATCGACCATCACTTAATGAACGGTGACCATCCGCCATGCGCGGCGCTGGTCAACCCTAATAGGCCTGATGATACATCGGGTTTGGGTCATCTCGCTGCGGCGGGAGTCACATTCATGTTGCTAGCGGGGCTCAACCGCGAAGCCCGGCGTCTTGGCATGGGCGACGGGCCCAACCTTTTGGACTTGCTTGGATTAACGGCTTTGGGAACGGTCTGTGATGTTGTTCCGCTGAGCGGTATTAATCGGGCATTTGTTGCTCAAGGGCTGAAAGTTTTATCAAAAAACAATATTGTTGGCTTGGCGGCTTTGGCTGATGTTGCGAGTGCCGCCCCGCCTTTTACGGCGTATCATGCAGGATTTGTTCTGGGCCCCCGTATAAATGCGGGCGGACGGATTGGCCATGCAGATATGGGCGCAGCGCTGTTGTCGACAGAAAATTCGCAGACCGCCTATGCGCATGCTGCTGAGCTTGACCGGGTCAACAAAGACCGCAAATTGATACAGGATGAGATGTTAAACGAAGCCCTGAACCTTGCTTCAAAAGATGATAACTCCAACGGCGTTCTTGTTGTCTCAATGTCAGGTTGGCATCCTGGGGTGATAGGAGTGGTAGCAGGCCGCCTCAAAGACCGTTATAATCGGCCCGCCATTGTCATTGGCGTTGATGAGGCGGGCATCGGCAAGGGGTCGGGACGCTCTATGAAAGGTGTCCATCTTGGAGATGCCATCGTCGCCGCCAAAGACGCGGGGCTTTTGTCTTCGGGCGGAGGTCATGCCATGGCCGGGGGGCTGACGATAGAGGCTAAAAATATTGAAGCATTTAAGGTTTTCCTAAATGCGCAACTGGAAACGGGCATCAAGCAAGCACGGCGCGATTTATCCTTGAAAATCGATAGTTTTTTGGCACCTAGCGGCGCAAATGAGGCTTTGATTGATCGCCTTGAGCAAATTGGCCCGTTTGGCGCGGGTAATCCGCAGCCCTTATTTGTTTTTCCTGATTTGCGTATTTCTTATGCGGAGCGCGTTAGGGGCGGGCATGTCCGGTGTGCGTTCGAAGATAGTAGCGGTTCGCGTATCAGCGGCATATGTTTCAGAGCCGACGAGTCTGGCCTCGATGAAATTTTACTCTCGCCGTCCTCGCCGCGTGTTCATGTGGCGGGGCGCGTCAAGCGTGATAGCTGGAAAGGCCGAACGCGTATTGATGTCAATGTTGTCGATCTCGCGCTTGCTAGTTAGTTTGGCGGCCATAAAAGGCTTAATCCAAGACGGCTTTTACAGCGGGGCCATAAGGAGATTTCCCTAGCATGGCTAATTGTGTTGTGGCTGAAACCGCATTGATGGCTTCTTGAGGGCGCGCAACAGGATGAAGGGCCAATCTTAGCGGCCGTGTTGCAGCAGGCATAGCAATAATTTTTGCGATACCGCGCGGAATATCCATAGGATCGGTATCTCCGCCGCCGCTACCCGTAGAGCCCATCCCTGACGTAAGGTTTGGGTAAGCTGTTAAGATTTCTTCAGGTAGGCGCTCTTTTAAACCGGACGAAAGTGTGGACTGGTTCTCCCATATATCTGTGGGATAACCGCCGGGTTGAATAATGGTTATTTCAATATTTTGCTGTGCAACCTCATAGGCAAGCTGCTCGCTATAGGCCTCAAGGGCAAATTTTGTGGGAGAATATTGCCCGAAACCTGGAATGATGACTCGGCCAAGCTGTGATGTAACATTGAATACCTGTCCTTGTCCGCTTGCTCTCATGGCCGGTAGGACAGCGCGTGTCATTCGGTGTACACCAAACATATTTGTGTCAAATATAAGCTGTGTTGCGTCCATGTCTTGTGCTTCAATCGGGCCGGAAATAGCAATCCCGGCATTGTTGATTAAGACATCCAAGGCTCCGCCTGATGCTTCAAGGGCGGCCGCAACGCCGGATTTAACTTGTGCGTCGCTCGTGACATCAATCTCTATGACCGTAATATCTAAACCTTCGCGAGCCGCGAGCTCTGTTAATTCAGTCGCTTCAGATCTGGGCAAGTTACGCATAGTGGCGAATACCTTCGCGCCTAAACGGGCATAATGCTCTGCGCCCAGGCGTCCGAAACCAGAAGAACTGCCTGTAATCAAGATTGATAAGCCTGACAGATCGATATCTTTTGTCGCATTTTCTGTTTTATCAGCCGCATATGCCGTCCCTGAGAGCGTTACGGCAGCAAGGCCAGCGCCGAGCATTAAGGTTCTACGATTAAGTTTGATGTCACTTGGCATAAATATGTCCTCGGTTTTTCTGTTCTTACCAAAGCCGGACAGGAAAGTCTGATCATATTTTTGTTATGTCGATAGTGTAAGGAGGTGCCCTATATACTCTAAACGTCTTATCAAAATTTCAGGCTGTGCGGCCAATGTGGATTTCGCCGCGCTGTTTGGCCAGTTCGATTTGTTTTTGGCGTTCTTCGAAACGTATTTTTTGGTCATCACTCATTTTATCATGACAGCGCGGGCAGGAGACACCCTTCACATAAAGAGGCGAGTCTTTTTCTTGTTGTGTTATTGGGTACCTGCAAGCGAAACACTGATCATAATCGGTTGGCTCAAGGCCGTGTTTGACCGCCACGCGTTGGTCAAACACAAAGCAATCACCAGACCAAAGACTACTCTCTCTGGGTTGAGTTTCGAGATATTTTAATATGCCGCCTTTGAGGTGGTAGACATCCTCGTACCCATTTTTTTTCATAAAAGCGCTAGCCTTTTCGCAGCGGATGCCTCCCGTACAAAACATAGCGACTTTGGGTTTTTTGAGCTTGTCTTTATTTTGCTCAACCCAGTCGGGGAACTCCCGAAACGTTTGCGTATCTGGATTTATAGCGCCTTTAAATGTGCCAATTTCAACTTCATAATCGTTACGCGTATCAATTAAGACGACATCAGGATCAGTAATCAGAGCGTTCCAGTTCCCGGGATCAACATAAGTGCCGACGATCTCATTGGGATCAATGCCATCAACACCCATTGTGACGATTTCTTTTTTCAGGCGTACTTTCATGCGGTAAAATGGCATGTCTTCGGCACGGCTTTCTTTGTGCTCTAGGTTTGTTAGCCGACTATCTTTGCGTAAAAAATCGAGCAATTTACCAATCGCATTATCTGTCCCGGCAACCGTGCCGTTTATACCCTCATAGGCCAATAATATAGTGCCTTTGATGCCGAGGTGATCGCATATCTCCTGCAGGGGTTCGCGCATGCCGTCATAGTTTGTGAGGCGTGAAAAATGATAGAGGGCCGCTACGCAATAAGTCATGGCGAGCGTTTAGACGTTTGCGCGCTATGCGTCAATTCCAGCTATCAGTGGTTATGCCGTACCCGGTTTTCGGGTGAACTCGTTTTCAATCAAGTCCTGATACGGTTGGAGAGCTTTAATGAAACTAATCATGCCAGCCGGAAGACCCTGATCGGTCATGTAATCTGTCAAAGCGTCTTCTATGATTTGCGGATCATCGCAGGTGTCGCGCAAAATACGCAGGTCTTTGACACCTCGGCCTGTTTTCAGCTCTTTAGTCAGTTTATTGACGGCTGAAGACAAGGCTATAAGCTGAAACGGGCCCGGAGCCTTACCCTGCTCGAAGCTTTCTGCGCTTTTGCTGAGCGCTTTGATAATGTTCTTGGTGTCGCGTTCAATATAACCAATGGCGCGCTCTACGCGTGGCTCAATCCATTTCGCAGAGCACACCTCAACAGGATCATAGGTCGTGGCGCAGGCCGATAGCAATAAAGCTGTGGCAACACAAAGCGTTAAATTTAGCCGCATATTATTCCTCGCATTTTGTTTATCGTAAATAAAGATACGAAGAGCGCAAGGACGCAAAACAGATCGGTGAACCTGTTTTCTACAAATACTTAAACCGCGCGAACGGGGTTATGTTTGTGAATTATAAGCTTGGTGTAGCGCGGCCTGTTGAACCTGTACGGGTTGTGGCTGCATCGGCTGCGGCGCGATTTGCGCTGGCGCAGCAGCCTGAACCGGAGCGGCTTGTCTGTCTTGGCCAACAGTCTTTATCGGCGCTACAATACGGTTTTGACCCTCATAGGCTCTCAAACCTTTGGCGGCATCAAGACATTCGGCATACATATCCAAAATATCGCTTTTATTTCGCTCACCCCAGACACCTTGGCCTTTGAGTTTGTTGACAAGTTCAAAGGCAATTTCTTCTGGTGACTTTCCAGATGAGGCCGCTGCGAAACTTTTTGTATCATTTGACTCAGACATAATAACTCCATGAATTTTCATTTGGCTATCACACTCCGGTTAATGTTTTGTGAGGCTGCGTCAAATCCAACCGTGTCTCGACAGTCCCGTCGTTCCGCGCTACCACAGATAAAAATGGAGTCCCCGATGCATTTAATTTTCAGATACTTACTTGTTTTTGTGGTTATGAACGCGGGCGCATTCGTGGCCGTAGCACAGGATCAAACATTTTCTAACGCAGTTGAAGGGCTGACCGTTAAACCCGGCTTTGTAGACCTTTATGTTGATGAGGATACTAATAAGGTTTTTGCGAAACTGCCCAAAGCTGGAAGCGACAAAATTTTACGGCGCGCGATTTATACGGCGCGCCTCACGGCAGGGTTAGGCTCTAACCCTGTTGGGCTTGATCGGGGCTGGGGCGATAGTGGGCGTATTATTGTTTTCAAAAAGTTTGGCGATAAAGTAATTATCGAAGCCGAAAATATGACGTACCGCGCGAGTAGCGCAAATATTCTCGAGCAAAGAGCCGTGAAAGAAAGTTTTGCGCCGTCCTTTCTTGCGGCGCTCAAAGTCACAGCCACGGATACTGACGGATCAGTTTTGGTTGATATGACTGATTTTTTAACCCGCGATGCTCTAGGCTTGGTCCAACACTTAAAAGATACAAAGCAGGGGAGTTTCTCTCTGCAAGCTGACCGGACTTTTGTGGACACACAAAATGTTTTCGTCTTTCCGGATAACGCCGAGCTTGATGTGTTTGTGACGCTGTCATCGCAAGATCCGGGCCGTGAAGTCGCCACTACAGCGGCAAACGGAATGGATGTCACGCTTGTGCAGCATCATTCATTTGTGCGTTTGCCGCCCGCTGGTTTTGACATGCGGGTATCTGATCCACGCATGGGCGCCATCGAAGAGGTTCATTATGATTACAGCGCGGCTCTTGATGAGAGCATTGTTAAAAAACTGGCGCGGAGATACCGCCTACAAAAGGACTCAAATGGTAAAACCATAAAACCTATCGTGTTTTATATTGATAGCGGCGCGCCGGAGCCTGTTCGCTCTGCCTTGGTTGAAGGGGCGGAATGGTGGATAGAGGCTTTCGCCGCCGCCGGATTTCCGGATGGATACCGTGTTGAGCTGCTTCCCGCTGATTATCACCCCCTAGATGTGCGCTATAATGTGGTGCAGTGGGTTCACAGACAAACGAGAGGCTGGTCTTATGGCGGCGGGGTGTCTGACCCGCGCACAGGCGAAATGCTGAAAGGTCACGTTAATTTGGGTTCACTCAGAGTGCGCCAAGACCTCATGATTTTTGAAGGCTTGGCAGGAACAGCCAAGACAGGTACAGGCACGGATGATGATCCTATAGAATTATCCTTGGATCGTATTCGGCAGCTTTCAGCGCACGAGGTCGGTCACTCTTTAGGCTTTGCCCATAATTTTGCAGCCAGCAGTTACGGTAAAGGCTCGGTGATGGATTATCCCGCGCCGGACGTCAGAGCGGTGAACGGGGGTTTGGATTTTAGCCAAACTTACGGCGTCGGCATTGGAGCTTGGGACAAGCATGCGGCGATATTACTGTATGGTGAACTGACACCTCAAGAGCGAGAAGAAAAGATACAGCAGGCGAAGATTGATGGCCTTTTATATGTGGCCGACTCGCAGGGCCGTAGCCTCGGGTCAGGACACCCCAAAGCGGCCGTATGGGATAACGGTGAAAATGCAGCGGACAGTCTGCGTAATGTCATGGAGGTACGCCGGATTGCTTTACAGGGCTTCGGCCCGGACCGTCTCAAAGCTGGTCAGCCGATATCCGATCTGAATAAGGTTATCGTCCCGATTTACCTCTATCATCGCTATCAAACCGCCGCTGCGTCTAAGCTCATCGGAGGCATGGATTTCGGCTATGATCTGGCCGAAGCAGATGCATCGCCAGCTCAAATTGTCCCGCCTAAAGTGCAGCGCGATGCCCTTGACGCCATTTTAATGACGCTTAATCCGTCTGCGTTGGATATCTCGGATGAGACCTTGTCTTATTTGACGCCGTCGCTTGTTAGTTATTCTATTGCGGATAGCGACAGAGAGCTATTTCGGCGCACGGCATATCCGGCCTTTGACGTGGTTGCCGCGGCGGATACGGCGGTAAGCCTGACATTTGACGCGCTTTTACATCCTGTACGCGCGGCTCGCCTCGTTGAGTTCAAGCGTAGGGATAAGGCAAATTTGGGCTTCGAAGATGTGCTGGACGCCATAAACAAGACTGTTTTGCAAACACCTCCATCCGGGCGACAAGAGGAAATCAGCCGTGTTGTTCAAGCCCGTTATATGTACAGTTTAATGGACCTTATTGATAGTTCTGCTGCGCCATCTGTTAAGGCCCGCGCAAAATCTGCACTGTCGAATATGCCTAAAACTCTGTCACGCTGGAAATCAGACTATGCAGATTTTATTACAGCAGAAATTAAGCGCTTTGAATCCCGCCCTGCCGAAGCAGCCCGTGTTATCCTGAAAGAGCAAGCTTTACCCCCGGGCTCCCCGATTGGTATGTATGAAACCTGTTGGCATTGTGAGCCTGTGCAATAAGTCACCCTTTTATGGGGTCTTTTATTTCTGCAATTGGTTGTAATTGTTCTATATCTGATACGTCATCTTTTTTTGGTGATAACTGACGATCCTCTTTGTTCGTGACTAGCAGGTAGGTTATAAGAGCGGTAATGGCTAGCGAGCCTGCAAGGTAGAACGGCGCTCCAGGCACATAAGTGTCTGCGCCGTCTGCGCCAAAATGCTCGAAACTACGTGTCATAGCGATAGGCCCAAGCATAAGCGCGAAACCTTGCGCCGCGCCAATCGCGCCTTGTAATTCTCCTTGTTCCGAGGGGCCCACTCGGCTGGACATCATATTGGAGAGCGCGGGGTTATACAGACCTGCAAAGGCCGCAAACGGGCCCATAGCATAAATCATCCATCCGGCATTCGCATACCCCAGTCCAATATAGGCACAGGCTGCTGAGATCATCCCCATGACCCCGGCCCAAAATAGACCAATTTTGGGTATAATAATACGGATAAGACCGCCCTGAACTATAATGCTTGCCAAACCAAACGCGCCAAGGGAAATACCGACTTCGCGAGATGTCCAGTCGAGCTTTTCCATAATCGAGAACGCGTAGGCGCTGGGATAAGTTGTATGCGCGGCAGCGAGAATGAATAAGACAAACACCAAACCTTTAACGCCTTTAACCCGGCCAAGCGAACGGATGGAACCAAATGGATTGGCCCGCCGCCAGTTAAATGGGCGTCTGTTTTCTTCGCTCAATGTTTCAGGCAAAAAGATCAGGCCGTAAACCACATTAATCATAGAGATCACACCTGCCGCAATGAAGGGGACACGCGGCCCATATTCGCCCAGATAACCGCCGATGAACGGGCCCAGCATAAACCCAACGCCAAACGCGGCTCCCACAAGCCCAAAGTTCTGTGCGCGGGTTTCTGGCGGTGTAATATCCGCGATATAGGCATTCGCAGTCGAGAAGGTCGCGCCTAAAGCCCCCGCGATTAACCGGCCTAGATAAAGAAAAACGATGGTCGGAGCAAATCCCATTAAGAAGTAATCTAGTCCTAACCCCAAAAGTGATAAGATCATAATGGGCCGCCGCCCGTAGGCGTCGGACAAAGCGCCTACAATAGGCATAAAAAAGAACTGCATAACAGCAAACCAGAACGTCAACCACCCGCCATGAATGGCGGCTTCGTTGAGGGGTAAATCTGTCAACTCTGTTAAGAGGTCGGGCAGTACAGGGATGATGATCCCAAAGCCAATGGAATTGATCATTACCGTGATCAAAACGAAGATCATGGCATTTTTACTGTGTTTGCGAGCTGCGGTCATTTAAAGCCTGTAGGCTATTTTTCCGGTTCCGCATACCCTGCAAATTCAATCACTAAGCGTTCATAAACTTTGCGCTTGAAAGGAACGATTAAAGAAGGCGTCTCTGACAACTCCCCCCAGCGCCAAGACGAAAACTCTTTAGAGGAATGCGCTTTAAGGTCGACATGTTTATCTTTGGACGTGAGCCGGGCTGCGTACCATTTTTGTTTTTGGCCACTCCATCCTTTTGTAGATTTTCGGCCTTTGTAATCGACGGGAAAGTCATAATAAAGCCAGCCTTTAGAGCGACCCAAAATTTCAATATGCTTGGCCTTCAATCCGGTTTCTTCCCGCAGCTCGCGAAACGCAGCCTGTTTGGGTGTCTCGCCTTTATCAATGCCGCCTTGCGGGAACTGCCATCTATATGTACTTTTTTCGCCGCGGCGCTCGCCTAGCCAGACCTGTCCCTGTTTATTGAAAACGATGATGCCGACGGCGCGTCGATATGTTGCCTTATCGGCTGTTGGAGATGTCATGATTAGCGCGCGCGGCTCAAAGCGTAAGAGGCCGGAGCCAATTGAAGGTTTTTATCAGCATGGTCTGACACCCAAGATTTAATTTGATCGATTGTACCCGCATAAGCAAAGCCAAAGCCGATAGGCGTTCGTCCTGTCGTCGCTTGGGCTTCCAAACGCAAAAACTCCGTTTTAATCGCAGAGGATTCGTTGATATTATCAATCAGCGTATAAGCTTGCGTATAAGGCAAACCAATGCTCGCTGATAAGGCTGGCAGTGTTTGAGCCGCGTTAGATCCGTCAAAAATTAACCCTAAGCCTGCATCAGAGAGGTGCGTGAAAATTGGAGCTAGGATGTCCGCGCGTTTTGTCAAAACGTCACCATTATAGTTTGTTACCGCAAAATACCCTTGGGCCCGGCTGAGAAGCCAATCAAGGTTGCGTATGTTTCGGCTCGCACTGACATCTGTTTTGAGAGTGTGATCGGCGCCAGGCTCAGACGCGTCGAAATTTTGTGACTCCATAGGAAGCTCTATGAGGACTTCGTGGCCAGATGACCGGGCTTGGTTTATCCAGCTTTGCAGTCCGTCAGCATGTGCAGCAAAAGAAAGCGTGACCTCAGGGGGTAATTCATTGATTGCGCGGAGCGTCACAGCATTATCAATGCCTAAGCCTCCAACGATTAGCGAGACCGTGTTCTTGCCGCTAATTGGAGAGAACGGGCGAGCATAAGCTGTAACAGGTTTACGTCCATCAGCCGCAGGTTGCGGAATTGGCCCGAACGGACTTGGCCGCGACAGGCCCGGTAAAGGCGCGCGAAGCAGCGGAGAACTGACGGGGGCGCTGCCATCGAGCGGTTTGCCGTCTATCAGGATCGTCTTTGGACCGCGCGTTTGCGGGACTGTGGTGTTGGCGGGTAATGTAAGCGGTTGTGAGCCTGCAAGGTTATCTTCAGTGGTGCCACCGGAGCCGTTGATAGGGTTTCCCAGTGCATCAACGTTATTTCTAACACGCTGTGATTCTGTTGGATTGGATCCAAGAGGGACATCGCTCATAAGGAGATCCGGTAGAGCGCCAGCAGCGCCGTCAAGCGTGTCGGATGACGGCGGCAAAGGCACTGGATCAACTCCCACATAACCTTTTGCAATGGCATCTTGGGGATTGCTGAGCATTTTTGTCACAAAAAATATAATGCCAGCAATTATACTTGTAATGATAAGGGCTCGTAGTAAATGACGGCGCAAAGACGGCAGCTTTCGCGGCTTCCGCTTGATGATCATGACCGAGCTAAGATTATATTGATCTTGCATATTCGGCTCATAGCGCTGTTCGGACTTAACGTCTAGACAGCACTACATTTCAATATCACATGATTTGTGATATTGCGGAGTTCAAATATTTGATGTGTGAATTGGGGTGGGCGTGGCCGGTACAGAGCGGCTTAAGGCGTGTTTATCTGTACCGTTTTAGAAACCGAGAACGGTGATAAATTCAACTTAGCAAGCTTTTGGTCAAATTCAGGGCTCTTGATCAACTCGACAGCTTTCTTAAGTTGGTAATCTTCGCCCGGTGCCCAATCCGCAGGCGGATAATCTATAGTTCTTTTATCTGCTTTATAATCGCTCTCATCGGGGTTTCTCAAAGCGTTTGGCAGGCTATCTTCGCGAAACCTCTCGCGGGTTTCTCCGGTGTCAGGCCTAAGCGCGACCAAAACATCAGGCAGGATGCCACGTCCCTGAATAGACTTGCCGGACGGCGTGTAATAACGCTGCGTTGTAAGCCGCAAAGCCCCGTTAGAACGGCTTAAGCCTATGACCGACTGTACGGAGCCCTTACCGAATGTTCTGCGGCCAATGATAATGCCGCGTCCTCTATCTTGAATGGCCCCGGCGAGAATCTCTGCCGCTGAGGCCGAGTTACTGTTTGTGATCACAACGATAGGCAGGCCCGGCATAAATTCGCCTGGCGCTGCGTTGTAACGTTGGGTGTCAGCTATTGTGCGGCCCCTCGCGGAAAAGACTTCGCCGCCGTCAAGAAAATTACTCGCAACTTTGACGGTTTGATCGACCAATCCTCCCGGATTACTGCGCACATCAATCACCAAGCCTGGGATGACGCCATCAAATGATTTTTTAAGGTCTGCTAGAGCAAATTCGACATCAGCAGCAAGACGCGGGTGGTTGAACGACTCGATATATATGTAGGCGACGCCGTCTTCTACTCTGTGCCGTACAACGCGGCCTTGCACGACTTCGCGGACGATAGTCACGTCTCGCGGGTCTTGCCCTTCACTCATCACAGTTACGACTATGGGGTCACCCGCCAGGCCGCGCATGCCGTCGACCGCATCATTCAGCGACTTTCCTTTGACGCCGCGTCCTTCAACGGCGGTGATGAAGTCACCAGCGACGAGGCCGACTTTACCTGCAGGCCCGTCTTGGATCACATAGGTGAGCTTGACGAGTTCATCTTCGAGCGCGACTTCTATACCCAGCCCGCCATACTCACGGCGAGATGTTTTTTGACGCTCAACAAATTCTTCCTGAGCAACATAATGTGAATGTGGATCAAGTGATTCCAGCGCGCCGTTTAAGGCGTGATTGATCAAGTCTTTCTCATCGATCTCTTCAACGTAATCATTACGAATGACCGCAAATATTTCTGCGAATATCTGGAGCTTTTCAAACGTTTCATCATTTTCATTTGGCACAGGATCAGCCCAAGCCATTGCGCCGAGGCTACATAATACTCCGGTAATCGCCAGAGACATGACAAAGCGGTAGAAACGCATGAACCGTCCTTAGCCCGCTGACGCGAGCCTTGTTAAGTAGGAGCCGTCTTTTAAAATTGAGATGGCGCGTTGGAGTTGGTAATCGTCTTCGACTTTAAAGCCTTCAGGTGGATAATCAACTTTGACTTCTGCGGCGGGTTCGGTTCCGTCTTGTGATTCGATTTCATTTTTGATCGCATTCGGAAGATCGGCTTCATGTACGCTCTTATTACCTTTACCATCGTCGGGTATGGCGGCTACGGCAATATCAGGATCAATACCTGTGCCTTGGATTGAACGCCCCGCAGGCGTGTAGTAACGCTCTGTGGTTAAGCGAAGCGCGCCGTCGCGGCCACCGCGTAGCGGAATAACGGACTGAACTGACCCTTTACCGAATGATGTGAGGCCCACGAGAAGCCCGCGCCCTCTGTCTTGTACGGCGCCGGCTACAATTTCAGAGGCCGAGGCAGACGCGCCATCAATTAAAACGACAAGGGGTATGCCTTTTGCTAATTCACCGCTTTGTGCGTTGTAACGTTCTGTATCCGAAGCAATCCGTCCGCGTGTCGATACAACTTCGCCGCCGTCCAAAAACGCACTGCTGACCTTGATGGATTGATCCAGTAGGCCGCCAGGATTTCCGCGTAGATCAAGAACAATACCGGGGATTTTACCACCGAAATCTGTCTTCAAAGCGTTAATCGCGTCTGATAACTCATCAGAGGTTTTTTCATTAAATTGCGAAATACGAAGATATCCAATACCGTCTTTGACCTCGTGCTTTACAACGGGACGCTTGATGATTTCCCGTATTAGCGTGTATTCGGCTGGGTCATTATCACCGCGAATAACGGTGATGGTAATAGGCTCGCCGGGCTTGCCGCGCATTTGATCCACAGCTTCGCTCAGTGTTAATCCAATGATGGATTCCCCGTCTATCTCTGTGAGGTAATCACCAGATTTGATGCCCGCTTTAAACGCCGGTGTATCATCAATAGGAGAGATAACTTTAACCACGCCGCTCTCTGATGTGACTTCCATGCCCAGACCGCCATATTCACCGCTTGTGCTGACCTGCATGTCCATGAAGCCTTCCGGGCTGACATAACTTGAATGGGGGTCAAGTGATTGCAGCATGCCGTTTATGGCGTCTTCGATCAATTCGGCATCATCAACATCTACCACGTAATCATTACGCACTCGGGCCATGACATCCGCAAACAACTCAAGCTGCGCAAATGTGTCCGTATTAGAGGGCTTTTCAACAGCTATTGCCGTCTGTGATGTTGTCGAAAAGGCAAATAACGCCGTCGCCGCGATTGTTCCGATCGTTGGAAGAATATATTTCATAAAACAGACTCCTGAGTGTTGGTATTATCGCGCACGTCACTTTGTGACCAGAGAAAATACACGGATTTACCGATTACTTGCAAAAGCAGTGCCGAGCCAAGGTGTCGGATTGATCGTTGTGCCATTTTTCCTTAGCTCAATATAGAGGTCATGGCTGTTTTGTGTGTTAAAAGGCATTAATCCGAGAGGTTCGCCCGTCGCCATGATTTCTCCGGCCTCAACATAGATTTCGCCAAGGCCAGTCAAAAGAATGAAGTATCCATCCCCGACATTGAGAATAACGACGTTCTCATAATTTTTAAACGGGCCTGCAAATTCCACACGCCCGGCCGCCGGAGCTGTAATTTGAGCCTTACTACGGGTCGCGACCGTCATGCCTTTGCGCGCAGAACTGTAGCTTTTTGTAATGCGTCCAGCAGTGATGGCAGGCACCGCGCCTTTGATATCAGCGAAGCGGGGTGTACCTGCCGGAAGCCTGAGCGGCGTGGACGGCGCGGCTGTTCCTGAGCGCAGGGTGGGCTGCGCTGGAGGCGGCGTTTCTTCTTCGCCCGGTTTGGGCTTCAAGCGCGGCGCTATATCTCTGGCCGCGCGTTCAAACTGCTGGATTAAATCGCGGAGACTATCCGCTTCCGCTGCGAGATCAGCGACCCGCTGTTGAGCCTGCGCCTGATCCTGTGCGATAGAGCGCTCAAGTTTCGTTTTTTCCGTGACAATGTTTTTTATTGTTGTTTGTTTATCGCCTAATGCTTTTTCATTTAAGGCCAACTCCGATTTTTCAGAATCAATATCGGCTCTGACATAATCAAGTTCTATGAGTTGCTCGCGCAGGGCATCAGCGCGAGTTTTCAAACGGGCGCTGACATTTGAAATAAGCTTTCCGGCCTGAGCCGCTTCGGCGGCATCTTGCGGCGATATCGCAAGGGCCGGGGGCGGGTTTGTTTCAACCCTCTGAAGCGCGGCGAGCAGGTGCATAAGAGTTTTTCGGTCGCTATAAACCGCTGTCTTTAGCGCCATTTCCGTTTGTGATAAGGCTGTCAGGCGATCTTCGATGGCCCGTCCGGCGCGTTCAATTTTTCGCGCTTCTGCGGCTAGGGTTGTTAGATTTGTTTTAAGTTTCCCAATATCACTTCGAACGGCGTCTCGGGTTTGCCTTAGCTCGCTTTCTCTCGCGGATTCGCGCTCTTGTTGGATAGAAAGCTCGTCTAAACGTTCCGGCTCAACTGTTTGCGCGCGGGCAAAAAATATCGTGCAAGCCATAGCGGCAAAAAGATAAATGACTCTATTCACGACCAAGATTTACCTTGTTGAAAGATGAAAAGAAACACTTTGATCAATCCCGATGATAGGGCGTTCCCGCAAGGATAGATAGGGAGCGATAAATTTGTTCCATCATCATAACACGCACCATCTTGTGAGGCCATGTTTGCGTTCCCAACGCCCATTTTGTGGTGCCGTGGGGCACAGCGGATGGTTCAATACCATCAGCTCCGCCAATAACAATCACAGTTTCGGGCGTTCCTGAGCGCCGGAGTTCATCAAAGGCGAGGGACATTTTACGCGACGTTAATTGCTTGCCTTTTTCATCAAGGATGATCAGGCGCGTAGACGGGCTTGCGGTGCCAAGTAAGGCTGCCGTCTCGTTACGGCGGGATTTCGCGCGGCGAAGATCGACTTGTTGTTCTGAGATCGAGTGAAAACCACACGCCTTGGTGAGGCCATTTGCTCGCCGCATATAATCGTCGATAAGGTCTCGCTCTGGCCCGGAGCGAATGATGCCGCCCGCGCGCAGGACAATCTTCACAGCTTAATCTGTATTGAGCGCGTCGTCTGTCTGCATAGACCGAAGGCTCTCCGGCAGGGGAACTGACCAGATTTTTTCAATATTGTAAAAGGCGCGCACCTCTGGACGGAAGATGTGCAGAATAACGTCTCCGACGTCTATCAAAACCCAATCATTGGCTTCTTTTCCTTCAACTCCGAGGCGTTGATGGCCAAACTCTCGCAGGAATTTTTGAACGTAATCCGACAGCGCGCCGACATGACGGTTCGAGCGGCCAGAGGTCACGATCATAAAATCAGCAACCGATGATTTCCCGCGAATATCTATTTGAATAGTGTCTTGGGCTGAGTTTTCTTCAAGAACACTCAGGATTTGATCTGCGAGTACCTTTGCGGGAACGTCGTCAGTGGCGGGCGGGTTTGCGCTCACAGTGTTTTCCGGGGTCAGGATTATCTCCATTTATACGTCTGACAAAGATGTGCTTAGCACGGCCAAATTATTAAATCTATGCTTTTGACGCCTGTTATAGGCACCAACTGATGGGTTATGTTCGCTTTGCTCTTATCGCTGAGGACGAGAGAGTGTTTACAGGAGGCGTCAAATACGTCCAAGCGGGGGCCGCTCTGTCTTTGAGCGTGTGGGCAAGGGCCTCTGGTACGCGGGCATTGGCATAAAGGCGCGCGGCTTGACCGAGGCGGGCACGAATAGCGCTATTATCTGCGCCAGGCCGAGAGATGACGGCGACTCTTGCCAGCCTCATGATGTTTTTCCAGTCTTTCCATTTTGGCAATTGTAAAAAATTGTCGGCCCCCATCAGAAAGACAAACCGTGTTTGTGGATAGGCCTGCGCTGCGCGGCGCAATGTATCGATGGTATACCGTGTTTGAAAATCGTGCTCGATCGTGCTGATCTCCATGCGCGGCGGCAGGTTCAAAGCCTGAACTGTTTCAGTGCGGGACTTATAGCTCGGCTGCTGGGGTTTTAGCGGGTTTTGCGGGCTGACCATCCACCAAATGCGGTCAAGGTCCAGCGTGTTCAGGCCCGTTAATGCCACGTGCATGTGGCCCTCGTGCGCTGGATTGAACGAGCCGCCAAACAAACCGATAGACAGGCCATCATAGCGCATCAGGGACGTATCTGTCCGGTGCCTTGAACGCAATATTTGTAGGTCGTGAGGTGCTGCGCGCCGACTGGCCCGCGCGCATGTAGACGGCCCGTAGCGATACCGATTTCCGCTCCGAACCCAAATTCACCGCCGTCGGCAAACTGTGTGGACGCATTATGCATCACAATTGCGCTGTCTACATCGTTTAAAAACCGCCTCGCAGCTTCCTCATCTTCGGTCACAATGGCATCCGTGTGACCGCTGCCAAACGCTGCAATATACGTGAGCGCATCGTTTATATCATCGACGATACGCACGTTTAGAATAGCGGCTAAGTGTTCTGTGCGAAAATCATCGTCCCTTGCGGCGATAACGCCCGGAAGCTCAAGGTTCATAGTTTGCTCGCACGCCCGTATTTCGCATCCTTCATCTATCAGGGCTTGGATCATGCCTGGTAGAGCCATTTTAGCTATTCCCGTGTCTATCAACAGGGTTTCGGTCGACCCGCAAACCCCGGTACGTCTTAGCTTCGCATTCAATAAAATTGCTTGCGCCTTTTTTAAATTTGCGCCGGAATGCACATAGGTGTGACACAGGCCTTCGAGGTGGGCAAGCACAGGGACGCGGGCATCATTTTGAACGCGCGCAATCAGGTTTTTACCGCCGCGTGGAATAATCAAATCAACGGTGCCGCCAAGTCCTCCCAAAAGGTACCCGACCGCGGCGCGGTCAGTGGTTTGGATCATTTGGATGGCTTCGTCTGGCAGCCCAGCGGCGGCAAGGCCGCGAATAAGCGCTGCATGTATGGCCTTGTTTGACTTCGCGCTTTCTGATCCGCCCCGTAGTATGCAGGCATTGCCGGACTTCACGCAAAGTCCTCCCGCATCCGCAGTAACATTTGGGCGGCTCTCATAAATCATCCCAATGATGCCGATGGGAACCCGGATTTTGGAGAAGGCAAGACCATTGGGCTGTGTCCACGTCTCGTCAATATGCCCAACAGGGTCAGGCAGAGCGGCAATCGCTTCGAGCCCGCGGGCCATGGACTCGACCCTATCTTTATCTAGCAACAGGCGGTCAAGCATGGCCGGCGAGAGGCCTTTCGTTCGTGCTGCCGTCATATCCGCAGCGTTGGCGTTCAGAATAGTTTTGGAGCCGGCTCGAATGTTTCGCGCCATTTCCATGAGGGCTTTGATTTTGATATCAGGTTCAGCCAGCCGCAGGGCTTCAGCGCCTTTGCGGGCCTTTTTCCCAAGCTGATCCATATAAGCCGTGAGGTCGTTTTCGGACGAAATTTGAGTGACTGTATTCATTGTTCTATTATGACCATGTTATCGCGGTGAATGAGAGCGGCTCCGTTATCATAGCCGAGAATTTTCACGATGTCGCTCGATTTAGCCCCCTGAATATGGCGAGCATCCTCTGAATCGTAAGAGATTATACCATAGGCAAGGTCTTTATCATCCCGGGTTCTAACGGCAACTGTGTCGCCTTTATGAAACTTGCCTTTAATCTCGCTCACACCTGCAGCAAGTAAGCTTTTACCACGGATAAGCGCCGTAGCAGCCCCCTTATCAATAATGAGTGTTCCTTTGTGGTTTAGCGAGCCCATAATCCATTGGCGGCGGGCATCTAAAGGGTTTGCTGTAGCTTTGAACCAACTGCATGTTGCACCGTCTTGTAACCGTTTTAGCGGAGATAGCCGAGTGCCGTCGAGAATGCACATGTGGCAGCCAGCTTGCGCCGCAATCCGGGCTGCCGCGAGCTTGGTCACCATGCCGCCTGTCCCCACATTGGACGCTGCATTAGGCGCGCCGCCCATGGCGATGATCTTTGGCGTGAGTTTCTCTATCACCGGGATATGTTTTGCGTCTGCGTTGCTGCGCGGGTCTGCCGTGTAAAGACCATCAATATCTGAGAGCAGGATTAGCGTGTCCGCGCCGAGCATTTGCGCCGTGCGCGCCGCCAAGCGGTCATTATCTCCATACCGAATTTCTGCTGTCGCGACCGTATCATTTTCATTGATGACGGGGATTGCGCCCAAATCCAAAAGCGTGCCTAGGGCTTGCCGGGCGTTAAGCCAGCGGCGACGGTCTTCTGTGTCGGTCAAAGTCAGTAGAGCCTGAGCAGTGATAATGCCGTGCTGCCCCAGTTCCTTCTCATAGGCTTGAGTCAAGAGAGATTGCCCAGCGGCCGCGCAGGCTTGTTTCTCCGGCAGTGCTAATGTTTTATCCAAAAGTCCGAGCCGCGCCCGGCCAAGTGCTATGGCTCCCGATGATACTAAAATAATCTCCAGACCGGAGGCTTTCAGCGCGGCGACGTCTTGGCAAAATGCGCTTAGCCAGCCGGATTTTAGCGCCCCGGTCTCAGGCGTCACCAAAAGGGCTGAGCCAATTTTAATGACAATCCGCTGTGCTGGCGTAAATGGGTTTAAGGTTGCCATCCTGTTGTCTCTGTAATTTCGCCGCGTTTTATGGCGGCTTGTCGAACGCGTTCATCGGCGGCAGCTTTTTCGGCGGCGCGGCGTTTTTCAACATGCTGGTACACCGCATACAAAACGGGTTTGAGGCCGGATTGCGCCACACTTGATATCAACAAAGGTGTCTGTCCACAGGCTGCCGCGAGGTCTTTCTGTGCGGCGTCAATCTCATCGGCTCCAAGCGCGTCGCATTTCGTCATCACGACGATTTCCGGCTTATCTTCGATGCCGCCGCCGTAATTCAATAATTCCTGCCGAATGGTTGTGTAATCTGCCGCCGGATCCTCTGTGCTGCCGTCCACCAAGTGTAGGATCGCTGCGCAGCGCTCAACATGGCCCAAGAACCGGTGTCCAAGGCCCGCGCCTTCGCTCGCGCCTTCGATGAGGCCCGGTAAATCAGCCAGAACAAACCGCTCGACAGGGCCAAGATTGACGACCCCGAGATGCGGGTGCAGCGTCGTAAACGGATAATCCGCTGTTTTGGGCGTCGCGTCTGTCACCGTCGAGAGAAATGTAGATTTTCCGGCATTCGGCAGGCCAACTAAGCCTGCATCCGCAATCAGTTTAAGGTGTAGCCATATCCAGCGCTCTTCGCCGGGCTCTCCGGGGTTAGCATTGCGCGGGGCTTGATTGGTCGATGATTTGAATCGGGCATTCCCCCAGCCGCCATTACCGCCTTGCGCCAAGAGGGCGCGCTGCCCATCATCAAGCAAATCTATCAAGACCTCATCTGTGTCAGCATCAATGATCTGTGTGCCCACGGGGACCTCCAAGACGATATCGTCACCCCCCGCGCCGGCGCGGTCGCGTCCCATGCCGTGAATGCCGGTTCCGGCTTTGAAATGTTGTTTATAGCGGAAATCTATGAGGGTGTTCAGGTCACGCGAGGCTTCGGCCCACACGTCGCCGCCTTTTCCGCCGTCGCCTCCGTTAGGGCCGCCAAACGCAATGTTTTTCTCACGCCGGAATGACACGCAGCCAGCCCCGCCATTTCCGGAGCGAATAAAGATTTTTGCCTGATCGAGAAATTTCATGGTCTTGTCCTATGCGCTCTCTATGACCGCGCGCGAACCCGTGTGCAAGTGGTCAGCGTCTTTATGCCGGATAAAGCCGAGACTTTTGGCTTTGCAAAGCCGCGCGATCGAGAAATAGTCGGCTTCGGAGCCGAGGCCTTCAAAGCCGAGCTTTTCCAGGATGCGAATGGATCCCGGATTATCCTCGAATACGCCTGCAGTTATTTGCGTGAGCCCGAGTTTGTTCTCGGCGACATCTATCAACGCTTGGCACGCCTCGGTCATATAGCCTTGGCCCCAGAATGGACGCCCGAGCCAGTAACCAAGCTCGAAACCATCTTCGCCTTTTCGTTTGAAGAGGCTGAGTTCGCCCATCATCTCTCCGCCGTCGATACTGATAGCGTAGGAGTATTCAACATGCTGCCGCCAGGCGGCCTCGAACATTATGGTTCTTATTTCGGCAGACAGGAGCGGAAAAGGCGAGGGGATGGATCCGGTCATTTTCGCTATATCATACTCACCCGCGAGTTTTGAAAAGTCGGGCGCGTCGCCCAGCGTAACGGGGCGAAGGACTAATCTATCTGTGTTTATTATCCGTTCCATAACGCCCTAGTCTGTTTTGGCAGGGCACAAAAAAAGGAAACCGGCGACCCGATTTCCCTGAATGTTTCGGATCGCCCTATAGGTGCGACCCGCCGTTAAAGGTCGCTATTCTGCGGCGTCTGCCATCGGCGCAATTGACACATATGTGCGTTTGTTGCGCTTCGTAGCAAATGCAACGCGTCCTTCAGTGAGAGCAAATAGAGTATGGTCTTTGCCCATACCGACATTCACGCCGGGGTAGAATTTTGTACCGCGTTGACGAATAATGATGTTTCCTGGAATGACCGCTTGGCCACCGGATTTTTTTACGCCCAAACGGCGGCCCGCACTGTCGCGACCGTTATTGGATGAACCACCTGCTTTTTTATGAGCCATCTGAAGTCTCCTGCTTAATCAGGCTGTTAAGCCTTAATTCCTGTAATTTTAACAACGGTCTCGTTCTGACGATGACCGCGCTTGCGGCGATAAGTCTGACGGCGCTTCTTTTTGAAAACGATAACTTTATCGCCCTTGCGCTGTTCAAGAACCTCGCCGCTAACCTCTGCGCCTTTTAGGAGGGGAGTGCCGACTTTGACATCGCCGCCTTCACCGCATGTGAGGACATCACCGAAAGATACTTTTCCGCCCGTTTCGGCGTCTAGCTTTTCAACGATGATGATATCGTCTTTGGCAACCTTATATTGCTTACCACCTGTCTGAATAACTGCAAACATGATGTTGTTCCTTAGTAAGTACGGGACGCGTTGTGATCCCTGTAAAATAACATGAAGGCCGCCATGCCAAAGGCGAGGCGGCCAAGTGAGGGCATATATACAATGGCAAAACCCAATGTCAACGCCGCTTTTCCTTGATTTTAGAGGCTTTTCTTAAGTCAATCTACAAAAAACCCCGCAATGAAGCGGGGTTTTCTTTATCTATAGAATCGTCAGCCGCCTAGTTGACGCGGCCGATGATTTGGCCGTTCGTATCAATGATGTTGCCGTTAGCATCAACGCGTCCTATCAATGTGCCCGCCGAGTTCACAACGGTTCCGTCTGTACGCACTGAGAAGCCCGTCGTTGACGATGTTGTTGTTGTCGTGGTCGACATGTTGAATGAACCCGCATTAGCGATGATATTACCGGATGTATCGATGATATTACCCGCACCATCTACGCGCCCGATGATCGCGCCTGTATCAGCATTAATCACAGTGCCGTCACCGCGAACCGTAAAGTTCGTTGTTGAACTGGACGTCACCATAGAGCGGTTAAACGATCCAGCGCGGGCAATGATGTTGCCTGAGCTGTCAACGATGTTGCCGTTACCATCGACACGTCCAATGATCGTGCCTGAAGCATTCAGGACCTGGCCATTCGCATTGATGGTGTAGCTCGTCGAACTGGTCGTTACGCTACTGTTGGAAGCGCCAAACGTTCCGGCACGAACAAGGATCGTACCGTTACTATCAACAATGTTTCCGCTTGCATCCAAACGCCCGATAATCGTTCCAGATGCATCCATGACCCGGTTTGCAGAGTCGATAGTGTAGCTGGTGGAGATCGTCCGTGACGTGCTTGTGGCGGAACCTGTTGTGGTCGTTGTCGTAGTTCCGAAAGATCCACGACCAACCATAGAGCGCCAGTCAACACCCAGAGCATCAACTGTGGTCAGCGTTAACCCGCCTGTTGAGAGGTTGCGGGCTGTCTGGAACTGCTCAACAGAGTAGTAAGTTTGCTGACCCAGGACGCCGTCAATCGCTCCAGTATAGTAACCCTGTGTTTTTAGAGCTTGCTGGATGGCAGAGATCACAGTCGCGTTCGCATTCGCTTCACAGAGAACTTGACGCCATTCAGCTTTTTCCTCTGTGATTTGTGTGCGTTTCTCGATTGTGCCGAACTCTGCAGGAATGGCAACTGTTTCAGTCCGCGCAGCTTCAACCAACCTCGTCACATCAACAGTGTCGTAGACAGCCGGGATGAGGCGGCGTTCCACGCCCGCTTGACGGTCCACAACGCGGCGTGTGACTTGCTTCGTCACAGCCGGAATGAGCCGTTCTTCGGTGCGCATGGGCTGTTCCACAACGCGGCGTGTCACTTGGCGCGTGATCGCGGGGACAACCCGCTCAACTGTACGTGCAGGTGTGACGATGCGGCGGCGTGTTTCCGTCTTGGTGACGGCTGGAATAACCCGTTCCTGAACCGTAGCTGGGGTGCGAACAACCCGTCGGGTCACTTGCTTCGTGATCGCAGGAATAACCTGCTCAGCCGTCCGTGCAGGCGTTTTGACAACGCGGCGGGTCACTTGCTTGGTCACAGCCGGGAT
>CAYGTI010000006.1:47044-52433 GCA_964352785.1 uncultured Caulobacterales bacterium
CAATGCGTTCCACCGTTTGCGCGGGTGTTTTAACGACGCGGCGTGTTTCCACTTTGGTCACAGCCGGAATGACACGCTCAGCTGTTTGAGCCGGTGTTTTGACGACGCGGCGGGAGACCGTTTTCGTGACGGCCGGAACAATGCGTTCCACCGTTTGCGCGGGTGTTTTAACGACGCGGCGTGTTTCCACTTTCGTGACGGCCGGTATTCCGCGTTCCTGCACACTCGCTGGCGTCTTAACGACACGTCGAGAGACTGTTTTTGTGACCGCCGGAATGACCCGTTCGATCGTTTGCGCAGGTGTTTTAACAACGCGGCGTGTCTCGGTTTTAGTGACAGCCGGAACAATCCGCTCCGCGAATGAGGCCGGAGTTTTAACAACGCGGCGAGACACAGTTTTCGTGATCGCTGGAATAACACGTTCAACTGTCCGTGCTGGATCCTTGATCACGCGGCGTGTTTCAAGCCGTGTTGTTGCGGGAACAACGCGTTCCTGAACAGCCGCTGGTGTATTCACAACGCGGCGTGTGATTTCTTTGGTCACAGCCGGGATGACGCGTTCCACCGTTTGTGCGGGTGTTTTGACGACGCGGCGTGTTTCCATTTTGGTCACAGCCGGAACAACCCGTTCAACTGTTTGCGCCGGAGTTCTAACAACGCGGCGCTCTACCACTTCGGTGATTGCCGGGATAATCCTCTCCACTGTGCGGGCCGGTTCTTTGATGATGCGGCGTTCTTTGATGCGCGTGACAGCCGGGATCACTTTTTCAACCGTTTGAGCCGGAGTTTTGACGACGCGGCGAGAGACAGTTTTCGTGACAGCCGGAATGATCCGTTCTTGCGTTGCTGCTGGATTTATGATCCGGCGGCGTGTCTCGACTTTCGTGACAGCCGGAATAACCCGCTCAACGGTCTGAGCCGGCGTTTTGACAACGCGACGCGTCACTTGTTTTGTTACAGCCGGGATCACCCGTTCCACAGTTCGGGCTGCTTCCTTGATCACGCGGCGTGTTTCAACCTTAGTGACAGCCGGAATACCCCGTTCTTGTGTCTGTGCGGGCGTTTTGACAACGCGGCGCGACACAGTTTTCGTGATCGGCGGTACTATCCGCTCAACAGTCGTGGCAGGTGTGCGCACAATACGGCGTGTTTCCACTTTGGTCACAGCCGGAATGATGCGTTCTTGCGTTTGGGCCGGAGTTTTCACGACGCGGCGCGAAACCGTTTTCGTTACGGCTGGAACCACACGTTCAACTGTCTGAGCCGGAGTTTTCACAACACGGCGTGTTTCGACCTTTGTGACGGCTGGGATGGTTCGCTCTTGAACACTGGCCGGAGTTTTCACAACGCGGCGCGTCACTTGTTTTGTGACAGCCGGAATAACCCGTTCAACGGTTTGAGCCGGAGTTTTCACAATGCGGCGTGTTTCCAAGCGTGTTGTCGCCGGAATAGTCCGCTCAACCGCACGTGCTGGTTCTTTGACAACGCGGCGGGTGACTTGCTTGGTGACAGCCGGGATCACACGCTCAACGGTTTGAGCCGGCGTTTTGATCACGCGGCGTGTTTCCACTTTGGTCACAGCCGGAATGATGCGTTCTTGCGTTTGGGCCGGAACATCCACAACACGGCGGGTCACAGTTTGCGTGACAGCCGGAATGATGCGTTCCTGCGTTGCAGCAGGGGCCCGAAGGATACGACGCTCACGCATTTCCGTAACTGCCGGAATGACTTTTTCCACTACTTGCGCAGGTTCTTGAACCACGCGGCGCGTAACAGCTTTTGTCACCGCCGGGATCACACGCTCAAGCGTTTGTGCAGGCGTTACAATACGGCGGCGTGTTTCCGTTTTCGTGATGGCCGGAATGACACGCTCTTGAACAGAGGCGGGCGTTTTAACAACACGGCGAGCCACGGCTTCGCTCTGGGCCGGAATAGTCCGCTCCACAGCGCGGGCCGGAGTTTTCACGATGCGGCGCGCTTCCTGCTTGGTGACAGCCGGAATGAGACGCTCTTGAGTCGACGCCGGGCGGTCAACAACACGGCGCGTGACAGTTTTTGTCACAGCCGGGATAACGCGCTCAATAACTTGAGCCGGCGTTTGAACGCGGCGGCGTGTTTCCGTTTTTGTGACAGCCGGTATGATGCGTTCCTGTGTTGCAACAGGACGATCAACAACGCGGCGCGTCACAGCTTGAGTTACAGCTGGAATAGTCCGCTCTACAGCGCGAGCCGGTGCGCTGACAATTCGGCGGGTCACTTGCTTGGTGACAGCGGGAACGACGCGCTCAACGACGCGCGCAGGCTCAGTCACAACCTGTTTCTGGAATGTACCAGTCCGTTGTGTGAAGAAGCCGTTTCCGGTGTTGCGATTACCATTACGATCCGCTGCGAGCGCATCATTACGGGATAGTCCGTCGCGATCATCAAGACCGTCGCTGTTTGTATCAACAAAGCCGCTGATATTGCCACCGCCAATACGTTGTGCGCTGTCCAGTAGGTTCGCATCACGAGCTTCAGCATAAGACATGAAGCGGGCAGGGGTTTGAACCACACGGCGCGTGACAGTTTCAGTCACTGCAGCAAGAGGGATTTCCCGCACATTTGCTTCGGTATCAACAACCCGGCGCGTAATTTGACGCGTTACAGCCGGTATTTGGCGCTCAACCGTCCGCGCAGGAGTTTTGACGACCTGTTTGGTGATTGTTTTGTACTGTGCTGGGATAAGAACCCGGCAAAGGATTTCACCTGTTTGCGCCACGATAGTTTGTGTCGATTCGACAACTTGCTCAGATACACCGTTAAAGACGGTAAACTGACCACTTGTTGCCGTATTGATACGGCCGCCAGTGAACGCGCCGGAGTTAATCGCTTGGCTGCCGGGTTTCCACTCTTCACGTGCAGGTGAGATTAAGACCTGCTCTGAACGTGTTTCATAAACGGCGGGGATGACTTCAATGTCAACACGGGCTGGTTCAACGATAATGGTTTCTGTGACTGTACGATAAGAAGCCGGAACGATTTCAAGACGCGAAGACGCTTCTTGAACAACGATTTGCTCAGCAACTGTCTGGTAAACAGCCGGTATAATAACCATTTCCTGAACCGCGTCTTGAGCGACATAAGTCTCGGTGACCGTTTGTACCGTGGCAGGTATAACCGCATACTCGACTGTTTCAGGCTGAACAATAATGGTTTCTGTAACGGTTTCATACTGTGCTGGAATGACAGAGTATTCGGTTACAGCTTCCTGAGAAACAACCGTCTCCGTGACATCACGGAACGATGCAGGGACAACAACCAACTCGCTGGATGGTTCTTGAACCACATACGTGTCTTGGAATGTTTCATACTGTGCCGGAATGACTTCATAAGCCACGCTTTGAGCTTGAACTTCGATAGTTTCAGTAACGTCACGGAATGTGGCCGGAATGGTCACTAATTCAGTCGTTGCTTCTTTGACGACAACGGTTTCCATAACCGTTTCAAACTCAGCCGGAATTGTCTCGACTTGTGCTGTTGAAGGCTGAACAACGATGGCGTCAGTGACAGTTTCGTATGTTGCAGGAATCGTGACCAACTCGGTTGATGCTTCCTGTACGACGACAGTCTCTGAATAATCTTCATACTCAGCAGGAACCGTCACATATTCAACTGTTTGCGGCTGTACAACGATGGTGTCGGTGACAGTGCCGTAAACAGCGGGGACAGTGACAAGCTCTGTCGTTGCCGCGCGGACAATAACAGCTTCTTGAACCGTTTCAAATTGAGCCGGAATGCTAACGAGTTCAGAGGTTTCTTCCTGAACAACGATAGTCTCGGTCACCGTTCTGTAGGTCGCAGGAATTGTCACGAGTTCGGTTGACGCTTCTTGGATAACAACAGCTTCTTGAACCGTTTCATATGTCGCCGGGATGGTCTCATAAGTGACGGTTTGAGGCGTCACAACAACTGTGTCTGTGACGGTTTCAAAAACGGGCGGAAGTGTTTCCAGTTCAACCGATGTCTCAGACGCGATAACAGGCTCTTCGATAGTTTCAAAGACTGCTGGGATGGTCTCATAAGTGACGGTTTGCGGGGTTACGACAATTGTGTCTGTCACAGCCTCAAATGTGGCCGGGATGCTCACAAGTTCCGTAGACGCTTCTTGCACCACGATTGTGTCTGAAACAGTCTCGAATGTCGCTGGGATTGTTTCATATGTCACAGATTGCGGTGTGACAACAATCGTATCCGTCACAGTCTCGAATGTCGCAGGTATCGTAACCAGTTCACTCGAGGCTTCTTGTACCACGATTGTGTCTTGAACGGTTTCATAAACAGCAGGGACGCTAACATATTCAACGGTTTGCGGCTGAACCACAACCGTATCTGTGACAGTCTCAAACGTAGCTGGAATAGTGATAACTTCCGAGGATGGCTCTTGGATAACAACCGCTTCCTGAACCGTTTCAAATGTGGCCGGGATTGTTTCATATGTGACGGTTTGTGGCGTCACAACAATCGTATCAGTTACCGTCTCAAACGTGGCCGGGATTGTTACGAGCTCCGTCGTCGGCTCAGAAACCACGACAGCTTCTTGGTAAGTTTCAAACTCAGCCGGGATCGACACATAATCGACAGTTTGCGGTTGCACAACAATCGTGTCTGTCACGGTTTCAAATGTGGCCGGAACGGTCACAACTTCTGTCGAAGCTTCTTGAATCACGACAGCTTCCTGAATAGTTTCAAAAACCGGAGGAATGACATCATATGTTACAGCTTGCGGCTGAACAACGAGCGTGTCTTTGACAGTTTCATAAACAGCAGGGACGCTGACATACTCTACAGAAGCCTCTTGCACAACAATCTGCTCTTCTACGGTTTCAAACGTCGCTGGGATCGTTTGATACTCAACGCTTGCAGGCTGTACGACGACCAGATCAGTGACCGTCTCGAACGTGGCTGGAATTGTCACAAAGTCTTGATAATCGCCTTGTGTAACAACGGCTTCTTGGATGGTTTCATATGTCGCTGGAATGTTTTCATATTCAACGCTTGCTGGCTGAACCACAATCGTATCCGTGACGGTTTCAAATGTAGCTGGAACTGCAACAAGATCAGTTGAGGCTTCTTGAACGACAATTGTATCGGTCACAGTCTCAAACTCGGCAGGGATAGTGACATATTCAACGCTTGCTGGCTGGACAACAATTGTGTCTGTGACAGTCTCGAAAGTGGCCGGAATGCTGACAAGATCAGTGGACGGCTCTTGAACAACAATCGTATCTTGAACAGTTTCGTACTGCGCAGGGATCACCGCATATTCAACGGTTTGCGGCTGCACCACAATCGTATCTGTAACGGTTTCAAAAGTGGCCGGGATTGTCACAAGCTCTGTTGAAGGCTCTTG
>CAYGTI010000006.1:52533-157307 GCA_964352785.1 uncultured Caulobacterales bacterium
GTGGCCGGGATTGTCACAAGCTCTGTTGAAGGCTCTTGGACAACAACAGTATCGTTAAAGGTCTCGTATTTCGCAGGAATAACAGCGTATTCAACGGTTTGAGGTTGAACAACAATGGTATCTGTAACGGTTTCAAACGTAGCCGGAATAGCGACAAGTTCAGTGGTCGCGTCTTGAACGACAACTGTTTCGGCGACAGTTTCAAACGTGGCTGGAACCGTAACAAGCTCAGTACTTGCAGGCTGTACAACGACCGTTTCTCCAACGGTTTCAAACGTGGCTGGAACCGTGACAAGCTCGGTGGCTGTGTCAGAAACGACGACCGCTTCCTGTATGGTTTCAAACGTTGCAGGGATGACCTCGTAAGCGACTGTTTGCGGCGTGACGACCAAAGTGTCTGTCACAGTTTCAAATGTGGCCGGAATCGTGACGAGCTCTGTTGAAGGCTCTTGGACAACAACTGTTTCAGTCACGTTTTCAAAAACGGCCGGAATTGTCACAAGCTCAGTGCTTTGTGCCTGAACCACAATCGTATCTGTGACGGTCTCGTAAGTGGCCGGAACAGTCACAAGCTCTGTTGACGGCTCTTGAACCACAACGGGGGCTTGAACCGTTTCGTAAGTGGCGGGAATAGTGACATAGTCAACCGTTTGCGGCTGAACCACAACTGTTTCAGTCACAGTTTCATACTCAGCCGGAATTGTAACGAGGTTGGTTGTCGCTTCTTGCGCAACAACAGTCTCAGTCACTGTCTCGAACACTGGGGGGATTGTGACGAGTTCAGTTGAGGCGTCTTGCACAACAAGTGTGTCTTGATAAGTTTCATACTCAGCTGGAATTGAGACATACTCAATCGTTTCCGGTTGAACGATGACGGTTTCAGTGCGTGTGCCGTAAACAGGTGGAACTGTGACGAGCTGCGTTGAGGCGTCTTGAACAATAACCGTTTCAGTAACGTTACGGTATGTGGACGGAATAACCGCCGCGCCGTTGCCGCTGAATGATGATCCGAGATTAACTGCGTTGCGGGCGAATATTGACCCGTTAGAACGAACAATGCTGCCATTTCCGTCAACATAACCCACGAAAGCGCCTGCGTTTGAGTAAACACCAGGCGCACTGTCGATTGTATAAACCGTAGACCCAACAGTGACGGTTGATGGAAGAGCCATCCCGCCAGCACCAAGGCCGTTTCCGCCGCCGCCAGCGCCAAGACCGTTACCCACGCCGCCGCTGACATTCACAGCATTGCGTGCAATGATAGAGCCGTTCGGCGCAACAATGTTGCCCGCGCCGTCAACAGTGCCGATTACCACACCGGATGCGTTCAAGACGCGCGGCGAAGTGTTAATAGAGTATACGGCCGAGCCTACAGTGACAGTAGACGGGATGCCGGCGAAACCAACGGGTACAAGCTGATAGCTTGGCTCTTGGACCAGCACGCGTTCGGTGACAGTTTCAAAACGCGCCGGAATTTTAACGATGCGTTCGCTGGCTTGACGCACAACGATTTGTTCTGTCGACGTTTCATATGTCGCCGGGACAATGACCCGTGCAAAACATTCGCCCGGAAGCGGATTACCAGGAGGTAAATCCTGAGCGATAGTTGGTGCGGTTAGCACCACGGCACTTACGGCCAACATTAGAGTACGTTTCATTTTGAAAACCCCCAAACTCTTTCCAATACAATCAACTGTGTAGATACAGCTCTCTTCAATGCTTAACCAAAATGTAATGCTTTGGCTAGGCGTTAGTCCCTTCTTAATGTCTTAAGACGGAAATTCAATCACGATGTTCACACAGGGGAATAAGTCTCTGTGTCAACACGTGAGCGGCGTGTAATCGCCTGTTATTATATCTCATATCAGTCCCATATGGCTTGTTTTAACTATGAATGACATAGTTTTCGCCTGATTTTGTGCGGCTTTTGCCGAAAAATCTTGATTTTTAGCGCTTAACCGCGACGTGCCGATTCCACTAAGCTTTACATAAATAGCCTTTTTAACGCTATGGATAGGCCTTTTTCTTGCTGTGGAAAAGTGATCATTCTGAAACCGTCGGGAGCGTTTATATATAGAGTCTTCATGATGATGTTGCGAATTACTGGTTTTACCAACGTAAATACGAATCAGTTGGGCGCGAGGTATTGCGTGCAAAGTTTTCATTTGTGCATCAGTGTTGGCGCCGGATTTTTGCGCGCACCCGGAAGCTTTTTTCGCGGTCATGTCTTCATTGTCACACAGCGCTTTAATTCCGGTAGGTGCGCATGAGGAAGAAAACATAAATAGAGCCTTTTGTGCCGTAATGGCTGATTTTGTGTGCTAGCGCCAGTTGCGAGAAAGCCTTGCAAGGCAGGTGCCAGTTTTGGTTTGGGGGGGGGATAGCATATGAACCTGAACAGAGTCTGACTAAAAATATTTTTACGCATTTTAGCAATTTTATAAAAGAATACCCTTTGTTGGATCGTTTGTTTCGGTCTATTTTGCGCATTAGGGGGTAGATGTGTAAAAGCATACCTCTTGTCAGCCATGGGAGGGTGTTAGCGATGTTAAATTGGCCGCAGCTAGATGATCTTAAACATCAAGATGAGGCGCAGGCTGCCTCTTGCCTGATGTCAGTAATTGACCTCACACCAGAAGAACGCTCAGTTATCGATACAAATGCGGTCGACATCGTCCGCGCGGCGCGCCTGCAAACCAAACGTAAAGGTTTGATGGAAACATTTTTGGAGGAGTTTGGTCTCTCCAACAATGAAGGGCTGGCTTTGATGTGTCTTGCTGAATCGCTCTTGCGGGTTCCTGACACTGATACGGCAGATAAATTGATCGCGGAGAAAGTTTCTTCTGGCAAATGGGCAGATCATAAAGGGCAGTCAGATAGCTGGCTTGTAAATGCCTCAACATGGGGGCTCATGCTGACGGGCAAAATTGTTGATGTCGGATCAATGGCGCACCGTGACGTGAACCGTTTCATGCAAAATTTGACACGCAAAACCGGCGCGCCCGTCATTCGGGCTGCGGTTATGCAAGCGATGCGCATCATGGGTGAGCAATTCGTGGTGGGTCGAACTATTAATGAAGCCATCCGCCGTTCAGAAAAGCCGGGTATGGGCCAGACCGCCAGTTTATGCTCTTTTGATATGTTGGGCGAGGGCGCGCGCACAATGGCCGACGCAAGACGTTATTTTCAAGCTTATTTCAATGCCATACAGGCGCTGAGCGCAGCGTCAAGAAACTCCAAAAAACAGGTGCATGATCCAGAGACCACGCATGGAATATCCGTAAAACTGAGTGCGCTGCATCCGCGTTTCGATGCCCTGCATGAAGATTTAATTTTGTCTGAGATGTACCCCAAGCTTCTTGAACTCGCGCAGGCGGCAGCAAAATCGAATATCAATTTTTGTTTGGATGCCGAAGAAGCCGATAAATTGATTTTGTCACTTAAGTTATTGGAAATGCTTGCAGAAGAACCGTCGCTTGGCGACTGGTCTGGTTTGGGCTTAGCGGTGCAAAGTTATCAGAAGCGTAGTTTGAGCGTGATAGATAAATTGACCGAGCTTTCAAAGCAGTCGAACCGCCGATTAATGGTACGTCTGGTTAAGGGGGCATATTGGGACAGTGAAATCAAGCATAGCCAAATTGAAGGTCACCCTGATTATCCCGTTTGGACCCGCAAGAGCACAACCGATTTGTGTTATCTGGCCTGTGCGCGCAAGCTGTTTAATGCAGGGGAAACAATCTACCCGCAATTTGCGACCCACAACGCCCATAGCGTTGCGGCTATACAGCATATGGCAGGCAGCAATAAGGCCTTTGAGTTTCAGCGTTTGCACGGCATGGGCGATTCGCTTTACCGCGCAGCAGATTTAAAGCGGCCTGTACGAATTTATGCGCCTGTTGGTGCTCATAAGGATTTATTGCCTTACCTTGTCAGGCGTCTTTTGGAAAACGGAGCGAATACCTCTTTTGTTCACAGTTTTTTGGACGATGATGTTTTGCCGGAAGATGTTGCGCGTTCACCGTTTGCAAACGAGCCTCTCATACCACATCCAAAAATCCCGCGCCCCGTCGACATGTTTGGCTCCGAGCGTCCTAATTCAAAGGGGCTGGATATTACTCAAGAAGAGGTCAGGCGCCGGATCGAAGAAAAAATGATTAAATTCAAGCCTTTGCGAGCACATCCTCTTATAAATGGGGCGTCTACGCGGGGTCAAAGTCAGCAGGTATTTAGTCCCGCTGCGGCGAGTCCTATCGGGGATTTACAGATAGCCTCAAGCGCGGATGTCGACGCGGCTTTTATATCCGCAAAACAGGGGTTTGTAGGATGGAATGCGCGGGGCGGCAAGGCGCGCGGGGCTGTTTTGAGAGCCATGGGCGACGCACTTGAGGCGCACATGGAAGAGTTTGTCGCCATAATGGGGCACGAAGCCGGAAAGACATTTGCTGATTCTATAGCTGAAGTGCGCGAGGCGGTTGATTTTTGCCGGTATTATGCTGCTCAGGCAGAAGCGCACTTCGAGCAGGCTCACACTCTTCCCGGACCCGCAGGGGAGATAAATTCTTTGACGCTCGCGGGGCGGGGTGTTTTCGTCTGTATCAGTCCTTGGAATTTTCCGTTGGCCATATTTGCGGGCCAAATCACAGCGGCTTTGGCCGCAGGTAACACAGTGATTGCGAAGCCGGCGGAGCAAACACCGCTGACGGCCTTGATGGCAGTCAAACTCTTCATTGAGGCCGGATTGCCGGCAGATGTTCTGCAGTTTTTACCGGGTAACGGGGAAGACATTGGGGCGGCTTTAACGGCTCATCCTGACGTCGCAGGCGTGTGCTTTACAGGCTCAACCCAAGTCGCAAAAATAATCAACCGAACACTCGCCGCAAAAGATGGCCCGATACCTGTCTTAATTGCCGAAACGGGCGGGCTAAACGGTATGTTCGTGGATACTAGCGCGTTGCGTGAGCAGGTTATCGACGATGTGGTCTCTTCGGCGTTTAATGCCGCCGGGCAGCGCTGCTCCGCGCTTCGCATATTATTCCTCCCCGACGAATCATACGACATGATTATAGAGGGTATTGAAGGAGCTATGGATTGCTTGCTTATTGGTGACCCTGGGCAGGCCTCGACAGATATCGGGCCTGTTATAGATGCGGCGGCCCTAGGCAGTTTACGGGATTATGTGAGTCATCTTCCAAAAACCATGTCTTTACGCAAACAGTGCCTTGTTCCCCGCGCTTGCGATGAGGGTCATTACATGCCGCCGACTTTGATCGAAGCCGACAACTTGAATGATTTTAATCATGAAATGTTTGGTCCCGTTTTGCATGTTGTGCGTTATAAAAGTCGTGATCTGGATAGCCTTATGCAGGAATTCGCGGCTAAGAATTATGGCTTGACCCTGGGCATTCACAGCCGCCTCGAATCTTTCGCCAAGCACGTCATAAATGCTGTTCCTGCGGGTAATATATATATCAACCGAAACATTATCGGAGCGGTTGTCGGCGTTCAGCCATTTGGCGGTCATGGGCTGTCTGGTACGGGGCCCAAGGCCGGGGGGCCGCATTATGTGGCGCGATTTGCAACAGAGGTCACGGTTACGAATAATATCTCCGCACAGGGCGGTGATCCGGCGTTATTAAATCTTGAGCCGTAAATAGACACACGTCCGTAGCTCTCTAAAAGCGACAAAATGACAGGATTTATTTTATTCGTTCGCTCTTCGCTTTTTAACTTTCTCAGTCTATAACACACCAAATCATTTTCGAGGATGTTTCATGGTTCAGCTAACCCTGCCAAAAAATTCAAAACTTACGCCCGGTCAGGCCTGGGCCTCTGCCAGCGCTGGAAAGCGCATGAAGACCTTCAAGATATACCGTTATGATCCCGAATCAGGAGGTCAACCGCGCTGGGATACCTACAAAATCGATCTGGATGAGTGCGGGCCGATGGTTTTGGATGCGCTTTTCAAAATAAAAAACGAGATTGACCCTACATTGTCATTTCGCCGCTCCTGCCGTGAGGGTGTCTGTGGATCATGTGCTATGAATATTGGCGGGCGCAATACATTGGCCTGCACCAAAGGCATTGATGAGGTTGGCGGCGCTGACACGATTACTATTTCACCGCTCCCGCATTTACCGGTTGTACGCGATCTCGTCCCTGATTTATCACAGTTCTATGCGCAATATGCATCGATTGAGCCGTGGCTCCACACAACAACGGCAGAGCCCAAAGAGGAGTGGACGCAAACTCCCGAAGATCGTGATAAACTTGATGGTTTATATGAGTGTATCTTGTGCGCGTCATGCTCGACCAGTTGTCCCAGCTATTGGTGGAACGGTGATCGTTATCTAGGCCCGGCTGCACTGCTCCAAGCTTACCGCTGGCTCGTCGATAGCCGCGACGAAGCAACAAATGAGCGTTTAGACGATCTTGAAGATCCGTTTAAGCTCTACCGTTGCCACACGATCATGAATTGCGCGAACGTCTGCCCTAAAGGGTTAAATCCCGCGAAGGCCATTGCCGAGGTCAAGCGTATGATGATTGGGCGCGCTTAAGGTTATTTGCGTTAGTTCTTGATTTTATAGAGTTTAATGCTGATTTTAATCGGCGTTAAACTGTAATTCTGCCAACCTTGCATATAACTTACCATCTTTGATGAGTTTCGCATGTGTGCCTTGGCCGGCTATTTTACCGTTTTCCATCACCAAAATTCTATCGGCTTTTTTAACGGTCGCGAGCCTGTGTGCAATGACCAGTGTCGTGCGGTTTTTAGACAGATTTTCAAACGCCAATTGCACGGCGCGTTCACTTTCGGCGTCCAGCGCGCTTGTGGCTTCATCCAAAAGCAATATAGGCGCATCTCGCAAGATGGCCCGCGCAATCGCAATCCGTTGCCTCTGACCACCTGACAGAGTCGCGGCGCGCTCGCCGAGATCCGTTTGATAGCCGTCTGGCAAAGCTTGAATAAAATCATGGGCAAAAGCCGCTTTTGCAGCGTCTATGACGTCGGCGTCGCTAGCGCCTTCGCGCCCATAGCGGATATTATCCATAGCAGAGCCGGAAAATAGCGGGGTGTTTTGCTGAACTATCGCGAATTGCTGACGTAAGACCGTTGGTGTGAGGTCTTTGATGGATGTCCCATCAACTGAAATCACTCCGGCCTGAACGTCATAAAATCTGAGCATGAGCTGAAACAGCGTGGATTTCCCCGCGCCTGAAGGCCCGACAATGGCAACGGTTTCGCCGGGTTTTATGTCAAAACTGAGTTCGCTCACTGCTTTTTCACCGGGCCGCGAGGGATAAGAAAATGTGACATTATCGAACTCTATGTCGCCGCGGGCTTTGCCCAAGGTTTTAGGAGCCGCCGGAGCCGCAATTTCGCTAGTGGCCGTTAAAATATCTACGAGGCGTTCAGAGGCACCGGCCGCGCGCAGTAAGTTTGTCCATGTTTCCGTTAGAAAGCTGAGGTTCGATAAGACCAAAAACGCGAAAAGCGTGAACTGAAGAATATCGCCGCCCGTCATTTTGCCTTGGGTCACATTGATGGCACCGTACCACAAAACACCAACAACAGAACCAAAAGCCACTATAAAGATAATCATCGTCATCAGGGTACGAATGATGATGCGTTTTTTGTGAATGTCGAAGGTCTGATTGACGACATCAGAGAACGCTTTGTCTTCCATAGCTTCGCGGGTGAAAGCTTGGACGGTTTGAATGGCGGACAGGCTTTCTCCGGCGCGGGCTGACGCATTTGCGAGGCTGTCTTGACCATCCCGCGAGAGATTACGGATCATACGGCCAAAAACAATGACAGGGATAATGATCAATGGTCCAATGGTGATGACCATCAAAGCCATTTTCCAGTTGGTCACGAACATCATGATCATCGCGCCAAAAGCGACTGCGAGCGCGCGAATACCAAATGAAATAGACCCGGTTACAACGGTTTCAATTAACGTTGTATCTGTGGTCAGTCGAGAGAGAACTTCGCCAGTTCTGACGCGCTCAAAATAGGCCGGGCTGAGAGTCAAGAGGTGGCTATAAACCTTGTTGCGGATATCAGCGATCACCCGCTGGCCAAGGGTGGTGATAAAATAGGCGCGCATCGGGCCGACTAATGCATAAATTAGTACGAATAAAAACGCGAACTTAAAATAGGGCGCAAGATCGCTTGCGCCGGAAATATTGACTCGCTGACAAAAATCAGGCTCGGCAATGTTTGCTCCCGCAAATCCGCAATCAACGATCAGTTTGCCCAGAGGCGGGATCGTCAGAGTTGCAATCGAAGACAATGTTAGAAAGATCAAAAATAAAGTCAACCAGCCAGGATAACGGGCGATAAACGGCCAAATATGCTTGAGAGGTGCAAGCGAGCGGGACTTAGCCCTGTGCGCTTTGTCCCGGTCTACGTCTGCGGTAAAAGCCGCTCCCGCGGATCGTTGCTCGCCGCGCGGCGAACTTTGTGATGAATCAGTCATAGGGCGCTCTATGGCATTCCCCGCAGTGAGCGTCTATGCGTCTTGTCAACAAATGACTCTGCAAACTTGCATGACTTATAAAACACTATTTCGGTGTTTGCATTTTGCGTATTCGGCCCGCACAAACCTGCATGCAAAGCGCTGATTCTGTCCTTAAATCTGTATTTGGTTTTGGCGGGTTCCGTCCCGGCCAGAAAGATATTATCGACGCCATTGTGGCCGGACAAAATATGTTGGCGGTTATGCCAACGGGTGCGGGTAAGTCACTTTGCTATCAGATACCTGCCCTGTTATTTGACCGCCCCACAGTGATTGTCTCCCCGTTGGTCGCTTTGATGGATAATCAGGTCGCAGGTCTGCGCGCGAACGGCGTGGATGCAGCCTGCATTCACTCGGGGCAATCCCGGGATGAGAACGTCAAAAACTGGCTCAGCGTCAGCCGCGGCGGCGCAAAAATTCTCTATCTGTCGCCGGAACGCTTGATGACGCCGCGTATGATCTCTGCGATTACAGCGCTTGATCCGGCGATGTTCGTTGTTGATGAAGCGCACTGCGTCTCAAAATGGGGCCCGTCCTTTCGCCCTGAATATGATCAGCTCTCAGACCTAAAAGCCAAGTTTCCCAATGCGGTTATCGCCGCCTTTACCGCAACCGCAGATGAAGCCACGCGTGCTGACATTGCGCAAAAGCTGTTTTGCGGCCAAGGAAAAATCGTTGTTCAAGGCTTTGATCGTCCAAACTTGGATTTGGTGATCTCGCCAAAATCAAACCGCCAAGACCAGCTCAAAACCTTTATCGAAAATGTCCGGGGGCAGTCCGGCATTGTTTATTGCCTGTCCCGAAAGTCGACCGAAGAAACAAGCCGGTTCTTGAGGACTCAAAATGTAAAGGCGCTGGCCTATCATGCAGGTATGAGCCCGGAGCAGCGGTTTGAAAACCAGGAACGCTTTATGGCGGAGCAGGGCGTGGTCATTGTCGCCACTATTGCCTTTGGTATGGGCATCGACAAGCCTGATATTCGCTTTGTCTTTCATATGAATCTGCCCGGCAGTCTTGAGGCTTATTACCAAGAAATTGGGCGCGCCGGCCGTGACGGGCAGCCCGCCAATACGGCTATGCTATACGGCCTTGATGATGTGCGCATGCGGCGTCAATTTATCTCTGATGATGCGAGCGATAGCGACCATCAAATGCGCGAGCATAAACGCCTCGATGCTTTGCTGGCTTATTGTGAGGCCTCGACGTGCCGCCGGCAGGTTTTGCTCTCTTATTTTGGCGAGCAAACACCTGAATGCAAAAATTGCGATAATTGCCTGAACCCGCCAAAGCTCATTGACGCGAGTCAGCCCGCGCGGGCTTTGTTTGCGTCTATTGACCAAACGGGTCAGCGCTTTGGCACCGCGCATATCATTGACGTGACGCGCGGAGCTAAAACGGCGCGTATCACGCAATTTGGCCATGACACTCTCTCGGCCTATGCGGGCGGACAGACCTTTGCAAAGCCGTATTTACAGGCCTTGATACGCCAAGCCGTTGCGGCAGGTGTTCTGGACATGGATATTGCCAAATACGGCGCGTTGACGCTCACCCGGAAAGGCCGGGGTGTTTTGGAGGGCCAAGAAACCTTCCAATGTAAAGATATTCAAGCGGCGCTACCAAAACAACGCAGGGCCCGCCGCGCCCATACCGCTGCTGATTTGACACCGGATGCGGAGGATTTATTGGTGAAATTAAAGGCTTTAAGGTCCCAGTTTGCGCGCGAGATGAAAAAACCCGCCTATGTCGTGTTTTCCGATGCGACGCTGATTGATATGGCGCGCCTTGTCCCGGCGAACAAAGAGTCCATGCTGGAAGTCTCTGGTGTTGGCCCGACGAAATTTGAGCGGTTTGGCGAAGCGTTTTTAGATGCTGTCGCAAACGCCTAGTGCAATTCGCTTATGAATTCTTACTGATCTTAATTTAATACAAAATACATTTAATTCAGCACCTCTATCGCCAACTCCGGGTAGGAGGGCGACAAGTATCAATATTAAGTAGGGAGTAGGGGTGCGAATTTTCGTAAGGGTTTACGGCGGAATTTTATGCTCGCATAGCACCAGCGCACTGGCAAAACTATGAGTTTTTGCGCCGTAATTTTGTGTTTTTCGGCCTATATGCCTAACGAGGCTGACGCGCCGAAATGCATCACGATAGTAGTGAAAGCCGTAAATTTGAAACCGTCCCATCGCGGATAGTTTTGTGCAGCGCTCTAAAAATTGCGCGCGCGATAAGGTGAGCGATCCAGACGTTCCTCCGGGCATCAACGCTCTGAGAGGTGATAAATTACGCGCAGGAAACGCCGCCTTGCGCTGCGCATAGGCATGCTTGCGGCGGTTGGAGCGGCTTGGAGTTTCCGGAGCGCCGCCCGTATAAATCGATGGCGTGGCCGCTTCATAACGATGAAATCCCAGTATGAAATACAAACTTGCGAGCAAAAGCTGAATGACGGGCAGATCAAGCCAGCTCTCCCGTCTCTTTTCCCGCCTTGGGGTCTCGCTATATATAAGGCTTCGGTCACAATACGTCATGTTGTGACATTACCCCGGAACTGATCACCGAGGATTAGATTGTATGTGGGTGTTGTTTTTAAAAAGAAAATTATGACTGCAAAGTAGGGATAATATTGGCAAACGCGTCAACCCGGTCAAGCCGCGAAGCGGCGTAGAGCCGGGATATCGATAGGTTTTTATGTTCTAACGAGGGGGCTCCATCGCATGCGATCCTGCATCTTCGGCTGCGCATCCGTGCGGGATGACAGCATAGTCGATTGCCCCCTATATCATTCTGGCTTGATCTGGATGGTTGAGAGGTTTGCGCAGATTGCCGTAATTTGGTCAGTTGATCTTCCAAATAGGAGTTCTTTTTTCTCTATCACCTAAAATAAAATATACCGAAGAGAAAACCTAACAGTTTAAACCATAGCTATTCCGATAGCGGTTCTGCCTTTCAAGCCTACCACCCACCAAAGCCCTATAATTGTTCTCCTTTTGGCACAATTCCGTCTCATTTGCGTGAGATTTGTGTTAATATATTATAAATTACCCGGAGGAATCGCTGTGAAACGTATTTGGTTAGCCTATCTCATACCTGCTGCTTTTGTTTTTGCGTGGTGGGCGGGCTATACGTTTTATGCCGATGATGCGCCGAAAAACCAGCGGACTACGGCGAGCGATGTGGATGTTGACCTTAGCGCTGCGCCTCAAGATGATCCGGATGCGCAGGTGGATAATGACGTTTTATCTGATAACGCGCCGGATAATCTTACCTATCTGGGATGGGACGTGGACAATACGGCGGATGAACCGCGCGTTTGTTTCAACTTTTTGACGGCCTTAAACGATGCGGACACTATCAAAGTTCGGGATTATATTCGCACCTCTCCTGAGGCGTCTATTTCCGCGCAAATATCAGGACAAGATTTGTGCATGACAGGTTTTGCATTTGACCAAGATTACACGGTCACATTACGCGAGGGACTATCTGATGCGTCTGGGAAAACGCTTGGCCACGATATTCTTGAGAGCGTAAGCTTTGGCGATAAGCCGCCCTTTGTGTCCTTTGCCGGGCAGGGGATTATCTTGCCGCGTGTCAACGC
Organism: uncultured Caulobacterales bacterium; assembly: GCA_964352785.1. Taxonomy (GTDB): domain Bacteria; phylum Pseudomonadota; class Alphaproteobacteria; order Caulobacterales; family Maricaulaceae; genus JACOMS01. The sequence continues at coordinate 64,648 of CAYGTI010000006.1, forward strand.
GCAGGGTCTGGCGATTGAAACAGTGAATGTGGACGCTGTGAGCGTCAACATCGCGCGCGTGTCTGACCGTATGATCGCGCGCCGTGATCCGCAAGCTGGTAAAGCCACGCTGGAAGGTGATTATGGCTGGGAATATGAGGACGCGGCCAGTTCTATTCGCGAAACCATTTGGTCCGGCGATATTGATGTCAAAACTTTGCGTAACAAAAAAGTGACGACGGTTATTGCGCTCGCCAAGCTGACCGGTGATCTGCCGCCGGGGGCTTATGTTGTGACCGCTGAGCGCCGCCATACGGATGATGAGAGCCAAATTGCGCGAGCTTGGCGCTGGATTATTTCGACGGATTTGGCGTTGACGAGCTACGCAGGCACAGATGGGCTGACCGTGTCTGTGCGCTCCATCGATACGGCGCGATTATCGCCAAATGTCGAGGTCTCTCTGGTGGCTGAAAATAATGATATTCTCGCAAAATCAAAAACCGATGCTTCGGGGCATGTGGTGTTTGCGGCGCCTTTGCTGAAGGGCACCGGCCCGAAACGCGCTAAAATGGTGATGGCTTACGGGCCTGAGAATGATTACGCAGTGCTGGATTTGTCCCGCGCCGCCCTTGATTTATCCGAGTATGACATTGCGGGCCGCCGCGCATCAAAAACAGCCGATGTTTACGGGTTTTCTGAGCGCGGTGTTTACCGCCCGGGCGAGACCGCGCATCTGACGGTTATGCTCAGAGATAGCATGGCCAAAGCCTTAACCGATCGTCCTGTGACATTGTCTGTGCGCCGCCCCAACGGGATTGAAATGTTCAGTCATGCCGTACCTGAGCCGGAGATCAAAGATCAGGCCGGAACGATCACATGGGCTTATGATATTCCAGACAGCGCGCCGCGCGGTGTGTGGTCTGTGGCGGTTAATGTGGAAGGTACAGGCGAGGCGGGACGTATAGAGTTTTCCGTTGAAGATTTTGTGCCGCAAAAACTCAGGCTAGGTATTGACGTTGATATGGCGCCTGTGCGCGCAAGCGAGGCCCGCAGCGTGACCGTTGATGCGCAGTTCCTTTACGGCGCGCCTGGAGCCGCGCTCGAGGCCGAAGCTGAAGCTCGTATTACGCTTGATCCAAAACCTTTTGCCGGGTTTGGGGATTATAGTTTTGGTCCGGCTGACGGGGATTTTAACGAGCGTTTTATCACGATGGGCGGCGGCGTCACGGACGGTGACGGCAGGCTTGATTTTGCTTTGGATATCGCAGCGGAAAACCTGTCCTCACAGTTTCCATTGCGCGCTGAAATTACAGCAGGTGTATCTGAGCCCGGCGGGCGTTATGTGCGTGATAGTGTGCGGGTTCCCGTGCGCACAGAAGCCGCCTATCTGGGTCTGGATCCACTTTATGAAGGTGCACGTGCGCCGCGCGGCAAGCCCGCCGAGATTGCGATTGCGGCGGTGGATTATACGGGCGCGCAAATTGGCGGCGAGATCTCTTGGACTTTGGTGGAAGAAGATTGGGATTATCATTGGTACCGTGAAAACGGCCAATGGCGTTACCGCCGCGATGTGCGTGATCTTCCTCTCGCCAGCGGCACGCTTGATTTGAGCGCAAACGCGCCCGCCATATGGTCTAAGATTCTAAGTTGGGGTGATTACCGATTGGATATAGTCTCTGATACAGGCGCAGCCGCCGGGCAGCGGTTCAGTGTGGGTTGGGGCCGCGCAGAAACCTCTGATAGCCCGGATCAACTTCGCCTCGGGTCGTCCCAAGACATAGTCAAGGCGGGCGATATTGTAAAACTTGCGATTAACGCGCCCTATGCGGGCGAGGGCGAGCTTGTCATTGCCAATGACGCCGTGCGTCTGGTCAAGCCTTTAAAGCTCTCTGAGGGGGCCTCAGAGCTGTCTTTTACGTTTTCCGAAGAGTGGGGCGACAGTGTCTACGCCATGCTGACGCTTTATACGCCGAGGGACGTTACAGGCCGTCCGGTACCTCGCCGGGCCGTCGGGATCAGCTACATCGCGCTTGACCGTACGGATCAAACTTTAAGCCTCGAGATCAACACGCCTGATGTGGTGCGCCCGCGCACGGACCAGACGTTTACTGTCGACGTGGCTGGCGCGCCGCGCGGCGAAGATGTCTGGATGAACTTTGCGGCTGTTGATGAGGGTATTCTTCAGATCACGAAATACACCTCACCCGATGCCAACGGATTTTTCTTTGGTAAAAAAGCGCTCGGCGTTGATATCCGTGATGATTACGGACGGATGCTTAACCCGAACCTTGGCGCGCCGGCGATTGCGCGCACCGGCGGAGACAGTCTTGGCGGTGAAGGCCTGACGGTCGTGCCGACGAAAACCGTGTCGCTCTTCTCTGGCCCGGTCAAAGTACGAAACGGCAAAGCCGAGATCACACTGGCTCTTCCGGACTTTAACGGCGAGCTTCGCCTGATGGGTACGGCATGGACGAAAAGCGCTGTTGGCAGCGCCTCCAGTTCGGTCAAAGTGCGCGATAAAGTTCCCGCCATTGTGGGGCTTCCGCGGTTTCTCGCGCCGGGCGATAAAGCCTTTGCCACAGTCTCGCTTGATAATGTTGAGGGCGCGGCAGGGACTTACACTGCTAAGCTATCTTCGAGCGGCGTTGTGAGTACAAGCGAATCGATCAGTTTGTATTTAAATCCCGGCCAAAGACTGGATAACCGGATCGATATTCGCGCGGGTGATATAGGTCTCGATAATCTGGAACTGTCTGTTCAGGGGCCTGACGAGTATAGCGCTGTCTCTGATTTCCCCATTCAAGTGCGCACGCCTTATATGCCGGTGACAACATCGGAGTATCGGCAAATGGCGTCGGGCGAGAGCTTCACGCTGGCCTCTGATCTGATTGCGGGTTACGTGCCGGGCAGCACGGATATTACGGTCTCGTTTTCACGGCTCCCGGGACTTGATCCTGCGCCCTATGTCAGCAGTCTTGCGCGCTACCCTTATGGGTGCACGGAGCAAACGATCTCAACGGCTATGCCGCTGCTCTACGCCGCTGATCTTGGCGGTATTCCCGGTCAGTCAGAGCAAGAGCGCCGACGCGGTCTTCAAAAAGCCGTCAACAAGCTGGCGAGCCGTCAAAGCCTTGACGGGGCGTTCGGTCTCTGGAGCGCGGGCGACCGTTATGCGCGCCCGTGGATTGGCGTTTATGCGGCAGATTTTATGTACCGCGCCAAACAAGAAGGGCTCTATGTGCCGACGGATGTGATGGTCCGCGCCCGCAAAGCGACGTCTGAAATCAGCCGTATGCCAAGATACCCGAATTTGCAGTATGATTTTCCAACGTCAGGCACTTGGGCGGATCAGAACAAGGCAGAAGCTGCGGCCTATGCCAATTTTGTTCTGGCCCGCGAAGGCGCAGGCAATCTGGGGCACATGCGATATCTGTTTGATAATCACCGCTCTAAAATAAAGTCTCCGCTGGGCCATGCTTATCTTGGCGGCGCGCTGGCGATGATGGGCGATAAAGCCCGCGCCAAAGCGGCGTTTAATCTCGCGATTGCATCATTGGGCTATGAAGATAATCGTGATTATTACCAATCAGCCGTGCGGGACGTCGCGGGTGTTATTGCCGCCATGACCGACGCAGGCCGCGAAGATATCGCTGCCGATTTAGCGGTCTCGTTCCGGGAGGTAATCTTGGACGAAACCTACCTTAATACACAGGAAAAGGCCTACGTGATTCTCGCGCTTCGGTCGCTCATGAAAACGGCTGAGCCGCCCGCTGTGTCGGCCAAAAACGTAAAACTCGTGGGTGAGAAGAAACGCCCAGCAGCGAGTTTTTACGGCTCTGACCTTGATAAAGGCCCGAGCTTTACAAGCCGGGACAAGAGCAATATTTGGGCAACCATCACCGTCAGCGGCGCTCCGGCGCAGGCGCCTCTGCCCATGGCGGACGGCTTTGCTCTGAGCAAACAGGTGTTTTCCATGTCCGGTCAGCCTTTGAATTCTTTGAGCGTCAAACAAGGTGAGCGGTTTATTGTACGAACCCGGTTTAACTCGACCATTAATCAAAGCCGCACGGCAGTGCTGGCTGATCTGCTTCCGGCGGGTTTTGAAATTGAGACAATTCTGCGTCCCGAAGACGGCGCGCTTAGTAATGGCAATCAAGGCGCTTATGAGTGGCTTGGAAAAATCTCTAATTTTCAAGTCACAGAAGCCCGCGATGACCGATTTATCGCCTCGCTGGCCACCTACCGCAAAGATAAATACGCGGCAGCCTATGTTGTGCGCGCCGTGACGCCCGGCGATTTTGTCATGCCCGGCGCTGTGATTGAGGATATGTACCGGCCTGCTGACCGCGCGATCACAGAAACGAAACGGGTCACGATTTCGGCTGACCCCGCGCTTTAATCGATGATCTCTGGCCTTGAATATCGCCGCATAAAATATCCGAAATGGTTAATCTATGGCCTTGGCGCTGTGGTCAGCCTTTTCGCTGTTTTAAACACCGTGTACCCGGTGCCTCTATCAGCCGCTCGCCATGTGTCCTCGGTGGTCACAGATCACCAAGGGCAGTGGATGACAGGGTTCACGGTTGAGGACGGCATATGGCGTATTCCCGCTGATTTATCAGAGATTGACCCGCGCTTTACCGAGCGCTTAATCGCGATTGAGGATAAGCGGTTCTGGAATCATAGCGGCGTTGATGTTCTGGCGATTTTACGGGCTGGACGCTCTTGGGGCCGCGCCGGAAAACCTGTGTCCGGGGCGTCCACGATCACTATGCAGCTAGTTCGTCAGCTTGAACCGCGCCCGCGCAATTTATTCTCAAAAATCATCGAATCCGCCCGTGCCGTGCAATATGAGCTGTGGTTCTCCAAAGCTGACATTCTCGAACTGTATCTGACCCATGTGTCTTACGGAGGGAATATCGAAGGCGTTCATGCGGCCTCGCAGGTCTATTTTGGTAAGCCTCCGTTTCAGCTCACAGACGGCGAGATTGCGCTGCTGATTGCGCTCCCGCAAGCACCGGAGGCGCGCCGCCCGGATTTGCAGCTCCAAATGGCGCAAAAAGGCCGCGATAAAATTTTAGATAAGCTCGCAGAAAACGGCGCTCTTTCGCGCAAGCTTGCCAATGAAGCCAAAGAACTACCGATCAATGTAACCCGCAGCGCCATGCCGGAAATGGCGTGGCTGACATCAAAGGACTTGGCCGGCAAGAATAGCACTATAACCTCAACGCTGGATTATAGCCTTCAAGCGGATATCGAGGCCTTGACCGAGCGGTTTGTTGCGCCGCTGGACATGCCTGTCAACACGGCTGTCACCATTGTGGATAATCATACCATGGCCGTGCGCGCACACATTGCCTCGGCGGGACGGGATCGTCCCGGCGGCTGGATTGATATGTCGGGCCGCGCTAGATCACCGGGCTCGACGCTCAAACCGTTTATTTACGGCCTTGCGATGGATGACGGTCTTGTCACGGCGGGCTCCTTTGTGCGCGACGCGCCGACGCGGTTTGGCTCGTATCAACCCGAGAATTTTAACCGCCGTTATTATGGCGATGTCCGTATACATGAAGCGCTCCGTCATAGCCTTAACGTTCCGGCTGTGGCTGTGCTGGACAAAATAGGCGGATCACGCCTTGAAGCCACACTCGTTGCGGCGGGCGTTGACGTCACCCGGCTGGGCGGCGACTCGGAGCGCGCAGGTTTGGCACTCGCCCTTGGCGGCGCGGGCGTGAGCGTCAATGATCTCGCGGTGATTTATGCTGCGCTGGCCAATGGGGGTCTGGCAAAGCCTCTTAGGTGGACTCTCCATGACGAGGGCACCGCCTATCGTTTGTTATCCCAAGAGAGCGCCGCAGAGATAACGCGTATCTTGCGCCAAGCGCCAACGCCGACAGGGCGTGTTCCGGCATGGCTGGCCCATGATATTCCGCCGATTGCCTATAAAACGGGCACGTCTTATGGGTTCAGGGATGCGTGGGCTGCCGGATATACGGATGACTGGACAGTGATTGTGTGGGTTGGGCGGCCGGACGGCGCGCCGCGTACAGGACAGACCGGGCGCCTTGCGGCTGCGCCGTTCTTGTTCGATATATTTTCGCGCTTACCCCATCATGGCGCCGCGTCTGCTTTTGCCCGTGACGATGACGCGCCCAGCGGGCTCTCCCGGTTTCAAGATGTGATTGATACGGGCCCGCAAATATTGTTTCCGCCGGACGGATCAGAGCTTTTGGCGGTGTCGTTTGGGGACAGCGCGCGCGGCTTTTCTTTTTCCGCCCGCAGCAAAACGGGCGCGGCGCAATTCTACGTGGACGGAACGCCGCTTACGCCCGAGCAGGGCCGCTTTATCTGGCGTCCTAGTTCGCCGGGGTTTTACAATGTTACAGCTGTGGATCAGCGAGGCTTATCCGCTGTGTCCAATGTTGAGGTCGTCGGCCTGAACCAAACGGCTATGCGGTAGCATAATTTTCTATCACATTCCCCAATTTTCAGGCTAACAAGCGAAAAAACTAACTAGGCCAAAAATATGAGTAAAGTTATCGGATTTCATTATACCCTGAAAAACAAGATCGGCATGGTCTTGGATAGCTCGGACGGCAACCCGCCAATGCTGTTTTTAACGGGCAGTGGCCAGATTATACCGGGACTTGAAAAACGAATGAAGAATATGGCCATTGGCGAGACAAAAACCATCATGGTGCCCGCTGCAGAAGCTTATGGTGAGGTGGATGAGAGCCTGAAATTGACGGTTAAAACCACTCAATTTCCTATTGAGGCTAATCTGAAAGTTGGTGATCAATTTCGCATCAATGAAGAACCCGGCGCGCCCCTGTTCAAGGTCGTAAAAATTGACGGCGAAGACGTTCAGATTGACGGCAATCACCAAATGGCGGGCAATGATCTTTATTTTGACGTTGAAATCACCGAAAAACGCAAAGCGACTACAGATGAGTTGGCCCACGGTCATGCCCACGGGCCGGGCGGACATCACCACTAAATTTGAATGGAGCTAACCATGCGTGGCGTCGGCCAGTGATTTTACCAGTTTGAGGGCGGCATCCAGACCGTTTTCGTGCATTTCTTTGACAATGGCCGAACCGACGACAACGCCGTCGGCGTCTTTCGCCACATCTCGGGCGCGCTCTGGCGTTTTAACTCCAAATCCAACAATGACGGGCAGGTTTGATGCCTCGCGGACTCTGGCGACTTGATCTTTGATCGCATTGTTTGCGGCTAAGGCTGAGCCCGTAATACCTGTCATAGACACATAATAAACGAAGCCTTTTGTGCCTGCGACGACCTTCGGGAGACGCGCGGCATCTGTGGTTGGCGTGGCGAGCCGTATAAGCGCGAGGTTATGAGTTTCAAAAGCTGCGCGAAGTTCGCCGTCTTCTTCCGGCGGCAGGTCAACGATGATAGCGCCGTCTATGCCGGCCTCGTTAGCGGCCGCGGCAAAAGCGGCGTAGCCCATATGGTGAACCGGGTTGCAATAGCCCATGACGATGATGGGCGTTGTTTGGTTGGTTTTGCGAAATTCCGTCGCCATACCAAGGACAGATTTTAAGGTCGTGCCCGCCGCAAGACTGCGAAGCCCCGCCTCTTCAATCACCTGGCCGTCCGCTGCGGGGTCAGTAAACGGCATGCCAAGCTCAATTATGTCCACGCCTGCGCCGGGCAATGCGTTCAGAAGCTTTTGCGAGGTCGTCCGATCAGGATCCCCGCCCATCATATAGGCGACGAACGCGGTGGAATTTGCGGCCTTAAGCGTTGTGAAAGTTTGAGTGATGCGTTGGGTCATTGGGACTCGCAGTTTTGTAATTTCAGGGTCACGAAAGTATCGAGGCGCTCGGTTTCAGTTAAACTATTTGAAGGGGGTTGATTCAAGTTTAGTGTAAGATCACAACCGCTAATTTTGCTCTGATATGTGAAGTTTCTATCTGTTGAAGCAAACGAGCCGGTCATGATGAAGTCTTCCATAACATTTTCAAACCCGGCATTTTTTAGTTCTTTAGGGCGGTGTTTCTTCCACCTGCTAGTCGCAAGAGCAGGCTCCAAAGTGTCAAAGCTGATCATAGCGCAAAAACTGTCAACGGTATCCTCAGTTGGCTTCGGCGGGGCCTTCGGGCAAAAGTCCCGCTCATTTAACGCGGCAGGTAAGTATTGTGCGTATTCGCTAACGTTATTGCAGCTAAGGAGGAATGATCCCAAAAATAGCAACATAAATTTACTTTGGGTTTTCACCCATCGGTTCCTTCCGAAATATGCTCGCCAAGCGCGTCGGCGATTGTGAACACATCTTTATCGCCCCGGCCGCACATATTCATGATGATCAGTCCGTCTTTGCCTAACTCTTTGGCGAGATCGATGGTGCGGGGGATGGCGTGGGAGGGCTCTAAGGCCGGGAGGATGCCTTCGAGCCGCGCGCAGAGCTGGAAGGCCTCTAAGGCCTCGTCGTCCGTGGCGCTGACATATTCGGCGCGGCCAATATCATGCAGATAGGCATGCTCAGGCCCGATGCCGGGATAATCCAGACCTGCAGAAATAGAATGGGCGTCGTCGATTTGTCCGTGCTCGTCCTGTAAAAGATAAGTACGGTTGCCGTGCAGTACGCCGGGGGTACCGCCCGTCAGGCTGGCCGCGTGCTTGCCTGTATCTACGCCGTGGCCCGCCGCTTCGACGCCGATTAAGCGAACCGCCGCGTCCGGCACAAATTCATGGAACAGACCCATGGCGTTGGAGCCGCCGCCAATACAGGCCACCGCCGCGTCAGGCAGGCGGCCTTCGCGCTGTAATATTTGCGCCTTGGCTTCGCGGCCTATGATAGATTGGAAGTCTCTGACCATTTCAGGGTAGGGGTGCGGGCCAGCAACAGTGCCGATACAGTAAAACGTATCGCCGACATTAGTGACCCAGTCGCGCAGCGCATCATTCATCGCGTCTTTGAGGGTAGCTGTACCGGAATGCACGGCGCGGACTTCGGCTCCGAGAAGGCGCATCCTAAAGACATTTGGCTTTTGCCGGACAATATCCGTGGCCCCCATATAGACGATACATTTCAAGCCAAAACGCGCGGCGACGGTGGCGGTGGCCACGCCGTGTTGTCCTGCGCCCGTTTCGGCAATAATCCGTGTTTTACCCATGCGGCGTGCTAGCAGGATTTGTCCCATGCAATTATTGATTTTATGCGCGCCTGTGTGGTTGAGTTCATCACGTTTGAAATATATTTTCGCGCCGCTGCCGCCGTTTTCCGCGCGGACATGTTCAGTGAGGCGCTCGGCGTAATACATTGGGCTCGGGCGACCCACATAATGCTCTAGGAAATCATCAAATTCGGCTTGAAACGCCGGATCGGCTTTGGCGTCATTATAGGCGGCCTCAAGCTCCAGGATCGGCGGCATGAGGGTTTCGGCCACATAACGCCCGCCGAAATTGCCAAATCGTCCGTTCTCGTCCGGGTATGTAATATTATCGTGCTTGCCCATGTGTCACCGCGTCTCTGAGTGCTTTAATTTTAGAGGCATCTTTTATGCCGGGCTCCGCTTCAACGCCAGAACTAACATCCAAAATGGGCGCATTTGTCATAAGGGTAGCATTCACTGCATTTTCAGGCGTAATTCCGCCCGCCAAAGCCCAATGATCCGGCAGGTTCGCATTTTGCAATATTGTCCAGTCAAAGGTTGTTCCGTGTCCGCCGCGCGCCGCGCCTTTGGGCGGTCTTGCATCGAGTAGGATAAGATCAACGTCATAGGCCGTAATAAGGGCGAGGTCGGCTTTTTGCGCAATAGGCAAGGCCTTGATGATTTTGGTTTTATATGTGGATTTTATGTAGGCGGCGCGCTCGGGCGTCTCGTCGCCGTGAAGCTGGATATAATCGGGCATCATCTGTTTTACGATGCGGTCAAGCAGATCATCCGTTGGATTAACGGTTACAGCCACCGTTTGGGCAGCGGCTTTGGCTGGGAAGGATAACTGGGCCGCGTCTTGAACTGATAGGCGACGGCTACTTTTGGCCTGCACAATAAAACCCAGATAATCCGCGCCGAAGCGGATGGCGGCTTCGACGTCTTGGGGCTGCGTCAGGCCGCAAATTTTAAGACTGGTTTTCATGCAAGGCGTCATTGCACACAAGAGGCATACTGACCAGCCTTCACATCGCGGGCGCGCACAACCAAATTGGCGGCGCGCTGCTCGACATACTGGCCGGGCGGATCAACGCGCCATTTATGCGGATTTGGCAGCACGGCGGCCAATAGCGCGGCCTCTTTGGGAGTTAAATCTTTGGCATTTTTCCCAAAGCGCGCTTGCGCGGCGGCCTGAGCGCCAAAAATCCCGTTCCCCCATTCCGCGACATTCAAATAGACTTCTATGACGCGTTTCTTACCCCAGACCGTATCAATGAATAGGGCGAACCATGTTTCCGGCAGTTTACGAACCCAACCGCCGCCGTTCCATAAAAAAACATTTTTGGCGGTTTGCTGCGTAATCGTCGAGCCGCCCCGTTGGCGCTCGCCTGTTTCGCGCTCATTCATAACGGTTTTCACGGCGTTCCAATCGACGCCGCTGTGCTCGCAGAACCAGCTATCTTCTGCGCCTATGACAGAAAATATGAGATACGGAGATATATCCTCAAGACGTGTCCATTCCTTACGGATGGTTTCCCCCGCTAGTGCGCGCTGCACGATAAGGACGGTTGCGGGAACAGGCACGAACCGTAGGAGTAGGGCGTAGACGTGTACGGCAATGATCAGAGTTAGGACGATTTTTAAAATTCTTCCAGACCATTTATGCCAGCCCTTACGCTGCGGGCTGTCTTTGGGCTGTCTTTTGAGTAAGCGGAGGGGGCGAAGTTTCATTGCTTTTGTATATGGCAATTCCCATTTTCCGTAAATGCGCATTGCTCCAGCTGCGAGTAATAGGTGCATATATTATAAAAAAAAGCGGCGCCGCGCGGAGGGAGGGGCATGCGCGGCGCCGCAGTCAGTAGCGGATGTTATTCCCAGGGGAAGGAATCGATCTACGCTATGACTATAATTAAGCAGCCTTCCGTTTACCGGAAGATGTCGAAGTAATTAACTTTCCGTCAGGTTTACTGCCAATCGAGATTTTGCGTGGCTTTAGGGCTTCGGGAAGTTCTCGAACCAGCGAAATCACTAAAAGTCCGTTCTTGAGGTCTGCGCCTGTTACATAGACATGATCGGCAAGCTGAAAACGGCGTTCAAAGCCGCGCTCCGCGATCCCGCGGTGCAGGTAGGTTAAGCCCTCATCATTGTCGGCGTCAGGCGCGGTTTTGCGGCCAGTGACCGTCAGGACGTTTTCGTGGCTTTCGATCTCAAGTTCGGCTTCGTCGAAACCTGCGACGGCTAGTTCAATACGGTATGTGTCTTCGTCGATTTGCGCGACGTTATAGGGCGGGTAAGCCGCGTTCACGTCAAGCTGGCTGGCTGAGTCGATCAGATTGGCCATACGGTCAAATCCGACAAAAGAGCGGTAAAGCGGGGAAAAATCATAAGTTCTCATTTTTTGCATCCTTTTTAAAAGCAATGTTAAATTAACGGCCCTCCACACGGAGCGGCCTGTTTTCGTTGAGACCCATAAGGCGCCTCGTTAAGTTAGGTAGGAACGCTTTTTACGGCGTCAAGGGGGTCGTATGCACCGCTTGCATTTCGCGTAAATTCCAGTAGGTTCAGCAGAATTTTATCATAGGATATAACGCACATGACTCGATACATTCTTTCTAAAGCACTGTTATCATTCTCTGTTTTAGCTATGGCGGCCTGCCAGCAAGTTGAGGTTCCGGCGCAAAGCACCGAGCCTGAAGTCACAGCGCCTGCAGTTGTGACAGTGGCGGATGCGATTAATCACGAACGCCGCGAGAGCGATAAAGCCCGCGATCAGTTCCGTAACCCGGCGGCAACACTCGAATTTTTCGGCGTCGGACCGGGTATGAACGTGGCCGAGGTTTGGCCCGGATGGTACACACAAATTCTTGCGCCATATCTTGCCGCGAATGACGGCACATACACGGCGATTTTGTATCAACCGTCTGAGCGCTCACAGCCGCGCATTGATGCGTTTAAAGCCAAATTTGGCGACACTGCGGAGTACGGGAATATTGAATATGGCGCTTTTGGTGCTGCTGCTGAACCCATTATGGCGGCGGAAAGCGCGGATATGATCCTGTCTTTCCGTAATGTTCACAACTGGATGGGCGGAAGCTATGCTGACAAAGCGTTCGCTGATTTTTACGCGGCCTTAAAGCCGGGCGGTATTTTAGGCATTGTGGAGCACCGTTTACCTGAGTCTGCTCTCCAAGACCCCACGGGCCGCACAGGTTATGTTCAGGAAAGTTACATGAAAACGCTCGCAGCTGATGCCGGGTTTGAATTTGTAGCCAGCAGCGAAGTTAATGCTAACCCGCGCGATACGGCGGATCACCCCTTTGGTGTTTGGACACTACCGCCGCGCTCACGCACGCCCGGAGAGGGCGCTGAAGGCATGGAAGACTTCGATGCCGAGCTGTACAAAAATATCGGCGAGAGCGACCGCGCGACGCTTAAATTCCGTAAGCCAGCTGTTACCCCTACAGAGTAAGTCGACTTGCTTGTAACCTGCGGGCGAACGTCTGCTGACTGTCTAGATTGCATATGAAAGGATAATGCTATGACGAACGACGAAATTATCACAAAGATGAATGAGGCGCTTGCCGCCAATGGTGGGATGGACAAATCTGTCAAATTCGATTTTGGTGACGACGGGCAAGTCCACTTGTCAGGCACCGAAGCCGTTGCCGAAGATAAAGACGCGGATTGCACGATCTCTGTGACCAAAGATGATTTTATCGCTTTGGCCAAAGGCGAGCTTGACCCTATGGGCGCGTTTATGTCCGGCAAGCTTAAAGTCGCAGGCGATATGTCTGTCGCTATGGGACTCCAAAGCCTGTTTTCATAAAACAAACCTAAAATAATGGGGGCTTTAGCCCCCATTAACAGCATTGCTGTATACTGTGTGTATCATGATCACGTTCGAGCACACACACAAAGACTTTGAAGGCTTTTCCGCCTATTATGAGCGCGTAATATTACCCGAACTTGAGCGAGAGGAAAATATGCGCAAGAACGCGGTAAAGCGCGTTTTTAGACGTTGTCCACTTATTATAATTGCGGGTTGTGCTTTTGCCTGCGCTTTATGGGCCAGCTTCAAAACCGAACACGTCCCCTTTTTCGTTGTTATTGGTAGCGTATTTGGCGCTTTCGCATATGGCCAACATGTTTTGAGCGACGTGCGAAAGAACACGAAGAATCACATTGTCGCAAATGTCTGTAAATTTATCGGTTGGGAGTTCTCTGAAACTGTCGCGTCTCCGCCTGACTTGCAGCCACTGGTTGATAATTTTTTACTCCCCAAAAAGTTTCACCGCGTGAATTTTGAGGACAAGATGACGGGAAATGTACACGGCGCTGATTTTGAGGCACTTGAGTGTCACATGGAACGAAAAGTTGAAACCGATAAAGGCACGAAATGGAAAACGGTGTTTCGCGGCTCGGTTATGGTGATGGACTTTCACCGGGAATTTTTGGGACGGACCGTTGTCCTGCGTGATAAAGGGTTTTTCAATACAAAATCAAAAGGGGACATGAAGCGCGTGGGTCTTGTTGACCCCGTCTTTGAAAAAGCTTTTGAAGCTTACAGCACAGACCAGGTCGAATCGCGCTACTTGTTGACCCCCGATTTCATGCAAAAACTTGTTGATTTAGAAACATCTGTTGACGGTAACAATATTCGGTTTGCATTCCTCAATGAGCTTTTATTGGTGGTTGTCGAAACGCCTAATAGATTTGAGGCAGGATCAATGTTTAAACCATTGATTGATACGGCGCGCACTCAGAAAATTCTAGATGAGGTGGGCGCTGTCATTAATGTCGTTGATGGAGTCATCGCGCCAAATAAATTGAGGACTTAAAAGTCAAACGTTCCGATAACCGGAACATGATCCGAGGGCTTAATGCCGTGATGGAGTCATCGCGCCAAATAAATTGAGGACTTAAAAGTCAAACGTTCCGATAACCGGAACATGATCCGAGGGCTTAATGCCGTCACGCTCATCCCGATCAATATCAATATTGCTAATTAAATCAGCAGCTTGCGGTGATAAAAGCAGGTGATCAATGCGTATGCCGTGATTGCGCGGCCACGCTCCGGCTTGATAGTCCCAAAATGAATATTGCCCCGCGCGTCCATCAAGCTGTTCAAAAGCCTCAGTCAGGCCAATATTTAAAAGCGCCCTAAAAGCGGCATGTGTTTCGGGGCGAAAAAGCGCATCGCCCTTCCATCCGTCTGGATCATGCGTATCTTTATTTTCGGGAATAACGTTATAATCCCCGGCGAGGACCAAAGGCTCTTCGAGCGGAAGCAGGGCTTCGGCGCGGCGTTTTAAGCGTGCTAGCCATTCAAGTTTGTAGGTGTACTTTTGCGTAAATGCGCCGTCATCAAGAACCGGATTGCCGTTAGGCAAATATATAGACGCCACGCGGACGGGGCTGTTATTGCCCATCACAACGGCTTCTATGTAACGTGCTTGTTCGTCCTCTTCGTCGCCGGGCAGGCCGATCATAACATCTTCAAACGGTAATTTTGATAAAATGGCGACGCCGTTATAAGACTTTTGTCCGTGAACAGCCACATTATACTCGAGCGCTTCAAAATCTGCGGCTGGAAAGCCCTCATCGACAGTTTTGATCTCCTGCATGCATAAAATATCCGGCGAAACCCTGGCCAGCCATTTGGTGACTGCAGGCATTCGCACCTTAATTGAGTTCACATTCCACGTCGCTATTTTCATAATGCCTTGGTCTGTAAATCAAGGCCCTGTGTCAAGCCATGTTGTGGATACGTTGACTCAAAGACCCTAAGGTACATATTCAATTTGACTTTATAAAGAACACGAATATGTGAGGAGTTGTTATGTCGCAGGCCGCCTTTAAGGCTTTCACGATGTGTTCAGTATCATTATAAAAATTTAATACTTGAAGTTATTCAAGACACAACAACAAATAACGAGGGAAATACATGTTTACGAACAAAAAATATGCTGTCAGTCTTGCCGCTATCGCGATGGCAACTATTGGCGCACCTGCTTTTGCCCAAAACTCCGCAATTGATATTTTAATGGACGAAGTCATCGTCACGGCGACCAAAAAAGCGAATGCTGAAAATGTACAGGATGTGCCTATCTCAATCACTGCCTTTAATGCCGATACGCTTGATGCATTAAATGTCACCGACCTTGAGAGTCTGTCTTTTTCTGCACCCAACGTCTCATTAGACGATATTGGTACCGCTCGCGGAACAGCCAACTTTTCTATACGCGGTCTGGGCATCAACTCATCCATCCCGTCCATTGACCCAACAGTTGGCGTGTTCGTTGATGGGGTGTACTTGGGCGTGAACAATGCCGTTGTCACAGACCTCTTTGACCTCGATAGCATCGAGGTTTTGCGCGGGCCACAGGGGCTCCTGTTTGGCCGTAACACCACAGGCGGTGCCGTGCTGATTAACACAGGTAACCCGACTGACGAGTTTAGCTACAGCGCCCGGGTCTCAACAGAAACACCCGTAGATAGCGGACGCGGCGGTCTTAACTCTTATGTGCAGGGCGTCGTTTCTGGCCCGCTTGTTGAAGGAAAGCTCAACGGTAAAATTGGTGCCTTCTTTAACAAAGATAGCGGCTATTTCAAAAACCTTGCGACAGGAAACAACTTCGGTAAGGCCGAGACGTTTATTGGGCGCGGCGCACTTGAGTATATGGCGTCTGACGATATCAACATGATCGCGAAGCTAGAGTATTTTGACAGCAACGGACAAGGTCCAGCGGGACAAAACCGGGGTGTTTTTGATCGCAATTCATTTGATTTCGCCATTGATAATGAGGGTGATTACACAACAAAAGCTCTTACAGGCTCTTTGAAAACTGAAATTGATGTTGATTTTGGCGGCGGTAAAATCACCAACATCCTCGGCTATCGTAAACTAGACTTGACGTCTGATGGCGATATTGATGCACTGCCGATCTTCGCGTTTCATTCCGATACCGTCCTAGAGCAAGATCAAATTTCGGCCGAGCTTCGTTACGCTGGTACGTTTGGGAACGCCGACGTCACAACAGGGCTTTACTATTTTAACCAAGACGTGGCTTATGACGAGTTCCGGAATGTACCCGTCGCTACAGCAGCGCCATTTGCAGGTGGTGGTAAGCAAAATCATAAAGTTTATGGTGCCTTTGCCCAAGTGGATTATTCCATTACAGACAAGATCGTTGCCACAGGCGGACTGCGTTACTCCAAAGAAGACAAAGCGGCCGAGGTTAGCTTCGTTATTCCGCGTGCTGCGCGCTGCTCGGTTATTGCTGATACGTGTGCCGACAACGTTGATGATTCGGATAGCTGGGAAAATTTAACTCCGAAACTCGGACTTCAGTTTATTCCAAACGATGACGTTCAGATTTATACAAGCTACACTAAGGGCTTCCGCTCTGGTGGGTATAACTTCCGGATTACTGATCCGGCGCGGCTTGCGGATCAGATTCGCTTGACGGGGAAACCTGCATTTGATGAAGAAGAGGTTGATGCCTATGAACTCGGCTTTAAATCGCGTTTCCTGGAAAATATTTTTCAGCTAAACGGATCTATATTTGTGACTGAAATCGCAAATATGCAGCGCGAAGTTAACCTGTCTGACCCCGGCGCAGGTGTGTCTCAGTTCATTTTGAACACAGCAGATGCCAGCATCAAAGGTATTGAACTGGACGGCCAAGCCCGCGTTATGGACAACCTGCTACTGACAGCTAATGTTGGTGTCATTGATGCGGAATATGACAGGATAGGATTCGATATCTCTGGGGATGGCTTCGTTAATGCGGCTGATCTTGCGCTATCTATACCGCGTGTCCCGGAACTTAATTATGGGTTCGGTATCCTTCACACGGCAGATTTAGGCGATAAAGGCGGCCTGACAACACGTCTGAACTTCCAGCACCGCGATGAAGCCGCTTATACCGATAACAATTTTGGCTTCTTAAACGCTGTGGATATGCTGGATGCAAATATCTCTTGGGATACACCGATTGAAGGCATCAGCCTTTCAATCTTTGGGAAAAATATGCTCGACCGCGTTCAAGCGGGCGGCGATACACAGCTTCCATTTGGTGCTGGCCTGCTGGGATTGTTTACCGGCGGTGTTCTTCCTGAAGGCGGCGCAAACCGCGCAACAGCGACAACTGTGGGCACATTCAGCCCGCTGAAAAAAGGCCGCCGTATTGGTATTGAGCTAACAATTCGGGGCTAAACCTCTCATATAACCAGTTTTAAGGCTCCGCTACGGCGGGGCCTTTTTTGTTGGAAGTTTCATTCTAAGACTGGAGCCACTCTGCGGCTTTGGGCGCGAAATATGTGAGCACGCCGTCGCAGCCCGCGCGCTTAAAGCAGAGCAGGCTTTCCAGGATCACGCGCCGCTCATCCAGCCAGCCATTTTGCACGGCGGCCATAATCATCGCATATTCTCCGCTGACCTGAAACGCATAGGTCGGCATGGCGTATGTGTCCTTTAAACGCCGAATGATATCAAGGTAAGGCATGCCGGGCTTGACCATGATCATGTCTGCGCCTTCGTCAATATCAAGGGCAACCTCGCGCAGGGCTTCGTCGGTGTTGGCCGGGTCCATTTGATAGGTGCGCTTGTCGCCCTGAAGCGATGAGGCGGTGCCTATAGCGTCTCTGTAAGGGCCGTAGAAGCCAGAGGCGTACTTGGCCGCGTAGGACATGATTAAAACGTCAGGGTGATCTTGAGCCTCCAGCATTTGCCGAATAGCGCCAACGCGTCCGTCCATCATATCGGACGGCGCAATAATATCCGCGCCTGCCTCAGCAAGTATAACCGCGCATTCTGATAAGGCCTCAACTGTGGCATCATTGAGAATATGGCCGTCTTGCAAAATACCGTCATGACCGTGATCCGTATAAGGGTCGAGCGCAGCGTCCACGATCACCCCGATGTCGGGTACGGCGGCTTTGATGGCCCTCACGGCTTCGGGCACAAGGCCGTCAGAGTTAAGGGCTTCGCTGCCATCATTGTCTTTAAAATTCGGATTGATGTGCGGAAAAATGGCTATGGCCGAAATACCAAGGCTTTGTGCGCGCTTGGCCTCATTCACGAGGGTCTTGATATTCACCCTGTCCACCCCCGGCATGCTCGGCACGGGCGAGCGGTCATCTTTCCCATCAGACAAAATAACCGTCCAAATCAAATCGTCAACGCTGACCTTGTTTTCCTGCGTGAGGCGGCGGGACCACGCGTTTTGGCGGCTGCGACGCATTCTTATATTTGGATAAGAGGGCACAATAAACTCCATAAATTCAATGCGTTATAACCCTTTAAAGCTTAAAATCATAGGCGAAAAACATGCGGCGTTTGGGCATTGGTATTTAACACAAAAGTAAGCTATAGGAATTTAAATAAGGAAAAAGCCGAGACTAAACATGGGCTCTATATACAGAGATAAATTTGCCAAAGCCGTCGACAGCGTCCGCAATGAGGGTCGCTACCGCGTGTTTCAAGACATCCGCCGCAAGCGCGGATCTTTTCCAGTAGCAACATGGTACAAGAATGATGTCTCGGAAAAAGAGATCACCGTGTGGTGTTCAAACGATTATCTCGGTATGGGCCAAAATGATTGCGTGATTGAAGCCGTAAAGTCGGCTGTTGACGCTGCGGGCACAGGCTCGGGCGGTACACGGAATATTTCCGGGACTACACATTACCACGTACAGCTTGAAAAAGAGCTGGCGGATTTACACGGTAAGGACAAAGCGCTTGTTCTGACATCAGGTTATGTTGCAAATGAAGCGACGCTTGGTGTGATGAGTAAAATCCTTCCTGGCCTTGTTATTCTGTCCGACGAAATGAACCATGCGTCAATGATTTCGGGTATTCGGCGCGCGCGGTGCGAGAAACAAATCTTTAAACATAATGATCTGGCTGACTTAGAAGCCAAACTGAAAGCTATTCCCAAAGACCAGCCTAAGCTTATCGCGTTTGAGAGCGTCTATTCCATGGACGCGGATATCGCGCCGATCGAGGAAATTTGCGACTTGGCCGATAAATACGAAGCGCTGACCTATATTGACGAAGTCCACGCGGTGGGCATGTATGGCCCGCGCGGCGGCGGCGTGTGCGAAGCGCGCGGCTTGATGGACCGCATCGACATAATCCAAGGTACGCTCGCCAAGGCCTTCGGTATGATTGGCGGCTATATTGCCGCTGACGAAGTGATCATCGACGCGGTGCGCTCGCTCGCGTCGGGCTTTATCTTCACCACATCGATACCGCCCAGTACAGCCGCCGGGGCGCTGCGCAGTGTGCGTTTCCTCAAAGTCTCACCGGAAATCCGGCAGCAACATCAGGAGCGCGCAGACGCCCTTAAATCACGGCTCCGCGCGGGCGGTTATCCGTTTATTGACGGCGACACCCATATCGTTCCGCTCATGGTCGGTGATCCGGTCAAATGCAAAGCGATTTCAGACCGCTTGATCAACGAATTCGGCATCTACGCCCAGCCGATTAACTACCCCACCGTCCCCAAAGGCACAGAGCGGCTCAGATTTACCCCAAGCCCCGTTCACACAGATGCCATGATGGATGATCTCATGGCCGCGCTGAAAGTGGTCTGGGCTGAGTTTGAGTTAAAACTTGAGGATGTGGCTTAGTTTTCGCGCAAAATCACTCCCGTTTTGACAATCTATAAATCCTGACTACCACCTAGAATATAAGGTAGATTTAACCTCAATTTGGGTGTCATTTTTCTTAAATGGCCAAGATTTTTGTTTGATATATCTTTTCCAGAGACAAATATTTACTGTGCTGGGTTGTCTGGAATGGCTTCAAATTCAATTGTGTAAAATTAAATTCCGTGCTATAGTTATTTGAGTTGGTTTTACTTTTTTTGTTGGTGAGACTATGAAAAAAATACTCTTTGTTCTCGCTTCAACCATTGTTCTCGCTTCAACCATTGTTTGTCATTCACCTGCGGGTGCGACTTTCGATTATAGAACCCTTCCTCCGATGAGCCCGCCTCCGATGAGGTTTCTTCCTGAAGATGACCAAAAGTTGATGTTTTTATTAACCGCACCAAAGCCCGTTATGTCGCCCATAAATGCAGCTCTCGACAAGGCGGGTTTGCCCAAAGATCGTCAGTACACTTTAATTATCGATCCCGCGCGATGGGGCAGTGATGGCGGCTTGTTACTGCCTAATGACGCGGTTTTTGCCATGAATTCGGGTCAGCACGATAGGTCTTCGTCATTTAGCGCATATAAGCAGAAATACATTTCTGCGACCCCGTATAAGGATATAAAAATACGCGAAGTCACGCTGTCACCTCATGCTGCGGTTGTGAGGGGGATTTATGAAATAAGTAACTTCAGCTCAGCATTATATGATGACACGACTGGCGACCTTTACGCGGGTTACGTAATGACGTTTGATCCGAACTACCCTGACGGGATGCTCGTTGTTAAACGCATTTCGTTGAGGGTTGATCTTTCTGCGCTAACGTCAATCAGAGACTCTCTACCGGTTTTGGCAGACCGGCCTGAGCGCGTTGTCGATCCGCAAATGATAAGATCTGTCGTGCCCCAGCCTGCTGCTCGCGTGATTGACGAAAAAGGTAAGGATTGTACCGATAAAGGCTGTATTCCTGAAAATAAGTAAGTATTGCCGAGACGTTCTGTTGATTAAATAACCTTTACGCCTCCTCCCGAAATCTAGGGTAGCGCGCAGGTGTTAGTAATATCATGAAGCGTGCTTGTAAGATCGTATTTTAGCGTCTTTTGGATTGCCCAATGCGGCTCGGCTCGCTAGTAGGAACGCCTATTGTACGGGAGACTCAATATGAGCGCGCTTACAGAACAAGGCACGGCCCACTTATCCGACTATTTTACGCAATCCCTTGCGGAACGCGATCCAAAGCTTTGGGCGTCCATGCAGAACGAATTGCACCGCCAACAGCATGAGATCGAGCTTATCGCCTCGGAGAATATCGTCTCCAAAGCGGTGCTTGAGGCGCAAGGGTCTGTCCTGACCAATAAGTACGCCGAAGGGTATCCCGGGAAGCGGTATTACGGCGGCTGCCAACATGTCGACGTGGCCGAGCAGCTTGCTATTGACCGTGCGTGCCAGCTTTTTGGATGCGGATTTGCCAATGTGCAGCCCAATTCCGGCTCCCAAGCCAACCAAGGCGTCTTTTTAGCGCTTTTGCAGCCCGGCGATACGATTTTAGGAATGGATCTGGCGTCCGGTGGTCACCTGACCCACGGCGCGCCGCCGAATATGTCCGGCAAATGGTTCAATGCGGTCGCTTACGGGGTCACCGAGGATACTAATTTAATCGATTATGATCAGGTTGAACGCCTTGCTCAAGAGCATCAACCCAAAATGATTATTTGCGGCGGCTCGGCCTATTCGCGCCAGATCGACTTTAAACGCTTCCGCGAGATTGCCGACAAAGTCGGCGCTTATCTGCATGTTGATATGGCGCATTTTGCCGGTCTTGTTGCGGGCGGGACACACCCCAGCCCGTTCCCGCATGCGCATGTGGCGACGACGACAACCCATAAAACCCTACGCGGGCCGCGCGGCGGCATGATTTTGACCAATGACGAAAAACTCGCCAAGAAATTCAACTCAGCCATCTTCCCGGGACTGCAAGGTGGCCCGCTCATGCATGTGATTGCAGGCAAAGCGGCGGCGTTCGCCGATGCGTTACAGCCGGAATTTAAAGCTTACAGCCAATGTGTTATTGATAATTGCCGCGCTATGGCCAGCGCGCTGGTCGAGGCCGGTTATGCGGTTGTGACGGGCGGAACAGACACACATTTGGCCTTGATTGATCTATCGCCCAAGGGCGTGAAGGGTAACGCTGCCGAGAAAGCGCTCGGGCGAGCCTATATTACCTGTAATAAAAACGGGATTCCGTTCGATACAGAAAAATTCACCATCACATCGGGTATCCGCGTCGGTTCTCCAGCAGGTACAACGCGCGGTTTTGGCCCGGCTGAATTTCGCGAGATTGGTCAGTTAATGGCCGAAGTTTTGGACGCGCTGGCGGTAAACCCCAAAGGCAATCCCGACGTTGAAGAGTCGGTTAAGCAGCGCGTGATCGCCCTAACAAGCCGTTTCCCGATTTATGGCCAATAAAGGCTTTTAGGATTTCAAGTTAACCAAGCGGAATAGCGTAGGTTACGGTCGCGCGGCTTGAGAGTTTTTCGCTGCCTTCAGCCCGTAAATCCACGGTTGTCACGGCGAGGGTCTTGCCAAACTTGATCAGGTGGGCCTCTGCGATCAATGCTTTGCCAATACACGGCCTGAGAAAATCAATGTTCAGATTTGATGTTACGGCCATGGGCACAATACCCGTGCGCGTGAAAATCGCCACATAGGCGGCATGATCCGCAAGCGCCATTTGCGTTGGCCCTGAGATGTAACCTCCGGGCCGTAAATGCGTATCCGTTACAGCCATTCGCATTTGCACATAGTCTTTTTCAACTTTTATGAAAGCCGGAAGGTCTTCACTGCGGCCTGGAAACATTTTCTTGAAAAACGTATTTAACTCTTGGGCCGTAACTTTGCTCATAATCACATCCGGTAGGCGGCCTAAGTTCGGCCTATTTTTCGTATTTGACAACCGTATTTTCTATACGGCCGAATATAGATTCGCCCTTTTTGTCATTCATTTCAATAGCGACTTTATCGCCGAACTTCATAAATTCTGTGGTCACTTCGCCCGTTTGAATTTTTTCAATCATGCGGATTTCTGCAATGCAGCTATAGCCGTCGCCGCCATCTTCGATCTTTTTACCGGGCCCGCCGTCAAGCTGGTTGGAGACCGTGCCTGAGCCAATAATTGTGCCTGCGCAGAGTTTACGCGTCCGGGCGGCGTGAGCCACGAGCTGCGCCATGTTAAATGTCATATCGACGCCCGCATTGGCTTTGCCAAAGGGGTTTCCGTTATATTCGACAAGCAAAGGTAGGTGTATTGTGTGGTTCTTCCAGTCTTTTCCAAGCTCGTCGGGTGTAACGGCCACAGGGGAGAACGCGGATGAGGCCTTGCCGTGGAAAAACCCAAAGCCTTTGGCAAGCTCGTTCGGGATCAAGCCTCTGAGCGAGACATCATTGACCAGCATAATTAGTTTGATGTGTTTTGCAGCCTCTTTGGGGGTAACGGCCATGGGCACGTCGTCTGTAATGACGGTGATCTCGGCTTCCATATCAATGCCAAACGCTTCGTCTTCGGCAATAATATCATCACGCGGGCCGATAAATGTATCCGAGCCGCCTTGGTACATTAGCGGGTCTGAATAAAAGCTCTCCGGCACCACGGCGCCGCGCGCTTTGCGTACAAGCTCGACGTGATTGATGTAGGCTGAACCGTCGGCCCATTGATAGGCGCGGGGCAGGGGAGAGGCGCAAGCCTCTTGGCTAAAGGTAAAGCTGTCGCCTTCGCCCTTATTTAGGGCGTCATATTTAGCCTTGAGTTTAGGCTCGCATTCTGCCCAATTATCAAGAGCCTCTTGCAGGGTGCTGGCGATCTCTCCGGCATCTACGGCTTTGGTCAGGTCGCGCGAGACAATAATAAGGTGGCCGTCGCGGCCATGTTTTAATGTGGCAATTTTCATGTTTTTTCCTAACTTTCGCGGGCTATTTTTTCGTGGAGCCACGCGGCATGACACGGGGCTTTTTTTGTTTCCGACCATTCCTTGAGCATATCAGGCGCGACGTCGTGGAGTTGCGCCATTTGCTCGGACGTGCCGATGTCGGCGACCAACTCAAGCCTGTGTCCGTTGGGGTCAAAGAAATAGATCGATTTAAATATGCCATGATGCGTGGGGCCTAGCACATCAATATCTTTTGCCTCCAGATAGTCTTTGGCCGCAAGCAGAGCTTCGAGGCTATCAACACGCATGGCAATATGCTGAACCCATATGGGGGTGTTGTGGTCCCTATCCATGTCAGGCTGTTCGGGCAGTTCAAAGAAGGCGAGAACGTTATCGTTCCCGGCATCCATAAAAATATGCATATAAGGGTCATAGGCCCCGGTGGAGGGAACGTGATCTTCGGCAATCGCGAGCTGAAAATCCATACCTAAAACGCCGTTATAAAACTCTACGGTCTCTTTTGCGTCCCGGCAGCGATAGGCAACATGGTGAAAGCCTTGGATTGTTGGTTTCGTCATACATACTCCTGTATATTTAGGTGTTGCACAAACTAGTTGTTTATGCAACCATAATTTATGGTATTTAACTTAGACAATTTTCTGCCTTACAGACTATCTCGATTAACAAACAAACTCAGCCGTGATCTCGCGGGATTGTATGAAGATAAGTTCGATATAAACCGTACACAGTGGCGGGTTATGTCTGTTTTACTGAGTTCGGGTGAACAAACCGCACAATCTATTGCAGCCAGAACAGTTATGGATAAAAGCGTGATTAGCCGCGCCGTCAAAGGCTTAATTGAAAAAGACTATATCCGCAGAGGCGTTAGCCAAACCGATGGCCGCGCGGCGCCGTTAAAGCTTACGGCCTACGGTCTGCGAATCGCGAACCAGATTGCCTATCTTGTGCTCGAATCGGAGCGTAGTTTTAAAGCACGTCTGGGTGATCAAGACCTTGCGCAGCTAGAGCGTATACTGACCCGTCTGGACGTGTCTGCAGATTAGCACTGGACTTTTTACATCTATCGCCTAAAGCGGCGCAAAATTTGTTATTATTGTCACCCGTCCAGTAGCAATGTGCGGGCCTGACCCATAGAGACTCAATATGTCGAACTCCATTAAATACCTCCGAAACGTTGCGATTGTCGCTCACGTTGACCACGGCAAGACAACACTTGTTGATAAACTGCTTCGCCAATCCGGTACTCTGGATGAGCGCGGTGAGCGCGAAGAGCGCGTTATGGACAGTAATGATATTGAAAAAGAGCGCGGGATTACGATCTTGGCGAAAAATACGGCTATCCGCTGGACAGACCCAGACGCGCAAGAGTGGCGCATTAACATCGTGGACACACCCGGACACGCGGATTTTGGCGGTGAAGTTGAGCGCGTTCTCTCTATGGTCGACTCCGTTGTGCTTTTGGTGGACGCCGTTGAAGGCCCGATGCCGCAGACCTCTTTTGTGACAAAGAAAGCGCTCGCACAGGGCCTTCGTCCTATTGTTGTTATTAATAAAGTTGATCGCGTTGGCTCGCGCCCTGACTGGGTTGTTGACCAGACCTTTGATTTGTTTGACCGCCTTGGAGCAACAGACGAACAGCTCGATTTCCCCGTTGTCTTTGCCTCTGCGATTAACGGCTGGGCCGCTGATGAAGCAGGCGATGAGGGTACAGATATGACCCCGCTCTTTCAGTCTATTGTCAAAAACACGCCCATCCCAGATGTTGACCCGGACGCGCCGTTCCAACTTCAAATCTCCGCCCTTGATTATAACAGCTACACGGGCGTGATCGGTGTGGGCCGCGTCCTTCGCGGGACAATGAAGAAGAACATGCCTGTCATCGTGGCTAGCCCGGACGGTAAGCAGCGCAAAGCCAAAATCTTGCAGCCCATGGGTTTCATGGGGCTTGAGCGTTTGGATATGGACGAAGTGGCTGCGGGCGATATTGTGGCTTTCACGGGTATTGATAAGCTCGGAATTTCCGACATGATCTGCGATCCGGATCATGTTGACATGCTGCCGCCGCTCAGTGTGGATGAGCCGACGATCTCTATGACATTTCAAGTCAATGACAGCCCGTTTGCGGGGCGCGAGGGTAAATATGTGACGTCTCGCAACATTAAAGACCGTCTTGACCGCGAGCTTATTCACAATGTGGCGCTCAGGGTAGAGCAGCTTGAAGATGCGGATAAATTCCGTGTATCAGGACGCGGAGAACTCCACCTTTCAATCCTCATTGAGAACATGCGCCGCGAAGGGTTCGAACTCGCCATTTCCCGCCCGCAGGTTATCAACAAAGAGATCGACGGTGTGCTGTGTGAGCCGTGGGAACAGCTAACCGTTGATGTTGAGATGGATCACCAAGGCTCGATCATGGAGAAGCTGGGCGAGCGCAAGGGTAATCTCAAAGATATGGTGCCGGACGGTAAAGGCCGTGTGCGTTTGGATTACGAAATTCCGACGCGCGGCCTGATTGGTTTCCGCTCAGATTTTTTAACGCTAACGTCGGGTTCAGGCTTGCTTTATCACAACTTTGACCGTTACGCACCGCGCACAAAAGCGGGTATTGGCCGCCGACAAAAGGGTGTCCTGATCTCTAATGGCACCGGCAAAGCCGCAGGCTTCGCAATTTGGAACCTCCAAGAACGCGGTAAGTTTTTCATTGGTCACGCGGCTGATGTTTATGAAGGCCTTGTGATTGCTATCCATGCGCGCGAGAATGATCTTGTCGTCAACCCTCTGAAAGGCAAGCAACTGACCAACGTTCGCGCCTCCGGCACCGATGAAGCGGTTGTCCTGACAACGCCCATTAATGTGACGCTGGAATACGCGCTTGAGTTTATCAATGATGATGAACTTGTCGAAGTGACTCCCGATTCCATTCGAATCCGTAAGCGTTTCTTGCTCGAACATGAGCGCAAGAAAGAGAGCCGTAAGGCTGAGGCGATGGACAACGCTTAGTTCATTCTAGCGTTGGACGTGCTAGGCGTTGGATGTGCCGGGTTAGCGTCCCCTTCGCTGCTTTGCGAGAAGGGACGCTTTGATTGTTTTTCGTCTTTACTTAATCGTGTAGACAACGCCTATACGAGTGATCGTGTCGGTGTTTTCAAATCCGGTTGGTACATCCGTGTGATGATCAACGCGGAACGAGGCGCGCGCGGCCAAATTGCCCATGAGTTGCGCCGTGATTCCGATATCATTCCAGATATAAGTATCGCTCTCGGAGTAGGTCAGCTCTGTATCGTTATAAAGTGAGACATTTTCATTTAAGGCAAAATCAAAATCTGAGAACGCCCGAACAGCGAAATCATTCTGGCGCTCACTGGCCGCGCCGCCGGGTGTTCCAGCCGCAACGCGCACTTTTTGTGAGCGGTAGCCGACGCCGCCTTCAAGGTTCCAACTGATCGGTTCAGGCAATACGGCTTTGTAACCGAGGCCAGTGCCAAGGAAATAACCATCTTTGTAAGCCCCGAAAGAGTCTTGGTACATATCGCCATTACCGTAAATATAAAGGCGTTCGTTAACGTCGCGGTCTAGCTGATAACCCAGATCAAAGCGGCGTTTATTTTCAACGCCGCTAACCTTGCCAAAGTCGCCTGACGCGTTGAATTTGTGACGCCAAATATCAGTTTTTTTTTGGAGTTTAACGGCAATACCGGCATCTGTTGTTTCGGTGTTACCTGTTGTTTGTGAGCCTGAAAGCGACGCTTCGCCTGTCCAGCCATTATCGTCTGCGGCTGCCGCCGTTGAAAGAGACACCGCAAAAATAACGGCCAAAGAGAGTTTTTTGAACATGTGTTTTCCTTACCTGTCCGGTTTAAAATAATCCGGTGCCTATAAAGAATTATGGTGTACGAAATATGAACAAAACGAGCTCAGCTTGGGGCATGTGCTACGCGCAAGCTATCCGCTCAGCCATTATCGGTTCGTCCGTACCATCATGTGCGTAAAGTGGCGCGCGTTATAATGAGCAGGGTCACGCACGGGTCGGCTTTCAAGCGATGCGTTCGGAAAGCGCTTTATAAACTCAAGAAGCATCAATTTGGCTTGGGCTTTGGCCAGAAAAAGCCCCGCACAGACATGACCACCCGCGCCAAATACAATATTGCCGTTCAGGTTACGCGTAATATCAAACTCTTGCGGGTTCTCCCATTGGTTGGGGTCTAAACCTGCGGCTTGACTAGCAATAATGATTTGCTCTCCGCGTTTTATAGTTTGACCTTCAAAAACAACATCTTCGAGTGCGAAACGGTGCAAGCCTGTTTTACCAAAGCTCTCAAACCGCAGGGCTTCTGTAATGGCATTATCAGCAAGAGTCGGGTCAGCTTTGAGTTTCTCAAATTGATCAGGATGGCTGAGCAGAGCATACAGCAGAGACGGGTGCATTTCCCCAGCAGTGTCGCTACCGGCTGCGAGCATGGCTGCGACGATGCCAAGAATTTCCCAATCATTGAGGCGGTCATCACCTTCTTGAGCGGTCAGTAAAAGTCCAATAAAATCATCGCCGGGGCTTGTTAACTCGCGGCGTGCCGCAATAATGTTCTGTAAAAGCGCGACGCCTTCAAGGGCTGTTTTGAGGAGCTCCGCGCGGTCCTCGGGTGATGTGGCGATACCGTTACACCGCACCATGGCCCAACCTAATTTATCAAAAACGGCATCGTGCTCAGGCGGTATGCCCGCGAGCCTGGCAATGGAGGCGCGGGGAATATCCTTAGAGAGTGTCGTGACCACATTGAATACGTCTTGATCTTTAATATCGTCAAAGGCTTTGATCACGATTCCTGATATTTTCGTTTGAATGTCTTGGGTGACACGCGCAGAGAAGGCTTTTGAGGCAAGCCTGCGAACCCGGCGGTGATCAGACTTATCAAGGCGAAACAGAGCATGATCAAGCATACGCTCAAAATCGTTCTTGTCGGCCTCCGTTGGTTCGGGCGGGGCGAATTTCCATTCCATAAAGTTCGGGGTGAGGCGCTCGTCCGCAAGGATTGTTTTACAGAGATCATGGGATGTGACAATCCAAGCTTGCCACGGCTCATACCAGCCGAGGCGCTCTCTCGTGCCGGTGAATAAGCTGTGCACAACAGAGCGGTAATCGTCTAAATATTCTGGTGATTGTGGCTTATATAGTGCTGTAAAATCTGAAGCATCAGTCGGTAACGTCGCGGTCATTAATAGCCCTCATTATTATATTCCATACAATGTAGCGGAAATTACTAATCGTGAACAGTGGCTCTGTTTTCGCCTTTTTATAAACTAGCTAAATATGACATTAGATGAAGCATATCAGTGTCTGTTTGAGCGCTAGACTGTTCATTTATTTCCATAAGTAATTCACATATTTTTTGATGTTTTGCAGCATTGTCGACTGTATTAGAAATGGGCGGATCAATTTCTTCTATTTCCCATTTTTCTATTGCTGCCGGAAGGATTTCATCGAAAAGCTTTTTTCCACGCGCTAAATCCGGCTTATAATTAGGGCTGCGTGGTTGATCTATAAAGAATGCAGCAATCATTTGTTCTTCTTTTTTTTGATACTCATCATCAAGTAAGGTATCCAGACGTTCGTATGGGCGACCAAAGAACTTTTGTGTACAGACATGCGGAGCCTTTATTTGTAGTATTTCATACATTTCATTGGCAATTAAATTTTCATTACGCAAAGTTCTGGCGGAGGCTTCTTGCCTCTTCTCTTGAATAACTAAGTCTAAGTTTTGTCTAAATATGTTGATCTCATCGCTAGAAATATTATTGTTGCGTAACATTTTATCAAGCGGATAAATAATGTCTTTATAGGCTTTAGGGTTTTCGCCTTTTATATACTGCAAATAAGGGATGAATTCTGCTGCTTCATTCACTTCGGCGTGTGAAAAGCGTGGCAAATACATGTTTTTGTAAAGAGATGTCAGAACAAAGCTACCCAGGACGACTAATCCACCGGAGAGGCCGAATGCTATGTTCCTGTGAGTTTGATTAGTTAAAAATTTTGATGCGAATGCGCCACCAACACCTGCCACAAGAGCTCCACCTAATGCAGCATATACTATTGAAGAGATATCCATGACCGTTTTCCGCGTTAGAATTAACTATTAGAGTTATGTTAAGTCAGTTGTTTTGCTATAAAACTTTAATCAACGTAACAAAACTTTTAAACACAATGCGCGCAATTAGGTGAGTATGATTCTTACTCCCCTTGCAATTTTTTCAATTCATCGCGTAATCTCGCTGCCTCCTCAAACTCCAAGTTCTCTGCGGCGAGGAACATGCGTTTTTCGAGGTCGGCGAGGACGGCGGAGAGGTTCGCGCCGTAGCCTTCGGTCATGACGCCACGTTCCGGTTTGCCGCTTTTGCCGACGCGGGTTTTGTGCTGGAAGGCCTTTTGTCCGGGCTCGGCGACTTCGAGCGCTGACTTTTTAAGCTGTCCGGACGGGGTATAGCGGGCGGCGTCAGCTTTGATTTTATCCGCGTTTTCCGTATCGCCAACAATATCGACAACGCCGCGCGCGACAGTGGTCGGCGTGATGCCGTGCTTTTCATTATGCGCAATTTGGCGCGTGCGCCGCCGGTCTGTTTCGTCCATGGCGCGCTGCATCGAGCCTGTCATTTTATCGGCATACAGAACAACGCGGGCATTGGCGTTTCGGGCCGCGCGCCCAATCGTCTGCACGAGAGACGTTTCAGAGCGTAGAAACCCCTCTTTGTCGGCGTCAAGTATTCCGACGAACGCACATTCCGGTATATCCAAACCTTCGCGCAAAAGGTTGATTCCAATCAGAACATCGAACACGCCCATGCGCAAATCGCGGATAATTTCGATCCGCTCCAGCGTATCAATATCGCTGTGCATATAGCGCACACGAATGCCTTGATCGTGCATATATTCGGTTAGATCTTCGGACATTTTCTTCGTTAGCGTGGTCACAAGAGAGCGGAAACCCGCCTTGGCCACGCGCTGCACCTCATCGATGACGTCGTCTACTTGGCTCGCGCCGTTAAGCGAGACAGGCCGGACTTCGACGGGCGGATCAATCAGGCCCGTGGGACGAATGACTTGCTCGGTGAAGACGCCGCCTGTTTTTTCCATCTCCCATTTTCCGGGGGTAGCCGAGACATGCACCGTTTGGGGACGCATCGCTTCCCATTCCTCAAATTTAAGCGGACGGTTATCAACGCAGGACGGCAGACGGAAGCCGTGCTGCCAAAGAGTGCCTTTACGGTTAGCATCACCCTTGCTCATCGCGCCGATTTGCGAAACCGAGACATGGCTTTCATCCATAAACAGAAGTGCATTTTCAGGTAAGTATTCGAACAGAGTCGGCGGCGGCTCTCCGGGCGCGCGGCCCGTGAGATAGCGTGAATAGTTCTCAATGCCGGTGCAAAACCCTTGCGCGGCCATCATTTCAAGATCAAATTCCGTGCGCTGCGCAAGGCGCTGGGCTTCGAGTAGCTTTTGTTCCTTTTCATACCGGGTTAGGCACTGATGGAGTTCTTGTTTGATGCCTCTGATCGCGCTCTGGATTGTCGGGCGCGGCGTCACATAATGTGAGTTAGCATAGACACGTACATTTTCGAGCGCTTGAACGGTTTTGCCTGTTAACGGATCAAAGGCTGTGATGCTGTCAATTTCATCGCCAAAAAAGTCAATCCGCCAAGCCGTATCATCATAGTGAGCCGGAAAGACTTCGACTGTGTCGCCCCGCACGCGAAACGTTCCGCGCGTAAACGCCAAATCATTCCTGCTATATTGTAGCTCGACAAGTTGCGCCATGAGCGCGCGCGAGTCGACCTGTTGACCTTTGACCAAGTCGACCGTCATAGCCGTGTAGGTTTCGACCGACCCGATACCATAAATACAGGAGACGGAGGCCACAATGATACAGTCATCTCGCTCCAAAATAGCTCGCGTCGCGGCATGGCGCATGCGGTCGATTTGCTCGTTTACGGACGAGTCTTTTTCAATGAATGTATCCGTACGTGGTACATAGGCTTCGGGTTGGTAATAGTCATAATATGATACGAAATATTCAACGGCATTATATGGAAAAAAGCTCTTAAACTCACCGTAAAGCTGCGCCGCGAGTGTTTTATTGGGCGCCATGATGAGCGCCGGGCGCTGCGTTTGCTCTATGATTTTTGCCATTGTGAAGGTCTTGCCTGACCCGGTGACACCGAGGAGTACTTGGTCGCGTTCTCTGTCCTCAATACCGTCGCAAAGCTCTTTGATCGCATTGGGTTGATCGCCTTTGGGCTCAAACTCCGACACAAGGCGGAACGTTTTCCCGCCTTCGGATTTTTCTGGGCGGGCAGGGCGGTGCGGTGTCCACGCCATGGGGGCTTCACGGACTTCGGTTTTGGCTGAACTTGGCATGGTCATAAGTTAAGCACAGCAGGGCGGAATGCAAGTGCGAGCGGCCTCGAAACATGGGTGTGGGCCATCGAAAATGTCCTTATCTGGCGTTCAAGAATTTATGATCTTGTTAAACGTATCTCTCAACCGAGATTTCAGAAGTTTTTGATAGGCTTCATATGTTGCCCAAGGAGTGAGCACCTATGATGATGAGAGACCTCAAGGATAAAATCACCGCCTATAAGATGAACGTGTCAGGGCAGGTTTTTCTTTGGACAAGTCTCGCGGCGTTCCCCTTGGCTCTCGGATCAGGTATGGTTGCTGACATGCGTACAGCCGATATCCAAAGCCGTCATCTGGAAGTGGCACTCATCGCGACTTCTAAGGTCGTCGCCGCGCAAACGGATATGACGCCGACTGAAAAACTTGATTATGCGGATATCATGTTTGAGCATCATTACCGCGGCGCGCTGGAGATTGACCTCGACGTTGCCGTCTTGAATGACCGGATTGAGCTGAGCGGCACGGGCTATATTGTCCCAACGGCGCGCAGGGCCTTTGGGGCAAAGACGGCTAACATCACGCAAACTGCCGCAACCCGATATGAGGATATTTAAGCGTTTCGTATAATCTTATCCAAACAAACGCCGCCGCTCCGTGAGGGCGGCTTTCATCCCTTTGTCGCGCACGAGTTTAAAAAAGGCCAAGAATGTCGGGCTTTGATGAAAGTCGGCATCCAGGTCAGACGCTTGGTGTGTTGACTTTGCGATATTCATATTATCGTAAAAGTTATTCGTCGCTTGTTTCAGGATCATCAAATGATTGACGGGCGTTTTAGCAATATCCGCCGCCAAGTTTTCGACGTAAGTGTCCAGAGTCTCAGGGGACGTCACGGCGTTAATCAAGCCGAGTTTTTCCGCTTCAAAGGCATTCATAGACCGCGCTGTGTAGAGCATTTCTTTGGTTTTGCGCATGCCAATGGTCAGGGGCCAGAAGAAAACCGTCGGCGGAATACCAAGATCGCGTCCCGCCGGGTGGCCGAAGCTGGCTTTATCGCTGGCGACAACAAGGTCAGAGACCGCCAGCAACTCACCTGCGCCAGAGAGACATGCGCCGTGCACAGAGACAATGATAGGCTTGGGGAAACGCCACATATCGAGCCAGTAATCAAGCAGAGCTTTGATATCTTTCTTGTCAGTGTCGTAATCAACACCGCCGGGATGATTGGCCGGATATTGCGAGGTGACCCAGTTCTCTTCATTCAAATCATAGCCCGCGCAAAACGCGCGTCCCGTGCTTTTGATCACAACAACAGAGACATCATCACGGGCGGCAGCATCATCCAATGAAGATTTCAATTCGGCGAGTAATTTTGGCGTCAGCGCATTAAGCTTCTCGGGCCTGTTAAGTGTGAGCGTAAGGATTTTATCAGTGATATCCGTCAGGATAGTATCATAAGGTTTAGTCATATTTTATGTCCACAGATGCGCTCGCGCGGGCGGCCTTGGCGCGGGCGTCTTTAAGGGTGTCAGCGCGGGCCAGCGTCACGCCTAAACGGCGGGAGCCGTCAATGGAGGGTTTGCCGAACAAACGGATGTGCGTATCAGGCTCTAACAGCGCCAGATCGACATTTTCGAATATAATATTATCAGATGTGCCGTGCCCTAAAATAACACATGATGCAGCAGGCCCAAATTGACGGATTGACGGTATGGGCAAGCCTAAAATAGCGCGGGCATGCAAGGCAAATTCCGATAAATCCTGAGAGATGAGCGTCACCAGACCCGTATCGTGGGGGCGAGGGGAAACTTCGGAAAAAATAACCTCATCACTTTTGACAAACAATTCCACGCCAAAAAGGCCATACCCGCCGAGTGCGTCAGTTACGCTCTTGGCCATGTCCTGCGCTGCCTGTAAGGCGCGCGGCGTCATCGGGTGGGGCTGCCAGCTTTCTTGGTAATCGCCGCCCTCTTGGCGGTGCCCTATGGGCGCGCAAAAATCTGTTCCGCCTGTGTGGCGCACTGTCAGTAGGGTGATTTCATAATCAAAATCGACAAATCCTTCGACGATGACGCGCGAGGGTCCGGCGCGGCCTCCGTCTTGTGAGTATTGCCATACGCGTGAAATATCGGAGTCTTTTTTGGCCATGCTCTGGCCCTTGCCGGAGGAGGACATAACGGGTTTTACGACGCAGGGCAGACCAATATCGGCCATCGCGGCGCGGCACTCGGCCTCTGTATCGGCAAATCTGTAAGGCGATGTTGTTAGGAATAACTCCTCTGCCGCGAGGCGTCTTATGCCTTCACGGTTCATGGTGAGCTGCGTGGCCCGCGCTGTCGGGACAATCTGAAAGCCCTCATTTTCAAGGTCTGCTAGGGTATCTGTTGCGATAGCTTCGATTTCAGGGACGATTAAATCAGGCTTTTCGCGCTCGGCAATGGCGCGCAATGCCGCGCCGTCAAGCATATCAATCACATAGGATGTGTGCGCGACGTGCATGGCGGGCGCATTGGCGTATCGGTCAACGGCGATCACCTGAACGCCGAGGCGCTGTAATTCTATGACCACTTCTTTCCCGAGTTCTCCGCAGCCGCACATCATGACTTTGGTAGCGCCGGGGCTTAGCGCTGTGCCTAATGTTGTCATGAACTCTCCGGCGGTAACTTAGGCGCGCGGATAAGCGCAATGAATATTGCGGATAGTATGACTTGCGGAATGAAAATCTTAAAAGCCAGATCGTAATTTCCTGTCATATCAAATGTACGCCCTGCAATGGTGATTGAGATCAGCATCAAAGGCACAGTGATGAGGTTCATCGCGCCGATAACGCGCGCGAAGTTTTTGCGTCCAAAACTGTCCGCCGTCAGCGTTGTCCAGACTGGATAAACGCCGCCAATCGCCAGTCCGACGAAACCTGCCACGATCATTAATTGCATATAGGTCGGCGTTAAAAGCACAGCAATGAGGAATATAATGTTCGAAACGCAAACAAGGGCAAACAACAAACGTTTATCCCAGCGCTCGGCCAGCCAACCGACAACAAGTTTGCCCGCAATCGCCGAGCTTGTCATAACGGTCATCAAAAGCCCCGCTTGGCTTTTAGTGAATCCAAGGCCTTCTCCGTAAGGAATGAGGGAAATAAGAAGCGCTTGGTCACTCCCTAAAAGCAAACCCGCGCCCAAAGCAATCAGCCAAAAATTACGGTTTTTAAGGTAGTTGACCTTTTCTTCAACGGTCGAGCTATCCTCCAAAGGTTGGGCGTCGCCGTCAGGGTGTTGTCCGATATCCTCAGGGCGGCTTTGAATGAACCGCCAAGATATAAGGATGACCAAAGCCGGAATCACAATCGCCATAATAAACGTGGCTTGCCGCCAGCCAAAACGCTCTATCAACACCGCAACCAACGGCACAATCAAAGCGCCGCCCGCCGAGGTTGCAATGGCCGCAATGCCGAGCGCTCGTCCGCGCATTCGCGTGAACCAGCGCGCGGCGAGGGCGTTTGCAAGGAAAGGCCCGGCTGCCGTAAATCCAAATCCCATAGGGATAAATATGGCCAGTAGCAATATAGCCGGGTGATTGGCGGTTCCGATCAAAAAGTAACCTAGGCCGTAAGCTATACCGCCCAAAATCGCGAACATTTTTGCCGAGTATTTTTCAAGACAGCGCCCGACGAAAACAGCCCAAATCATCATGCTGATATAAAGCGTGACAATGCCGAGGTTGACCTGCTCCCGGCTAATGCCGAACTCTTCCTCGATGGGCGTGACAAACAGGCCAAACGCGTAAATCGCGGCCCCGGCGACGAGCATCGCGTTGACAAAGCCGCCGCCTAACACGGACCATCCTTTAAATTTTGTCATATAAAAGTGCCTCCTTCAAAAGTTTCTGCGCAGCGGGTTCTCCCATGACTCGGGATTCCCGCCGGGCGATTTTCCACGCACCGCCATCTTGCTTCATGTGCCAGTGATTAAAGGCGAGCCGCATAAGATAAGGCGCCCCGTTCTTAGTATGATAAACACGGGAGTAACCTGTCACAGCGGCTTCGTTGCCGCTTAGTTCCACCACCAACGACCCGACCGTGTGCGCGCAATTAGGAAGAAGCGACTGGTGCATATCGGATGATAGCATATGCCGGATTGCGCTGTGCCCGCGAAGCTCCAAATCCGCCGATGCCGCGCCGCGCCCGGCATGAGGATCGCTCACGATGTAAAGCGCATCCTCTGTGTGGCAGGACAAGGCGGTTTTTATATCCCCGCAATCAGCCGCCAGACCGTAAAGCGCGATCACATTGCGTATTGCGAGCTCAGCTTCAACGCGGGATAAGCGGTCTTCGGTGCTCATCCTAGTTGATGAGCTTCTTGGGCGATTTTTAAGAAACTTGGCGGCTCACCCCCGCCAAAAACCTCAAGGCATGCGCCCGATACATAACTATTGCTCTGATTTGCTAAAAAGAGACACGCATTGGCAATATCGGCTGGCGTTCCCATGCGTTTCATAGGTAGAGCGTTTGCGAGGTGCGCCATGCCTTTCTCGCCGCCGTAATGATCTGCGGACGCCTCGGTTTTAACAAGGCCAACGATGATAGCATTGACGCGTACATCAGGGGCCCATTCCATGGCAAGTGACGTCGTCACATTGAGAAGCCCGGCCTTGGCCGCGCCGTAAGCCACGCTACCGGGGGATGAGCGCGTGGCTGAAACGCTGGAAATATTGATGATGCAGCCGTTCGTGTTTTTGAGTGCCGGGTAGGCGGCTTGTGACAGATATATTGGCGCCAGCAAGTTAAGTTTGATAACGGATTCAGTCAGGCGCGGGCTGGCATCCTTTGAGGCCACGGGCGGCCCCCCGCCTGCATTGTTGATCAACACATCCAGACGCCCGGTTTTTTCGAGAGCAAACTCTACAAGTTTCTGACTTGCCCCTGCGTCTCGAATATCCAAAGATATAAAATGCACATGAGCCGCGTGGGCCTCGTCAATGGCAGCAGGCTCGCGGCGGCCGCATATAATCACGTGCGCGCCCCGTTTGGCGAAAGCCAGCGTCATGCCGCGTCCAATTCCACGTCCGCCGCCCGTGACAATGATTGTTTTGCCGTCAAAGCTCATAAAATGCCCCAGAATGAGAACGCGTAAAAATAAGGCTCATATGTTGCGCAAAATTACCCTTATGTATAGGGGTTGGATGAAAATGCGTAGTATTTGAGCCTATAATTATGACTGCAATCCCCGAAGTCTTGTTTGATCAAGCGAAAAGCCAACCCAATGCCCTCGCTGTTCTGGACGAGGATTGGCGGCTCACTTACGCCGAGTTAGCGGCTGAGGTACGCCGCGCGGCGGGAGTGCTGCGCGGTATGGGGTTTAACAAGGGCGACCGGTTTGCAATATGGGCACCTAACTGTGCAGAATGGATTGTAATAGCTCTAGCCGGACAAGCGCTGGGCGGCGTACTGGTTCCGCTTAACACACGTTACAAAGGCGGCGAGGCCGCGGATATTATGCGCCGCGCACACTGTCGCTTTCTGTTCACAGTCGAAGGGTTTCTGGGTCATGACTATCCGGCGATGCTGAGCGGCGAAGGTTTACCGGATCTTTT
Source organism: uncultured Caulobacterales bacterium (assembly GCA_964352785.1). Classification (GTDB taxonomy): domain Bacteria; phylum Pseudomonadota; class Alphaproteobacteria; order Caulobacterales; family Maricaulaceae; genus JACOMS01. The sequence continues at coordinate 102,328 of CAYGTI010000006.1, forward strand.
GGAAACGGTTGTTATCAGAGGCAAAACTCCGAGGGCGGCGTTTAACGCGTTCATGAATCGCCCATCAGTGGCTTCGGAACTGCCCTTAATTGACGGTGAGCATCTGTCCGATATCATTTTTACATCCGGCACGACCGGCGCACCCAAAGGGGCCATGACGTGTCATGCGCAGAATATAAAAGTCTTTGAGGCGTTCACAGACGCCATTGGTATGACCGCGAATGATCGATACCTGATCGTTAATCCGTTTTTTCACAGCTTTGGTTACAAGGCGGGGTGGCTGGCGTGCCTCATTAAAGGCGCGGCAATTTTTCCGCTTGCGACTTTTGATCCCGAAGCCGTTATGGCGCAAATAGAGCATGACCAGATTACGGTGATGCCGGGCGCGCCAACAATTTTTCAAACTTTGTTATCCCATGACAGACGCGGCGAATATGATCTATCCAGTCTTCGCGTGGCGACAACCGGCGCAGCCATGATCCCTGTCGATCTTATCCGGCGCATGAGCGAAGACCTCGGGATTGATGACGTCTTTTCCGCTTATGGCCTCACAGAGTCCACCGGGGTCGTCAGTCTTTGCCAAAAAGGTGATGATTCTGAAACCATTGCAACAACGTGCGGGCGTCCGCTGCCCGGTACTGAGCTGCGTATTGTTGACGAAAACGGCCATGATATCGACCAAGGCGGCGAGGGGGAGATATGGGTGCGCGGATTCCACGTGATGAAAGGATATCTCGACGATGCAGATGCGACAGCCGAGGCTATCACGCCAGGCGGATGGCTTAAGACCGGAGATATAGGCGTGCAAGACGCGCGGGGTTACATCAAAATCACAGACCGGAAAAAGGATATGGTGATCGTTGGTGGTTTTAACTGTTACCCAGCCGAAGTTGAACGCTTATTGCTCCAGCACCCGTCGATAAATGACGCGGCGGTCACTGGCATACCGGATGAGCGCCTCGGAGAGGTCACTCACGCCCACATCGTGGCAAACGAAGATATTGATACTGAGTCAATAATAATATGGGCCAAGCAAAACATGGCAAACTACAAAGTACCGCGCCGCGTCACTTTTTATAATTTTTTGCCGCGAAACGCCTCCGGCAAAGTTCAGAAATTCAAACTCAGAGATTAACATCCTTATATTTTACGCAATATGAGCCAAAACTGGTCAACAAGTCTCATTTTGCGTATAAAATACCATTGAAAAATGCGCAGTCCTTGCTATTCATAATCAAGAAGAGGAGTCTGTTATGGGACAAGCTGCATTAAAATCTATGGAAGCGTCCACGATGCTAGATGTGTCTAGCGCTTTGGATGCTATAAGCGCGGGCGCTGCCGAAGGCCGTAAAAACCGCGAAATTCCAAAAGATGTCATTGAGGCGATACGCCAAACCGGATATTTTCGCTCTTTTCTTCCCAAGCAATATGGCGGCATTGAAACTACGCCGCAGGAATTCTTCAAAGCATCTATTGATATTGCCGAGCGCGATATGGGCACAGCTTGGGCCAGCGGTATTATTGCTGTGCATGCCTATCAGCTCTCATTGATGGATCCCAAGGCGGCGAAAGATGTCTACAAAACGGGCCCTGATACGCTGATTAGTTCATCATATAATCCTGCTGGCGCGAAGGTTGTAACCGTTGACGGCGGATTTAAGCTCTCCGGTCAGTGGGGCTGGAGTAGCGGTTCCGGTCATTGCTCCTGGGTTTTGCTCGGCGGTTTGATTTTTGATCAAGGCAAAGAAAATATTCACTACCGCACGTTCCTTGTGCCGCGTGATGATTACGCCATTGAAGATACGTGGAACGCTATGGGGCTGCAAGCAACAGGCTCCAATGATGTTGTCATCAAAGAGCCTGTGTTTGTGCCGGAATACCGCACACATCACCAAATGGACGGCTTTAATTGTAAGCATTATCAGGACAATCCAATGTATGCGATTCCTTGGGCGCAAATGTTTATTCGTGTTGTTTGCACGCCCGCTATTGGCGCGGCTAAGCATGCGCTTAAATTGTTTATTGAGAACGCCACATCAAGTTCTACCGACCCGACGCGCCTAGCGGGAGACCCCGATGTGACCCGGCGCATCGCCGAAGCGTCTAACCTGATCGACGAGACCGAAGTTGTTATGTTTCGTAATTTTGATCAGATGATGGAGCGAGTGAACGCAGGCGAAGATATACCTATGATGGACCGCATCAAATACCGTTATCAGGCCAGTCTGGTGATTGAGCGGATGATGGAAGCGGTGGATTTGTTGTTCAATGTGGCCGGCGGGCGTAGTGTCTATAATGGCTCGCCTATTCAGGATATTTGGCACGATGTTCACATAGGCCGTGCTCACGTGGCGAACAGTCCTGTCAGCTTTGCGCGAAATCTTGGCGCGGTTCACCTCGGGGCCGAAAGCACGGATGTGTTTGTCTAATGACCTCGGCTGGGCCTCCTGAAGGTCTCTATGTGCAGGCGGGGCCAATCCGTATGCACTATTTGGAATTTGGAAAAAAAGACGGCCCTGCTGTCGTCTTTCTTCATGGTTCGGGTCCGGGCAATAGCGCATGGGCAAATTTTAGCAAAAATGTAAACGCGTTTGCGGATGCAGGATTTCGCGTCTTATGCCCGGATATGATTGGTTTTGGGTATACGGATAAACCGCTTGATCTTGGAGATTATACGCTCGATTTGTTTTGCTCGACCTTGATGGCCGGACTTAAGGAAATGGGCGTCAGGTCTTGTAGTTTTGTCGGAAATTCATTGGGCGGCGGGGTCGCGATACAGATCGCGCTGGATCATCCTAATTTTGTTGAAAAGTTGGTCTTGATGGGGCCGGGGTGTCTGGAGCCACAAGGCGATTATTGGAATATGCCGGGTATTGCCAAGATGATGGCGGCGAACAAGGCGGGCATGAGTAAAAAAGTTCAAGGCGACGTTATGCGGCTGTTCACTTATGATCCAAAGCACGTGACGAATGGGTTAATCGACATGCGCTGGGCGGTTGCCCAAGATCAGCCAAAAGAGGTTCTGACAACGATGAAAACGCCAGCCCTTGGCGCTCGGATGGCTGAGCTAACATGCCCGATTCTAACGTTTTGGGGGCGTCAAGATGAGTTCATGCCGCCGCAAGGCAAGGCCAAGTGTTTGGACGCAAATGATACGTCACGCCTGATTGAGGTCAATGCTTGCGGCCATTGGGTGATGATCGAACATAGCCGCATGTTTAACGCTGCAAGTATAGATTTTTTGAAGAACGGCTAAGCTAAGCCGAAAAGGGGAAGATTATGGGTGTTGCAAACCTTGGATATGTCATTTTGGAAATGCAGGATCCTGCGGCGTGGTCAAAATTTGCCAAAGATGTTCTTGGCTTTGGCCCGGTAAAGTCCTTCGGGGAAAAGGGCGCGCGCTATCTCAAGATGGACGGGGCACCGTTTCGTTACATGATCCGCAAGGGTGAGTCTGACAGATTCGTTGCAGGCGGCTATCAAATGTCCTCTAAAAAGACTTTTGAGGATCAGGTTAAAGCATTCGAGGCGGCTGGATGCAAGGTTAATATGGGCAGCGAAAAAGATGCTAAACACCGCGCAGTTAAAGCGTTCGCTTCAACGGTTGACCCCTCTGGTAACATGCTAGAGATTTATTATGGCCGCAGCAAAGGCGAACCTTTCACACCCGGGCACGGCATAAAATCGTTTAAAACAGGAAAAATGGGCTTAGGGCACATGGTGCTTCCTGCGCCTGAAAATGAGGCTACGATTGATTTTTACCGCAAGGTTATGGGGTTTGGCGTTAGTGATGATTTGACATTGCCCGCCTTTGCGGAAGGGCTGCCGGATCAACGTATTTACTTCATGCATGCGGATAATCCTCGCCATCATACGTTGGGTCTCTACAATTTCCCGAACCCCACGGGCGTTATTCACTTGATGGCAGAAATGGGAGATATGGACGAGGTGGGATACTGTATGGAGCGGGTTAAACAGGCGGGCTTGCACATTTTCGCCTCGCTGGGTCGCCATGCCAATGACGAGATGATTTCGTTTTACTTTTTTGCCCCAGGCGGTATCGGATTCGAAGTGGGTTATGACGGTAAACAAGTTAAAGATTGGTCTAAGTTTAAACCAACAAAATCAACGATTGGCGACCTTTGGGGGCATGAATATGACTTCCCGGTTGTTGGATAGGCCGTGAGTTATCCCATTATAGATAAACGTATGACTGCGGCTGACATAGTCGGTGAGCTGCGCTCCGGCATGACCATCGGTATTGGCGGTTGGGGCGGTCGTCGCAAACCTATGGCGCTTATTCGCGAAATTGTGAAGTCTGATCTGACTGACCTGACCATTGCGGCCTACGGTGGGTGTGATGTGGGCATGCTGGCGAGCGCAGGAAAGATCAAAAAACTGATTTTCGGGTTTGTATCTTTGGACGTCATCCCGCTCGAAGCTCATTTTCGGCGCGCGCGTTCAGCGGGTGAATTTGAGGTTATGGAGGTCGATGAGGGCATGTTTCAGCTCGGCCTTAAAGCTGCAGCGCAAAATCTTGACTTTCTGCCATGCCTTGCGGGTCTTGGCACGGATGTCCTGACATATAATCCAGATATCAAAGTCATGAAGAGCCCTTACAGCGATGATCATTATGTTGCGATGCCAGCGATCAGACTTGACGCCGCATTGTGTCATGTGTCTGAGGCTGACCCACTTGGGAATAGTTTTATAGGTGGCCCCGATGTCTTTTTTGATGAATGGTTTTGCCGCGCTGCTGACAAAGCCTATTTAACCTGCGAGCGTTATGTTGAAACATCGGCATTTGACGATGACCATAAAATCGCGCGTATGCCGATTGAAAGAAACCTTGTGCGCGGCGTTGCCGAAGTCCCATATGGCGCGCACCCGACATCAAACGGGCCTGATTACGGAATTGATGTGAAGCACTTGAAAACTTATTCGGCCACGGCCAAAGAAGGCTGGGGCGACTATGTCTCTGAATTTGTGTGTGCTGACGATTACGTCAAAGCCGTAGGCGGAGCGGACCATATTCGTAGCCTGCCGTTGCCGGTGTTTTAGGAGAAAATTATGATGGAATTTTCTCTCGCAGAGTTATGCATTGCTGCAGGCGCTGATATTTTTCAGGACGAACACCCGGAGTGTTTTACGACGCTGATCGGGCTCGTGCCGCGGCTTGGCGGATCGCTTGCGAAAAAAACATTCGCTCCCGGCTTGATGATGAGCGACGGCGAATATTACTTTGCGGCTGAGCCTGTACCTGTCGGCAAACGCGGCAATTATGTTCCCAAAAAAGAAGGCACGATCGGGTATGAACGTGTTTTTGATCTAATCCCCAAAGGGAATCGCCATGCCTTTGTCGGCCCGGTTCAAGTTGATAAATACGGCCAAATGAACCTGTCCTGTATTGGCGATTACGCGCGGCCCAAAGTTATGATGTTGGGGGTGCGCGGCTTGCCTGGGAACACAGTCAATAATCGCACGTCCATGTTTTTTGGTAATCACAATACGCGCGCGTTTGTCTCCGGCGAGGTGGATATGGTCAGCGGCGCGGGTTATAATCCGGCGCGTTATCCGAACGGTGTCTATCCCAGAGGACTTGATCATCGGCGTATTGTCACAAACCTCTGCGTACTCGACTTTGAAGGCCCGGATCATGCGGTTCGTGTGCGTTCACTCCACCCAGATGTCAGCTTTGACGAAGTGCAGGACAATACAGGTTTTGATCTTGTAAAACCCGAAAGGCTGGGCGAAACGCCCGCGCCGACAGCCGAGCAACTTGGTATTATTGCCGCGCTTGATCCTCATAATTTACGGGCGGGAATTTTCCAAGATAATCCTGCCGGGAGGAGGAGATAATGGATAATGAAACGGTTCCAAAAGTTGAGACTCATATTGTTTACGAAGAAGAATTTCCTGTCCTTTATGGGGTCGAAGGCGCTACGGCTTACCTGACTCTTAACCGTCCAAAATATCACAACAGCCAAAATGCCCAGATGCTCTATGCTTTGGATGATGCATTTTACCGGGCTTGCGGTGACGATGACGTCAAGGTGATCGTCCTGCGCTCGAATGCCAAGCACTTTTCTGCCGGGCATGATATCGGTACGCCCGGCCGCGATTATGATGTCGGCCGCGATGACCGCCGCTCGATGAACTATAATCATGATAATAAACCGGGCGCGGAAAAAGCCTTCGTGCGTGAGCAAGAACTTTATCTTGAGTTTTGCCGCCGCTGGCGTGCGCTGCCCAAGCCGACCATTGCGCAAGTACATGGCGGCTGTATTGCGGGCGGGTTGATGCTGGCTTGGGTGTGCGATCTGATCGTGGCGTCTGATGATGCCTTTTTTCAAGATCCCGTCGTTCAAATGGGTTTTCCAGGTGTTGAGTATTTCGCGCACCCTTTTGAGCTTAATGTTCGCCTAGCCAAAGAATTTCTTATGCTAGGCGAGCGGTGGAGCGCTCAGCGTGTTTATGAGGCGGGCATGATAAACAAGGTTGTCCCTAGAGAAGCGCTTAGCGAAACCGTCAAACGGTGGGCAGAGAAAATCGAGACACAGCCGCGCCTTGCTTTATCGCTCACCAAACAGGCCTGTAACCACATTGAAGACTTGCAAGGCAAGCGCACTGGCATGGACGCGGTCTTTGGTTACCACCACTTTGCCCATGCCAATAATACGTTGGTCAAAGGGGACTATATCGCCGGGTTTGATGGTAAGAAAATGGCCGAGAGTAACAAAGCGCAGAGCGATAAGGGCAGTGAGGGCTGAATGCATAAGGCGCTCTTAACACCGCTGACCAAAGCTTTGGGCTGTGATTACCCCATCATTCAAACCGCTATGGGTTGGGTATCAACGTCGCAGCTTGTAAGCGCTAGCACCAAAGCCGGAGCCTTTGGGTTCTTGGCGGCGGCGGTTATGAGCCCTGAGGAGTGCGAGGCGGAAATAAAAGCGGTAAAGGCGCAAACCAATAGGCCGTTTGGTGTTAACATTCATGCGTTTCAAAATGGTATCGACCGCATTATCGATATTTGTATTGATTATGAGGTTGCGGCGCTGTCCTATGGCCGCGGGCCGTCGCCCAACATTGTAGATAAAGTCAAAGCCGCCGGGCTGAAATGCGTGCCAACGATTGGCGCGAGTAAGCATGCCGCCAAAGCCGTCAAAATGGGCGCAGATATTCTGGTCTGTCAGGGCCAAGAGGGCGGCGGGCATACGGGCGCAACGCCGACATGGCTTTTGCTTGCGCAGGTTTTGGACCAAAACTTAGGTGTTCCGGTTGTAGCCTGCGGCGGATTTAAAGATGGGCGCGGCCTTGCGGCGGCGCTGACCTTTGGCGCGGACGGGATTGCTATGGGTACCCGGTTTATGATGAGCGCGGACAGTCCCACGCCTGATGCCACCAAAGCCGAGTACCTCAAATCAAACGTACTCAATATTCCCGTCTCGACTAAACTAGACGGTTTGCCGCAAAGAATGGTGATGAACAAAACCCTGCAAGGTCTTGAAAATGCGTCAAAAATTGGAATGCTCGTAACGGCGATGAAGAACGGGATGACGTATAAATCTCAAACGGGTATGTCAATGATGCAAACGGTAAAAACGGCGTGGGGGATGGCAAGCAAAACGGATATGACCCTCGGTCAAACGATGATGGCGGGAAATGCGCCTATGATCATCCAAAAAGCCATGGTGGACGGTAAGCCGGATGAAGGTGTTCTCCCGAGTGGTCAAATAGCCGGATTAATTGATGATCTGCCACATTGCTCTGATATTATTGCTGATATTATAAGCGACGCTGAAGCCAGCCTTAATCGCGTAGGGGCTTAGTATGCCAATTCACACGTCTATCGATAATTATATCGCAGAAGTCATTTTTGACTTTCCGCCTGTGAACGCGTTTAATAGTGAGACTTGGAATGAAATACCGATAACTATCAAGGCATTAGGTTCGCGAGATGATGTTAAAGTCATCTTGATCAGATCAGAGGGCAAGGGGTTTTGTGCGGGCGTTGATATCAAAGAACTTGCCCATGATGGATCCGCCATTGTGGGGGTAAATAAGGGTAATTATCTTACTGGAAAAGCCATACATGAATGCGAAATTCCTGTGATTGTCGCAGCTCATAGGTTTATCATTGGCGGCGGTGTTATCATGTGCGGCGCGGCTGATATCGTAATCACCTCCGACGACTCCTATTTTTCACTACCAGAGATTGACCGCGGCGCCATGGGCGGCGCAGCGCATTTGCAGCGGATGTTCGGCGTCGCCAAGGTTCGCGCCGCTTTCTTGACGGGCGGTAAGATATCGGCGCAAGAGGCGTATCGCTTGGGTGGAATTGAAAAAGTTGTTCCAAAAGACGATCTTATCCAAGAAGCCATGACTTACGCGTCGACGCTGGCCAAGAAATCCCGCGACGCCCTGCGTATCGCCAAACAGGCGCTGAATGGTATAGAGCCCTTTGATGTGAACGCGGCTTACCGTTGGGAGCAGGGCTTTACGTTTGAAATGTACATGCATGAGGACAGCCAAAAAGCCAGAGATGCCTTTGTTGAGACTGGCAAAGCTGCGGATTACAAGGATTAAACACGGGTGGATATTAGTTATACATCCGCGCAAAATGCGTTTCGCGCCGAAGTGCGCGAGTGGCTGACGGCCCATGTCCCCAAAGGTCGATTGCCGAGCTTTGATACGCCAGAGGGTTTTGAGGATCACCGGGCGTGGGAGCGCACCCTCGCGAAAGACAAGTGGGGCAATGTAAGCTGGCCGACGCAATATGGCGGACGAGGGCTTGATCTCGTTAGCTGGCTTATTTTCGAAGAAGAATATTACCGCGCCGACGCGCCGCTTAGGGTCAGCCAGAACGGTATCTTTTTGCTCGCACCGACAATCATGGAGTATGGAACGGACGCGCAGAAACAGCGATTTTTATCGCCGATGGCGTCCGGTGATGAAATTTGGGCGCAGGCGTGGAGCGAGCCGGGCGCGGGCTCTGACATGGCAGCCATTCGAACGAGAGCTGTGCGCGATGGTGATGCGTATGTCATTACGGGCCAGAAAACGTGGTCATCACGGGCTGTATTTGCGGATTGGTGCTTTGCCTTAGTGCGCACAGAAGCGGGAAGTTCCCGGCATAAGGGTCTTTCTAAAATTCTGGTACCGCTGGACAGCCCGGGCCTGACGCGGCGGCCGATTGCGCAGCTTGATGGTGATCCCGGGTTTGCAGAACTTTTTTTTGATGAGGTTCGAGTCCCTGTTGAAAATCTGCTGGGGCCTGAGCATGGGGGCTGGGGTGTGGCTATGGCAACGGCGGGGTTTGAGCGCGGACTTTTATTGCGCTCACCTGCAAGATTTCAAGCCGCCGCCGCGCGCCTTGTCGGGCTGTACAAGCAGCATAAAGACCGTCTGTCATCAGGTGTTGGCGAAAACGTTCTAAAGGCTTGGATGGATACTGAGCGCTTTTGTGCAGCCACATATCAACTTGTCGCGCGGGTAGGTGCAGGGGCTTCCATCACGTCCGAGAGTAGCGCCAATAAACTGTTTTGGTCTGAAATGGATCGACACTTACACCGCACGGCCATGACTATTATGGGCGCGCAGGCGGAGCTGGAAGAGGGAATAGGCGCGATTGATAGTGGCCGCTGGCTGGACGGCTATATGTTCTCACTTGCCGGGCCGATATATGCAGGAACTAATGAGATTCAGCGTAACATTCTTGCCGAGCGCGTTCTCGGACTGCCGAGATAGTCATGGATTTTAGGTTCACTGAAGATCAGCAAGACTTGATAGACGCGGCGAAGGCCGTGTTCGACGGTGAGAACACTGTGGAGCGAATGCGTGCTATCGTTGCCGGTGATGAGGTGACGGATATTTGGCCGCATTTTGCGGAACTTGGATTGATAGGGCTTATGGCTCCCGAAAGCGCAGGAGGCATGGAACAATCTTTGGTGGTGATGTGCGGCGTTGCCGAGGCTGCTGGTTACGCCGGAGTGCCTGAGCCGCTTGTGGAGCTTGCAGGTATATCAATCCCGCTTTTGATGCAGATGAATGAAATCAAGACGCTACAAGCCGCCATTCAGGGCAAGGTGCCCTTGGGGGTTTTAACGCCGCTGTTAGCCTTAAATAACTGCGCGGGCTTTTGTGATGGGTTTATCGTGACAAGCGCTGAAGGCGGCAAGTTAGTTGGTAAAAATGATGTGAGTCTCGAACGGCGCAAATCAATCGACCCTCTACGCTCGCTGTTCAAAGCTGATTTTGACGGAGAGCACAACGCACTCGCTGACCAACACGGAGCTGTTCTGACAGCCGCGCAGCTTATTGGTTTATCGCAGCGCATGGTCGATATGTCGGTGGAATATGCCAAAGATCGGCAACAGTTTGGCAAACCTATAGGCGCTTTTCAGGCGGTCAAACATCAGCTTGCAAATGTCTATACCCAGATCGAATTTACGCGCCCAATGGTGCATCTCGCCGCCCTTCAAGGCGGGCGTGCTGTGCATACGGCCAAAGTCGCGGCCATTGATACGGCGATGCTTGCGGCGGAAACAGCGATACAGGTTCACGGCGGTATGGGATACACATTCGAGGTTGATCTGCACCTGTTTATGAAGCGCGCTTGGGCGTTGTGCGGGGAGTGGGGCGACCGCAATTACCATATGAAAAAACTGGAAGATTTAATTTTAAGCGGGGACGCTGATCTGGGTCCCGGGACGACATTTTGATTTTTGAATAGAGTTAGGAGATACCCTTATGGGCGAAGCTTATATTATTGATGCGGCGCGCACGCCAACTGGCAAGCGACGAGGATCGTTGCAGGACATACACGGGGCTGATCTTGGTGCGCATATCATAAGAGAAATCGTCGAGCGCAATGATATTCCCCAAGCGGACTATGATGATGTTATTTTTGGCTGCCTTGACGCGATCGGGCCTTTGGCCGGCAATATTGCGCGCACCTGCTGGCTTGCGGCTGGGTATGACCTGACTGTGCCGGGCGTGACGATTGATCGGCAATGCGGAAGCTCCCAGCAAGCCGTGCATTTTGCGGCGCAAGCGGTGATGAGCGGCACGCAGGATGTTGTTATCGCGGGCGGCGTTCAAACTATGAGTAAAATCCCTATCGGCTCGGCTATGATCTGCGCCCGTGATCTTGGGTTTAACGATCCGTTTTCGGGGTCGGAGGGCTGGGTTAAACGGTTTGGCAGCGCGCCCGTTAGCCAATTTTACGGCGCAGAACAAATTGCCAAAAAGTGGGGGTTTTCCCGCCGTGACCTCGAAGAGTTTTCCTATGAAAGCCATCAACGGGCGGACAAAGCACGCAGCGAAGGTTATTTTGATCGTGAAATTTCGCCCATAAACGGACTGACGCAGGACGAAACCATTCGGGCCAGCTCAAGCCTTGAAAAAATGGCCGAGCTTGACGTGCTGCAAGAGGGCGGGCAAATCACAGCCGCCGTCGCCAGCCAAACCTGTGATGGCTCCTCAGCAGTGTTGATTGCGTCGGAAGCAGCGGTGAAACGCTACAATCTAAAACCCCGCGCACGGATTCACCATATGGACGTCATGGGTGATGACCCGATTATGATGCTAACAGGTCCGATTCCAGCCACTAAGCGAGCCTTAGAGCGCGCCGGAATGAGCGTGAATGATATTGATCTGGCAGAATGTAACGAAGCTTTTGCGCCTGTCCCTATGGCCTGGATGCAAGAGACGGGCATGCCGCACGAGAAGGTCAATGTGAACGGCGGCGCAATTGCGCTGGGGCATCCGCTGGGATCAACGGGCACGAAACTGATGACAACACTGCTGCATGAAATGGAACGCCAAGGGTCTCGGTATGGTCTTCAAACCATGTGCGAGGGCGGCGGTGTTGCCAATGTCACAATCATTGAGCGCCTCTGATGGCGGATTTTTGTCAAGATCGCACGGTTATTATCACGGGCGCGGGCGGCGGTCTTGGGCGGGCCTATGCGCTCGCGTTGGGCGCTGAGGGCGCAAATATAGTTGTTAATGATATCAATGATATAACAGCGAAAGCTGTTGTTGATGAGATCAATGCTTCCTCGGGACGTGCGATCATGAATACGGATGATATTACCAACTATGAAAGCGCGCACGGCATAGTCAGAGCCGCGATTAACGCGTTTGGGGATTTGCATGCTGTTGTCAATAACGCCGGAAATAATCGCGACCGGATGTTCACTTCGTTGTCCGAGGAGGATTGGGATCAAGTCATCCGGGTTCACCTGAAGGGCCATTTTTGTATTTCGTCTCACGCCGCCAAATATTGGCGGGCAAAATCCAAAGCAGGCGATGCGGTCAATGCGCGCATAATCAATACGAGCTCAGGTGCGGGATTGCAGGGATCTGTCGGGCAAACGAATTACTCGGCGGCTAAAGGCGGTATTCTCACTTTGACGCTTAACCAGTCCGCGGAGCTTGCGCGTTACGGCATCACAGCCAATGCGGTCGCGCCGCAAGGACGAACAGGCATGACGGCAGGCGTATTCGACGAGATGATGAAGCCGCCCGAAGATGGTAGCTTTGATCGGTATGATCCCGCAAATGTAGCCCCGCTGATCTGTTACCTCGTGAGTGAGCAGTCCCAGCATGTCACAGGCCATTGTTTTGAAAGCTTTGGCGGTAAGCTGTCCATCTCGGAAGGCTGGAAAACAGGCCCCATCAAAGACAAAGGCGCGCGGTACGTCCCCAGTGAGATCGGCGATGTAATTGCGGAACTGGTGGACAAGACGCCGCCCGCGCAAAAAGTATACGGGAGCTGATAGGTGGCCTATCCGTTCACAGAAGACCATGACATGATCCGCGAGGCCGCACGGGGCTTTCTGCAAGAATGGTATGACGGCGGAAAAGGCCCCGAGCGTGTTTATCAATCCGGTCACGCTTATGATCCGCAGGCATGGCGCGGGTTTACTCAAGAACTTGGCATGGCGGGTATTTCCATTGACGAATCTTATGGCGGGGCCGAGCTTGGCGATCTGGGACGGGTTGTGATTATGGAAGAGCTCGGCGCATCTTTGTGCGCTATTCCATTTTCTACGACAGGCACAATTGTTGCTGATCTGATTTCTGCTTGCGGCGCAGAGAGCATAAAATCTGACTGGCTAGGCAGAATTGCCAAAGGCGAGTTGTCCGCAGCCTATTGTGATGGCCATAATGTGATGAAAGTTACTGGCGGAAAGATTTCGGGCGAGATTTATAATGTTGTGCATGCCGATTGTGTTGACGTCATTATTTTGACCAGAAGGAATGGCGACAAAATTGATGTCTTTGCAGTTCTCAAAAACACTAATGGATTAACTATCACGTCAAAAACTACCCAAGACCCAACTCGCAGTTTTGGCGATGTTGCCCTAAAGGACGTCTCTGATGCCGACATCTCGCTTTTGGGCCAGATAGACGAGGCCCGCCTTAACGACATTGTCCGTCAGTCTTTTATAGGTCTTGCGGCTGAGTGTGTAGGTGGGGCGCAGGCCTGTCTTGACATGACGCTGGGATATACGGCGCAGCGCGTTCAATTTGATCGCCCCATTGCGAGCTTCCAAGCCGTTAAGCACCGATGTGCAGACATGTATGTTCTGATCGAAGCCGCGCGGTCGGCTGTCTATGCTGCCGCCATTGTTTCTCCTGAAGAAAAAACTGAGGCCGCGTTGATCGCAAAAGCCTATGCGGCGGATGCGTTTTTCAAGGTTGCGGGCGACGCGATACAAATGCACGGCGGGATTGGGTTTACGTGGGAATATCCCTTGCATTTTTTCTTCAAACGCGCCCGCGCCAACCGCGCTATGTTTGGACACTCTAGCCGAGATTACAGCCTTTTGGCTGATCATATTTTAGGGGACGCAGCATGAGTCTCAGGGCTGAGTTTTCAGAGTGGATGACGCATAATTTTTGCGGTGAGTTTGAATCGCTGCGGTGGCGGGCCACGCCCGGCGATGAAGACGCATTTCCCGATTTGCGTCACAAGTGGGAACGAACAATGGGCGAGGCGGGCTGGATTGGTATTGGTTGGCCGGCTGAGCATGGCGGGAGGAACGCCAGCCTTGAAGACCTTGTGGCCTTTAACGAGGAATATGCCGCCCACGGCGGGCCGGGCCGGGCCGGGCACATAGGGGAAACTCTCTTTGCGCCGACGGTGATTGCGTTTGGCACAGAGGAGCAAAAGTCCAAATATTTACCGGGTATCAGGGCGGGTACAGAATTTTGGTGTCAGGGTTATTCTGAGCCCAATGCGGGCTCTGATTTATCCAACATCAAAACTAAGGCCAGATTGGTTGGTGATGAGTGGGTCATTGAGGGGCAAAAAATCTGGACATCATTGGCCATGGACTCTGATTACATTTTTGTCGTTGCACGGGCTGAAGAGGGATCCATTGGGCGTCACGGACTGGTGTTTTTACTGGTAAAATTGGATCAGCCGCGGGTCGACATTCGGCCTATCAAGCAGATGAGCGGAACAGCTGAGTTTAACGAGGTGTTTTTTAACGAGGCGCGCTGCGCGGCAACTGATATTATTGGCGGTGTTGGCGACGGCTGGAAAATCGCTATGGCGCTTTTAGGGTTTGAACGCGGGGCATCGACGCTGGGACAACAAATGACATTTGCCAATGAGTTTAACCGGATTGCGGAGCTTGCCAAGAAGAACGGCGCCGCCAATGATCCGCTGATCCGTGACCGTCTCGCAAAATCCTATGCCGGGCTGAAAATCATGCGATTTTCTGCACTTCGAATGCTCAGTAGTATTCAGACGGGCGAGATGAGTCCTGCCGCCTATACCTCCAAAATATACTGGGCGACGTGGCACCGTGATCTCGGCGAACTCGCTATGGACGTCATGGGGCCGGACGCGGAAGTTTTAAAAGACGGGGAATATGGAGCGCTGCAGAAGCTATTTTTATTCTCGCGCTCCGACACCATTTACGCCGGGACAAACCAAATTCAGCGCAATATTATTTCTGAGCGCGCGCTCGGAATGCCCAAAGAACCGCGAGGTGTTAAGCCATGACAGATTTGAAGAATATTCCAGAGTATGTCGCGGGGCACGGCCTCCTAAGGGGTAAAAAAATTGTCATTACGGCGGCGGCCGGGACGGGCATCGGGTATTCTGCAGCTAAAAAATGTATCGAAGAGGGCGCGCAGGTGTTTATCTCCGACATCCACGAAGGCCGTCTGCAAAAGGCGCAAGACAGTTTGGCGGCGGAAACAGGGCAGCGCCCGGCTTACGCGATTTGTAACGTCACAAACCAAGATGATGTTGACGGATTATTTGAGGCAGCGAGCGGCGCTCTGGGCGGTATTAATGTTGTCATAAATAATGCCGGTCTTGGCGGGACAGCAGACCTCGTGGATATGACCGACGAGCAATGGATGGTTGTTCTCGATGTAACGCTAAATGGCTGTTTTCGGGTCAACCGTGCGGCTATGCAGCATATGAGGGCTCAATATGATGCCGGACATGGCGGCGGCGTTATCGTCAATAATGCATCTGTCCTTGGATGGCGCGCACAAAAAGGACAGGCGCACTATGCGGCAGCTAAGGCCGGTGTAATGGCGCTAACACGTTGCGCGGGTGTAGAAGGCGCAGATTTTGGTGTGCGCGTGAACGCGGTCGCGCCGAGCCTCGCGCTTCATCCATTTCTACACAAAGTCACATCGAAGGCGCTATTAGCTGAATTAGAAGCCAAGGAAGCCTTTGGTCGCGGCAGTGAAGTTTGGGAGCAGGCCAATGTCATGGTGTTCTTGGCGTCTGACTATTCTTCGTATATGACGGGCGAAGTGATTTCTACAAGCAGCCAACGCGCCTGATTTTCCATAGAAACGAGAAAGCGAGCAATAATATGACCCAAACAGTGATTGAAAGCCCCGGTGACCTTATGGGCCAAGAAGGCCTGAAAATAGGGCCGTCTGATTGGATGGATATGACGCAACAGCGCGTCAATACGTTTGCAGATGCTACGGGCGACCATCAATGGATACATGTGGATGTAGAGCGCGCGAAAAAAGGCCCGTTCGGTGCGCCGATAGCGCACGGATATCTGACCTTGTCACTGGCCGCGAAATTGATGCCGGAAATTCTAGAGATCAAAGGTCTCTCGATGGGCATTAATTATGGGACTGACAAAGTCCGGTTTCTTAACCCTGTCAAAGTCGGCTCCCGCGTTCGCGGCCATGGTGAATTTCTTGAGATCAAAGAAGTTCCCGGCGGGTTCCAGTCAACGTTGAGGGTCACAATTGAGATCGAAGGCGAAGAAAAACCTGCTTGTGTTGTCGATACAATCAGCCGTTACTATCCGTAAATAAAAAAGCGGCGGGGCCGCAATATTATCAATTATTGGAGACACATATGAGCGATCCTGTAAAAATGGCCGAGGCCGTTCAAGCCTATTTTGATTTGTTTAACACGCAAGACGCGGACGGTATTACTGCGCTCTACGCCGATGATGCCACCGTCACTGACCCTGTTGGTAGCCCTGTAAAAAATGGTATTACTGAGATTAGTGCTTTTTATACTTTGGCCGTCAAAAACGGGGCGAAGCTCACCCAAAATGGCCCGACGCGAATTGCGGGCAATGAAGCGGCGTTTGCTTTTACCGTCTCGGTTGGTGCCATGACGTCGGTAGACAAAGCTGTAAATGTTGAGTTGCCGAGCGGCGGCATGACCATTGACGTGATCGATACGTTCAAATTTAACGAAGATAACAAAGTGATAGAAATGCGGGCCTTTTGGGGGCCGACCAATATCACGCAATTTAAGCCTTAAAGCCACACGAGCCCCTGAGGCACGCGCCTATTATTTGCGCCGTCGGTGATGATTGGCAACCACTGCCTGACGTCAGCGCCCATGGCACAGATTTAGGTCTGGGCTAAGAGAGACTTTTCGCTCATCTTCATCCTCATGGAGAGAAAGATGAGAACAGGTAAACAAACGTCAGGCGAGCGCGTCGTCAAAGACATCAAACGTAAGACAATACAACAACTTAAAGGGTAGTCAAACTTGACTTGGGGCACGATATAGCCCCCATTTTGGTGAACGATTTATGAGCCGTGAGATTTTATGAGGAATAGACGAACAGCATAATTTTTTATTCTTTGTGAAGTTAAATCCTGAATCAAATTACCCGTTCAATGAGCCAAAACATCGATAACGAACCAATGAAGTAACTTGCTGTTATTTCAATAAACCGGCGACGTCCTATCTTTTTCGCCAAATAAAGGGCAATTAATAAAATTACTACGAAAGATAATTGTCCAAATTCGACACCTAGATTAAATGTCAAAAGCGCTGTTGGAACGTCTTGTTCTGGCATGCCTATATTTGAAAGCGCACTGGCAAAACCAAATCCATGTAAAAGCCCGAAGGCCGATGCAATAATCCAAGGAAATTTTTCTGATAATTGTACTTTATCTGGTTTTTTAGCTAAAATTTCTGTTGCTAGAAAAATGATAGAGAGGGCAATGACGGCTTCAACTGGAGCTATCGGCAAGCTGATCCAGCCAAATGTCGTTGCTATTAAAGTGATGGAATGGGCCAGAGTAAAGGCTGTGATTGTTTCTACAATCCGTCTCGCTCCACTTATCAATAATACCAGACCAAGAACGAAGAGGAGATGGTCAAAGCCAAACCAAATATGTTCGACCCCAAGTATGAAGTAGGTCCTTGCAACATCCCACCTTGATGGTTTGACAGAGATTTCCACGAAAGGCACATTCGCCGTTGCCCTTAATGTTTGTTGTTTTCCAGACGCGGGTTGATACCGCACAAGGACATCCGTGAGAGTTGCATCCAGCCCTTTGAAAGTAATCAACTTTCCTCTAATCGGCTCAGTGCATATAAAATCAAGGCGACTAATGATAGCAAATCCAGTATTCTTGCGATCTGTAATTCCGGATAGCAGACAGTCAGTAGGAAGCTCTGGTGTTACGGCAAGCGGGGCACCCAGGCGAATAGGCGCTTTCCACACGAGGCGATAGATAATCCCAGGTGTCTCGGATAGGCTATTCACTTGTTCTTCTATCTGTAAATAGCCCGGACGTATTTCATGAGCTTCTGCTCGACCCACAAGAGAAAGGGCAACAAAAACTATAATAATTAAGAATGATTTCATCATTCTTTAGGCATCTCTATATCAATGCTATAACTTGCTCTTAACACTTTGAATGCACTTTCTTGTGCCTCAAGTCTCGAAGCGTTAAGCCAATCTCGCTCGACGATCTCTCTCACATCTTCAAACGGAATAGGGGCCGCTGGTTTTTTTGCGTTTATCTTAACAAGGTGGAGCCCGAAACCTGACTCTATTGGTCCCTGCCATGTTTGTTTGCGAATAGTTTGGATTTCTTCCCAAAGTTTCGAACCAAAAATCCGACTTATTGTTCCTTCGTCTGCATTTTTGAGGGCCTGGGGCAGAGAAATGCTGTCTCCCAGGTTTTGAACATCGTTCGTCCGCTTGAGAACACTTAAGTCTGCTTTTGCTCTCGCCTCTTGATCCAATTGATAGTAAATTTGCTGAAAATCAAAAATGGCAGATTTTGAGTAATTGTCTAAATTTTTCTCGTAATATTCTACAAGCGCATTTTCGGAGGGTTCTATTTCTTCCACACTACCTGCGGATAAGAATTCCATTTTTTGTCGGAGACGTCGTCGTATTACAACATCATTTTGATCAAGACCGAGGCGCCTTGCTTCCCGATAATAAATTTCTTCTTTGATATAATCCCTAACCAAGCCTTGTAACTCCTGATCGGTAGGCGGCCTTCCCCAGGTCTTCAACCAAAGCCCTGCCATGCGCTCCACTTGAGGCACCGTAACGACGATTGCATAGCTACCTTGAGATGGGGCTTTTACGCGTAAAGCATCCCATGCGAATATTAGAATACCTATCGCGGTGAAGTGCAAAAGTGGGAGCCGCCAAAATGAACCGCGTTTTGGTTTGTTCAATGTTTCAGTAGGCATTGGCCTCACTCAGTGTTTTTTGGATGATACCAAATGGGTGAGCTATAGGCGCGTTCTTGAGTGATTAAGTCAGCACTCTTAGGCATCTTGGCATTATAGCGAATAGCATCATAGGCATTCCATCGCGGGGTTGGTATTTCTATCACGCGTGTGTAATAAAAAGCTGGTAAATTCCTGTTAAAATCTGGATCTTTCCAAACAGTCTTTAATTCTGGACTGCCTATGGAATTACTATAATTTGGGCCGGTGAGATCGACCGTATTCCCAACCCGTTCTAATTTTCCTTGCTCATCAAAACCTCTGTCGTCAGACCAAACAACGTCATAAACCTGTTCTTTTAATTCGCCAGAATTATCTCGCCATCCTTTGACGACCTGAACGCGATCAAGATTAGCGCCTATCGGGTCTTTTAACGCGGCTATAAGTAAAGTCGGTGCTTTACTCGGGTTTTGAGGATTGACAAGGTCTCCGCCCATGGGGATGCCTTTTTGATAACCGATATCGACATAGTTGGCGGCAGATAAATCTTCATTTTCAAAGTCCCAACCTGCAAACATACGTAATGAAATGCGTGGACCTGTCGTTGCGTAAACTTCCTTAGTCATAATTGCGTCGAAAATATCTTCGCGTGTATTCGATTTGGCCCAGACGCCGGCATATCCTCCCGCAAGATAATGCCAACCCATGCGCGAAACCTGAGACAAACCATCACCTTTTGAAGCACGGAATGCATTGGGCTCAGCATCACTATGTTTGCCAAAGAAATTATCTTCATCAGCTGTTGCAAGACCGGTATGGGCGTCAGTGGAGCCAATAAGCCCGTATTTAAAAGGATTGAGACCTGTCCGACTCTCAAGTTCCAAGCCACGCTTAAGGGCTTCTCGAACATAATCACCCGCCAGCATATCTGGTGATTTCAGCCCAGACATATCTAGATTTCCAAGGTCCCATCCCACATCACCGTAAGAGGCAAATTCATCATTTGGGGATAGAAAAGGATGGCTTTCACTGTCACCTTTAATTTGAGTCACTTCCACAACGGGTTCCCAGCGCGCCGATTTAGCCGCATAATCAGCATCAATTGGACGGCCTTCAATATCACTAAAGGCGAACATCTGCCCGTTTGAAAGATTTGAATTATGGGGTATCGCTAATATTTTTCCACCCGTTTTCGTTTCATAGGCCGAAAGGGCGTCCCACAAATCCTCTGGGTTAATACTGAACGTGGCTGGGAAGGGTAAAATCTGATTGGCTTTATCAGCACCGTCTCGAAACATCACTACGCGATGAAGATTATCGCCAATATCTAGTGCGGTATATTCGTAACCAATAAAGGCGGTGAATTTTCCCGGTTCATTATATTGCTCTACCGTTTTGTTGTGAGCCTCCCAGACGGATCTGAATATCGGCCCAACAATATTACGGTCTTTTAAAACTTCTGGTAGCTTCCCGGCGCCAAAGCGACTGATAAGTTCTTTCGCAGCTTGGGCTGAAGCGTCGCCGCCTTCTTGCATCATCTCACTCCATCTTGCCACAGTAGGATCTGATATAAGCGCTGAATTGCCTTCCATTATCTGACGTGACATCCCTAACCCTTCTCCGTGATCGGCAATCATAAGGAAATCTAGGGGCCTCTTTAATTGCGCGGGAATTCCAGACGTCGACATAACCATCTCGCCGCGTGCAAAACGAAGCGCGTCTTCAGGGGTTAATCTTGCGCCGAATGCAAATGCATCAGCTGAATTCGTTGTGTGTAGATGTGTGTCGCCCCAAAATAAGTTCCGAGTATCAGTTTTGGGAATTATCGTAGTAGCATTATCAATATTTGAGTGATCGCCGCTGTAAGTCTTTGAGTCAGATACTTGCGAGTTTTGGGCTGGACTTGAACACCCAACGGCTATCGCTGAGGTCAGGCATAGGATTGTTTTTGTTGTTGTCGTTAATTTCATGGCTATCTCCTATTGTGGTGTGTACCAAATAGGGGAACTATAGGCGCGTTCTTGGTGCTGCTTTTTTGCATCTGCTTTCAAGAGGTTTTCATCATTGTAGAATTCTGCATTATAAGCCAGCCAAGTTGGTGTAGGAATTTCAAGAACCCTGACATAATAAAAGGCTCGCTCTGTTGGATTAAAATTGGGGTCAGCCCAAAGGGTTGTTAACTCCGGTTGGCCAATTGAATTAAGGTAAGTGGCGTCACTAACCGTTGAGCCTATCGTCATGAGCTTATTGTCATCTCCGATAGACCGATCGCCAGCCCAGGCAACGTCATACACATGTTCTTTGAGATCGCCGTCTTCGCCCAACCAGCCTTTGATTACTTGAACGCGGTCCAAGTTTGCTCCGTCTGGATCTCGTTGCGCTTGAATTAAAAGTTGTGGTGTTTGCTCAACCTTAGATTCGGGTAAGTCACTGCCCATTGGTGCGCCTTTCGCATAACCAATTTGTGCAAGGTTGGGTGCGAAGGCATCGGAGGGCAGAAAGTCATACCCCGAAAAAACGCGCAGTTTGATGCGGGTTCCTGTGGTCGCGTAGACTTCCTTTCTCGCCATCGCATCAAAAAGCGACTCCCGCGTGTTAGCCTCTGCCCAGACCGCTGTTAATCCAGCTGCGGCGGACTCATAACTATAGACCCGCACATCTATGTCGCTGCCTGAATACTTTTGAATGATAGCACCGTTATAGCGGAAGTCTTCGCCTCCAGGCTCAGCAGGCGTCGCTTTCGAAAAGAAGTTGTCCTCTCCAGCTGTTGCAAGCGATGTATGGGAATCCGTTGCGCCTACGAGGCCAAACTTGAAAGGGTTTACCCCCAGTTCTTGTTCAAATTTTAATCCACGCTTCAGGGCTTCTCTTGCATATTCTCCAGCCAGCATTTCAGGCGTTTTCGCGGCAAACCCAAAGTTTCCCCTGTCCCAATTCCAAAAATCTGCAAATTCGTCGTTTGGCGAAAGTATGGGGTGAGCTTCTCCGTCTCCCTTTATTTGGGTTACCTCATAGAGAGGCTCCCAACGCTGACGCCTTACAGAATAATCGGTATCAAATGGCTGTCCTTGTATATCGACACTATCGAACATTGTTCCATTAGAAAGATTTCCATTATGCGGAATTGCCATGACTTGCCCACCTGTCATGTCTTCGTAGTTTTCCATAAAAGCCCACAGGTCTTCTGGATCCGTGCTTTCGACTGAGGAAAAGGGTAAGATTGAGCCAGCGATGTCTTTCCCGTCACGAAATACTACAACTCTGTGGAGGTTGTTTGTTTGTAATGCTGACGTGTATTCATAACCGATCAAGGACGTAAATTGACCTGGTTGGTTGTGGTCTTCAGCCGCCGTTGTAATTCTGTCCCACATCGAGCGGCGTATATCATCCCTATGTAGTGGGGGCTTGCCTGTTGTTGCCCTTATTTGAGCGAATCGACGATATGCGGCAATGGGGTCATCACTATTCGTCAAATCATATAATTCTTTCCCTATAGGGTCACTTAAAACAATTGGATTATCCTCTGCGATCATAGGCGCGATTCCCAATGACTCGGCATGATCCGCGATAACAAGAAAGTCTAATGGACGAGATAGTTTTGCCTTAGCGCCTAGCGACGCTATTACAATTTCTCCTTTGGCAAAACGATAGGCTTGATCGGGATTCAAGCGATCACCAACCATCCCGGCATCAAATGAATAAGACGTGTGTAAGTGCGTGTCGCCAAAATAAACCTCTTGAGGAAAATCCTGTTCAACATAAGGAGAGTAGTGGAGCGGTTTTTTTAGTTGTGTTCGTTCGGCTAAAAAGGCCTCATTGTCGGCCAGCGGTAATGTTTGTGTTGGTTGTTCGCAAGCGATAAGGCTTGTGACGGTTGATAACAGTAAAATGAGATACAGTCTTACATTAGTCGTTCTTTGTACATTCCTAGTTTCAAAGCCAACCATATAGTCCTCAATATCATTTTTTCTTGCTTTATATCACTTAATGCAAACAAAAATTGACTTTGTGTCCGGTGTGATTGACTTTTAAGGAGGTTGGGCACACAAATGTGGCGGTCTCAGTGGGAAAATTTAGGGCATCGTATAATGGGAAAAAACAGTGGCTTGACGATACGAGCAGGTGCCTTTGAAGGTTTCCGTGATCTTACCTCGGAACTCGGCGTTGACCCGAAAGCCATTTTTGAAGCCGTTGGAATAGATCAAGCTATGTTGGAAGTGCCGGATAACAAGATACCGGTCGATAAATTTAGAATGGCTTTAAACAAAGCCGCTGATCAAACTGGCGAGCGAAACTTTGGATTATTAATGTCACAAAGGCAAAGTTTTGAAAAATTCGGAATACTTGGATATCTTGCCCGTCATGCACCCACATTAGACGTTATGATAAGCAAACTTATTTCTTATTTGAGGACACATGATACGGCAACAGTTACATCTTTGAGTGTCACGAACGAAACAGCTTTGTGTACAATCAAGATGATAGGTCTCTCAGATGTCCCATCCATTCAACATAAGGAACTAGGCCTTGGTTTAGTTGTTAAGCTTATTCGAAATGTTACTTATGCTTCATGGGCACCTGAAGCTATATATTTTGACCATATGAAGCCAGAAAACTATCGGGCCCATAGCCGTATATTCAATTGCCCTGTTTATTATTCCCAATCTGAAAGTGCATTGGAGCTTTTATCTGGAGACTTGAAACTACCGCTCACAACTTCGGATCCTGGCTTATACGCTCTTCTTCATAAGTATCTGGATCATGTGGATGAAAACCTCGGCGGTGACTTCGTGTCTATAGTAGGAAATGCTATAAAATCTCAACTAGACCAAGGAAAACCAAGTCTTGGCCGAACAGCAAAACTCGTCGGTATGAGCCCTTCTGTTTTGCAGCGGAGGCTCAAGCAAGAGGACACAACATTTCAAGAAGTTTTTCAGGATATTCGACATAGTGTTGCCTGTCAGTATCTGATGAATACTGAACTGTCTCTGGCCACAATTTCTTCCCTTATCGGCTATTCTGAGCCTGCAATTTTTACCCGTGCCTTTAAGCGAAAAGCAGGTTTAGCACCAAGAAACTGGCGCCAAAAAGCGCAAGGTTGAATAAAAAGCCGTTTATAAAATCTCGTTGAGCGACTAAAAGTCAATATTTTATAATAATAAGTCAAGGTTTGAGATTTGGTTAAGCCATAGTCTCCTTATAAAATAAAAACACAGGGGAAAAATAATGACCAAAAAGGCATTTCTATTGGCGGGCGCAAGTTCGCTTCTGTTCAGCACACAAGCATTTGCCCAAATCAATGACGAAATCATTGTGACGGCGACAAAAAGAGCTGAAAGTATTCAAGATGTTCCAATATCAATTTCAGCATATGGAGCAGACTTTATAGAAGACTCGGGCGTGCAGGACATCCGTGACATTGCGCTTTACTCACCCAACTTCACAATTTCCAACTCTTCTCAATTGTCCAATAATCGTATTGCGATTCGCGGAGTAGGGTCTGTTGGCAACGCTGGTATCGAGCCATCGGTGGGTGTCTTCATTGATGGGGTATATTATCCAAGACCGGGCACTGTAATAGGGAATTTGATGGACATTGAAGCGGTTGAGGTGCTGCGTGGGCCCCAAGGAACCCTTTTTGGACGCAATACACCGATGGGGGCCTTGAACGTTCGGACAAAAGATCCGTCTATGGCCGGATATGAAGGTAATTATCAGGTTGGCTATGGCAGCCAGAACGCTTTTAACATCGGGGCGGCTGTCAATATACCATTAGGTGAGAATGCTGCGGCACGGATTAGTGGGAAATATACAGATCGCGACGGTTATGGCGACAATTTGATCACGGGAGAGAATTTTGGCGCACGAGATGATTTGAATTTAAGAGGCAAACTCTTGTTTCAACCGACAGATAATTTATCTGTTAAATTGTCTGCGGATTACGGGAAGATTAATTCCGAAGGCCAGACAATCGAGTATTTAAACAGCGCAGATAGCCAGATTTTACGCGGGACATTAAATACGCTTATTGGTCTGGACCCGTCTTTAACCGTCAATGGCTTAGACCTTCTGACAGACGACCCATTTGATCACGATATTTATCAAGATCATCGCGATAACTTAAATGATGCTCAGTGGGGAATAGCGGGTGAAGTCACCTACACGCTTGCTTCAGGACATGAGATTAAATCAATAACATCGAAACGTAATTGGGATGCAGATTATTTTGAAAGCGCTATTCGCTTGCCGATTAAGCTATTTCCTCGTGTCACAGACTATAAAAATGATACATTCTCCCAGGAAATACAGCTTCTCTCTCCAACTGGTGGAGCCTTTGATTATCTTTTGGGGGCTTTCTATTACAAAGAGGATTACCAGATATCGCAAGATTTTGACCTTGGAAGCGAGTTCTGTAGCCCAGTCGTCTTTGGTGTGCTCTTCCAACAGGCCTTGGCAGGTGTAGGGCCGTTTGATCCAGCAAATGGCGGTCCAGGTGCGCTGCCGCCAGCAGTAGCGCAGGGGGCGGCAGGGGCTCAAGCTGCAGGCTGCGATGCGGGCACCCAAATTGGTGCGTCTGATAGTGAGTTCGACCAAGACCTCGAAAGCATAGCAATTTTTGGACAGGGGACATATCACGTATCAGATGCGCTCTCTCTCACATTGGGAGGACGTTATACTGATGATGATAAAACGGCGAATTTTACGAATGTCGTTAATAACCCATTTGTTATTGGTCTAGCGGTTCGTGATAATGAGTCACAGTTGGATTTGGATATTGATGAGTTTGGCTTTGACTCTTCACAATTCACCTATTTTGCCAATCTAAGCTATGATGTTTCAGATGACGTGATGGTCTTTGCGACAACCTCAACAGGTTATAAGTCCGGCGGGTTTAATACGGACGGTACATTCCCTGCGTTAACCCGAGAGCAGCGCATCTTTGGTCCTGAAGATACGACTAATTATGAGCTAGGCATTAAAAGTACGCTAGCGGATGGTAAGGTTCAGTTAAATGCCACTGCATTCCGTATGGATATTGAAGGCTTCCAAGACAGAGCTTTTGACGGTATTTCCTTCATAACCCGAAATGTTGGTTCATTGCGACAGCAAGGTATTGAGACGGATGCAGTATTTAAACCGATCGAGCAGCTAAGCTTTATTGGTGGGGCCTCTTATCTTGACTCAGAATTTACAGACTACAGAAACGCATCTCCGTTGCCGGGTGGTCCAGTGCAAGATTTGACTGGGCAAAGAAATCACTTTGCGCCGAAATTCCAAGGGTCACTTGTTGCAGACTGGAGCGATAATTTGGAGGCTTTTGGGGGGTCGATGTATTTCCTTCGTGGCGAAGTACAACATACGGGATCGCAAAATATTGGAGCAAATACCAACCAAAGTAATCAAACTGTTCAAGAGAGTTACAGCCTCTTGAATGCGCGCGTCGGCATTCGGGCTGATGATGATCGTTGGGAGTTTAACGTTTGGGGTAAAAACCTATCCGACAAAGGATATTGTCTGACAATCTTTGAGCAGCCATTTGCGTCTCAATTGAACGGCGTGCGCAATCTGACGTCACCGCAACGTTGCGCGGTTGGCGCGCCTTTAACATATGGCGTGGAACTAAAGTTCAGGCATTAAAAATTCGGGGCGGAGCATTCCGAAATAAAGTAGGTCTGACGACTTTTCAGACCTACAACCCCACAGACTTACAACCGTGACTAGAGTGCTTGGTTCGTACTTTACAGTTTACCTATGGAGACATTTTTATGACTGAAAGTCACGCGAAGACCTCTATGTTATCTCATTTGGAAAAGCAGAAATCCGCTCATTTACGCGACGACGCTCCAAGTCTCAAAAAACGCCTCGAGTGGATCGATACCGCAATCAAACTACTTGTCACTCACAAGGATGAACTCTGCGATGCACTCGCAACGGATTTCGGCCATCGATCCAAAGATCAGTCGGCCTTCACGGATTTGGTGACGTCGATCAGCGCCATGAAGGACGCCAAAAAACACCTTCGAAAATGGATGGCCCCTGAAAAAAGAAGTATCGAATTTCCCTTTGGGCTCTTGGGTGCTAAGAATGAAATCCGTTACCAGCCCAAAGGCGTTGTTGGAATTGTCGCGCCCTGGAATTTTCCTGTATTCATGGTTTTTGGTCCTCTTGCTGGCATTTTCGCGGCGGGGAATAGAGCTATGATCAAGCCCTCCGAATTTACGCCAAAAACATCGGCGTTGTTGGCCGAGTTGTTCAATAGATACTTTGCTCCGGAAGTCGCGAAGGTGTTCACGGGCGAAGCAGATGTCGGCGTTGAATTTACATCACTGCCTTTCGATCATATTATTTTTACGGGATCAACCGCCGTAGGCCGCCATGTCATGGCGGCGGCTGCCAAAAACCTGACGCCCGTGACGTTGGAACTCGGGGGTAAGTCACCGGCCGTCATCGGAAAGTCCGCTGATATGCAAAAGACGGCTAACCGTATCATGCACGGTAAGGTCCTCAATGCCGGCCAGATTTGTACAGCGCCGGATTGGGTATTGCTTCCGGAAGGGCAAGAGCAAGCGTTTGTTGAGGCGTCTCGCATTGCTGTTGCTGACATGTTCCCGGACGGCATGAAACATAATGATGATTACACATCAATTATTAATCAGCGGCACTATGACCGCCTCAATAATTTGGTTGAAGATGCTAAACAGAAGGGCGCTGAAATTGTCGAGGTTAATCCGGCGAGTGAAGATTTTTCCCAACAGCCTCATCATAAAATGCCACCTCAGATTATTTTAAATCCAACGGACGACATGAAAGTGATGCAAGAAGAGATTTTTGGACCATTGCTACCAGTAAAAACCTATAAAGCATCTGCTGACGCGATTGCGGACATTAACTCAAGACCTCGCCCACTGGCACTTTACTATTTTGGAGAAGATAGGGCCGAGCGCGATGACGTTATAAATAAAACGACTTCTGGCGGCGTTACTGTTAACGATACAATTTTTCATGGGGCTCAAGAGACTCTGCCTTTTGGCGGTGTGGGACCCTCAGGAATGGGATCTTATCACGGCATTGATGGGTTCAGAACATTCAGCCATGCAAAGGCCATTCATCATCAAACAGGATTTGAGATCATTAAAATGCTTCGTCCGCCTTATGATAAAACGTTTAAAAAGCAGGTTGCGAGCAGAATTAAACTATAAAGGGTATGGAAAAATGAAAATAAAGTATTTTGTAGCGCTCTCATCTGTTTTTGCCCTTGTTTCATGCATGGAGGCCCTGGACACGCCTTCTGAACTTGTTCAGCGGGCAAATATTGATACGCTTTCAACGCAACATATTCTTGCAGCGAATGAAACACCGCAAGATTGGCTGACTTATGGCGGCACCTATGATGAGCAACGTCATTCAGGGCTCACACAAATTACGGCCGAGAATATTCAAGACTTATCGCCAGCTTGGACTTATGACTTTGACGCCGCTCGCACAGCACGCGGTGTCGAAGCAACACCGATTGTTGTAGACGGCGTAATGTATGTAACCGGGGCATGGTCAATCGTTTATGCGTTGGACGCTAAGACCGGCAAGGAATTGTGGGTGTACGACCCTGATATCGCGGGCGAAGAAGCTGCTAAGGGGTGCTGTGGTGTCGTCAATCGTGGCGTTGCAGTCTATGAAGGTAAAGTTTTCGTCGGTGTGTTTGATGGTCGTTTGGAAGCGCTTGATGCGAAATCCGGAGAACGTCTTTGGAGTACCGTAACTGTTGACCAATCAAAACCCTACACTATCACGGGGGCACCACGTGTCGTTAAGGACAAAGTCTTAATCGGAAATGGCGGTGCAGAGTTAGGCGTTAGAGGGTTCATTTCTGCCTACGATGTCAACACGGGCGAGCTAGCATGGCGATTTTACACGACACCAAACCCGAGCAAAGAACCAGACGGAGCGGCCTCGGATGAGATATTTGCAGAACTTGCAAATGATAGTTGGGGCGATAGCGGTGCGTGGCAAACTGATGGTGGTGGCGGCACAGTCTGGGATTCTATCATATATGACTCTCAAAACGACTCGATCATACTCGGTGTCGGTAATGGGTCGCCTTGGAACGCAAAAATTCGAGATCCAGAAGGCAAAGGTGATAATCTTTTCTTATCCTCAATTTTGGCTTTGGATGCAGAAACAGGTACCTATAAATGGCATTTTCAGACGACTCCAAGAGATCAATGGGATTTTACGGCGACACAAAGCCTAATATTAGCAGAGCTTCCCGTAGGCGAGGGTGGGTCTGATAAACGTGTGGTGATGCAGGCGCCAAAAAATGGATTCTTCTACGTATTAGATGCGGAAACGGGCGCTTTTATTTCAGGAAATGGGTACTCGCCGGTTATTACTTGGGCGAGTGGATTGGATGAAAGCGGGCGTCCTCTCGTCAACCCAGCTGCACGTAAAATGGAAGATATGTTCCTCATGATTCCTGGCCCATTGGGCGCCCATAATTGGCACCCAATGGCTTTTAGTCCAAAAACGAATCTTGCCTATATTCCCGCGCAAATTGTGCCGCAATTTCTAGAAGATGAAAATGAACGCGCCACTGAGAATAATCGCTGGAACATAGGGTATAATTTTGCAGCGGGCGTACCGTTGGAGTTTTCTGCGGAAGAATATGCGGCCATAAAAGGCAGCGTAACGGGCGCACTAATGGCTTGGGACCCCGTTAAGCAAGAGGCACGTTGGACGGTAAATTATGCTGAGGCCGGAAATGGTGGCGTATTATCGACCGAGAGTAATTTAGTATTTCAAGGAACACCTCAAGGGGAGTTTTTGGCATATAATGCTGAGACAGGTGATAAATTATGGTCGTATACAGTCAATAACGGCGTGGCAGCTGCCCCTTCAACCTATGAAGTGGATGGCGAGCAATATATTGCAATAGCAACCGGATGGGGTGGAGCTTGGGCTATTAGTGCTGGCCATGCTTGGGGGAAAAAGGCAGTTCCCAATGTCGGACGAGTGGCCGTTTTCAAGCTTGGAGGGACGGCTGAGATTCCGTCTGCACTTGAGCCGTATATAGAAAAATCACCTAAGACAGACGCCTTTGGCACGCCCGAGCAATTAGCCTTGGGTCTTCAAAAATATTCGGATAATTGTATGGTGTGCCATGGCCCTCTTGCCATGAGTTCCGGTGTCCTGCCGGATCTCAGGTGGTCTTTTGTCTCATCGGATTCTAAGACTTGGACTGATATCGTTTTGAACGGAACTTCGAAATATAATGGTATGGTGAGTTTCCGGGAACAATTAAATGATGAGGAGTCTGAGGCGATAAGAGCATATGTTATTAATCAGGCATGGAGAGCTGTTGAAAACGGTGAGGGTATAAGCCCGACAGCTCAATAGACAAAGGATATGAGGACGAGAAAATGAAACCAGAAATTATTGTTGTTCTTAGTGTTTTTGTATTTTTCATTGCGATGGAAATTATATTCACAAAATTTTTTTCAAAGCCTAACCAGAAGAAATCTGATGGTATCGTAGAGGTCATTACGACATTGGCTTTGGTTCTCTTTACGCAGCCCTTAGTCTTGGGCATGGGTATTGGGCTCGGCGCTTTGCTCTTCCCTGAACAAGCAGATGTTCTGAAAACCTGGCCAATTTGGTCGGTCGTGCTGCTATTTCTCATATTTGATGATATGACACAATATTGGTGGCATCGCCTCTCACACACTGTGCCGTGGCTTTATAAACTTCACCGACCACATCATAATGCAGAATATCTGTCCATTCGGATTGTTTACCGAAACAATCTTTTCTATTATTTATTGATGCCCGGCCTTTGGTTGTCAGGTGTACTTATTTACCTAGGCGGTGGCTGGGTTTATGCCTTCTACCTTGTCGTTAAGATGACTGTTATTTACGGGGCACATTCGGATGTGCGATGGGATGAACCTCTTTATAAAATTAAATGGCTGTCGCCTGTTATGTGGGTTGTGGAACGCACAATATCGACACCCGCGACACATTCTGCACATCACGGTAAACATGCATCTGACGGCATCACGAATTATAAAGGTAACTTTGGAAATCTTTTATTCTTCTGGGATGTTCTCTTCGGAACAGCGAAAATTACTCGCCGCTACCCTGAAGAAATGGGGGTCGAAAACTTACCTGAAACAAGTATCGGTGAACAATTGATTTGGCCAATAATCAGCAAATCCAAATCAGTTTAGGAGACAGCTATGAGTGATGTCATTGAAAAAGAGGCCCAAACTTGTTTTCGAAATATGGTTGAAGGGACAAAAGAGGATTGGGGTAAAATATTAACACACGCCATGCATTTTAACAAAGGCTTGGCGGACCGTATTCTTAATCACTTAAAATTACTGGATGGGGACTTTGGAGGGTTTCCAATAGATCGCCTTCAGCACTCATTACAAACGGCAACACGCGCCTACAGAGATGGCCGTGATGCCGAATATGTAGTGTGCTGTTTACTGCATGACATAGGTGACACGCTAGGCTCTTATAATCACGCCGATATTGCTGCGACAATTTTAGAACCGTTTATTTCCGAAAAAAATTATTGGATGATAAAGCATCACGCGGTGTTTCAGGGCTACTATTTCTTCGACTATATCGGTATGGATAAGAATGCGAGAGACGAGTTTAAGGATCATCCTTACTATGAATATACGGCTCAGTTCGTGCACCTGTATGATCAAGCTGCGTTTGACTCTGACTACGAAAGTGAAGATTTAAGTTTCTTTGAACCCATGGTTCGGGAGTTATTTAAACAGCCTAAACGATCCCTCTATATGGATGTTTTAGAAAACAATTGAAGCGTTGAAAACCTAAACTTCCATAGCTCGACTATAGGCTAAGATGCGTAGTGGGAATGAATTCATTTATCTGAATAATTCATCTGGATATGGATGCATAATTTTGTATTTGTTGATGGCTTCCTCTTATTGGTGCGTTGTGAGGCTGTTCTCACCTTCGCACGACCGCCCGATATGCTCACCTTGCATCAAACACATTTAAAGAAGCGGTCGAGTAAATAGCTTCCGATATGTACTCGAATTCACAAATTGCCAGAGTTATGCGGTGATGACCTTGAAAACTTCACCGGTTGTTTCGTCGCGATACATATCAATGACTGTTCCATTAAAATGATAAGCAAAGTGACGGCCCTGTATGGGAATACCGATCACATCAGGCCAAAACGCCGCAAGGCATAAACCGTCATCTTGTCTTACACTTGGGTATAGTATGCCAGCGGAGCCTTCCGTTCTGAGTTGGCGCGCTAAAGTTTGTGACGCTTCGTAGTTATCTGGGTCGAGATAAGCGCCCGTATCCATTCCAGACGTTAAATCGTGAAGGCGATGGTCCACTTTGCCGATGAGTTCCCTATATCGAGAGAACCAGCCGGATGCCTCATGGCTTGCGCGGTATATTCTGGACCTGTGATGCATGGTCTCTGCCAGAGCCGTCTCAATGCGGTTTGCTGCATAGTAGGCCCCGAAGCTTCCGTCATGAAAGCGTCCTGCCCAATTCGGACTGACATGCGTGAAAGGAGCCATTACGTAAGATGCCCCTGCACCAGAGACGCGCCTATGAGGAGGAACGAGGGATAATTGGCCGATGACCTCAACGACACGCGGATTGCTCTTGGCTTCGAGGGAAGCCAGCAGCTCCCAATCTTCGGGGTCGGACGTATCTTCGAACAGGTCTATGGGCGGAAAGATAGATGAAATAATACGGTAAGCCTTGGCCCACCTTACGCGTTTGAGCGCAATTGAAAACTTAGCCACGGGCCGCGTCTAAATAGTCTCTCACGGCGATGAGGTCAGACATTCGTCCATTCAGCAATATGTCAAGTGGGCGCGCTTCGTTGAAATGGAGGTTTGAGGTTTTTATCCAATCATAGCCTCTTTGTTTCTCTGTGAAGAGATATTTGAGACCTTTATGAATGCCAGCTAAAATGGAAAGGCGCATTTTACGATCCACATCCATCGCGCTTATCTGACCCTTTTTCCAGCGCGCATAAGTGCGCGCGCTCAGTCCACCCAAAAGAACGCAGCTCTCGCTATCCGTTAAGCCCCAAAAGTCAAAGACTTTGACAGCAAACCGAGCGCCAGCCTCGGCTTCAGCGTCGGTAATATGAAACGTGCCTTCTGGTAGGGCAGCAACGCGCTTACCGCTGTGAATCTGCTGGAATTGCATATCTATCTCCTTATGAACTAATATAGTGACATTTGCCAAAATGTCAATTATGTACATAAATATGCCAAATGGCATATTGTTTGAGTTTCGGGTCAGAGAGGATGATTTTGGTGCCTTC
The DNA here is from genome assembly GCA_964352785.1 of uncultured Caulobacterales bacterium. GTDB lineage: Bacteria > Pseudomonadota > Alphaproteobacteria > Caulobacterales > Maricaulaceae > JACOMS01. Next base: position 135,606 of record CAYGTI010000006.1, read on the forward strand.
CTCTGCAAATTTTTAGAACTGTTTGACGGCCAATGCCTGTCCCAGTGGTAAGTGCAATTCTTCTATGAACAATAGTCATAACACCTCATTCTCAATAGAAAGTATTATTAGGAGGAAAGCCGAACTTGACCGCTATTAAAAATATGGCGCAATAAATGACGCTTATTGATGTCTATGGTTACACTCGGTGGGCGTCTGTAGGTCCAGTTGCCTAAGATGTACGCGCTGGTAAGCTATTATACGCTATAATTGCAAAACTTAACCTCAGGCCTTGTCTTTGTAATAACTGTTTGTATGCTTAAATCGACGGAAAGCTATAAGGATAAAAATTTAAATTATGACTTTTTCTTAGTGAAATAATTTGACTATTGACAAATGCAAGTAAAAATATGATAAAAAATCAACGCTTTAGGGTAAGTTGTGCCCCTATGATGGATTGGACAGACTATTCATTTAAATCAATGACTTAGCCGTCCGCGTGTGCAATTTGTGTGCAGTACGAAAAAGTTTTGGTGATCAAATTAGGGGTAATTTTAAGTAATTTGAGTGTTCTTTGGGGATGGTCAGTTATCCAGTTCTTTGGAGGGCTTCTCTTGACATTGCTAACCCAATGGGTTATATGCGTTTCATGCAGACTGTCGCTGAAACACCTACGTTTATCAAACAAGCTGCAAAGCTCTTTTCTGCATCGGAAAAGAAAGCCGTTATCGATTTCTTGGCCGCTAATCCGTATTCTGGTGATCTGATACCAAATACGGGCGGTGTACGAAAAGTAAGAGTGCCTGCGTCGGGAAGAGGTAAACGAGGAGGCGCTAGAGTAATATATTATGTCTTTAATGAAGACGCCCCAATCTATGCGCTTTTGGTTTATGCCAAAAACCAAAGTGTAAATTTGACACCAAACGAAGCGAAGGCCGTGTCCGCATTCGCTGAAGCTATTAAAGTGCATTATAGGAGTGAGAGATGAGTACATTCGGAAATGAATTGATCCAGTCCATGCAGGAAGCCCTTGGGCATGCTCGCGGTGATGATAATGGCACCATTGTTCATACTGTCGATATTGAAAGTATTGATGCAAAAGCTATCAGGTCTAAACTAGGATTAACTCAAGAGCAGATGGCTCTCATGCTTGGCACTAGTGTTTCTGGTTATCGGAAATGGGAGCAGGGGGCACGGCAACCTTCTGGAGCAGCACGGGCGCTGTTAAGAGTTATGGACAAAGAACCCCAGGCGGTTTTGAGAGCACTAGTTGGATAGCAAGTTCGAGCCCTACAACGGAATCAGCATTAAAATAAACTATCAATTAAGACAATTGTTTAGCGGTATTCCAAATTTAAATGTTACACCGTTTGCTACATCAATTGTTACGCCACACTGTTTCGTAGAATATGCAAATGAATTAGGTTTGATACTTATTTCATTCAATTCCAATAACTCGTCATCCAGTATGGGCAATCTGTTCTTTTACGTAATAAATTTTACGTAGTTTCTAAGTGCGAAGCAGACGTAAGAATTGTCAAATTTGGCGTTATCTTAAACAGTATTGCAATCGTGTGGCAGACCTGTGTGTCATAATTGTCACGCAATTCACTAAATATACAATCGTTTGTATTTTTACTTGCAATCGTTTGTAATTTGAGTCATGGCAAGGTCGGAATTGTCTAAAATTGAATCGTTCTGATGAATTTTTGGGCTAAATAATAACAAATACTGGCCACTAGGGGAGATATCGATGATTATTCGTACCAGCCAAAAACTACTCGCGACGGCAGCAACAGCAGCCCTCTTAACATCACCGGCATTCGCACAGGATGCTGATATGGATGAAGTCGTTACAACAGGTGTTGTAAGCTCAAAGGGTAAGAACAAGATTGATACCTCAATCTCTGTTTCGTCTGTTAACTTGGAAACAATCCAAGACCTCGCGCCGACAAACCTTGCTGAAATTTATCGTAACCTACCGGGTATTCGCTCAGAATCATCATCAGGCGGTGGTAACTCTAACGTCGCTGTTCGCGGCCTTCCGATTTCAACAGGCGGCGCGAAATATCTGTCTACACAAGAAGACGGCCTGCCTGTTCTTCTCTTTGGTGACTCCAACTTCGCCCCTGCTGATGGCTTTGTAAAAGCCGATTCTACACTGGCCCGTATCGAATCTGTTCGCGGCGGTACATCATCAACACTGACCACAAATGGTGTTGGCGGTATCATCAACATCATTGGTAAAACTGGCCAGCAAGAAGGCGGCAGCGCGGCTATCACTTATGGTCTTGATCATGATGATATCCGGTTTGATGCTGAATATGGCGGATCACTGTCTGATGATATGTATTTCCACCTTGGCGGTCACTTCCAGCAGGGCGGCGACTATCGCGACTCCGGATATGACCCGATTTCAGGCGGCCAAATCCGCGGTAGCCTTACCAAAGAGTTTGAAAACGGCTTTGTCCGCGTCACAGGTAAATGGCTCGACAAAAAGGATGCGGCTTACTTTCCGCAACTGGTCTCCCGTACTGATAATGGTAGCGGTGTTGGCACAGTCGGTGAAAGCCTAGGCGGTTTTGAAGCCCAAAATCATAGCATTTACAGCAATCTGACTCGTAACGGCATATCCGTCGACGGCGCAGGCAATGCGATTCCTTACGATCTCGCTGACGGTCTTGACCATAAGGTTAAAGCCATTGGCGCTGAGGTCGACTTTGATCTTGGAAGTGGTATCAACTTCAACAATAAAGTGCGTTACCAAGATATAAGCGGTCGTTTCCTTGGCGGATTTACAAATGGTGTGTCATCGGCTGCTGACCTCGGCGCAGGCTCAACTTACTTTAACGGCCCAAATGAGGGCCAAGCTGTAACAGCAGGTAACCTGCCAAACGGTATTGCGTCTAATGTCGCTGTCTTTGATGTCGAACTTGATGACATGAGCAATTTCGCCAATGAACTAAAACTCTCAAAGAGCTTTGATTTTGATGGCGGGTCTGTTTTGGATGTCACCCTTGGTCACTTCTTTATGAACCAGAACTTGCAACAAGACTGGCACTGGTCAGAGCTTCGCACGACAACTGAAAATGATGCAGCTTTGATTGCAACACCGCAATCCATCAACGGCATTCACGGCGTAAACCAGGCTTTTGGTTGGGACGGCTCTAACCGTAATTATGATCTTGAAGGTCAAGTCAGCGCGCCATTTGCGGCCGCGTCTTGGACAAATGATGCTTTCACGGTAGATGCAAGTATTCGCTTCGATAACATGACACAAACCGGTGTTCGTATTGAAGCGTCCGGCGCTCCATTTGACGTCAACAATGATGGGGCAATCACAGGCTCCGAGGCGACTGTCTCGCTCAATAACGGTACTGTCGGCGCCCGAGCAGACCTGGAAGTTGACAACACAGCCTGGTCGGTTGGTGCAAACTACCGCCTCTATGATGATTTCGCTGTCTTTGGGCGTGCTTCAAGTGGCGCGAGCTTTAACTTTGACCGCGCGCTCGACTTTGGTGTGCGGAACCCGGATGGCTCACTACGGGCTGGCGGTGATGATGCTTATGTCGACGTTGCAGACCAGTATGAAATTGGTTTCAAAATGCAAAACAGAGAGATTGCAGGCGGTGACCTCGATTTTTACGCAACAGCATTCTTCACAAATACCGAAGAATCGAATGTAGAAATTCTGTCGGGCACACCAAATGGCCGCGTTCGTGAGTACGACTCCAAAGGTGTCGAGCTTGAAGCTAATTATAATAATGGCGGCTTCGATCTCTTCGCTACAGCCACATTCACTGATGCTGAGATTACCAAAGCCGAAGATAATGGTGTCCAGAACACGGCCCTGGAAGGCAATACGCCTCAGCGCCAAGCTGACATGATTTGGACCGTGTCTCCAAGCTATACATTCGACCGTTTCCGAGTCGGTGGTAGCTGGGTCGGCACGTCGGATAGCTTCTCGCTTGATGATAATCTTCTTGTCCAAGACGGCTACTCAGTCGTTCATCTTTATGGTGCTGTGAATGTAACAGACGCCTTAGAGCTTTCTTTAAATGCGAACAACGTCTTTGATGCTGTTGGCATTACGGAATCAGCCAATGATGGCCGCAATGGTTGGGATACTAATGGTGACGGCAATCTGGATACGACGATTGGCCGCTCAATCACAGGCCGGACGATTTCAGGCCGCCTGCGCTACACATTCTAAATTTGAATTCTCCTGAAAGTGGTTCTCCACTTTCAGGAAATATTGCTGTGGCTTTCACTGAGCCGGAGCTTTCCCTTGACTACCTTAACCCGCTTTATAAGCGGGTTTTTTTATGGATAATTGCCAAATTAAATAGAGCCAAAAATTTCTGAATTACTGACGGTATCGCGGAGCACAAATTCTTTTAACCGCGACCGCCGAATAGCGAGTTGCTCTAAAAGAGCTTTGGTCGTCTCATTCATGTCGGAAGGCTGGTCGTGTCCGGGCCACCCCATGCCATAGAGAACGAACTGATAATTCGTGGCAGAAAAACATTGTATAGACCTATCAAAATCATAAACGGACGGAACGTCATTTTGCCAGGATTCTAGGTGGTGTTTTAAAGTGTTCGGCCATGTATTTAGGTCGGCGTTATCCCGCCAGAAATCAGAGTCGCGCCGGCCGCTAATCGCATAATGCAATTTTAGAAAGTCAACAATATTCTCATAGTGATGGCTCATAGCTTGTGAATATTGGGCTTGGGGATTGCCGCCTGCCATAAATCGAGGGAGCAAATCGACAAGCGCCCAATTTGCCATTTCCGTAAGGTATATACCTGTCGACTCCAGAGGCTCTAAAAAACCGCTTGATAAGCCAATGGCAACACAATTGCCACGCCATTGTTTTTGGTGATACCCAATGCGCATATTGAGTTTGCGTGTTTCAAGCTCATCCTCATCGCACTTTAGGTAGGATGCGAGTTCGGATTTGGCTTGGGTGTCGTCGATATATTTCGAGCTGTAGACATGTCCCACGCCGCGGCGGTTTTGGAGAACGATATCCCATATCCAGCCTGCGCTTTGGGCTGTGCAGGTCGTATATCCATTGATGCTTGATATGCCTTTGGTGGGTAGCCGTGTAGTCACAGCCCGATCCACAAACAGCACATCGGTTTTATCAATAAATTCGTTTTGCTTATCCGCGTTAATCAAGCGGGCGGCAAAGCCTGTGCAGTCAATATAAAGATTAGCGGAATGGGTTGTGCCGTCTTCCATTTCAAGAGACCTAATGTTGTCGCTATCGGGCTGAACATCGACCTTGGCAACTTTGCCAATAATATGATTCACGCCTTGCGCGCGGAAACGTTGTTTTAGATATTCTGCAAATTTCCCGGCATCCAAATGATAGGCGTAGGACAGCGCCCCGTCATAGGGGCGATCTTTCATGTGCTTTGGGGCGCGGCCAGTTTCAGCCATTTCGGATTGGACAGAGAATAGGTCGGCGATGTTTCCACGTATGTTGGGATCGAGTTTTGACCACGCTCTGAGGGGCGATACACTCCCGACTTGCAATGGCGCGCCGAAGGGGTGGAAATAGGACTCGCCAACTGCGTCTTGTGGTGCCTTTCGCCAGTTCACGAATTTAATGCCGTGTTTAAACGTAGCGCCGCAGGATCTTAGAAAGTCAATCTCCGATATTCCGCAAGCCGCCAGTGTTTCGCGTAGTGATGGTACAGTCGCTTCGCCGACACCCACTGTTGGAATATCGGACGCTTCAATCAAGGTAATCTGAATATTGCGGCCGGAACTTATCGGGAGTTGCTGGCTGAGGAAGGCTGCCGATAACCACCCGGCTGTTCCGCCGCCTACGATGATAATTTTAAAGTCTTTTGCGCTCATACCATCCTCTGAAATCGATTGTATTTTTACATGAATTCTTGCTAGTCTCAACGCCTATCAAGCGAGAAAATATGGCATCAAATTCAAAAACATTGGAAAGGCGCAAAGTTAGCCGAATAACCATTGTTGGCGGCGGCAGCTCAGGTTGGATGACGGCTTGCCTGCTAAATTCACGTCTAAACGAAGATGCAAAAAACCGTGTAAAGATTACACTGATTGAGGCCCCGGACATTCCGGCGATTGGTGTTGGAGAGGCCACAGTCCCGAGTATTCGCCGAACACTTAAAGCAATCGGAATTTCCGAGAAAGAGTTTATGACCGGCGCTGACGCCACGTTTAAATCTCTTATCCGATTTGAAAACTGGAATGAAGGCCAGCATTTTGATCATCCTTTCGACAGGCGCGCGCGCCCTCAAACTGACCCGGCTGTTATGTCATGGCTGTCTGAAAATTCAGGCGGTGGCGAAAATTTCTCTAACCAATTCTCCGTGCTTTCAAACACAAGCACAAAACTATTAGCGCCAAAGGCTATCGGCTGGCCGGAATATCAATCAACATTCCCTTACGCTTATCATTTGGACGCTGTGAAGCTGGGACAGGTTTTAACCGAGTTTGGAACGAAGCGCGGTATTGAGCATAAACTGACGAAAATTCAAATTGTTGAGGTAAGTGAAACGGGTGATATTGCGGCGTTAATAGGTGAAAACGGCGACAGGTTTGCGGCTGATCTCTATATTGATTGCACAGGTTTTTCGGCAAGACTTGCAGCAAAAATAATGCCGGAGACAAAAGACTATTCGAAAAACCTAATCTGTGACCGCGCGGTTACGCTATCCGTTCCCTATGAAACATATCGGCCGGATCACATCCTCCCCTATACCTCCGCAAAGGCACAAAGTGCAGGATGGCTATGGGACATCAATTTGCGATCTCGGCGGAGCTTGGGCTATGTACATTCAAGCGCGCATATATCACCTGATGATGCTGAGGCTGAGCTAAGAGTGGCAGAAGGCCCTCACGCAAACGAAATTCCAGCAAAGCATATTCGGTTTAAAACTTATAAACGCTCTCAGTCATGGCATCGCAATTGTCTGGCGATTGGATTGGCAGATGGGTTTGTTGAACCTTTGGAATCCACAGGTCTCTATATGATGCAATTTGCAGCGCAGAGTGTTGCAGACATTTTAAATGCGGATGCAAGTTACGCTGCCTCGACAACACAACAGTTTAATCGTCTCATGCAATCATTGTTTGATGAAATACTGGGCTATGTGGCTTTGCATTATTTAACATCAAAACGGAAAGGTACCTCGTTTTGGAAAGACGCGACTGACAACGATAGAGTTCCAGATAGCCTTAAATATTTGTTTGAAGAGTGGAAACGCCGTCCGCCTCACGATATGGATATGCTAAGTAACCATCGCCTGTTTTCGCTCGAAAGCTACGAGTATTTGTTATTTGGGATGGGCTATATGTCTAGGTCGCCAATTAATTCAAAACCTGCTGCCTTCGACCAAAGTGATGTCTTGAACAAATGTTATGCAAAGTTTCCGTTACATGAAGACTGGCTCAATCAGTCTTTAGGCTAGCGCCGTCTAAGTTTGAAAATCAATTGATTGCTGACGATGGCGAGCTATGCTTAAACTGAGATAAGTATCCGGGATAATATGGCAAAGAAAATTACAATGGCAGAGCTGGCAAGGCTTGCAGAGGTGGATGTTTCGACAGTCTCTCGTGCGCTTAACGACAGTCCATTGGTCAAACCACACACCAAAGAAGCCATATTAAAAATCGCTGACGACATCGGTTACACTGTTAATGTTGCGGCGAGAAATCTACGAAAACAATCCAGCGAAGCGATTGGCATTGTGATTCCACTTGCGCCCGGCTCAGAGCAAACAATTTCCGATCCCTTCTTTCTTGAGATGGTGGGATCAGTCTCACATGCCGCGTCGCAGCACGGATATGATCTCATCGTTTCGGTGCCTCAGGACGAAATGCAGATAGCAGAGAGGCGACTTTTGCGATCAGGACGCGCGGATGGCTTGATCGTCATTGGGCAGGCAGGTCGCACGGAGCGGCTCGACGCAATGAATGCCAACAATGCCAACATTGTCGTTTGGGGCGGAGCAGATAAGACTCCAAAATATACTTTGGTTGGGAGTGATAATGTTAAGGGCGGTAGGATGGCAACGTCCCATTTATTATCCCTGGGGAGAGAAAGAATGCTCTTCCTGGGCGATGTCGAATTGCCAGAGGTGGCGTTACGTTATGATGGGTATAAACGCGCACATGCCGAAGCGGGTATTACGCACGATCCAACGCTCATTTTGAAGCTGAATTTCGGCGGCCAATCCGCGTTTGATGCCGTCGCGAAATTTATTGATGACGGGCAAAGCTTTGACGGGATTTTCGCCGCATCAGACGTTTTAGCAATGGCCGCAATTCATGCGCTTCAGTCCAGAGGAAAAACCGTTCCGATAGATGTATCTGTCGTGGGGTATGATAATATCGGGCAAGCGAATATGTCGACGCCGCCGCTGACGACGATTGACCAGAATATAGCTCAAGGAGGCCAGATCATGGTCGACTTATTGCTAGCAAAAATAAACGGCAAACCCGTCAAATCGGAGTTCACGGCCACGGAACTTGTTGTCCGTGGCTCGTGCGGAGCCGCGACTTAGTATTTGATTTTTATAGGAGGGGCAAAGGTTAGCTCGATATCGTCACGGGCCATTTCTGTATAGGGCGCAAGCATTGTCATCTCACGGGCGAAAAAATCTGTCTCAATAATACTACCGCCAAAGAGATGGGGCAGTCCTGAAAGGCGTGACCCAGAGTCTTCAAATGGAGTCCAAGACCCCCTAATAGACTTGGCGCGGTAAAGCCGCGTGACTTTACTAACTTCGCTATCATCTTGCCCTTCAAAGAGACGGTCACAGGCGGCAATCACGCAAAAATAATTGCCAGTTTGGGAATTGAAATAAATCTTTGGAACTTCAGCTTGGGTGAATAAATTTGAATCCGGCAATGTCACAGGCGGATGGAGCGTCTTAATTTTAAAACCTTTCTCTGTCTCTGTCAGCGTTGCATGGGCGATAGCCCCTTCGTTCGGCGATTTTTTGGCCGACCAAACCATTTGCAGCGTGCCGTCAGGTTCCTGAAATAGAAAGGGGTCGCGCCATGCCATAATCGGCCCGCCTTCTTCACCTTCCATATGACCCAACTTATCTTTGGGGCCGAGATAATAACCCAACGCAGTGATCTCCTCATAATCCCGCAAGGGACATGAGACCGGGTCCGGTAGGATGTTTTTCGCGCGCAAAACGTCAGTGGAAATCGCAAGACCGATGGATTGAAGGAAGGGACGTTCTGCTGTGACTTCGCGAATTCCGGTAAACCCAAAGAGAATTCGGTTATCTGGGAGAGGCAGTACTGAGCCGCTCCAGATGTTTCGATCAAAATAGCCATTGGGTGTGATTTGCGGGGTTTGAAAAACACCTCGGTCAAACCACGACTGTCCCTCGTCTGGGCTTTCAAAATGGCGGATGTGAAACTGATGCCTGTTTCTGTCCTGCGGGTAAATACGCTGCCCTTTGCCATCGAATTTGGACAGAGCCAAACAATAGAGGTGCCATTTGCCCAAGCGGGCGCAACACCAGCTATCCCAAAGCATGAGTTCAGGATGACGGATGCCACCTTGAAATGGCTTCTCATAAGCACTGGGAATGAGCGGCATTGCACTGGGCGCGATTATGGGCATGGATGTCATAACTTTCGGTATCCGAGCCTAGGACGCTCTTGCTTCGGCACGCCGTTTCAAGAGCGCCCGTTCCATTTTCTTCACAGTCGGGCCGTTAAGCTTGTATAGAACCATCAACATGCCAGCTGTAAAGAAGAAGATAGCAGGAACAAAATTGAACATAATCCGAATGCCTTGTAGGGACTCAGGCGTTTGAGTTTGGTTGGCAATAAACCCGAAAGTTGCAAGGATGAAGGCTGGCACTGCACTCCCGATTGCAGACCCAGCCTTAAGAGAAAACATTGAGGCGGAAACGGTGAGCCCAGCACTGTTTTTACCCGACTTCCATTCACCATATTCCGCGCAATCAGTATACATCGCAAAGAGCAGGGTGATAATGACGCCGAAGCAGAAAATACTGGCACTATGGAAAAAGACGGTCATCCAATAATTGTCCGGCGGGACGAAGTAACAGCCAATCAGCAAGGCGGCGTTTAAGATATTGGCAAAAATCATCAATTGGCGCTTATCGAACACTTTCAAGAAGGTTGGGGTAAGCAAGGCCCCAAAAAGCTGCCCAACAAATCCCAAAGTGATGAGCAATGACGTGCGATCCATCCACCATAGAATTTTCTCGTCCCCGAAGGGAACATTATATTTCATATAAAACGCGGCAGATGAGATACGGCTAATCAATCCAATAACGACCAAAATACCTGAAATCGCCAACACGATCCAAGAGATGTTTTTCAAGAGGACAGCCATATCTTCTCCGACGCTGGAGGAGTGTTTTTCGGGCTTAATCCGTTCTTTGGTCGAGGCGAAGGTGATCCAGAAAAGAATAACTGTAAGCACAGCAAAAAGTACGATTGTCAGGCGGAAGCCAAGCACTTCATTGCCGCCGCCAAGCCATTCAACGAGCGGTTTTGTCGTCGCGCTGACGACCAATGTACCTAAGGAAGCAAAAACGAAACGAAATTGCGTGGCCTTGGTACGTTCCATGGCGACAGGAGATATAACGGCCAGCAAAGCAGAATAGGGGACATTAATCGCTGTGTATCCCAGCATGACAAGCGAGTAAGAGACATAAGCAAATATGAGCTTTCCACTCTGAGAGAGGTCGGGGCCTAAAAACAGCAAATAGCCGAGAGCTGCATAAGGCAGGGCCACCCATAAAAGATAAGGTCGATACTTACCCCAGCGGGTATCTGTCCGGTCTGCCAATAGTCCCATTGCAGGGTCACTGAAGGCGTCGATGATTTTGGTGACAAGAAACATTACGCCGACGGCGGCAGGTGATATGCCCCAGACATCTGTGTAATAATAGAGCAGGAAGATGCCGAAGAACCCCATATAGAAGTTCGACGCCATATCGCCGAGGCCATAACCAACTTTTTCACCGAAAGATAAGGGTGCTGTGTCCGGTTTTTGCGTGCTCATTGTCTATTCCCCCAAAGCCTTGCTTTGAACGTGTTATTCGTATTTCTGTCTTAGTTTTTCGTCGTTTTGTAACCCGCTTTCAGTACTCTATATAGAAAATACAATCGATTGCAATTTATTTTATTTTCGTTCATAGAGTCTGAGCAACGCTATGGATCTAAATCATTGAGGTAGAATAATGACGGTTTCAACTCAGTCTGAACCTCCAGCGCCAATTGTTGCGGCAATTGATGCAGGCGGCACGACATTTAAGTGTGCGCTTATTCAAGAAGGTCAGGGGATTATTGCGGGCATTCGTGTTCCAACGACCCAACCAACTGAAACCCTGCAAGGGTGCGCCCAGTTCTTCAAAGACCAAGCCGCCTTAGGGCGGAAGCCCTCTGTTATGGGTATTGCCTCATTTGGCCCTATTGATGTTGACCCTCAGTCTTCAAATTACGGAATGATACTCGATGGCCCAAAATTAGGCTGGGCCGCAACGAACCTTAAAACATATTTTGAACAAGAATTATCTCTGAAAGTAAAGGTCGATACCGACGTCAACGCGGCCTTGCTCGCCGAAATGAGATGGGGCGCCGCTAAAGGGGCAAACTCGGCTGCCTATGTCACGGTTGGTACCGGTATTGGCGGCGGATTGTTTGCCAATGGCGAGTTAATTGGAAAACCGTTCCATCCGGAATTTGGTCACATTCGCTTGCGCCGACATGAAGCTGATAAAGACTTTCCCGGGGTCTGCTCATATCATGGTGACTGTTTAGAGGGCCTAGCTTCTGCGACGGCTTTAACAAAAAGATTCGGTAATCCAGTAGACTTACCTGAAGGTCACATTGGCTGGGACATCGAAGCCTATTACTTGGCACAAGCGTGCAACACCTTATCTCTAATGCTACGCCCGGATAAGATAGTTTTGGGCGGGGGGTTACTGTTAGCCCCTCATTTGATTGGCAGTGTCAGGAAGGAGTATGCGGGCTTAATGAATAACTACCTTTCTCAATCATGCGCAGAGATAGAGAACCTGATTGTCACACCGGGAATGGGAGATGATGCGGGTCTGTTTGGTGGTGCCTGTTTAGCGCATGATATGTTATAGGGCGTTGCATTCTAAAAGCATGGGGGCATTAGTTAAGGTCCACTAAGGGGAGTGGCTGCGTGAAAACGTACTTCCAAGATTTTTCGGCGCATTATTCTTGCACAGGTGATTCTATAAAAGAATGAGTTTGCATGCGTGATGTCTAAAACGGTCAGTCTTGGAACATTATCATAAAAAACTTCACGGGAAGACGTTTTCATACAGCCACGGGATAATTTTGCCGTTTTTATCATGTAGTGTTTTTCTATGTTGGCTCCGAAATCCGGACTCGAACCTAATGAGAAAACAGGAAAGCGCAATGAATACAAGAGATTGAGGTGAGGGGGATGGCTCCGCAAGCAGGACTCACACCTTTCTTAAATATCTATATATTTCAGTAACTTATTAAGACATCAATGTCAAAAAGAATCTCACAAAGTATCCAAAATGAATCTCAAAACTGACTAGAATCGAAAACTTTGACGCTCTCTAACCTATCTACAATAGGGCTGTATTTTGTCAAAGTGGGTCATAAGGCATATCGTATTCATGTGGCCCTAGATTTAAGCTTCAACGCAGGCTTCTCAATGACGTGCCACGACAGCCCGGCGAACAGAATGAACAGAGGTGTTGAAATCGCCATGATTTCAAATGGCCCTAAACCCGGGATGAAGAATAGCACCGCTTGGATAATTGGGTAATGCCAAATGTAAATGCCGTATGAGTAATCCGGCAGTTTGAGCAGCGGCTTAAATTGACGGCGCGAAAGCCCCAGTCTCAACATCAGCCCCGTGAGTAAAAGTGTTGCTAGTAGCTCTCCCGCAAACCCAGCGCCAAAGACGGCGAATAGAATAGCGACAACCCCAATACTCCACAAAGGCGGTCTGCGGCCTGCTGGCCAGTGCCAAAGGGCCATGCCAAGAAGGAAGCAGCCTGACAGTCTAAACAAAGGCCATAAAGACGCCGGCAGGGCTGAAACATCCACCGCTAAAGGCGCGAGTAGATAGATGGCTTGGACCGCGACAAGCATGACCACGGTCGTCCATAAGCGTTTTGCGAGACCTATCGTGAAGGCGAAAGCGGCTAAAACATAAGCCACCAGTTCATATCTGATCGTCCAAAGCGGGCCATTAAAGTCCTGTTCAACATTACCCATGAATATTCCGCCTGGCGCGCCTTCAGGGTCACCCATCAATAAGACCCGTAGCGCATAAGACCATGTATCTTGTGAGGCCAGATTAGGCAGGCCGCCCGGTTTAGAAAAGACGGTTGAGAAGATGAATATGAACGCAACCATGAGGGCGATTAGAGCCGGGTAAATCCTGAGGAGCCGAGAAACCGCATAGGACTTCAAGTCGTTTCGTGTCGCGAGGCTCTTCATGATGAGCAATCCAGAGAGCACAAAAAAACCGTTCACGGCCATATAGCCACCCGTCCATTGATAAATGCGGAAAGGCTCATGACCTTCAGTGGTTAGCCAAAAATGGCCGAGGGCTACGAAGCCAGCCAAGACCCATCTGATAGGGGTGAAGTGATTTGAGCCAAATAATGGGTCACTCTGCGTATTTGGGAGTGTTGAGACCATGATCAGCCTCCAATCTTGGTTAGGCGGCGACGTTTAAGTGTGCTGAGAAGTCTCAGAATGGCGAGCCCAAATCCCGAGAGGAAGAAGACGATTGAAAGCGCTGAAAAAGCCTTGAGCCACCATGAATTGAAATTCTCGCGGTTGCTCCAATCCATAATGTGTAGCCCCCACATGAAATCAAAGGTGCGCCATAGTCCCGTTCTCACCGTTTTAACTTCAGCGGTTGTGGCATCCACATAAAAGCTGGCGGCATCTGGCTTTTCAAAGTCGATGCGCCAGACCGGGCCTGAGCGGCCATATTCACGCGGCGCTTTGTTTGGAAAGAATGTCGCGCTTGTTTCTGTGCTGCGTCCTGCATAATTTGAGACGGCGATCTTTGTGGCGAGACCTTCACTTAAAGAGCTGCGCATATCGCCTGTTTTGGCATCAAAGATTTGAGGCTTGCCGTTACTGAGCGCTAAATAAACGGGCTCTGTCTCAATGAATTGCAATGTGATCGTTTGCGGCGTGAAGGCATGTTGGGTCAGAACATCTATGGGCCCTAGTATATCGAGGCCCGGCTCTAGAAGCGGCGGTGTTTGCTCACTGCGCAGATGCGTGCCTCGCACTTGGTCAATTGGAAAAAGGGTCATGAATAATCCGGATATGAGCCAGAGTCCGAGTTGCAGACCAATGCCAATGCCGAACCATAAATGTAGCTTACGCAAATTTCGGTTTAAAATCGCTTTATTCATGAAGCCCTCCCCAGAACTCTTAAATGGGCGGTTGCGCCTACGATAAAAACCGCAGGCGCAGGTAATCATTGACCGCTATGGTCCATCTTTGCATCGAGACAGTCTGTGCCATCTGTATCTGTGTTGCAAATCGCGGTGATGCGGTAGCTTCCATCACGGCCTTTTTTGACCATGAAACTGACCTTATCGTCTTTTGCAAACCCGGACAGATCGACCGTAGATGTGATGCCAAATCCCATCGTCATCGCCCCCATGCCAACGCCGTCAATGGCCTGATGATCAATTGTCGCTTCTGTGCCGTCTGGACTAATAGAGAATATTACGCCTGTTGTATGGCCGGTGTCGCCCATGGTCTTTGCGTCTGCCATTTTACTATGGTCCATTGTGCTGTGGTCCACCTTGGCGTCGTCCATTTTAGAGTGATCCATTTCGCCGGAGCCGCCGCACGCAGAGATGCTAATTGCGGCTAAGGCCGTAAGTGTGAGTTGGGTTAGATGTTTCATGCGGTTTCTCCTTCAAGCGTTGCATGTGTTGGTTTTGGAAGTTTTGGTGATTTTGGAAGTTGGCGACCGACCCAGATGAAATAGATGGCTGGAATGACAATGAGCGTCAGCAGGGTTGTTGAAATCATGCCGCCAAGCATGGGCAGAGCGATACGCCGCATGACATCAGAGCCTAAGCCTTCAGTTAGGAATATGGGGGCTAAGCCTGCCATGACTGTGAGGACAGTCATTAGTTTAGGCCGTACACGTAGCGCCGCGCCGTGGCTCACCGCTTGGAAAAGATCATCGCGTGTTTTGGGGCTGTCCGTGCGCACTTGTTGATCAATGTAGAGCAGCATGACCACGGCGGTTTCAACAGCGATGCCGCCCAAAGCGATAAAACCAACAGCCACCGCAACAGAAAGGTTATAGCCCGCCAAATAAACGGCCCATAAACCACCAACGAGCCCGAATGGCAGAGACAGCATGATAATCAGTGTGCGGTCGAGACGGCCAAAGTGGAGCATTAGGAGCAGAAAGATAAGACCGATAGCGGCAGGTATTGCAATTTTTAGACGTTCATTGGCGCGCTGTAATTGCTCATACTGACCCGACCATCCAATGGCGTAGCCCGGCGGCAAGGTGACAGCATTTGCAACAATGTCCTTGGCCTCGGCTACATAGCCCCCAAGGTCACGTCCCGCGATGTCGACAAAGACCCATCCCGTAAGGCGCGCGTTTTCAGACCGGATCATTGGCGGCCCTTCAGTATAGGCAACGCTTGCAACTTCGCGCAGCGGAATATGCGCGCCCGTTGGTGTGGGAATGAGGATAGCCTCAATGTCAGCATCCGTCTCGCGGAAGGCCCGCTCATATCGGAGCATGATATTATAGCGCTCCCGGCCTTGCACCGACTCGGCCAAGGTCATTCCGCCAAGAGCTGTTTGGATAACGCCCTGGAAGGTCCCCATGTCGATATTGCGGCGCGCCAGTTCCAATCGGTTAGGCGTAATCTCAAGATATTTACCGCCGAGAACACGGTCAGCAAAAGCAGACCGCGTGCCGGGGATGTCGGTCACAACGCCTTCAATTTCGCGCGCAATGGCTTCGATCTGCGTGAGGTTATCACCAGTTACCTTAATGCCTATCGGCGTACGAATACCCGTTGAGACCATATCCATGCGAATTTTAATCGGATAGCCCCAAGAGTTCACAAGACCCGGCATTTGAAGGCGGCTGTTAAGATCATCGACAATACCGTCGGCAGTCATACCTGCGCGCCATTCGGATTTAGGCTTTAGCTTTATCCAGCTTTCAATCATGGTCAGCGGCGCAGGGTCGGTCGCCGTATCAGCGCGCCCCGCCTTGCCAAACACGCTTTCAACTTCAGGCACAGTTTTAATCACGCGGTTAGTTTGGCCAAGTATTTCACGCATCTTAGTTGAGGAAACGCCCGGCAATGTTGTCGGCATATACAGCAGCTCGCCCTCATAGAGCGCGGGCATGAATTCAGTGCCTAACCTTTGAGCCGGAATGATAACGCTGGCTGTAATGATCAGGGCGATGAGCACTGTCGCCCATTTGAATTTGAGCGCTGCCCAGATGATGGGTTTATAAATCCAGACAAAGAAACGGTTAAGCGGGTTGGCTGTCTCAGGCCGCATCTTGCCGCGCAAAAGCCAGATCATCAGCACAGGAATAAGCGTCACGGATAGCAAAGCGCCAAAGGCCATTGCGTAGGTCTTGGTAAAGGCGAGCGGTGAGAACAGGCGGTAGCTCTCGCCCGTTAAAGCGAAGACAGGGAGAAAAGAGACGACGATAATCAGCAGCGAGAAAAAGAGACCGGGGCCAACTTCTTGCGCGGCTTCAATTAGCACGCGTTTGCGCGTTGGCTCGTCAGGCTTATCTCCTAAATCAGAGAGTTTTCGCACCCCGTTTTCGACCATGACAATGGACGCATCCACCATCGCGCCAATCGCAATAGCTATGCCGCCTAAAGACATGATGTTAGCTGTGACGCCTTGGCCTGACATGATGATGAAAGCCCCAAGAACGCCCAATGGCAGGGTGATTACCGCAACAAACGCCGCCCTAAAATGCAGTAAGAAGAGAAAAATGACGAGGGCGACAACAAGGCCTTCTTCAATCAGCTTCTTTTTCAGATAGGACACGGCTCCCTCAATGAGCGGCGCGCGGTCATAGACTGTGACAATCTCAACACCGTCCGGTAGCCCGCGCTGCAGCTCTGTGAGCTTATCTTTGACGCGGTCAATGACCTCCAAGGCGTTTTCGCCGTCGCGCATGACAATAATGCCTGCCACGGTTTCGCCTTCGCCGTTGAGTTCGACAATACCGCGCCGAAGCGCTGGCCCTTCAACGATGCGGGCCACATCCGATAATATCACAGGCGTCCCGTCTTCGGCCAAAACCACGACTTGTTCTAAGTCGAGCGCTGTTTTGACGTAGCCGGATGATCGGATGACATATTCAGTCTCGCCTTGCTCAAGCACGCGTCCGCCAACCTCGCTGCTGGCGGCGCGAATGGCGCGAGCAAGCTGGTCGATAGATACGTTAAATGACTCTAATTGATTAGGGTCGATGAGGACTTGATATTCCCGTTCAAATCCGCCGACGGAGGCCACTTCTGAAACGCCTTCTACGCCTGAAAGCTCTAGCTTTAAGAACCAATCTTGGAGGGACCGCAGCTCCGCCAAATCTGTCTGCCCCGTCTTATCGACTAAGGCATATTGGTAAATCCAGCCCACGCCCGTTGCGTCGGGCCCAATTTGAGGATTGGCATTTTCAGGGAGTTCAGACCCAAGACGAGAGAGCGCTTCGACGACGCGTGAGCGCGCCCAATAAGGGTCCACGCTGTCTTCAAAGATGACATAAACAAAACTGGTGCCAAACATGGACGAGCCGCGCACGTCTTTCGTCCTTGGCAGACCTAATAAATTTGTTGAGAGCGGATAAGTCACCAAATCTTCGACAATTTGCGGTGACTGTCCCGGAAACTCGGTCCGTATGATGACCTGCGTATCCGTCAGATCAGGGATGGCATCAAGCGGCATTTCCTTGAGCGACAGCCAGCCTCCGACGGCCAATGCTATGGCAAGAACAATGATGATAAGCTGATTGGCAACGGACCATGCAATCAGCTTGGCAATGGCTGACTTTGACGGGTCATTGCCCGCTAAGTTGTCGATGTTATGCTCGCTCATGGGGTTGTGCCAGACATGTCGTCAGCCATCGGATCAGGCCACGCAATGACTTGAGCCGTTGCGCCCGAATAAGGATTAGCGGGTAGACCGCCGTCTTGCAGCCAAAGACGAGCTGTTTCATCATCGCTATAAAATATGAGACCTTTGCTTTTATAGTGGGCGGGCGCGCCTCGCGTCAGCCACGGATCAAGAGCCGTCATCAAGTCTGAAAGCTGGGCCGCTAAGGGCTCGCCCATTTTGTTATCTTTAGCGCCGCTTATGGCCGTTTCAGCGTTTTCTAAAATCGGAGACAGCTTGGAGCCAGCAAATCGGCCCTTCAGATTTTCAATCAATGTGAGGGTGGGATCGAGGAAGTAAGGGTCAATCGCATAGCCATCAATCAAGGCCTCATGGAAATAGAGCGCGCTATCAATCATATGATCAATTTGGCTCAGCGTAGAGCCGTCTATGGGAAGCTCGGATAAAGGCGTGGTTTCGTCAAAATTGGTGGTAGGCGCGCTAAGTTTTGAAAACCCTTCGCGCAAGTTAGATTCGGAATCGAGCATGAACTGACCGCTGGCGACAATGCGCTCACCTTCCGTCAGTCCTGATAAAACCTCTGTGCGGCCGCGAACGTTTGATCCAATCGTAATATCGCGGGAGTCAAATCGGCCTTCACCTAAAGCGACAATCACATGTGCGCCGCGTGAATCGCGTAATATGGCTTGGCTTGGGACCGAGAGCTGGGACGTCGGGGTTTCAGTTTTGTCAGCTTCAAATATTATGTCTGCATAAGCGCCCGGGCGCAAAGAGCCTGTCGCATTATCAACGCTGATACGCACGCGTGCGGTTCTCGTTTTCGTATCAATGGTGGGGTAGATGTAGTCAATCTTGCCTAGGTTCGGCGCATCAGGCGC
The DNA here is from genome assembly GCA_964352785.1 of uncultured Caulobacterales bacterium. GTDB lineage: Bacteria > Pseudomonadota > Alphaproteobacteria > Caulobacterales > Maricaulaceae > JACOMS01. Next base: position 154,625 of record CAYGTI010000006.1, read on the forward strand.
GCTTTCAAATTTCAAAGCCGCTGTCTTCCCTATTACCATTTTTGGTAAGTCAGACTCCGGGACTGACGCGATAACCCAAACCTTATTATAGGCCTGTAATTGCAGGATCGGGTCACCAGGTTTGAGATAGTCGCCGTCGCGCACCATAAGCTGCGTCACGACACCGGAACTTTCCGCATAAACTGGCATGCGCTCAATGAGCTCGCGGGTCTCGGTCAAGCGCTCCACAAGACTTTCTTGCATGCCTTTAGATATAAGCCTTTGGCGGACCGAGGCGATACGGCGCTCATTACCAATTTGGAGTGAGGCCAGATAGTCCTTTTGGGCTGCAATAAGTTCGGGCGTATAGATATTATAGAGACGCTGTCCGCGGCGCACAATGTCGCCCTCTGCCCGCACGGTCAAACCATCAATCCAGCCTTCAAGACGGGAGGCTGCCATAGACTCTAGCCGCGTATTCGGCTCGACTGTACCGTAAACTCGCAAAGCTTGATTAAAGTCTGAAACAGAGACGACGGCTGTTCTGATGCCCATTGTTTGGAGCATTTCAGGCGAGACGGAAACGCCCGAATTGCCTTTGGCTTCGCTCATGACAGGCACAAGGTCCATCCCGCAAATCGGGCAGCTCCCATCCGGGTCTGTTGCGATATAATGCGGGTGCATCGGACAGGTATAAGAACTGACCTCTTCTGCTGGCATGTCCATCTTTGATTGCTGCGATTGACCTGCCTGCATAGCCGCGTGATCATGTCCGGCGTCTAACGCCGAGGGCTGTTTGGATGCGGGTTCGCACGCCGCTAGAATAAGGGCGCTGCTTAGGATTAGGGCGTATTTAAAAGGGGTCATGATGTCACCAAAAGGCTGTTCATTTTTGCAATCATTTGATCGCGCCGTGTTTGTTCTTTGACGATTTCCGAGCGCAACATAAGAATGGCAATCTCGCCGTCCAGAATGGGGGAATAATCGCCAGCCCCGGATTCGTATGTGATCAATTGCGCGGCTGTCTGTGCTTCTATCGCGCTAATTTTTTGCTCAATAATCCGTATGTTTTGGACAGCGGTCTCACGCCGGGCCTCATAGCGTGACCACTCGGATTGCACTTGCCGTGCTATGGCTGTGCGCCGCGCAAGACTGGCATTCCTGTCAATCTTAGCGGCCCGTAAATTGGGTTCTTGACGTTTGCCTGCCCAGAGCGGAATTGAAAAACTGACGCCGCCTGACACCCAATCTTCACCGTCAAAATTTGACCGTGGACCTTGCCCGGACTCGCGCTGTTGGTATGTTAGATTGACGCCCCAATCAGGCTTAAAGTCTGCTTCCGCGCGCTGCACATCCGCATCGGATATATCGACATTCGCATCGGCGACTCGCACGGCATAAAACCCTAGCGCGTTCCCGGTCCAAGGCGTCTTGGAAAGCGCAGGCATGTCCGTTTCAGGAATGAAGCCTAATAGGTTGATAAGCTCTGCGTTAATTTCAGCCTTTTGACCCTCCAATTGCGAGAGGGTTCTTGAGACCTCTGTGCGTTCCATATCAACTTTAGCTAGGCGGAACACCAAAGGGCGGCCCGCATTGATTTCAATATCTATGATGTCTGACAATTCATCATATTTGGATTGGCGCGCGAGGGCTAGGTTTCGCTGGGTATCAAGGCTCTGTTTCTCAATTAAGTAAACCAAGAGCTGTCCGCGAAGCCTGGCATATTGCTGCTCACGGTCGAGCTCTTGCTGCGCTGCGCTTCTCAAGGATTTAAGCGAATTGGCTTTGCGTTCAGATCGACTTGGCAGGGCTTGCCGAATGCCGACGGCTTTGTTGGACGGAAGATATTCGGAAAAAGAAGGATCAAAAAGCGGCACATTGTTAAGCTGGAGTGACACCACAGGGTCAGGCAGTCCAAGCGCGCCTTCTGCGCGGTGGCGATTGGCCTCCGCGCTAAGGCCAAGCGCATCTAATGACGGGTGGGCGCGCAATTGGGTCTCTAATTCAGAAAACGTCATAGCCCGCGTTGTGTCTTGCGGGAGTTGAAAAGCATTGTTTTGCGCCGCACCAATTAGTTCAGGCGCATAAAGCGCGTCCTGAGCGAAGGCCGCAGGCTGCAAACTCATAATGCTTATGCCGCTAAGCAAAAGAGAGAGCGCTCCGGCACGAAACCGAGTCTGGTAAAGTGATATGTGGCGGATAAACATCCGAAAATCTCCAATTAAACAGGCAAATAGGCTCAGAGCAAAACTCTGAACAGTCAGTCTGTTAGGAGATTAAATAAGTTGGGTGTCGAAGCGTGAGAACGGGCTGTCAAACGGCCCGAGGGGTTGCCTTGGAGGCGGTCCCGTTGTTCTCAAAAGGCGCACTTCCGGACGCGGCAGAACCGTAGGGTTATTTACAAGCGTTACAAATGTCAGGTCTGATTGTGTATTTGTAACCGGGTCAGTGTCAGCCGTAAAAGCAGATGACACAGCGCAATCATCACAAGAGGAACAGTATTTTTCTGGCGTTTGCGTGTCGCTATCGCCTGATTTGGCCTCAGCCGTCGTGTGACAAGGCGGGGCTGAAGATTCAGCCGCCTGTGCTGAATCCATGGACATATCGACATGACCAGTTACGCAGCACGCCATGACTGGCGTGGCCATCATGATGAAGGCTGCGAATAAGCAGAAGACTGTCGAAATGACTCTCATCCTTGCAT
>CAYGTI010000007.1:0-148617 GCA_964352785.1 uncultured Caulobacterales bacterium
GGCTTGCACACGAATGGGGGCATCAAGACCTCAGTCATTCTAGAAATATTTATTCCACTCCTCAAGCTGTTTGGACAGCATTTTTTCAAAAGACCTTATTTACATCGAGCAATGAAGACGCAGCAGATAAGTATGCGGCCCGATTTTTGGCTAGCAAAGGCTATGGATTGAAAGAAGTACTCGAAAACCTTTGCGCCTTACCCCCGTCGACAGGAAACCATAGTCCCGGACAGACAAGAGCTCAAAATGTGGCTGATGTTTATACAAATGCCCGCAATCTAACTAGCTTGAATGCCTGCAATAGTGGAATGCACAGTGTAAATAGTGACACGATAGCGTTCGGAGCAGCTCGAAATACAATAGGTGAGAGTGAGGCTCGAGTATTTGGAGAACGCCGAAACACAATCGGAGAAAGTGACGCTCATGAGGTTAGATCAACTCGAAATACAGTCGAAGACAGCGACACATCTGACCCTGGTGTTGTGTTTACGAACAACGAATGTCTAGAAGGGAATGCCTTAAAATGCGCTGACAATGGCAAAACTAGACGCGCTTTTGGAAAAACTTTTGAAGCAATCATTTTGTTTAAGAAAGGATGCGATGCAAAAATCGCCGAAGCATGCTCAGAATTGGCGAGCACTTATTTCGTCAAGGACTATGATAACGAAGATGATGCACTAGCTTATAAATATAGCAAAATAGCATGTGACCTTAAAAGTGGACTTGGTTGCTTTATACTTGGCATCTCATACGAGTTTGGGAGAGGTGTTAACCAGAACGACTCTCACGCACTTTCAGCATATGAAAGAGGCTGCAAAGCCGATGATTTATCCTCATGCGTCGAGGCAGGAACATATCTTCAATGGGAGAAATTTGGAGAAGATTACACGCAAGCGGCACGGTACTTCCAGAAAGCTTGCGATGGAAAAGCTTACAAGGGCTGCTGGAAACTGGCTACCCTTTATCACGATGGCGATGGAGTCGCAGAAAGTCACATTAGGGCATTAAAATATCGCAAACTTGCATGTGATGGAGGATTTGCCAAGGGGTGCTATTCCCTTGGAAGCGATTATGGACGTAGAGGTGATACAGCCAAGGCTCTCGCAGCTTATAAAAAAGGTTGTGACGGGGGAGAGGCAGGTAGTTGCTTCGATTACGGACGTTACCATGCGCTTGGATACGGCACTGTAAAGAATGAAGTTATTGGACTCGCAATTATACGCCAAGTTTGTGGTGACGATTACGACTACACCGCTCAAACTTTCGCATGTCGCTGGTTAGATGAAAACGAGTATGACAGATAAATACAGCTTCATCGTTTTGCAGAACATAGTCATGGGTTAAATGCTGAGAATGTCCTTGAATTGCGAACAGTTAGAACTCACAGGGGTTTGAAGACCTATATAAAATAAGGGTCTAAGGACCGCAATGCCCCCTCAGTACGCATACCCTATATTCTAGGCATGTCGGCTTTCGAGAAATTTTAGACATTCTAACGGCTCCAGAACAATGTCCGCATTGCCCTCACAATCCGCCTCGTTAAACCCAAACCTGCCAATAGCCGAACTGGTTGCCGCCGTGGAATATAATGGAGAATTTGCCTTGTCCCGGAATGTCCATCACCGGGTGGACCTGATGATAGATCACCGATTATAAAGTTGCAACAATCGCAACGCCGAGGATGAAAGTTTGGCGTCTATGTCGATATCATCCTAATTGAAATAGTAACGGACTGTCATTGAAAGACATATTCATAAGCTCACAGCAAACCCCTTGCATATTGTATGTATACATACTATATGGATGGCATGATTACGAAGCATGATGATTTACTGGGCACACTTATCCATGATGTCGCGCATCTTTTGCGGCTCGAGATTGATCGACGGCTCATGGATCACAATCTTACGCGCGTAAAATGGTTAGCCCTTGGCATTCTGCATAAACGAGGCGCGCTTACACAATCTGAGTTGTCGGACAGAATGGAATTAGGTGCCGCCTCAGTCGGGCGTCTCGTGGATCGGTTGGTCGAACGTGGTTTCGTCAATCGGGAGCAAGACCCTGAAGATAGACGATCCTACCGCCTTATTCTGACAAAATCCGCTATTTCGCTGTTGGAAGAGCTTGAGGGTACATCGTCATCTTTGCGTGAAGATACCTTACATTCCTTATCGCACAATGAGGTCTCATCACTCAATTCAGGGCTTTTAAAGCTTAAGAAAAACCTGCAATCGCGAGCCGCGACTATTGTCGCGGTTACGAGCTTTGCGGCCTTCAAAACGGCAAATCATTCGGACGCGCTTTCGGCTGTGGGACTTACTATCTGACGTCAAGGAGAGAGTAATGTCTCTCAAAAACTTACCCCCATCCATTTATTTATAAGGATATTATAAAATGAAAATCTATTTCGGTGCTTTTGTTGGCGCGCTATTTCTCATGTTATTTGTTGGTATTATAGCCGAAAGTTTTGTTTGGATGGCTTTTGACTTTTTCCATGCCTCAAAGACAGTTCTCATAACGGCTGAGGGCGTTATGGTTTTACCTTTGCTTGTTATGTTCGCATTTGTGTTTCGTCATACTCTTAAAATTGAAAGAGATTTAGCTGAACAAGGGTATTAAAGGCACGCATCGATTATTGAGATAATGCTTTCCTCCAAAACTCCTTATAATCACCCTCATTAAACCTTAACCTGCCAATAGCCGAACTGGTTGCCGCCGTGGAATATAATGGAGAATTTGCCTTGTCCCGGAATGTCCATCACCGGGTGGGCCAGTTCAGCGCCGGCGGCAACAGCCCGCTCTGTTGCGGCGTCGATATCATCGGTTAAAAAATAGGTTCGGGTCACAGGGTCTTCGGCGTCATGCAGAGGAGCCCTGACGCTGATACGTCCCCCGCCCGGCATCTGAGCCACTCTGGCATTGCCGAGCTCGGCAATGGGGTTTGAAAAGGCGGCTCCATTTGAAGCGGTGAAAACGGCAATTGTGCCTTTTACGTCCGGTGTGACAATTTCAAGATATTGGATTTTCATAATCAAGCTCATATTAAAAACGTTGCGCGGCGCGAGCGACCTTAGCGTTTTCGTCTTCGGTCAAAACAAAGTCAAACGTCAGCGGTGAAAAATAGTGGATTTAAAACCTCTCACACCCTCAACCGATTGCGCCGCCCGCGCGTAACAGTGCCATGACAAACAAAAACTTTCCTGATGACTTCATCCCGTATGAGCCGGTCATAGATACGGGCCGCTTGAGCACCTCTGAGATTGTGGCGATGGCGTGGGATGACGCCACCAGTTTTGACGATATCAAAGCCCAGTCCGGCCTAGGCGAGCCGGAGATTATCAGAATCATGCGCGCGCACATGAAACCCAGCAGCTTTCGCATGTGGCGCAAAAGGGTTAGCGGGCGCGCAAGTAAGCACACGCTAAAACACTCTAGGACGCCTTAAAACAGGCCGCCGTTAAAACGGATATAGGACGTCAACTTGCCTGCATAAAACAACGTTTATTGCCGCTGCGGCCTGATACCGACATAATTATCTTGGACATATTTCCAAATATAGGCGTTATCCGTGGCCAAATCACCGGTGAGCGGCATAGCCTTGTCTAAAACAACCCGTTTCCCGGGGCCGTCAAACCCGCAAATGAACACGGGAACATTCGCAGCATAAGCAAGGCGCAGGTAACCCGTTTTATACTTTTCAACCTTGGACCGCGTGCCTTCAGGCGGGATACCGATGCACACTTTTTCCGTCTTTTCGATATAGTCTGTGAGCTGTTTTACCACGTCGGATCCCTTGCTCCGGTCAACGGGAAATCCGCCGAGAGCCTTAAAAATAGGCCCAAGAGGCCAAAAGAACCACTCTTTCTTGATCAGAAATGTATAGCGAAAACCAGAGGCCAGCATCGCAAGGGTTGCGGTTATCGCATCCCAATTCGAAGTGTGCGGCACGCCAATGATAACAAATTTTGGCACGTCTGGCATTTTACCCACGAGTTTCCAGCCCACAAGCTTAAGCCCGATAGAGCCGAGCGTGCGTGTGAGCGCATTACCCATGCGCGGTGATTGATCTGACATGTGACGATTATTGTATTTCATTGTCTTTTAGGCTTTTAGGTTTTTGGTGTGCGCACGCCTTCAAGATTTTCATCACAGAAGGCTTTAATGGCGTTATTATCAGTCTCTATGTCCCCTGTCAGCGGAAAAGGGGCCTTTATCCTGATTTCCCGAGAGGGTTTATGCAGGCCGACAATAATCACCGGCGCTTTAACAGCGGTGGCAATTCTAAGGTAGCCTGTTTTCATCCGCCGCACGTTCTTGCGTGTGCCTTCGGGGGCAATTGTTAGCCAAGCTTTCTCGTTCTTATCAAACCAGTCCACCATTTGACTTGTAATGTCGTTGCTTTTGGATCGGTCAACGGGAATGCCGTTCATGTAACGCAGCAGAGAGCCAAAAGGAAAAATGAAGCCTTCTTTTTTCATCAACCAGTTAAAGCGGATGCCGACAGATAACATAAATGCCATGGCTAAAAAGAAATCCCATAATGACGTATGGGGCACGCCTATAATCACCCCTTTAGGCTCATCTGGGAGTTGCCCCACAATCTGCCAGCCCATCAATATAAGAGCGCTGCGCCCAATGAAGCGCGTCACGGCATTTCCCATGCGCGGGACTTCAGGAGACATGTGTGGGCTGATATAAGACAAGGAATTCGCTCTTTTCTGATTTACGCTCAGGAGAATTTTGACTGGTACATGCATTGTCCGTTCGGCGTCATCTGTCAATGGCCAAGTGGTCATCAAAAATGCTTGCTTGCCAATGCATTTCACACGTTAGAAGCTTATGTTCATTCATACTGACGTGTGCTCTTTTTGGGCGTGTGGTTCACACACTCTCTTGGCCGCTTTCGGACAATTTCGAAAACAAGGCGGCCCATTAAAACGGATTGAGTGTATAGCCCTCTTGTTGCAAAAGTGCATGAGCCGTCATTGCCGAGAGCGCCACTTCCACGCCCGGCAGTAAATCCGTTTTGGATATATCGCGATAAGCTGCCGTTTGCCCACAGAGTATAAGACGCACGCCTTTGGCCTTCAACGCCTTGATCAACGGCGCGCTGGCGTTTTGGGCCCCGTCATTATTGGAGCTGTAATAAGCATGTGTCGTCAGGTCGAACGCGCCTTGGCCATGAAAAACCACGGCGAGCCTCATGTTCTCCTCAGCCACGCCAGCCTCGTGGTGCATGTTTAAAAACCGCGCGGCGCTATTCAGTGTGCGGTTGGCTGTTCCGGCCTCGGCACTTTTGGCTGTATCAAATGCCACTTTGAACACCGCGCCTTTCGGGATAAGCATATCCGCGTCAATTGTCGCAATTTGGCCAAAATCCGTGATCACAGCACCGCCATGAAAATCATCCGAACCTGCTGCGGCCGGCGCGGCCGCTAAAACACTCGCAGCCAAAACGGCTATTATCGTTAATGTGATATGCATCATAAACAGTCCTTATAAAATGAGTGAGGCGTTTAGCGCTCGGGCAGTATGAGAGCCGCAAGCTCCAAGCTTTGCTGTGCGGTCATTTTCATCAGGCATGTCTGCCTGTGACAAGATACATCGTGCCCTGATAAAACTCATATTCCAATCCGCAAATTTTTTGCGAAAAGGATAGCCAAAGACGTTATTAATCCAAATGCAGCGACCGAAATTAAAGCACCTTTCACGTATCTCATCATATCGTGATCTCCTGATTATCGGATTACGCAGCATGAAATTCACGCCGCATGTACGAGGTTTCATTACTGAATAACATAAAATTCATTCCCGGCCAGCGCTATGATATTGCGCACCCATTTTATGTTTAATTAAGCTCTTATTGCTAGGCATCGCCTGTGGGAGTTTGGGTATGGGTTTAAAGCATTATTTTTTGGCACTCGCGGCCTTTGGTTTGGTCTCTTGCGGGGGCGGCAGCGCTGCATCCGGCAGCGGGTTTATTGGCGGAACGCCCAGCGCGCCGTCTACGCCCGTAACTATAACTGTTTCCAGCACGGCTATTAGTTTTACAGCTCAGCAAAACGGCGTAGCGCCCGCCCAACAAACCGTGGAGGTGACATGGGCAGATAGCCGCATAAATAATGTCGTGGGACGGTTTCCTGCTGGCCAGACTCAGCCAGACTGGCTAAGGGTAACCCGCGCCGCAAGCGCGAGTCCCGTAACCTTTAATTTCGATATTGCGCAAACAGACCTTACGCCCGGGGACTATACAGCAAGCTTGACTGTTGCAGCCCAAGACAACAACAATCAAGACCTTGTTACAGAAACGATTAACATCACCTATCAAGTCAGCGCCGCCAGCCCAGCGCCAGGGGGGGCAGCCGCCCGCGCTGATCAAGACAATGTCTATCATTTCGGGCAGACCATTGTGCAAAACGGCGCTAATGTTGCGTGGAGCGCCGGGACAGGAAATTGGTTTAACAACGAGATCGGCACGACAGACGCGATGGGGCAGCCCCGCACAAATATACCCGCCTTTCAAGCGCATTTCGAAACTATCGCAAATGCTGGCGGAAACTCCGCACGTATTTGGCTGCATACGGGCGCAACGACGACGCCTGTGATCGAAGCTGGCGGAACTGTGACAGGGCTTAGCCGTGAGCTTACCAATGAACAAGTTGTCTCTCAGATGGACGCCATTTTAGATGCGGCATGGGCCGAAGGCATACTTGTGACCTTCAATGTTTTTTCGTTCAACATGATTTGCGATACTTACCAACCGCAAGCGGCGAAACAGATGCTCGAGGCGAACTTTCAAACCTACATTGATAATGCGCTGACCCCGATGGTCACGGGCGTCAAAGATCACCCGGCCATGTTTGCGTGGGATATTTTTAACGAAGCTGAGGGCATGTCACAAATTAATTATTTTTGCCCTTCGAGCGAAACCGTCTCGACGGAAACCGTTCAGCAAGTGGTCAACCGGGCGGCTGCGGCGATCCATGCGCTTGATCCGAACGTCAAAGTCACCACCAGCGTTCACACGGATATTTTTGACCGCTATTCAAACGCGGCATTGACCAGCATCCCGAATGCTGACCCCAACGGCACGCTCGATTTTTACTCTGTGCATTGGTACGATACCGGGTGGCTCGTCTCCCCGCACATCACAACTGAAGCTGACTTTATGGCGGATAGACCGATCATTGTCGGCGAGTATGACCCGGACGATACCGGAGCGACCGGTCCAACCGCCCAAGCCTCTATTCGCAACCTGATCGAGACCGGCGGCTATGGTGGGGCATTGCCGTGGTCGCTCACGACCGGTAACGTGCCCGGCATCACGAGCGCTATAAACGAAGCGGCCTCGCTCTCGGGCCCCGTTGACCGGGCCGCTATCGAAGACTGCCTGCTCAACAGACCTGCGAGTTGTTACACGCCGTAGGTTCTAGGCAGCAGCGCCACATCATGACAACCGATCTAATTCAGATTTATATGTCTCCAGCGCGCCAAGCCCCTTCGGGCTAAGTGTGTAAATGCCGCGCGACGCGCGCTCAAACCAGCCATAATGATTATCAGCCATGATATTGCGCGCGTTCCCTGCTCCGGTGATATCTTTCACCTTAGCCGCTTTAAGCGGACCGTTATCATGAAGCGCGGTAAGGCATTTCAGCGCGTTTTGACGATAGGTTGTCATCAAGCCTTTGCGCGTCTGCCCGCCTGTATTGGGATCACCGACCCGGTCTTGAAACTCTTTGAGCAGCCGCCCCGTTTTTGCTTTTGATTTACGCGGCTTATACGGCCCCGGATCAACATGCACGAGCGCGGCGAGCCCGCTGACCGTGATCAGCCCAATCCCAAGGCGGCGGCACAAGGCTTTGTTACGGCGAAACTGCTTTTGAAAGATCCGCCCGGTTTTATGAAAAACGGCGATATAGACGACATCCGTCATGGATTGCCGCTCAATGGCCTGATGAAATAAAGACAGCGAAAAACCCGTCTTTAGCTCGATAATCACGATCTGTTTCTCTCGGATGGCCACAACATCCGCCGCGCCGACCTCCGCCTTAACCTCATAACCCTGCTGCTCTAGCAAGGCTTTCACGGGTTCGTATAAATCTGCTTCAGCGAGTTTAGGGCGGGACATACATCTTCTGCTAACGTGTTTTGGCTGCCTTTCAAGGTGATTTCAAAATAGGATGTATGCCTTGAAGGGACAGTGTTTGTTAACATTTGAGCAATCATTTTCTCTGACTGTCACGCCATGAGCGCAGATTCGCACATACAGCCGCTTGTGAAGGCAAAAGTCACGCCCAAAGAGAGCGGCAAACCTGTCGTTTTAATCGCGACAGATGACCCTCTGACGTCCGCTTATATTGGCAAACATCTCTCGCGTGTTGGGTTTTCAACGCGCATAGCTATATATGACAGCAAGATGCTCCATGATGCGCCGCGCCGCGCGCCCACAGCCGTCTTGATGTGCTTTAAAGACCACGTCGAATCTGCACCAAAAGTTCTAAAATCTTTAAAAGAACGGTATGCTCCGCATGATTTAACCATCGTTGGAGCTTTCCCGGATCCGGCTCGAATTGACGCCTCGCTTTATGATTCTGTGATCTTCCCACCCGCGCATCCCGCGCAAATTGCCGGGCGCGTCAACGCCCTGATCCGGCTGGGCGCGATGCAGCGCGAAATTTCGCTGCGTATTGAAACCCTCAAATCCGACTTCGGGATTGATTACGAGATGAGCGCGCCTGCCATTCATACGCCGTTCCGCGTCTTGTTTATAGGCAAGGCTTCACCGGAATTTATGGTCATCATAAATGCGTTGGAGGCGAAAAACGTGGAAGTTATCGCAGCCTTTACATCGTTTTCCGCCTTTGATTTCCTTCATGACACGCCGTTTAACGCTGTTGTTATGAACACGCTGACCTCGAATGAGCCCGCCTTTACTATCAGCGAAACCATGCGGCGTAATTCCAAGTTGTATCATACACCGACTCTTTTGCTGACCGGAGACGGTTTTGACTCTCATGACGAGGCCTATAGAAAAGGGGCATCTGACATCATCCCCTTTGGCTCGACACAAGACGAGATTAGCGGACGCATCTTGGAACTCGCCAATTATCACCGCCTACATCAACACCTCAAAGGTGACTTTGACGCGCTGGGCGGCCCGCGCTGTATTGATGAAGCCAGCGGGACATATAACAAGCTTTTCTTTTTCGCACACCTACGCCGTGTTCGCGCCGCCCAAGCCGAGCTTGGCGCGCCGACAACACTGATTTTGATCCGCATTCGTCCCAAAACGAAGACTGAGCTTGACCCGACATTTATCGAAGCCGCCTATGACCAGATCGGGCGTATGATCAATCATATGGTCAGAATGGAAGACATAGTTGCCCGCATTGATGACAATATTTACGCCGCCGCGTTCCCCGGCCAAGACCCAGACAAAATGCATGTGGTGGTCAGCCGCCTCGAGGGTATGGTGAGCAGCGCAGCGTTCCGCTCCGGCGTGCGAAAATCTGATTCTTTTCAGGTTGAACTGGATATTTCTCTCTCCGGTCTTGGGCCCGCAGATAAAACACCTGCAATTTTGAACGAACTTGCCAAAACGGCAAAAAAAACGACTGATATTCGCCAAGTCGGTTAACACCTATCTCTCTTGACGTTTGCCTTTGCATGACTATGTTGCGCGAAAACAGAGTGGCCACATGGCCCGACGACATGGCTAGAGAACGCCTGAAAGACAACATTGACATCCGATACACAAATTAAAGAAATTCCGGCTGACGCGCCAGTAGACGTGACATTTGCCGATTTGGAACTTGATCCCAGAATTATAAAAGCCCTTGATGATATGGGCTACGAAAAACCAACTCCGATCCAAGCGCAAGCTATTCCCCCTGCCCTGCAAGGCCGGGACGTCTTAGGGATTGCGCAGACGGGAACCGGTAAAACCGGCGCGTTTGTGCTGCCAACTATACATAAAATGTCGAAGGGACGCGCAAGGGCACGTATGCCGCGCTGCCTCATCATCTGCCCTACGCGGGAACTTGCGGCCCAGGTGGCGGAAAATGTTGAGATGTACGGCAAATATCTCAAACTCGAAATGGCGCTTATTATTGGCGGCGTCTCCTTTGCTGAGCAGGAACGCAAATTAATGAAGGGCGTGGATGTGTTGATTGCAACGCCCGGGCGCTTGCTGGATCAGTTTGACCGCGGGAAAATCCTGCTAAACGGCGTTAACACGCTGGTTGTCGACGAAGCTGACCGTATGCTGGATATGGGCTTTATCCCGGACATAGAGAAAATTTTTAAACTGACACCGTTCACGCGGCAAGTTCTGTTCTTCTCGGCAACCATGCCCAACGAGATCAAACGCCTTGTTGATCAGTTCTTGCACCAGCCTGTGACGATCCAAGTCGCGCGCCAAAACAAAACAGCGGACACAGTGACCCAGCGCATTGTGCGTATGCCGTCCTCGGATCATAAACAGAAGCGCACGGCCCTGCGGTGGATCATCGAGAATGAGGACGTCAAAAACGGGATCGTGTTTTGTAACCGCAAACGCGACGTCGACATTGTCGCAAAATCGCTCAGCGTACATGGGCATTCGGCCGCGCCTATTCATGGCGATCTCGCGCAAAGCCTGCGCATGGAAACCCTCGACAAGTTTAAAAGCGGCGAAGTTAAACTCCTCGTCGCCAGTGACGTTGCCGCGCGCGGACTGGATATTCCCGATGTCTCGCACGTGTTTAATTATGACGTTCCCAGCCATTCCGAAGATTATGTTCACAGAATTGGCCGGACGGGCCGCGCCGGACGTGAAGGCGAAACCGTCATGCTCGTCGCGAGGCTGGATGAGAAAAACTACAAATCCATCTTGGACTTGATCAAAGTTGACGCGATTGAAGAACTGGAAATTCCAGGCATTGAGGATTTCCCCAAAGACGGTGGACGCAAAAAACCCAGTGACCGCGGACGTGGCCGCAGCAATAGTCGGGGGCGTGACAGCTCTCGTGGCGAACGTTCTGAACGCCCCCGCCGCAAACCGCGTGAGGAGGCCCAACAGGACACACCTGAAAAGGTTGAGACCAAAAAGCCTGCCCGCAAAAAATCAGACGATAAGCCCCGCACTGAACGCGCCCCAAAACGAGAGGCGAAGGCCAAATCTGAAAAACCGGCAAGAACGTCCAACCGAAAACCTCAAGACAGTGATAACAGGCCTTCTAACACCAAGTCCAAACGGGATCATTCGCGCTCTGGCTTGAAAGAAAATAAGGTCGAAGGTTTCGGCGACGACATGCCGGCTTTCTTCCAATCCAAACTAAAATAGGATTCTGTAAGCTCAGAGGTTTTTACTGAACGCGCTCTAGCAGCGCGTCAATCTCGCTGAAGATTTGTTCAACAATGGCGTCGCTTTCTTGTAAAAGGCAATGACCGGAGCCTTGGGGGGTGACCTCGCGGCAGTCAGGTATTTGGTCTGAGCATGCCCGGCTATTATAGTCTGTGACGACAAATGTATCCCGCGCGGCGGAAATCATCGTCACGGGCACGGTTATGTTTTCCAAATAGCCCGGACTTAGAAGGGCTTCGCTGCTCTCAAAAAACTCTGCGCCCCACTGATTTGTAACGCCTCCGACGCGCTGCTCCGGCTGCCGCGTAAACAGCGCATCTCGCAAATAAAGCCGATCAGGGTTAGAACTGCAATCAGAGCCTTGAGTGTAATCCAGACCATCGGGCCGCCAATCGGTTTGACCGTAGACATAGTGCTGTGACTTGCCCATAGCCCGCGACAGGTTCATCAATTGCTTGGCGCGCTCAAATGTATAAGGCGTAGATTGCGGGCGAAACGCTGGAGCGAGAAGAAATAAGCCGTCCACAGGCAGGTCATGATCAACAACGGCGCGCGCGCCGACATGTCCCCCAAAGGAGATAGCCGCGAGCAGAACCGGGCGGCCGTCGCGCGACGGAAGGCTGTTGATGAACGCGGCTAAATCATCGGAATAGACCCGAAAATCATCCACCCACATTTTTTCAGGCTGATCGGCGCGGTGGCGCTCGGACCCGCCCTGCCCGCGCAAATCAAACCCAATGACGTGATAGCCGCGCCGCGCCAAAATATCCGTATGTTCGCCGTACATCTCGAAACTGGCCGTATAACCCGGAACGTAAATAATTGTGGCTTTGGCAGCCTCCGCATTGCCCGTTTCGCCCCAGCGCAGCCGTGTGCCATCGCTCGCGGTGAACGTCTCCCAGCGCCAATCCGGCGGCATGGGCGGCAGGTTGAACGCATCAACCTGCGCTTGATAGGCACTACTGACTCGGTAGGGCTCATAGGCTTTTTCCGGCCATATAATGATAGCGGCAAAGAACAGCACCAATAGGCCGGCGAGCCCTAATGAAATATTCTTGATCATGTTTTTGGCTCGCTTGTCTTGACGCTCTTCTTTCGGGGGCGTTTTTTAGCTTTGGCCCGCATCGCAACATCGAGCGAGCGGCGCGCCCAGAGCAAAAGCGCCTCAGGATCATCATAGCAGTCCTCAGGCATCGCGTAATAATTCATAGACGCCGTTTTACCGTCCTTCATCTCTAAGGAAAATTTCGATTGGCCCGCGTCTTCGAATAAATCGTGCGTTTGATCATCGGATTTCAGGTAGTAACCGCTGTCAGGATCATAGATCGCAAAAGTGACGTCTTGAGCGTAAATGGTCAGGCCGCCCATCATTTTGCGTGTCCGTATGGGTCCGAGCGGCGAGAACAAGTCTACGGCGTCATCAACTTCGGTCTGCGAGATGGCCATTAGGTCCTCATGCGGGTCAGCGCCTCATGCGAGTGAGAGTTTGACGATACTCCCAGCGCTGAATATCTATCATGACAAGCGCGATGCGCGCCTCAATGTTTTGCGCCGCAATGTCCCGGGCGCTTGGACGATTATTGGCCCCGATCAAGCTTTCGGCCTTTTCACAGATCGCTGCCAAACGCACCGCGCCAACGGCTTTAGCTGTCCCTTTCAAAGAATGGGTGACAGCGGCCCACACATCATCGTCGGCAGAAGGTACGAGGCTTTTCTCAAGCATATCCACCTGATTTTTAAACAGTCCAAATATCTCAGCCGTCAAGCCGGGATCGCCGCCCACATACTGATTGAGGTGGTCGAAATCTATTTCGGTTTGGGATTCGTTTATGCTCATATCTCTCCATAGGAGAATTAACTGAAAATGAATAGGGGTTTCAGACGCGCTTCAGCGACCATGTGCCAAAAGAAAACATGTCAAACGCAAAGGAGACTTACATGCCCAACCCTCATCGCTCAATTCTGAGAAACACTTTGCTTGCAGCCAGCGCTGCAGCTTTGTTATCCATCGCCGTTCCCGCAGCATCTGCGGCGCCTCAGAGCAATAATAACTCATCGAAAGCGCACGCTCAGCATAAGAGCAAAGCCAACAGCAATGATTTTCGTCGATCACGTGGTAATCCCACGACGCAAAATACACGGCAAAATAGACGCGCAGATCAGCGGCAATCAAACGGCCAAGCTGACAGACATCAAGACAATAGACAGGCGAACCGCCAACCGGAGAGGCAACAAGACAACCGTCAGAATACCCGGCAAAATAATCGTCAGGCCGACCGTCAAGCAGACCGACGTCAAGAGCGTCGCATTGATCGCCAAGTGGATCGGCAAATGGATCGCCGCGTAAACAGGCAGGTCAACCGTATTGTCAGGCAACATCAAAACCACCGCGCGGTGCAGCGTCATGACTCTAGGCATAATGGTTATAGAAATCACCGACCTGCGTACACACGCCCAGTGCAGCATCGCCGCGTCGTAAACAACCGCCGCGGTCACTATACGCCGTACCGGAGCCAGCTTGGCATTAGCTTTCACTTTGGAACGCCCGGCTATAGCCAGTTCCGTTGGGCCCCTGCTGCGTATAGTTTCTACCGCCCAAGCTACGGTCATTACAGTCACTATCAGCGTAGCACAGTGTGCCGCCGGATCAATATCGAAGGTTGGCACCACGGCCACCGGGAATTAGTCAGCGTTAAAGAATGCTCCAACCCATGGGACGGTACCTACATCGTTCAAGGCTCGGAACGGGTGATCGCCTGCCGCTGGTAACGGCCCTCTTACTTCTTCGCCGCACCTTTTTAATTGGGGGTGCGGTTTTTTTTGCGTCATGGACAGCTTCGCTCTATTGTAGTGGCTAAAAATAGAGAGAATCATCATGGCTAATACGGCACGCGACAATGCGGACGCATATTTTAACCAAACAAAGGTAGGCGAGTCCCGCTGGTGGAGTTGGCTGACCGCCTTTTGGTTCACAATGGTCATCGGCCTTGTTGTTGGCGGGTTTCTAAGCAGTCCTATTGCCAGTATCGTTGGCGGCATTAACCCGGAAGCCGTTCAGTCCTATGAAGATGCCATGATCGCGCACATGTCATCTTTGGATGCTATTCGTGTGGCAACCTTGTTTGGGCTTTGCGGCCTGTTTACACTGCTGGGCGGGGCCACATGGCTCATCCACCGCTTTACACAGGGCGGCGTTCGCAAAGTCTTTGCGTGGATATCCGGTTTATCGATGGTGGCCAGCGTTGTCTCCGGCATCATTCTTTACCCAACAATTGTCAGCGCCGACGTCAATGCCGCTTACCTGCCCTTGATCGGCGAGAGCGCCATAGCCTACGCGCTTATGCTGATGACATTTCCCGCCTTTTTAGTCGGGCTTTATCTCTGCCAAAAATTTATCCATAGGCGCACAATTACAAGCCTGCATACCGCTGCGGCCAAAATAGACTGGAAACGTATCTTATTTGCGATTGCCCTGACGTGGGTGGTTTACGGCGTGCTCGCAACCGTTTTGCACATCTCTGGTCTCAGCGCGCTGAAGATGAATTTTGATGCCAGCAAATTTTTCATATTTGCTCTCGCAACATTGATCTTCATTCCGCTGCAATCGGGCACAGAAGAGATCCTGTTCCGGGGTTATCTCAATCAGGGCATTGGACATTTCATCTCGAACAAATGGGTGGTTTTCGTGATCACCAGCGTTTTGTTTGCGGCTATGCACCTGTCTAACCCCGAAGCCCTCGCGGGCGCAGAAGACGGCAGCTTGACGCATTTATTGGTGATGAGCCAATATTTCCTCTTCGGCTTTATTCTGTCCGTGGTTGTCTATTTTGAAGGCGGCCTCGAGGCGGCTATCGGCGTCCACGCGGGCAACAACATGTTCGCCGCTATGTTTGTCAATTACGAAGGCTCCGTGCTCCCGACACCGTCGCTTTATCTGGCCACGCCAAACGCCAACTTAGGCGCGATCACGATCATTATATCGCTGACAGCCATTATGTATGTTCTTTACCGAACACGACCGCATCGCACGGCTGCTGCTTAAGGAGGGGCGCCTTTAAGCGCCTTAGCGTTAACCCGCTTTGTCTAAGCGCTGCTCATCGGACGACATTTTTGTCATCGGCGCTGTTGTGACGATGCGAGGAGATTTCAGCACTCTGAGCAAGGCGTTTTCTAAATCCGCTTTGCGGTACGGCTTAGTCAAATAAGCAGAGGCTTTGGCTTTGGAAAACCCGGATATAACCGCAGGGTCCTCTGAGGTAGAGAGAATAATAAGTCCCATCTTTTCAAGCTGAGTCCGTGTCCGGATAAGTTTCGCAAGCTCAAGACCATCCCATCCAGGCATATCAAAATCTATGAGCGCAAAGGCAAATGGTTTATTCCCGTTATAGCCCGCCGTGATCGCCTTGCAGGCCGTTTCCGCATCTGTCACGATTTTGGGCATCAAGCCGATATCATTGAGCTTTTGCTGCATGAGACCTGCGCCCGTGGATTCATCATCAACAATAAGCACTTGTACTTTATCGATATTTTTAATCCCGGAGAAGAGCGAGTTCTTCCCGTTGGTTTGGTATTTATAAGGCACACGCAAATCAAAGGAGAAATCCGACCCTTTGCCGCGCTCTGATTTTACGTTAATGTCGCCCCCGTTCGCGCGGACAATACCGCGAGAAACGCTCAGGCCCAACCCCATAACGCCGTAGCGCCGCTTGTCAGAACCATCCGCGGGTGCAGACGCATTAAAGACATCATCTATTCTGTCAGCAGCAATCCCAATGCCTGTATCTTTTACGCTCAGAGACAGCTTTGCATCTTCACCATTAAGCGGGATGCTGCTCGCACTTAGTAGGACGCTGCCCTCTTCCGTATATTTGATCGCATTATCAACCAGATTTATAAGCACTTTGCGAATGCGTCCCTCGTCACCGACAAGTATGTTTTGAGAATTCACATCAACATGCGTCAATAAATCGAGTTTTTTCGCCCGCGCTTTCGGCCCTAAATAATCTCCGACCTCTTCGATAAGGGCCGTGAGATTAAACTCTTCGGAAGAGATTTCCAGCTCGCCCATTTCGAGTTTAGTATAATCCACAATGTCATCAATAATCGACAGGATTTCACCACCGGACTTCTCGATAATGTCAATAAATTCAATTTGTTTGGCACTTAGGTTCGTCTTGCGAAGCGCTACGACCATTTCGGACACATCCGTCATGGGTTCGTGTAGGTCTTGCCCCATAGACAACATGATTTCCGCTTTTTCCCGCGACGATTTTTGATACTCGGCGGCTTTAATTTCAGCGCTTTCCTTAAGGCCCGCGCTCGATAAAAGCGTTTTGGCCCGCATCACGGCAATGGCTGTGAGCACAACAAACATCATCAAAGATAAGAGCTTTTCAACCTCGGCGCCCATAAAAGCAGGCGCGGGCGCTGAGTCGATAGGCATCACAACATTCACCGTTGTATCGAGCAAAGCCGCAGACATTAAAACGCTTGCCAGAATGCTCGTCAGCCCCATGGCTAGAACAAGCGCCGGATTGAACCGCATTGCATGCATGGCAATCAGCACATAATATAGCGTATAAGCCGGGGATTTGATCTCTGCGACGCTATTATCGCTCTGCAAACCAAAGACATATAGAATTGAAGACAACGCCACAACATCCACCAAAGCTGTCAGCCACCCAAAGACGGGGCTGTATTCATTGCTGGAAACCCAGAGCAGACGCAGGATACAAAATCCGAAATAGGCCATTACAGCGTAGCCGCCCCAGTGTCCCATATCCCGCATGATTGCGCCTTGACCGGAGAGCTCATAGAGCGCCAATAAAATAAGAGAGAAACCAAATCCGCAAAACCCGATAATGACTTCGGTGCGGTTTTCCCACAACTCCATTTGCGCTGAACTAAATATACTCATGATACAGGCCCCGAAAAAGCAGTGCGTAAGAATTATCGTTACAAACTGATCTTAGGGCATAAATATTGATTTGCTCTTAAACAGACCCATTATTTGCACACAGTGATGTTCTGGCTATTTTCGCTTGGCATGAACAACGACATCGCGTCCAATATCTGTTAAACGGCAAACCAGCCAATCCGGCTTAATCGGGTTGGCAAACCAACGCGAGGCATACCCTTTGCGAATACAGGCATGGATGATCTGCGGATTAATCAGTTGACCGCGCGCATCAAACAGCGGGAGTTTTCCGCCTGGTTGTTCAAGCCCTCTGACGAGGTAATCTCTTTCAGCAGACGATAAATTTGCCATTACGTCCGCACGTGATACTGTTGATGTATCCATCATCAGCCCCTCTCCATTCAACCCATTTCAGCATTTAAGAACTTACGTCTTTTCGTGCCCTGCTATGCATAGTAGTGTAAATTAGCGTAAATTACGTTAATTATAAGCAGGAAAAGTCCGGGGTTTAACAGTGTCAAATATTTCCAGTAAAATCAGTAGCATAGAAGCCTTAGATGATGTTAATGATTCGGAAGACCGCCTGAATTCTGTACTTATCCACAGATCGGAAAAGCCAAAATATGACCAAGGCGGTGATAAAAACGCGCCGCTCCCGCTGGATCGCCCGCTCGTGCCCCGGCTAAAAAAAGGCCCGGGCGCCCCCTCATTTACCTGGGTGAACCTTACAATTGGCCTTGCAATTATCCTTTGGGTCGTTTGCGTGGGGCTGGTGGTTTATACAAGCCGGAGCAGTACGGGCGACGCTTTTGCGCTTACCGGGTTGGATTTGGCGAGCCTTACGCTACTGGTTCTTGGGCCTGTCTTTATTCTCTTAATTCTGGGTTATGCGCTCAAACAGCTTGCCCGTCTCTCGCAGCAAGCCCATGCCTTATCGGTCACAACGCAGCAACTCATGAGCCCTGACGAGACCGCCTTTAGCCGCTCGTCTATCATGTCGCGCAACATCAAAGGCGAGATTAATGAGGTCAACGCCAGTCTCGATAAAGCCGTCTCCCGTATGGCGAACCTTAAAGAAACACTTGAAGAGCAAATTCAATCTATCGACCGGGTCAGCTATCTCGCCGAGAACAAGACTGAACTGATTGCGAGCCAGTTATCAGAAGAGCGCAAAGCCCTCAGCGAAATCGCGTCCGTCTATGATGATCGCATGGCAGCCCTTACTGCGGGCTTGGAGCAGCACAGCGTCTCGCTGGCCACCGCCACAAAAGAAGCCGAGCAAAAAATAAATGAAGCCCGCATCAGCGTCGAAGGCGCGGCAGCAAAAATAAACGCGGCGTCAGAGACGGTTCTGCAAAACACCAACGAAGCTTCCAGCAAGCTTGATGCCAATGAGGCCGCAATTATGCGCCTCGCTGACGAACTCAAGATACGATCAACCGAGCTTGACGGGCTTTACAGCCATCACGCCAAGGACCTCGACGCCCTGATTACGGAATTACGCACGGAACAAGAGACTCTGGCCGTCTCTTTGGAGGCTGGTCTAAAGAAAATGCGCGACATGTCACTGACGGCGCAGGTCAGCACCAAACATCTGACAGATGCCAGCACAGCAGGGCGCAAAGCCGTCGTCGCGCTCGCCGATGCGGCCCGCCTGACCGACAGCGCGGTCAAGCAGCGTTTTGCCGACATGGAAGAGATGGTGCGGTTCTCTAATGCGCGCGCGGAAAGCATTAGCGAAAAAGCCGCCCGCAGGGTGCAAGACAGCCTCGCCCAAACCCGCAAGGAAATATCGCGGATTGAGTATGACATGGTCGAACTTCAAGACCGGCTGAAATTCTCACCCTCAAAATCTGAAGCCCCGGCCCCGCAGCCAGAACCCAGACACCGTGACACTCAGCCATCTGCGCCCGCTCCCGCCCCTGCACCGCGAAGAGGATTATCAGGCTTTAAACCCTTACCGGACGATGACGCCGAAGTGGAGAGCCGCTCACCGGGCACGGCCACTGAAGAAACACCTGCAACCTCGAGTTCAGCCGCCTCTCATAAACGCCGCTTGGCCGGCTTGCGCCCTGCACCGGAGCAAACAGAGACATTCTCCGAGCCTTATTCCACTGATGAAGTTGCGGCCCTCACGTTACCCACACAAGCCGACACAGAGGCTAACCTCGTAATCCCCGACATTGCAGGCCAAATTGAATCCGCCCCCGCAGAGGATGAACACGCTCTGATACTTCAAATTCCGGACGAGGATGATTTTAAAGCGGTCAACCCACATGAAGACCTTACTGGCTTTGATCCTGATTTTTTGAGGCCAACAGATACATCAGACAAAAAAAAAGACGGGAAGAACAAATCTTGGTGGAAGAGTTTATTCTCAAACGCGGAGGATGCTAATGATGAAGCACTGGACGCGCTCACGGCGCCTTCCGGCAGCCCGCAATTTGCCTCCAAGCCCTCTGATGAGGTTTCCAATGAAGACATTGTCGCCGCTCTGACCGCAATAGGCCTCTCGCCTGCGGCGATTGTCGATGATGGATGCATTATCGAAGCTGTGAATACACGCATCAGCCGGGGGCCTTTAGCGATGAGCGACGTGATTACGAACCGCCTCGAAGACCCCGTGCGGCACCTCTTTGATCAAGCCCAACAAAATTCGGATTTACGTGCAGACATGACAAGCTTTGCCCGGCGTTTCCACACCAGCCTCGGCGCGATCGAGGATGACCGCGAAGCTATACGCCACAGATTTGAGAGTGATGCGGGCCGCGCCTTTTTACTTTGCGACGCAGCCCTGAATAGGTAGATGGAGTTTGGGTGTAACGCTAACGCTAAAACCTAGCGCTTTGGAAGTTGGACTTTACCCTCTTTGACATCTTTGTAGTAGCCCCAGCTTGTCACGTTCTTGCGCGCATCATCTGCCGGCGGCGCGCTGACATATTCTGGGTAATGCATACTGATTTCGTTTTTAAGCCTGTCTGACATCTCGTCCCAGCTCTCAATTTTTCGGCCTGCTGTGTGCATATAAATAACGCCCTCGCGGCCACTCATTTTCATCCAAGGCAGCCAATCGGACATACGCACCCACCCAATGGAAATCCGCGCTGTGTTCTTGCGCGCATCTACAAGGTCATCCAGGTCGCCCATGAAGTTAAACATTTCAGTCGCGCGATAAATGCCACCGATTTCTTCTTGGTAATCGCTTGCCAGCGGGTTTGGATAGAACAGCGGCACGGTAATACTCATCTGAAATTTATCACCAATAATATCGCCTGCAAATTTGGTGGGTTTGCCATCACGGCCTGTAATATAGCCTGAATGGTTAACCGGATCATTCGCCACATGCATCACTTCAACCTCTTCGCCGGACCAAGGGTTTTCCCACGTCTTGAGAACTTCACCCGTTTTTGGATCTGTGTAGAGGAGAATTTCACGCGAGACGAGCTTGTAGCCCATACCTTTTTCTTCATCCATAACCGTTGAACAGGAACGAATATTCATGCCTTCGACATTAAAGATATTTTGATCACGCTCGCCCATACGCCGAGAATAAGCGCGGCCATGCCAGTAATAGGTAATCGGTTCATTATCGATCAGCGAACACTGAACTTTACGCATCGCTTTGATCGCGCCTTCCGGTGTGTTGATATCAATATCCGGCGGGCTCATTTTTGTCTTTGAATTTTTCATGTCCTGCGCAGATGTCGATACGCAAGCCATGAGCGAGATCGCTGCCGTGCTGAGTGCCAGTTTTAAAAGTTTCATGATGTTCCTCCTCTAAGTTATTGATAATGTTGTTAAAAATGCCCGTCAGGATCAAGTGTGCAACTGCCTTGAACAAACCTTAGATTAATACCGATCCGGTCAGCCTCGGGCGTGGTCCACGCATAAGAGACGGCGCGGTCTGCATCATCACCCTGATACACGTAAAGCACAAGCGACGGACGGTTATTGCCGTAAGGCCAAACTACATTGCGGATTTTTATCCCAACACGGGGATGCACGGCCTCTTCGGCGTCTATCCAAGCACGGCCCCCTTGGTCATGAACTTTGACATTGGGATGAAAGGTAAAACTGCCATCTTTCTTTTTAATAGATAGCCAGCACTTGAACGGCCGGGCTTTGCGGTTTTTGTGATGAATACCCGCTTTGTTGCCAAATACATAATTACCATTCGCATCAGATGCCTCGTCGCGTATCCAGATCGCGTCTTGGGTCAATTGCAAATCATCCGTGATAATCAGTGTTTTACCGGAGCGTTGGGACTTAACGCGGCAAGCGCCCTCTTTCATGTAGCCATGGAAAAAATTAGACTCGGCCTTCCAAAACACGTCACAGCCCTTAAGGGTACGAAAATCTTTGGGATCAAGACCTTCTAATTTTTCCGGGTTTACGTGTGCGTCGACAAGTCCGCTGGCATCTTTTGGGGTGTAAATTGTTAGGCGTATCGCGTTTTCTTCAAAGTCGGGCGAAAAGCTATAAATCCGCTGCCGGTAAATATCCGCTAGGTCACCGTTCTGGCTTTGCTGTATATAAAAGGTTTTACCGGGAAAATTCTCCAACTCCACTGGAACAAAGATATGATGGATTCGGTTGTGACGCAGCGATTCATCGACGCCCATTTCATCTTCGAAATAGACTTGTTCTTGGTTGTCATACACCCCGGGAAACCACTCCATCATGCGGGTAAAGTCCCGTTTCAAGATACGCGCATCCGGAGTTTCCGCAATGTCTGCATTTGCTACATGTGCAGGCGACAGCAGAAGTACTGCTGATAAGGCACTGAATAAAAAGCGTTTTATCATGAGGGATCACTGGTAAATTTGGGCGCGTCAATCACAAGAACCTGCACATCGGCAATGCCTTCGCGCAGTTTCTTGGCCTCGGCATATTCAGGTGAATTCCAAAACGCATCAATAGCGGCGCGGTTTGGCCATTCGGAAATCGCCATGGACGTTCCGTCACCCCACTCGCCCTCCAGCAGTTCAGCGCCGGGACGTAGCAGTATGTACCGCCCGCCATATTTGGCGACCAATGGCCCGGTGGCTCTGGAATATCCCGACAGGAACGCATCACGATCATGAAGCTTAGCTGTGATGATCATATAAGATTTCATAGGGGCGGCAGCGGGCATTAGGGGCATCTCCTGCGGGCTTGAGGTTGCACACGCACTCAGCAATAAAGAAAAAACAAAAAAGGGGGACAGCAACCAAAGTTTCATATCTTTACTTAATCCACAATCATGCAGTACAATTGACATTAATCATAGGCAAATGCTTGGCAAATAGCTGCCGCAATATCCTCGGCATGTTTGTCGAACACAGCGCCTTGAATATCGAGCCGCTCAGTAAAGCGAGCTTGAGGCAATATTTGAGCCGCTGCTCGTGTGGGTTCAAGCAATCCAGATGTCGTTGCGATGACGGTCACATGTCTTTTTAAAGCCTTGAGTCTGTCCTCACAATTGTAGGTAAAGGCGGCGTGGAACGCACTGTTTGCAAATGTTCCTGCCCGTAAAGATTCGGCCCAAATATGGTAGGCGCGCTCATGATCTAATTCATTGATGCGGGCGGTTACGTTTTTATCAAAACTCTCTTGTAGGTCATTGATACTTAGAGGCAAATCAGCCCGTTTTTTTATTCTTTTATTTAATGAGGCGCGCGTTTCCGCATCAAAATACGGGACATCAATCATCACCAATTGATTAATTTTTTCGGGCTGCCTGCGCGCTAATTCAGCCGCGACAAGATTGCCTGTATGAAACCCGGCAAGATGAGCAGAGTCGTTCATACCCAACAATGGCAATAAACTTTGCGCGTAGCCCTCAATAGAAGCCTCTCCGATCAAATTATCTGAGCCGCCAAAGCCGGGATAATCCGGCGCAATAACCCGAAAGCGTCCGGCCAGATAAGGCATCACTGTTTCATAATAAAGACCGGAATGCGGCGACGGCGGGAGCAATATAAGCGGATCGCCCTCGCCCATTTCGCGGTAATGGATCTGCGCGCCCGTCTCGCCCATATAGGCTTTATGCATCTTGCAGGGCCAATTCCCGCCGATAAAGCTTGAGTGTCCACGGCACTAAAATCATTACAGGTAGGCCAAAGACGATAGGGTAAATCGACATAGCATATTGCAAGCCTTCGCCCGCGAAAAAGGCATCATTGACCCAGCCGATCAGAGGCGGGCTGAGCGCTCCGCCAATGAAGCTGATGAAAAAATAATAGGCGGCGACTACGACGCCGCGAATATCCCCCGGGACAATCGCGAGCAGAGCATTCACGCCGGACACTGACACCATGCCGATGCCAACGGTGGTGATACAGAAGACCGCAAAACATAATACGCCTGTCGGCATCATGGGCGCAATAACGGCGCTGGGCACCATGATAAAAAGGCCGATAATTGCAATCAAAAGCGGCGCGTCTCGGCGCCCCGCGCTGACCCAGCGGTCTGATAACTTACCAAACGTGATGTAAACTATGGGCGAAATTGCCAAAATGGAAAGCCCGTTCCATATCGCATAGTTCGCCTGATCCCATCCGAATGTACGCTTAAACAAAGACGCGTTAAATCCCTGCCCGTAAGCCACAGCGACCATGCACATGAAAATCGAGACAAAGGTGAAAAATGCAGGGGCTTTCTTACCGATAAAAACAAAGGCGTCGCTCATTTTTGCGCCCTCTCGCGGGGAGCTTTCAATACGCGGCGGCTCTTTGATGAGGAGGAAGACAGCGGCGATGACAAGGCCCGGAAGCCCCACAATGATGAAAATAAACTGCCATGTTTCCAGCGCGCCAACAAATGGCAGTGACACTTCGCCAACGGTGTCCGCCCATTTCAAGACACCGCCGGAAAGTAAATTCGCGATTGCCGCTCCAACGACCAGCGCCATGGAATAGACCGCAATCGGCAGACCGCGTCTTTCTTTGGGAAAACTGTCACCAATCATGGAAAACGCGGCAGGACTGAGAACCGCTTCGCCGACGCCGACGCTCATACGGGCCAAAAAAAGCTGTAGGAATGATTTTGCCGTCCCAGTCCAAATCGTAGCAATGGACCAAAGAAAAACGCCAATCGCCACGAGTTTCGTGCGGGATTTACGGTCCACCAAAAACCCCAGCGGCAAAGCAATCAAGGCATAAGTCCATGTAAACGCCGACATCAAAAAACCCATTTGCGTATCCGATGCGCCCGTGGACTCTTTGATGGGGTCGATCAAAAGCCCTAAAATATAACGGTCAATGAACGAGCTAACATAGGCCAAGGTCAGCATCGCGACCAATGTCCATGCATAAGCCGGTTTGGGATAATCCGCATCAGTGATGGGAGAGATCGGTGCTGTCATGGCGCGTCCTGCATAATAAGGTAAATAACAACGAGATTGCCGTCAAAATCAACAATCCCGACCTCACGGCCTTCGCGTCCGTCTTTGGTGACAAGATGGTCTTCAGGATAAACGGTTAGCCCTAGCGCCCGGGACTGGTTCACCACCCGATCAAATTCAAGAATTTCGAGAATGATCGCGGCGCGGCGCGGCGCGGCATTTAACGGCGCGGCGTTTGGCACTTCGGTTAACGCCATAACATTGGGCTGCTTCGTCGTAGACAGAACCGCAAACCGCATAGGCTGGTTTTTGTTGATATCAAAAACATCATAAGAATAGCTGTCGGCTGCGCTGTCCTTGACGAAAGTAACAGTGAAACCCAATATATCACGGTAAAATGTGAGCGCGCGGCCTATATCCGCTGTGACGTAGTTGGCCCGCTGTAATCTGAGAGGCGGCTTACTCATCACTCACCTTTACGCAGCGCATACCTATGTTTGTACCCTCGTAAACCCCCATCAGAGCTTCGGGCATTTTGTCAAACCCGTCTAAGACATCCATAAGCGGTTTCATCTCTCCGGATTTATACCATGCCGCCAATTGATTATTACTGGCTTCGAATTGATCCAGATAATTATAGACAAAATAACCTTTCATGACAGCGTTCTTCGCGCGCAAGCGAACATAATTGGATAATCCAAATGGATTTTCACGCGCATATTCAGAGATCGAACCACACAGCAATATGCGCGCATCATAAGCCAAGTTTTCAAGGCAAGCTTCGAGAATTTCGCCGCCGACATTATCAAAATAAATGTCCATACCGTTTGGGCAAAGCTGCGCAATCCGAGCGGGCACGTCCTCGGATTTATAGTCAATCACAGCATCTGCCCCAAGGCCGGAGACAATACCGCACTTTTCCACGCCGCCCGCGATGCCAATGACCCGGCAGCCCATAATTTTAGCCATTTGAACGACCATATGCCCGACGCCGCCTGCCGCGCCGGACACGACGACCGTGTTTCCAGCCTGAGGCTCAGCGAAATTAAAGCCGCTCCAAGCCGTCAGACCTGTCATGGATAGCATGCGCACGGACAGCGCATAGGATAGATCATGATGCCGCACTTTAAAAAACCGCTCATTGGCGCTCATACTGCTGACCTTGTAGGTTTGCCAGCCGAGCTGACCTTGGACGATATCACCAACGGCGTAGTCCGAATGGCAGCTCTCGATAACCCGCGCGACGCCGCGCCCGTGTATGACATCGCCAAGACTTAGAGGCGCTTCGCCCGCCGCGCTCGCCCCTTGCATATACATGCGCATAACCGGGGCGATGCCAAGGTAGAGCGTTTTAAGCAAGACCTGCCCCTCGGCGCAGACCGGAATAGCTTCTTCATGATAGGCAAAATCCGTAGGTTTTGGTTTACCCACCGGGCGCGCCGCAACGCGCCATTGACAGTTTAGATTAGTCACTTTCGGGCCAGTCAGTGTGTGTGACCTGATTGCACTCAAAGAAGTGTCCGTCAGCATCCCATAAAAACGTTGAGACGAAATGCTTGGTCTCTCCTTTAGCACCTGTCGTTGACCATGTCTTGGGCGCGCCGCGTGTTTTAAATCCGTGCTGTACAGCCCGCTCATAAATGAGTTGCGCATTTTCAGCCACTACAACAAACACGGGTTTCCCGTAACCCAGTTCATAATCGATTTCAGGCGCGGGTATAACCGGATCAAGAAATTCCATCAGACCCATCATACCAATCTCGTCATGATCAAACTTGACGATCACAAGGCGTAACCTATCCCCCTTCTTGCCGATAGGCAGCCCGCCGCCGTCAAGCGTGAACGGGCGGTCAAACCAAATATTGGCCCCCAAAACATCGCGGTAAAAAATAAGCGAGCGTTCCATATCGCGCACCATCATCGTGGTACGTTTGACAATATTAGGCATTTTCTTGCCTCCCATTTTTATACTTACCCAGAAACAGAATAACCAATCCGGCCAGCCACGACGCCCATTTCTCAATTACATCCGCCATTCCGCCCGGTACATTATAGGCCATCACAGCGATCAAAAATCCGGCAATAATGGCCGCCAGCACAAAACCGCCGCGCACCTTCCAGCCCAAACACTTGACTAAAATTGATGGCCCAAACGCGGCGCCGAGCGCCACCCAGGCAAACAAGACGCGGGTGAAAATATCCTTGGCTAAGAAAATCGTCATCAACACGGCCAGAACGGCAATTAAAACCATCGCTAATCGTCCCGCCAGAAGCGCTTTTTTCGGATTGGAATAAGCAAACCCCATATCATGAGACACGGCAGACGCCGCCGCGAGCAGCAAACTATCGACTGTCGACATGACGGCTGATAAAATCGCGGCAATCACGATACCGGCCAAAACCGGCGGTAGGTAGAGTTCCGCCGCCTTAAAGAACAAGCTCTCACCGCCTGTCTGTATATTGGCCGCGCGTCCTGCAAAAGCCAGAAGAACAAGTCCCATATAAATCACCGCGCCCCAACCGACGGTAATGGCCGCGCCGCGCCGCCGCGCCTGCGCGTCTTTAGCGGCCATAATCCGGTTCAGCAGTTGTGGCTGCCCCAGCGCGCCAAGCCCCGTACCGAACAGTCCCATCGCGAGGCCAATACCCGCCATCCCGGCAGCGCCGCCCGTGAAACTAAAATAAGAGGCGGGCTGCGTTGCATGCAGCGTATCAATGATTGTGCCGATACCGCCTGCCGCCGTGACGGCCGCATATGGCACAAGAATACAAGCCACCATCATCACCGTAGCTTGAAGCGCATCGGTAATGCTCGCAGCTAAAAAACCGCCAAACAAACAGTAAATAACAATGACAGACGCTCCCAGAATAACCGCCTCGCTCGCGCCCATGTTAAATGTCGAGGTAAAGGCATTGCCCGCAGCTTGAAACTGTGAAGAGATATAAAAAACAAAGCAAAACAATATCATAGAGGCACATATTATACCGATAACACGCTTCCACTCGGGCGCTATATCGCCCGTTATAAAATCAATAACTGTGATATAGCCGTGCTCTGATGTCTCGGCATTTAGGCGCGGGCCCATGACAAGCCACGTTAACAAATATCCGCCGAAAATACCCGGGATCAACCACAGCCCAACAACACCTTGAGAATAAACCAACCCGGTGAATCCCAGCAAAACCCACGCAGAACTTGTCGAGGCCGCGTATGAAAGGCCCGCTGTCCATGCGCCCAAGCCTTGTCCCGCGAGGAAAAAGTCGCCTTCGGTCTGAACGCGCTTTGATGCCCACAACCCGATCCCGAGCAGGAGTAATTTATATCCAATTAGCGTAATGATCACGACGGTTGTCGACGACATAGGCTCCCCTTTTCATTAACATTATAGCGGAGCCTACTCCCATCTTTGATTTAAGTCAGGGAAAAGATAACAGATAAAAAAGCTTTTAAATCAAACACTCAGGCCTGACCTGTAAAGCCCGTTTGGACATTAAAATCCAGCTAATCCAAATAAGCCCTGCAGGTTTGCAAGTGACGTCTGCGCTACCACACTGAAATCGTGATTGATATTCACCCCAAGCGGTGTAGGAGCCAGACTGACACAGATCACCATGGATACTCACATCATGTACATAGACATTATCGGTTATACGGCGGCGGCGCTGACATCGCTTTCTTTTGTGCCGCAAGCCATCCTCGTTATTCGGACGCGGCGTACTGGCGGTATTTCGCTCATCATGTATTCCATGTTCACGCTCGGTGTCGCGCTTTGGCTTTGCTACGGCATTTTAGAGGGCGCGGTGCCATTAATGATAGCCAATACAATCACTCTGACCTTGGCGGGCACCATATTATTTATAGCTGCTAGAGAAAGATGGAAACGCCGGGGTACACTGAAAGCCCGGCCACCTGGACACCCTTTGACGCCCGAGCAAAATCCCGACCTTCAAGCGCATAGCGCCTCAGCTTAGCACATTTCGTAATTCAAAAGCTCAATATCCGGTGACATATAGCCGTCTTTGACAGGTTCTTCGCGGGTTAAATCTGTTGAGAGATATTTCTTATTATCATCACAAAAAACAGTGACCACCGTGGCATCAGAGCCAAGTTTGCGCTGTATTTTCAGCGCGCCGAGCAGGTTCGCGCCAGACGAAATACCAACGGCAAGACCCAAACGGGTAGAAAGCCGTTGCGCCATCAGGATCGCGTCCCCGTCATTCACACAGACAATATCATCAAGCGTTTTTAGACACACAATATCAGGAATAAACTCGTCCGAAACGCCTTGAATGCGGTGGTGCCCGACTTTGTACCCCGTAGTTAATGTCGGGCTTTCGGCGGGCTCAAGCGGGTGAATTTTTACGCTCGGATTGGCAGCACGTAAGGCCTTACCCACGCCCATCACAGTACCGCCCGTACCGACGCCTGCGATAAACGCATCCGGTGTTAAGCCGTGCGCCGCGAGCGACGCTAAAATTTCCGGACCCGTCCCTTTGCAATGCGCGCCGCAATTATCGGGGTTAGAGAATTGACGCGGCAGGAAGACGTTATTGCGGCTGCGCGCCAGATCCTCGGCCATTTTAATCGAGCCGACAAACCCGCCCTCTTCTTTGCTCACAAGACGTACATCCGCGCCGTAGCTCTTCATGAGAGATATTCTTTCTTGGCTCATCCAATCAGGCATGTATATGCGCACAGGGTGTCCAAGCGCGCGGCCCAGCGCGCAAAATGCGATCCCGGCATTTCCGCTCGTGGCTTCGACGATCATATCACCGGGCTGTAGTGCGCCTGTACGGTACGCGCAGCGCAAGACCTCCAGCGCCATGCGGTCTTTGATACTACCGGAGAGATTATAATATTCGAGCTTGGCATAAATGCGCGATACCTCACCTTTATAACGCAGATTAAGCCCAATAAAGGGCGTGCGGCCAATGAGGTGATGCAGCGTTTTAAACGCACATGGCAACTCTCGCGCGGGCTTAGCGTTTACGGCACCGACGCTAGGCGAGGTCTCTATCATTGTGTCTTCAGCAGCGAGCAACATATGTATCTCCTATTTAATCTATATCTTGGCCTTTTGAAGATAAAAATTCATCGCAAAATTATACGATTATCACATTTACATGATAATATTTTTTGATATTATACTAATATGATAGAAAATATTGATTATACCGACCGCGCGATCTTAAAAATTCTACAAAAGGACACGACCCAATCCCTTGAGTCTATCTCCGCGTCTGTTGGTGTTTCACTCAACACGTGTTGGCGCAGGGTACAGCGCCTTGAGCAAACGGGTATTATCGCAGGCCGCGTTGCGATTCTCGACGCGGACAAGCTGGGTAAATCACTAACTGTGTTTGTCGCTGTACGCACAAATGATCATTCCAAGGATTGGGCCGAACGCTTCGCCAGAGCCGTAGATGCCATGCCTGAAATCGTAGAATTTTACCGCCTTGCCGGAGACGTTGATTATTTACTGAAAATACTCGCCGCCAGCGTGGCTGATTATGACCGCATCTATCAATCGATCATCGCCAAGGTGGGACTGTCTGATGTAACAGCAAGCTTTGCCATGGAAAAGATGAAGCTAACCACCGAAGTCCCACTTTAGCTTGGCTCAAAACCTAGAGATTAGACACCTCTTTCAAACCACAAAACAACCGCTTGCGCTCTCCATAGCTGAACGGTAGATAAACGCGCGGTGGACAGCTATGCGTAAGCGGCGGTTCCGGGCTTTAATTCCGGCGTTTAATCACCATATATAGTCTGTAATTAACACAGGAGGCGCACATGATGCTGACCATGATGAAAGGCAAAATTCACCGAGCTGTGGTGACTCAAGCCGATTTGCACTATGAAGGATCGATCTCAATCGATCAGGATCTTTTAGAGCGCTCAGGTATTTTACCCAATGAACAGGTCGACATCTTAAACATCACGAATGGTGAGCGTTTCACGACATACGCGATTACTGCGCCTCGCGGATCCAAGACTTTTGGCCTCAACGGCGCTGCGGCGCGGCGCGTGCAGGTGGGAGATAAGATCATCATCATTACTTACTGCCAAATGGAAGCTGAAAAAGCGCGCAACTATGCGCCCAATGTAGTGCTGCTTGACGAAAATAATGACGTGGTCATTCCGCCGGTGCATTAAGGCCAAAACCATCTTTACTCAAAGCCGCCTTACAGGGCGGCTTTTTTGCGCCCAAACGTCTCTCATCCCATTCTTTGGTTGACAGACGTTCCCCTAATGTTCGATAGGCTTAGCCATGTCTTCTTCCCTAAAATCCATTCGCGTTCGCGGTGCGCGCGAACACAACCTCAAGAACGTCAATGTTGACCTGCCCAGAGATCAACTCATCGTCATTACGGGACTGTCGGGATCTGGGAAATCCTCTCTGGCGTTTGATACGATATATGCCGAAGGGCAACGGCGCTATGTCGAGAGCTTATCAGCCTATGCGCGGCAGTTTTTAGAGCTTCAGCAAAAACCGGATGTCGATTCCATCGAAGGCCTGTCGCCTGCGATTTCAATAGAGCAAAAAACGACATCGCGGAACCCACGCTCCACTGTCGGAACCGTCACCGAAATATATGATTATATGCGGCTTTTATGGGCCCGTGTCGGCGTTCCCTACTCGCCGGCAACAGGGCTACCGATTGAAAGTCAAACCGTCAGCCAAATGGTCGACATTGTCATGGCCATGCCGGAAGGCACCAAACTTTACATCCTCGCGCCCATTGTCCGTGGCCGCAAAGGTGAGTACCGCAAGGAGTTTGCGGATTTAATGAAACAAGGTTTTCAGCGGGCCAAAATCGACGGGGAATTTTACCGGATCGAAGAAGCGCCCGACCTCGATAAAAAGTTCAAACATGACATTGATGTGGTCGTTGACCGTGTTGTTGTGCGCAAGGGGCTGGAATCGCGTTTAGCCGATTCTATCGAGACCGCTTTGCGCCTCGCCGAAGGCTTAGCCGTCGCAGAATTGGCCGACGATACCGCCGAGCGTACGCTTTTTAGTGAACAGTTTGCATGCCCTGTGTCGGGCTTCACGCTGCCGGAAATTGAGCCACGTCTGTTCTCGTTTAACAATCCGCACGGTGCATGCCCGGCCTGTGACGGTCTCGGAATGGAACTTCAGTTTGATCCGGCCCTCGTCGTCCCCCAAACACAGAAATCATTAGCCTCCGGCGCAATTGCGCCATGGTCAAAAACTCAAAGCCGTCTCTATACACAAACGCTGCAAGCCATTGCCAAACATTACGGCTTTAAAACCGAAACCCCGTGGAACAAACTGCCGGACGGTGCGCAGCAAGTCGTATTGTACGGCACCAAAGGCCAAGACATTGCCTTTGTTTACGAAGATGATGGCCGCCGGTATGAGACCACGAAGCCCTTTGAAGGCGTCATCCCCAATCTTGAGCGCCGCTACCGCGATACGGAAAGTAGCTGGATGCGCGAAGAGCTTGGCAAATATATGTCATCGGCAAAGTGTGAAAGCTGTGGGGGTAAACGCCTTAAAAAAGAAGCTCTCTGTGTCAAACTCGCGGGCATGGATATTTCGGTCACATCTGACATGTCTATCAAACATGCCTTTGAGCGCTTTAATGAGCTAAAAACTGAATTATCCGCCAAAGACATGGAAATCGCAGAGCGTATCCTTAAGGAAATCAGTGACCGCTTGGAATTTCTCAACGCCGTTGGGCTCGATTACCTCACACTCGGGCGCGGCTCAGGCTCTCTCTCTGGCGGTGAAAGCCAGCGTATTCGCCTCGCCTCCCAAATCGGTTCCGGGTTGACGGGGGTTCTCTATGTTCTAGACGAGCCGTCCATTGGACTTCATCAGCGCGATAATGAACGCCTTTTGGAAACCCTGCAAAATCTACGTGATCTCGGCAACACTGTCATTGTGGTCGAACATGATGAAGACGCTATTTTGACTGCGGATTATGTGGTCGATATGGGGCCGCTTGCGGGTATTCATGGCGGCGAAGTCGTCGCCCAGGGTACGCCTGATAAAATCATGAAATCCAAAAAATCCCTGACGGGGCAATACCTCACAGGTAAGAAAAAGATCGCGCCGCCTAAGGCCCGCCGCATCCCTGAGGACCATAAAAAGCTCACCATTACCGGTGCGCGCGGGAACAATCTTAAAAACGTCACGGTCGATTTTCCTTTGGGACTATTTGTCTGTGTTACGGGCGTATCCGGCGGCGGCAAATCCACGCTGACCATTGAGACGCTTTACAAGGCCGCTGCGCGAAAGCTCAACAATTCATCCGTGACCGTCATGCCCCACGATAGCGCCGAAGGCTTCGAGCATCTCGATAAAGTCATCGACATCGACCAATCCGCCATTGGCCGCACGCCGCGCTCTAATCCCGCCACCTACACAGGCGCATTTACGCCCATCCGTGACTGGTTCTCGGGTCTGCCCGAAGCCAAAACGCGGGGCTATAAACCGGGCCGTTTCTCGTTCAACGTCAAAGGCGGACGGTGCGAGGCGTGTCAAGGCGCGGGCGTCATCAAGATCGAAATGCACTTCCTGCCGGATGTCTATGTGACCTGTGATGTCTGTAAGGGCAAACGCTATAACCGCGAAACTCTGGAGATCCGGTTCAAAGGCAAATCCATCTCGGACACACTTGAAATGACCGTGGACGAAGCCGCGGACTTCTTCAAAGCCGTGCCGTCCATTCGAGATAAAATGGTCACATTGCAGCGCGTCGGCCTCGGTTATCTGAAAGTTGGGCAGCAAGCGACCACCCTCTCTGGCGGCGAAGCCCAGCGGATCAAGTTGGCCAAAGAGCTGTCCAAACGCGCCACAGGGCGCACGCTTTATATTCTGGACGAGCCGACTACGGGTCTGCACTTTGCCGACGTGGCCAAACTGCTCGAAGTCCTGCAAGAGCTTGTCGATAATGGAAACACTATGGTCGTCATTGAGCACAATCTGGACGTGATCAAAACCGCCGACTGGATCATCGATCTGGGCCCCGAAGGCGGAGACGGCGGCGGCGAAATTGTCGCCATAGGCACACCCGAAACTGTGGCTAAAAACAAACAAAGCTGGACGGGACGGTTCTTGAAGCCGGTTCTAGAGCGCGATAAAGCCCGTGCCATCACGCAGACATAATACAGGTGCCCCAGACAACAATATAATTAGTTCGTATCATTAATTCGGCCACAGCTCCACAAAATCACTATTGAACCTGTTGCTAAAACCCAACTAAGATCGCAACTAAATTGTACCGACATGTTAAAGCCGCAACAGGCTTTTTGATGGACAAATTACTCAAAGCTTCATAGCCTAGAATTAGGATTTCAAAACCGACACAACTAAAGCTCTGACAGGAACCCTCATGCACGCAAAAAATTGGCTCTCGTTACTTTTGGCGCGAAACCCGGTGAAAGTCATACTCACTATGGGATTCAGTTTAATACCGCTCTCATCTTACGCAAATGAGACAGCAACATATTATCTCGACCTAACGACAGCAGACATATCCGAGGCGGGTACAAATGGGCGTGTTTTTGTGACTTTAATAGGCACGGGTGCCGATTCTGATGAAGTTGAGATTGACACTATTGGATCCGATGATTTCGAACGTGGTGATCGCGAGTTTTACAAAATACACACGACAAAAAAATTAGGGCGGATCGAGTCATTAAAACTACGACTTCAGGGTACAGGGGGGTGGGCTGTTGAACGTGCCTATGTCGTTGCGCCAACACTGGAAACTGTAAAACCACCCGCATGGCCCCAAGGGTACAAATTGTTTGATGGGGTCCGTCAAGAACCTTACATGGACAATCACTTCCGGTTTTATACAAAGGGTGATCTTTATTCCTTTGATTTCCAAAACCAGTGGCTCGACAATGATGATCCAAACGAGCCAAATCAAAGAATCGTAAATAGGCGCACTTACAATGCAAAAGCTGCGCAGAACGTTATCGCACCCGCCGAAGGTAAATGGGTTCCCGTTTGCAGTAACACTCAGTCATGTTCAAACAGCGTGACGTCGACAATCACGGCTGATACCACCATTGAGGAGTCAAAACTTGATCGTTGGCAGCAGTCCATCGGCGCGAGTATTACGGCGGGTTATAAAGTTGGCGGCGCACAAGGAAGCGTAACGGCAAGCCAAGAAGTCGTTAAAGGTTTAGAAAATGTTTTCAAGAGCGCCAAATCCAGCGGGGGCTCGTTAGAAAACAAATGCGCGACACAAAATACATTCACTATTAAT
Organism: uncultured Caulobacterales bacterium; assembly: GCA_964352785.1. GTDB lineage: Bacteria > Pseudomonadota > Alphaproteobacteria > Caulobacterales > Maricaulaceae > JACOMS01. The sequence continues at coordinate 34,837 of CAYGTI010000007.1, forward strand.
GCGACAACGGTTCATCAATGGCAAATTACAGCTGATCTAGGTTTTGGAAAAGTAACGACCACTACGTGTTTGTTGGCCTGCACACAAAGTATAGAAGAGCAAAACGCATTAACTGGTAAAACTGGTAAAACATTTGAACCCCCGCTTTACGGGAATTCAGATGATGAGTATGGCGGCTTTTCCTGCCTTAGAGAATGAGCATAATCGGAACATGTCACGATATTTACAATTCACGTGTAGTATAAAGCTCAAGGCGTAATTAGCGTCAGCCATTCAGCTTCGGTCAAAACAGTCACGCCCAGTCCTTCCGCCTTTTTGAGCTTCGAGCCTGCGCCGGGTCCGGCCACCAGATAATCGGTTTTAGCGGAGACACTACCCGAGACTTTTGCGCCGAGGGATTGCGCTTTGGCTTTGGCTTCGTCGCGGGAGAACAGCTCCAGTTTTCCGGTAAAGACGACGGTTTTGCCTGAGACGTGGCTTTCGGCGGAGGGCGCCTCGGCGTCAAAGACTCGCACATGTGACAGCAGTTTTTCGGTGATTTTGCGGTTACTCTCGCGGTGAAAGAAATCCCGCAACGCCCCCGCAGCGCCCGGCCCTACGCCGTCAATGGACATAAGTTCGATCCATGCGGGAGACTCGCCCCCTTCGATGGACAGAATACCCGCATAGAACCTATCCCATTCAAGATAGTGTTTGGCGATAAGGTTTGAATTACCTTGCCCGATATGGCGAATACCGAGGGCATATAGGAATTTATCAAACCCGATTGAGCGGCGCTCGTTAATAGCCGCAAACAAATTACTCGCGCTTGTCTCGCCCCACCCCTCCCATGTTTCCAGCTTGATCTCCGCGTTACGGGATTCGAGGGTAAAAATATCGGCGGGCTGGGTCACAAGCCCGCGCTCGTAAAACACTTCGATCTGTTTCGCGCCCATGCCGTCAATATCGTAGGCTCGGCGGGAGACGAAATGTTTGAGCCCTTCTGTGGCCTGCGCGGGGCACAAGAGCCCGTTGGTACAGCGGCGCACCACATCGATGCGGCCTGTTTTTTCGTCCACATCGCGAACCGCGTCAGCCCCGCAAACCGGGCACGCGTGCGGCAACACAAACGGTTCTCCGTCCCCGCCCTTAACCACGCGCAATACTTGTGGGATCACATCCCCTGCCCTTTGTATCTCGACAGTATCGCCCGGTTTCACGCCGAGCCGTTCAATTTCGTCTTCATTATGGAGCGTCGCATTTGAAACGACAACGCCGCCCACGGTAATCGGCTCGAGTTTTGCCACGGGCGTGAGCGCGCCCGTGCGGCCCACTTGCACGTCGATATCGTTGAGCGTCGTGATTGCTTTTTCAGCCGGAAATTTATGCGCGATGGCCCAGCGCGGCGCGCGCGAGACAAAACCGAGACGCTCCTGCAACGCCAAATCATTGACCTTGTAAACAACCCCGTCAATATCATAGCCCAGCGCGCTACGCTTTGTTTCAATATCGTGATAATGGGCAATCATACTCCCCGCGTTATCGTGAGCCTTCATGTTAGGATTGACGTCAAATCCCCAGCGTTTAAAGGCGTCAACGGCCTCCATTTGGGTCTGCGCGAACGGCGCACTGATGTCGCCCCACGTATAGGCAAAGAACTTAAGCGGGCGCTGCGCCGTCACAGACGGATCGATTTGCCGGAGCGAGCCCGCCGCTGCGTTACGGGGGTTTTTATAAGCCTCTTTGCCAGCCGCGACTTGCGCCGCGTTCATAGCTTCAAATTCATCATGGGCGATGTAGACCTCGCCGCGCACTTCAAGCACGTCAGGCCAGTCTGTGCCTAAGAGTGTTTTGGGTACCGTCTCTAACGTGCGCAGGTTTTGCGTGACATCCTCGCCGACTTTCCCGTCGCCTCGTGTCGCGCCGGAGACCAGCACGCCGTTTTTATACCGCAGCGCCGCCGAAAGACCATCTATTTTCGGTTCAGCCGTAAAACTCACCAGGGCTTCTTCCGGCAGGCTCAGGAACCGTCTCACACGCGCCGTAAAGTCAGCGACATCCTCATCCGTAAACGCGTTATCAAGCGAGAGCATAGCGACTTTGTGCGTGATCTTGCCAAATTTCCCAGAGGGTTTCGCGCCCACAGTTTTAGACGGGCTGTCAGAGCGCACAAGATGCGGATACGCGGCTTCAAGTTCAGCATTTTCACGGCGCAACGCATCGTAATCCGCGTCAGACAGCACAGGCGCATCGTCTTGGTAATATTGCGCGTCAGCGGCTTTGATTTCCATGGCCAATGCGGCCAAACGCCTCTTGACCTGCGCCTCTGTCATGAGGTCTGCATTAGCTGCCGCGCCGCCGCACGGGCTTCTTGGGTGATGGTCTCACCCGCCAACATGCGCGCGATTTCTTCTTCGCGCTCACCATCAGATACACGCCGGACATGGGTCGTCGTTGTCACGCCTGTAGAGGATTTTTGTATGAGATATTGATGATCCGCGCTTGCCGCGACTTGAGGGCTGTGAGTGACGACAAAGACTTGCGCCGCCTCAGAGAGCCGCGACAGACGCCGCCCCACAGCCGTCGCAACCGCACCGCCCACACCTTGATCAACCTCGTCAAACACCATCACCGCTGCAGTCTTGCCAGCGAGCGCGACCTTGATCGCGAGCGCAAAGCGCGCCAGTTCGCCGCCAGACGCAATCTTATCGAGCGGCCCCGTCGGCGTCCCCGGATTGGTCGAGACCAGAAAACGTACTTTGTCCTGCCCCAGAGCCGAAGCCGTACCCGCCTCTATGTCCGTTGTAAAAACGGCGCGCTCCATCTTGAGCGGCGGGAGTTCTTTCGCGACTGCGGCATCCAAAGTTTGCGCCGCCAATTGCCGGGCCACCGTCAGAGTGTCCGCAGCCGTCATAAATGTCTGCTGCGCCTGTTCAGCGGCGCGTTTCGCAGCGCCCATATCGCGATCAACATTGTCAATGGCGTCAAGCTGCTGATCGAACGCAAGCCGCTGCTCACCAAGCGTCTCTACACTTACATCATATTTTCGCGCAGCCGCCCGTAGAGAAAACAGGCGCTTTTCGACCTTATCAAGCTGGCCCGGCTCAACGTCAAACTGCTCCGCAGCTTCACTTACAGCAGCGCGGGCCTCTTGTGTTTCAAGTATTGCTTTCTCAAGGGCGTTTGCTGCATTTTCCAACACGGACGCCGCAGCGTTCGTGTCGCCCATTTTAGATTTAACCCGCTCAATCCCAGCAAGTGCCATAGAAAGCCGCGCCTCAAAAGCACCGTCTTCGCCCAAGGCCGTTTCAGCCGCCGCCAGTTCAGTTAACGCGCCTTCAGCGCCCTGCAGGAAACGCCGCTCATTCGCGAGATCTTCCTCTTCGCCGGGGCGCGGGTCAAGACGGTCAAGCTCTTGGAGAGCATGCGTTAAAAAATCACGATCATCTTCTGATTTTTGTGCTCGTTCCCGGAGTTTTTCATACGCTAGGCCAGCCTCCCTCATACCCGCATAGGCTTCCCAGCACTGTTGTAGCTCAGACAAATGACCGCCGAACATATCCAGCATGTGAATATGCTCAGCCGGGTCAAGCAGGCCTCGGCCATCATGCTGGCCGTGAAACTCCAGTAAGGCCGAACCAACTTGCGCAAGGAGCTTAACACCCACCGGTTCATCATTTATAAAAGCGCGGCTGCGGCCATCATTATTAATGATACGGCGCAGCACAAGAGTGCTCCGGTCTTCTGTATCAAGGCCCGCCTCCTCGAGGACGTCCCATATTTTATGACTGGAGGGGACTTCGAATGTGGCACTCGATTGCGCTTTCTCAGTGCCGTTGCGCACAAGACTTCGATCAGAGCGCGCGCCCGTGGCCATGCCCAGCGAGTCCAGAATAATCGATTTACCAGCACCTGTCTCGCCGGTCAGCGCGGTTAGCCCGGCGCTAAGATCAAGATCCAACGCTTCGATCAGAACAACATTGCGGATAGACAGACCAGATAACATGGCGAGGTTTACCTCGTGCAATTCACGTTAATTCGGAATCGGAAATTGAGATTTTTTTCACACATTTTCCGATGCGCTTCTGAATATGATTAAACGTGAAATGCACTAGAACAGGCGCTCTTTTAGCCGTGTCCAATATCCACGCTTTTGAGGTTTGGCAATTTCTGTGTCCAGATCCACGCCAAACTCCACCAACAAGTCATAACTGTCGGCATACCATTGTGATGACGGGTAGTTATATCCGAGAAAAGACCCTACAAGTTTGGCCTCTTCAATGACGCCAATAGATACATAGCTTTCGACCAAGCGGTGCATCGCCTCTTCAACATGTGATGTTGTCTCGTAGACTTTTACCACATTTTTAAATCGGCCAATCGCTGCCAAGTGTTGATTTTGGCGTAAATAGTAGCGCCCGATAGACATCTCTTTACCGGCAAGGTGATCTTGCGTGAGTTCCAACTTCAAGCGGGCATCGCGCGCATAATCACTGTCCGGATAGCGCCGCACGACTTGCTGTAAGGACGACTCGGCGCTGATTGTCGTCGCTTGATCCCGGCCAACATCATAAATCTGATCATAATAGGACATTGCAATCAAATAATAAGCATAGGGCGTGCTATCATTGCCCGGGTGTAAACTGATGAAGCGCTGCGCTGTCGCCACGGCTTCTTCATAGTCCGCCGAGCGGTAATTGGCATAGGCCGACATTAACATCGCCCGGCGCGCCCATTTAGAAAACGGGTGTTGGCGTTCAACTTCTTGGAAAAATAATTTTGCGCGGTCCCAGTCGTTGCGCTCCATGCGGTCAACGCCCTGATTGTAGATCACTTCGGCCGGACGCTCGACATAAGCTAGGCGCTCGTTGCGGTTATTACCAAGCAACGAACAGGCAGACAGAAACAATGTCAAAGACACAAGCGTCACGGCGCGTAGAGTATTATTCATTGTCATTCACGGTCTCACTGATTCTGATGATCTCATAGGTCGCCGCCTTGTAGACGAGAAAGTCAGCGGGGAAAAGTGAGAATAACGTTAGGCTAGCACTGAATCACGCTCATCAACCCGCATTTCAGCCCGCATGTTGACAAATTTCCAAGCCTCAGGGTCGGCGAATAACGCGGTCAAGAGATCATGATTGAGTCCGTGGCCACCGCAAACGGTTGTGACGCGCCCAACAATCGGCCCACCAAGGTATATATCGCCTAAGAGATCGAGCGTTTTGTGGCGCACAAATTCATCTGAAAAACGTAGGCCTTCGGGATTTAAAATTTTATCGCCATCAACTACAACCGCGTTCTTGAGCGATCCTCCCTTGCTGAGCCCCGCCGCACGCAACGCCGCTACTTCGTGTGTTCGGGCAAACGTCCGGGCTCCGGCCAGATGATCACGGAAGGAGCGGACATCCGGTTCAATCTCAATACGTTGGCGGCCAATAGCTTCATCTTCGAAATCAATGGTCACGTCCAGCACTAACGTATCCGCAGGCTCAATAACCGCATGCGCGTCGCCGCGAATAACTTCTACGCGTTTTAAAATCTTGACATAGCGGCGGGGGGCAGGTTGACGAAAAATACCAACTTGTTCGATTAATTTCAGAAAAGGCTCACTACTTCCGTCAAGTGCTGGAAGCTCCTCGCCATCAATATCAATAAAAAGATTATCAATCCCAGCCGCAGACAGCGCCGCCATCAAATGCTCTATAGTCGCGACTTTGACGCCTGCGGTATTACTGAGCGTTGTACAGTTCTGAACACTTGAGACAGATTCAGGCGCAACAAAAATAGCGTTATCGCGATCCGTGATGTCCGTGCGACGAAACACAATCCCTGTGCCCACCGGGGCCGGGCGCATCGCCATACGGGTATGCTCACCGCCGTGAAGCTCGACGCCTGCGCAAACTGCGGGCCCTGCAAGGGTGGATTGTCGTCTAATCGGTGTCATCATTATCCTTAATACATTAATAGGATAAGGCCCGTGCCACGGCAAGAAACGCCATGTTACTTAATGTTTCGAAATATGACGTAGTTTTAAAGAAAAACCCCGCTCAGGAGGCGGGGTTAATTCGTTTTCACTTTTGAAGCGATTAAACGCGCTAAATGTTTTGCCGACGCAAGAAGGACGGAATCTCAAGCTCGTCATCCGTGTCATCATCAAACAAATCGCCCGTGTTGCGCGCTAGCGGCAGCGGCGTTGTTGTTGCCATTGGAATAGACTTTTTACGGCCAAAAAACCCGAAAGGACGTTTGACCACGGTTTGAGCCTCACATGACAGGCTGGCACGTCTTTGAGCCGGCTCAAGCGGTGGCATAGGCGCAGTAGCAAGCCTTTGCGTTTCAACATAAACAGGCTCTTGCAAAGGCCGAGATAAGGACGCTTCGAGCGCTTCAAGTTCTTCTTCCAGCGGTAAATCAAAAATTGGGTCTTCTTTTTTCAGGATAGGCTCTGGGGTGACCTCTTTGCGGGGAGTCATCAAAGGCACACTTGTCGATACAATATGTTCGCCGACACCTGTTGCAACAACGGACACACGAACAATCCCGTCCAGATCATTATCCAGCGCAGACCCAACAATAATATTGGCGTCCGGATCAACTTGTCCCCGGATCAAGCTGGCCGCCTCGTCCACTTCGTAAAGCGTCAGGTCTTTGCCGCCTGTAATATTAATCAGAACACCGCGAGCGCCTTTCAAGGAAACATCATCGAGTAGCGGGTTTGTAATCGCCGTTTCAGCCGCTTCAATGGCCCGGCGCTCGCCCGTGGCCTCGCCCGTACCCATCATTGCCTTACCCATTTCGTCCATGATTGTGCGAACGTCAGCAAAGTCGAGATTAATCAGACCCGGCACAACCATCAAATCTGTAATGCCGCGAACACCGGAGTTTAGAACTTCGTCGGCCATAGCAAACGCATCAGCCATCGTTGTCTGCTCTGTCGCAACGCGGAATAAATTCTGGTTCGGGATTGTAATCAACGTGTCCACACTATTGTAAAGACGCTCAATCCCGGCTTCGGCTATATTCATACGCTTAGAGCCTTCAAACTGGAAAGGCTTTGTAACAATAGCAACCGTTAAAATACCCATTTCGCGAGCAGCATTGGCAATCACTGGCGCAGCGCCGGTTCCGGTTCCGCCGCCCATACCTGCCGCGACAAAAAGCATGTGCGCGCCCTCTAGGTGCTCCATGATTTCAGGTAAAGAATCCTCGGCTGACTGTTCTCCAATGTCTGGACGCATACCTGCGCCAAGACCTTGCGTAACACCGCCGCCCATCTGAACGCGCCGTTCAGCTTTGGAAAATGCGAGAGCTTGGGCATCCGTATTCGCGACGATAAACTCCACGCCCTCAAGGCCGGAATTGATCATATTGTTGACGGCATTACCTCCAGCGCCGCCGACACCTATGACAACAATGCGGGGTTTAAGCTCTACAGCTTTCGGAAGAGAGAGATTAATGCCCATGTCATGCCTCTAAAAAATATGCTTTGCAATTCGTTAAAGTCTCGCGCAAATCTATTAAGCAGGTCTTAACTAAGCTTACTTTTTATACACTTTTATGCGCAGAGATTCCCGGCAAGCCTGCACGGCTTAGAAGTTTTCTTTAATCCACTGCACCGTGCGTCCAAGCCCGCCGCCGGAATAATGCTTCTTGCGGTAGCGGCGGCCAGAAAGATCAGGCGGCCCCGCGATAGCCTCGGTCGAGGCGGAAAATTCATTTTTAAGCAAACCAACAGCCACGGCAAAATCAGGCCCTGACAATGTATCTTTGAGGCCTAAAATACCGTGGGGCCTCCCAATACGCACGCGCTTGTTAAAGACGTATTCTGCAAGCTCTCGTACACCGTTAAGCTGCGCCCCGCCTCCGGTCAGAACGATCCGCCGGCCAGAATATCCCTCTAGCCCGGCCTCTTGTATCCGGTCACGTAAAATCTCAAATGTTTCTTCAACGCGGGAGCGGATAATACTTGTCAGCACAGAGCGCGGCTCATTATGCAGCACATCCTGCGCGCCCATGGGTGGGCACGGGATCATCTCGAAATCGTCATTTGCGCCGTGTAGCGCCGATCCGTAAAACATCTTTATGCGCTCGGCCGCCTCGGCGGGCGTCATCAACCCTCGTGCAATATCATTTGTCGCGGCCTGACCGCCAACGGATAAGGCTTCGGTGTGGACAAGTTTGTTATCTCTGAAAATCGCCGCTGAGGTTATCCCGCCGCCCATATCAATCACGGTGACCCCAAGGTCTTTTTCATCATCGGTCAGCACAGCCAAGCCCGCAGCATAAGGCGAGACCATCACTGATTTCATATAGAGGTGACAACGCTCTACGCAGTGCGCCAGATTACGCAGAGGGCCGACACCCGCGAGAACAAAATGCATATCTACATCAAGCGCAGAGCCGAACATACCGCGCGGCTCTTGGATATTGCTCTCGCCGTCCACGCTCCAATTAAGGGGGATAGCATGCAAGATCGTTTGGTTTGGTTCTGTGAATTCTGCCAATGAGGATTGCAGCAAGCGGCGCACATCACGGTCAGCGACTTCTCCGCTGGCAAACTCAGTTTTTGCCGTCAGGCGTTCCGAATAGAGCGAGCGTGTCGCCACATTCACAGAGACGGCCTGCACCGCAACCCCGGCTTCACGCTCGGCCTTTTGCACCGCAGACCGAATGCCAACTTCCACCGCTTCCATGTCAACAACAGCGCCAGATTTTATCCCTGTGCTCGGCCCGAAACCTGAGCCTAACAGACGGACACCAAAGCTTGGCTCAACCTGCCCAATCAGGCATACGACTTTATTGGTACCGATATCCAGAACCGCAACAGTGTCAGGCTTTTTATAAGGGGTACGCGCCAGCATCGGTTTAAACAGGCTCTGTCTGGCGAGGCAAAATAGTAAGCCTGTCGGGAAGGCGCATGTCAATCATGGCGATATCGCGGTTCAAAATTTGTTTGGCCTGATGAAGCTGTTCAAGGTTTTGAAGTGCGCCAGACATATTGGTGAGAGGCAGCTTAACCCAAATTTTTTCATTCAAATCCTCTGCGCCCTTGAACCGGATATCCCAGCGCCCACTTGGCAGCAAACGGAAGGCATCAACTCTGGCAGCTATGACTGGATAGGAGTCCAGCGCAGCCCGCACCTGCGTCACTTCGGTTGGCGCGCCCGGGCCTAGCACCAGGGGTAGGTACGCAAACTGCAGAGGGTCTGCGTCGGATATAATTTCGCCTTTGGCATCGACGAGTTGTACCTTCCCGTCATTTTGCCAGAGCGCAAAAGGTGTGCGCTCAATAATCTGTACAACAACACGATCCGGCCATAGGCGCCGCACAACGGCAAGTTCAACCCAGCTCAGCGACTCGACGCGAGCTTGCGCTTGCTCCATATCCATCTCAAACAGGAAATCACCTGTTTGTACACTAAGAGCGGTTCGGACATCTTGCTCACGAATACGTCCTTCACCAACAACATCAATGCGGTCGACCACAAAGCCCAAAGAAATCAGGCTACTGCGCGTGAAGTTTTGTCCAGCTTGGCGAGCATCTGGCAAAAACCCACCGAGCCACAGCGCCGTAAATACGGTTAAAAGTGATAGAGCGATAAGCGAGGTCATCAACCGCCAGAATCCACGTTTTGTGTACTTTGCAGCACGCACCTGCGCTGTCGCCCAATTACGCGCCCCCCGGAGTCCGGGCTTTAAAGGGCTTACGCGGTGAACAACAGGTGCAGAATTTGATCCCTTTTTCCCTACCTGGGCCATGACGCATCCTCAACAATCCAGCGGCAAAGCTGGCCAAAACTCACACCGACATAAGCCGCTTGCTCTGGCGCAAGCGATGTCGGAGTCATTCCGGGTTGAGTATTGAGTTCAAGCATTACGATTTTGTTTACTATGTCCAAATTTTCTGACATTTTATCATCATATCTAAAATCTGACCGCGTCACACCTTTGCAGCCCAGCGTTTCGTGTGCAAGCAGCGCCCATGTCTTGCACAAATCCTCAATATCCTGAGGTATTTGGGCCGGAACGACATGCGAAGAACCACCGTCCGCATATTTCGCCTCATAATCATACCAGTCAGAATTCGGAATAATCTCTGTCACAGCAAGCGCTTTTCCATCCATCACGGTCACGGTAAGCTCGCGTCCCGGCGCAAAAGCTTCGGCAAGTACGACATCGCCCATTGCCGTATTCTCTGTTATCTCTGTAGGCGGGCGGTTAGCGCCCTCTTTGATGATATAAACGCCGACGCTGGAGCCTTGCGCGTTGGGTTTAACCACATAGGGCGGCTCAAGCGCATGCTCAGTTGCTGCGGTCAGACGCGGCACTAGTGTGCCCTCGGGCACATGAATACCGACATCGCGCAAGACGGCTTTGGAGCGGTGCTTATCCATGGCCAGAGACGACGCCATAACCCCGCTATGAGTATAAGGCGCGCCAAATAAATCCAGTACGCCTTGGACGCGGCCATCTTCGCCCCACTCTCCGTGGAGCGCATTAAAAATAACATCCGGGTCAGCCGCATGCAGCTGCTCCCAAAGGTTAGGCGCTGCGTCGATTTCTGTGACGTCATACCCTTCAGCCCGTAAGGCTTTGGCGACTTCAGCGCCCGACACCAAAGACACGTCACGCTCAGGCGACATGCCGCCTTTTAAAACTGCGACCCGCAAACTCATAGGGCTCTCCGTCCGAGGCGTTTGATTTCCCATTCCAACGTCACGCCTTCGCTTTGTTGGACTTTCTTGCGGATCGTCTCGCCAAGCTGTTCGAGGTCGGCCGCCGTCGCGCTATTTTTATTAATCATGAAATTACAATGCTTTTCACTCATTTTCGCGCCGCCAACGACCAAGCCACGCCCGCCTGCAGCGTCAATGACTTGCCACGCGCCTCTCCCGCCTGATTGATCTGGATCCGGGTTTTTAAAGGTCGAACCTCCGGTTTTTTCCCGGATCGGCTGACTCTCTTCGCGGCGCGATGTGATTTCGTCCATGCGCGCTTGAATGTTGGCGGGAGTATCATAGCGGCCCTCAAAAACAGCCTCAACAAATATCAAATCGTTGGGTGCACCGCTGCTGCGGTAGCTGTAGTGCAATTCGTCGAGAGGCATAATTTGGCGGCGGCCGGTGCGGTCAAGGGCAACAGCCTGCACCAGCACATTTTTGGTTTCGCTTCCGTAACATCCCGCATTCATGCGTAGCGCTCCGCCGATCGTCCCAGGAATCCCCGCGTAAAATTCAAGCCCCGTAATACTCGCTTTCGCTGCCGCCCGCGCGACTTTATTGTCCAGCGCCGCCGCTCCGGCTGTCAAGCGAACGCCATGGGTGGTTATTTTAGCAAAGGCGGGGCCAAGACGCACGACAACGCCCGGAACGCCTCCATCTCGAACCAGCGTATTGGACGCAACCCCTAAAACGTGAACCGGTATATCATCGGGCGTAGAAGATAGGAAATGCGCGAGGTCAGCCTCATCCTTGGGCATAAACAAAACCTCAGCAGCCCCACCAACCCGGAACCATGTATAAGGCGCGAGCGGCACATCAGCAGACAATTTGCCCCGCACAGGCGGTAATCTGCTCAGAAGCGGCACTTATAAGGCCTCAAGCTCGCCCGCGAAACCTGCGGCCCAATAGGTGATATCTCCTGCGCCTAAAAACACGATTAAATCGCCTTTGGAGAGATGCGGTTTCATCGCAGCGGCAAGGCTCTCTTTGGTGACGGGCGCGGCTTGTCTATGACCATGCGCAACCAGGCCTTCCGCAAGGGCAGGTCCGCTGATGCCCTCTAGTGGCGGCTCGCCGGCAGCATAAACTTCGGTAACATAGACACGGTCTGCATCATTAAAACAGGTGCAAAAATCCTCGAACAAGTCTGATAGGCGCGAATACCGATGCGGCTGGACAACGGCATGAACAGCACCTGATGAAACCTGCCGTGCGGCCTGCAAAACAGCCGCTATTTCGACGGGGTGATGACCGTAATCATCAATGATTTTAACGCCATTCCATTGACCGACATTGGTAAATCGGCGTTTGACACCGCCGAAACTATCCAGCCCCCGGCGAACTTGTACCTCGGTTAATCCGAGCTTTCTTGCAACCGCAATCGCCGAGAGAACATTTTGGGTATTGTGCTTGCCCGCCATGGGCAGAAACAGATTATTCCAGCGGTCTTCAACCCCGTCGACATTACGGAAAATAACATCAAAACGAGAGCCATCCGTATCAAGCTTTAAATTCTCCGCCCTGACATCCGCCTGCGGGTTAAAGCCGTAAGTAATCACCCGGCGGTCTGTGATGCGGCTCACCAAGGCTTGCACTTCCGGGTGATCAATACACAAAACCCCAAAGCCGTAAAATGGCAGGTTTTCGACGAACGTATCAAACGCCGCGCGCAATGTATCAAACGCACCGTAATGCTCCATGTGCTCTGGGTCGATATTAGTGACCACTGCCACGGTCGGAAATAATTTCAGAAAAGAGCCATCAGACTCGTCGGCTTCAACGACCATCCAATCGCCAAGGCCCAATTTAGCGTTTGAGCCGTAAGCATTAATAATGCCGCCATTGATCACGGTCGGGTCAAGATCACCGCCTTCGAGGAGGGCCGCGATCATCGTCGTCGTCGTCGTCTTTCCGTGGGTGCCGCCAACTGCAATCGCCCATTTAAGACGCATAAGCTCGGCGAGCATTTCCGCGCGGCGCACAACCGGGATCGACCTTGCGCGGGCCTCCACCAATTCAGAATTATCCGGCTTGATCGCCGAGGACATGACAATCGCTCCTGCGCCGTGAACCTGCTCGGCTTTTTGCCCGATAAATATCTTCGCGCCCAAACGGCGCAACCGCTTCACGTTCGGGTTTTCCCGCATATCCGAGCCTTGGACATCATAGCCCAAATTAAGCATGACTTCGGCAATGCCGCTCATGCCAATACCGCCAATACCCACAAAGTGGATCGGCCCTGTATCAAAGGGAACTTTTGTCGCCATTACAGACTTATTATCGGATCCAGTCATGTGCAGCCTTTCAGGGCGTTTATAGCACGGATCGGGCCAAGTCGGCCAGATCAGACGCGGCGTTCGGGCGGCCAGCGCTGCGGGCGGCGGCGGCGGCCGTTTCGAGCCAATGAGAATCATTTAGACGTGCCTCCAGAATAGTTTTCACACGCTCTGGCGTAAACTCTGATTCAGGCAAAATATCGGCGGCACCGAGGTTTTTTAAAGCCGCTGCGTTAGCCGTTTGGTGATCATCCATGGCAATTTCAAGCGGTACAAATAAGGACGGTTTGCCCATCACGGCAATTTCAGACACAGACGAAGCGCCCGCGCGGCCCACAACATAATGGGCTTTGGCAAGATGGGTTTCAATATCTGAAAAAAACGTCTTGCACACAGCACGAACTCCAGATTCTTTATAGATAGCCTTTGCCATCTCTAGGCTTTCAGCGCGAGTTTGCTGCGTTACAATCAGCCGTTTACGCAGCTCATCCGGCAACAAAGCAATCGCTTGCGGCATCGTTTCGCTAATCAGGCGCGCGCCGAGACTGCCGCCAACAATCAAGACGTATATATCATCTTTTGGCGGCGTATAAGATTTTGGTACGGCTTTGATAATTTGATCCCGCAGAGGGTTACCGATACATATATGCTGCCCGCCGCTCGGTAGCTTTTCCAGTGTTTCAAAACCCGACGCAACATAATTCGCTTTGGGCGCAAAAACGCGGTTGACCCGTCCCAGAACAGCGTTTTGCTCATGTAGGATTGTCGGGATTTTGAGAGCTTGCGCGGAGCGCATCGCTGGAAAAGCGGGATATCCGCCAAACCCCACAACAACATCAGGCTTCCAATGCTTCATAAAAGCTCCAGCCTGCCGCGTACCTTGCATGAGTTTAAGCACAGCAAGGGCGGCTTGAATGGGCTTTTTTGGTGTCAGAGTAGCTGCCTTAACTTCGATAATTGGGTCAGCAGGGATATTGCCAGCATGCTTCTGCCCGCGCCCGTCCGTAATCATCGCAATATCCCAACCGTCAACCCCGAGCGTTTCAGCCAAGGCTTGGGCTGGGAACATATGGCCACCCGTTCCGCCCGCTGCGAGTAAAAGACGGGGCATTAATCGCCGTACCCATACGCGCCGGGACGGCGGCGCGTGAACGCAAGAATTAACCCGGCTGCAAAACACAGCGATAACATGGACGAGCCGCCATAAGAAATAAACGGTAACGTCATACCCTTCGGCGGTGCCATGTTCAAGTTTACATACAGATTGATGATCGTTTGCATTCCGATCATGGTAGCGAGCCCAGCCACAGCTAGCTGACAAAAATAGTCCTTGAGCTTGAGCGCGTTTCGGAAACTCCGGATCACAAACCCTGCGAGTAAAACAATTAAAAATAGCGAGATTAAAAACCCGAACTCCTCGACAGTGACAGCAAATATAAAATCTGTATGTCCGTCCGGCAGCGTGAATTTCACCGCGCCTTCGCCCGGGCCACGTCCAAAAAAACCGCCGTTCCCAATGGCTTCCAAGGCGCGGTCGGTTTGGTAGTTATCTTGATCTGCGCTCAGAAAGCTATTTACCCGCGCTTGTACGTGGGGCAAGGAAAAATAAGCCCCAACGGCGCCAACCATAGTCACGCCCATAAGAAACATCATCCATGCCAGCGAGAGCCCCGCGAAAAAAAATACAGCCGCATAGCACAGCGTGAGCAAGAAAGACTGCCCAAAATCCGGCTGCTGTATTAATAGCCCTAAAAGAGCCAAATAAGCTGCAAACACAATAGCTACGGATGGTACGTTCGGATCACGTTTTCGCACCGAGAACATCCACGCTGCAAAAACAATAAAAGCGGGTTTTGCAAATTCTGAAGGCTGTAGCGAGAACCCACCCAGACGCAGCCAGCGGGTTGAGCCCTTGACTTCAACGCCGCCCATCGACACCAAAACCATCAAACCGATCGCTCCAAACATAGCTAGGATACCAATCCGACGCGCGTTCCCAGGACTCATTAATGAGAGAATAAAAGCGCCCGCAAACCCGGCGCACGCAAACAAAATATGCCGATACATAAAGTAAAATGGGTCGGCAACATTATGCCGAAGTGCCGCTGCCGGCGACGCTGCCATAGACAAAATAATTCCTGTGCCGATGAGGCACATTAGCAGCGCGAGCGTGATATGATCAATGCTGCGCCACCATTCAAACAACAAAGAGCGGTTCGTGCGCGCCGGAAACATTGCTCTCGAAATCATGCCGCGTCTCCTCTTAATTGATGCTCGATTTTCTCCCGCGCGTAAATATCAACAAGCCGCAAAGCTTGCTCTCGGAAGGCCTCGCCTCTGACCTCAAAACTTTTAAACTGGTCAAAGCTCGCGCAGGCGGGCGCTAAAAGAATAATTGCATTGTCTTTACGCTCAGTCAGTGCGTCGCGGACGGCGCACAGCATCGCGAGCTCCAACGTGCCCGATATTTTGTGCGCCACTTTCGCTTTGGACAATGTTTTGTGAAACTCCGTTGCCGCCTCGCCAATAAGGTAGGCCTTTGCAATATTAGCAAAATAAGGCGAGAGCGGCGTGATACCGTCAGCCTTGGCTTGTCCGCCCGCAATCCAGTAAATATTTTTATAGGATTTGAGTGCTTGCGCAGCAGCATCCGCATTCGTGGCCTTGCTGTCATTAACGAACCGTACCGGCCCCATACGGCCAACCGTTTCCATACGGTGTGAAAGGCCGGGGAAATTAAGAATGGCGCGGCCAATAGCTTCAGGGTCAATTCCAAACGTGCGCACCGCTGCAAACGCAGCCGCGGCATTTTGCCAATTATGCTCGCCTTCCAGCGCTTTGGCATGGTTCAAGTCTGCTATTTCTTGCACCTTTGCGCCCAGCGTACAGTAAAGCTTGCCTTTAATAACGCAGACACCGCGCCCCAAAGTTTTACGCCCCGAAATCGGGATAATTCGGCGGCCATTGGTTGCTGTCAGTTCGGTGCAAATTCGGCGGCCATCCACATCATCAACCCCTATGACGATGGCATCGCGCGGGTCTTGATTGGCAAATATACGCCGCTTGGCCCGCTCATACCCTACCATATCGCCGTGACGATCCAAATGGTCAGGCGAGAGGTTTAAGAAAACCGCTGCGTTGGCCTGCAAAGACCGTGTACGTTCTAGCTGATAAGATGACAGCTCAAGCACATAATACATACCGCTATGCATACGCTCAAGATCGAGTGCGCCGCGTCCGATGTTGCCGCCAATTTGCACGTCCTTGCCGCACTCTTGCAAAATATGCCCGATTAAAGCAGTGGTCGTCGACTTCCCGTTGGTGCCTGTGATCGCAATAATTTTGGGCCGGTTTTCTTCAGCGCGCGCTATAACTTCGCGGGCAAAAATCTCAATGTCACAAATGATAGGAACGCCCGCGGCGCGGGCTTTAACCGCTGACCAGTGGGCGACGGGTAGCAGATCGGGAACCCCCGGTGAGAGCACAAGGTTATCATACTCCGTCCAGTCCGAGGCCTGTAAATCCGTCAACATCACGCCCGCCGCTGAAGCGGCCTCGCGTGAGGCCTCATTATCATCCCAAGCATGCACATGCGCGCCGCCCGCCGCCAAAGACAAAGCCGCCGTTATACCGCTTCGGCCCAAGCCAAACACTGCAATGTGCCGGCCTTTAAATGTTTTGGCTGTGATCATGATCTTACCGTAGCTTCAAAGTTGATAATCCGATCAAAGCCAAGATGATGGCAATGATCCAGAAACGAATGACGATGGTGGGCTCGGCCCAGCCAAGCTTTTCAAAGTGGTGATGAATGGGAGCCATGCGAAAGACACGCTTCCCGGTGAGTTTATACGACGTGACCTGCACAATCACAGAGACAGCCTCAAGCACAAAAATACCGCCAATAATCGCTAAGACAATTTCATGTTTGATGGCGACAGCACAGCTACCGAGCGCGCCTCCCAAAGCCAATGAGCCTGTATCGCCCATAAACACCATTGCCGGAGGCGCATTATACCATAGAAACCCAAGTCCCGCGCCAACTATGGCCCCGAGGAAAATCGTGACTTCAGCCCCGCCACGCACAAAGGGTACACCCAGATATTCCGAGAAATTATAGTTTCCTACCAAATACGCAATGAAAGCCAAGCTCATACAGGCGATCATCACCGGCACGATGGCAAGCCCGTCCAGACCATCGGTTAAATTCACCGCATTGGACGAGCCGACAATGACGAGGCAACCGAACGGTATAAAAAACACGCCAAGGTTAATCCACGTGTTTTTAAGCAGCGGTATCGCCAATCCCGTTGCAAAACCTTCCGGCTCTGGCGCGAACGCATTAACCAGAATGTAACAGGCCACAGCGGCAATGAGAATTTCCAAGAGGAGTTTAGCCTTACTGCTAAAGCCTTTTGGATTTTGCCGGGAAACCTTGAGGTAATCATCATAAAATCCAATACAGCCAAACCCGACAGTCACCATAAACACCGTCCACAGAAACGGGCTGTGCAAATTTCCCCAGAGCAGCGTCGAAATAACTACAGAAATCAAAATGAGTAACCCGCCCATAGTCGGCGTTCCGGCCTTTTGAATGATGTGACTTTCGGGTCCGTCTTCACGAATAGGTTGGCCTTTGCCTTGCTTGGAGCGTAGCCAGTTAATCATGCGCGGCCCGAAAATGAAGGCAATGAGCATAGACGTCATCAACGCTCCGCCCGTGCGAAACGTGATATAATTAAACAAGTTAAATATCTGAAACTCATCTGCCAGTGGGGCTAGCCATTCATATAGCATTGGCAATCTCTTTCTGTTCTTTTTGCAATTGCGCAACGAGGTTTGACAGCCCTGTCGCATTCGACCCTTTAATCAAAACGGTATCGCCGTTTTGGATATCCTGTTTCAGCGCGTCCAGCGCTTGCTCCCAGCTTGCCGCCCACGCGCCGCGCATAGATTGCGGAAGGGCACCACGCAGGGCGCGCATGCATTCGCCAACGACGATAACGCGGGACACACCCGCAGCTTGTAAAGGCTCACAAAGAGCCGCGTGCAGCGCAAGTTCGTCCCGGCCAAGCTCATACATATCACCTAGCACGGCGATCTTTCGCTCCTTGGAATGACCGAGCGCCTCAATAGACGCGCGCATAGATTCAGGATTGGCGTTATAGCTTTCATCAATCAGGCTAACGTTACACCCCGCAACCCTCAGAGAGGCGCGCGCGCCGCGTCCCGCTAAAGCCTCAAAATTCGCCAGCGCGCTAACAGCGTGTTGGGGATCAATGCCTACAGCAAACGCCGCAGCCACCGCGCAAGCAGCATTCGTCAGCCAATGCACCCCGTCCAGTCCAAGCGATAAGCGGTGTACTCTCCCCCCCACATGAAAATCAGCGCTGATGGAACCGGGCGCAACAACAGAGTTGGAAATTCGAACATCAGCCCCTGCCGTTTCGCCGAATGTGATGATACGTTCGGCCTTAACGGCGGCCTGTTTGGACAAATAATCAAAATACGGATCATCAGCGTTGAGAACAGCAGTGCCGCCCTCCGAAAGGCCTAAGAATATTTCAGCTTTCGCTGCAGCAATATCGTCCACGCTCTCAAAATGCGCCAAATGCGCTGGCGCGATTTTTGTAATGATGGCAACATCAGGCGCGGCAAGCGGTGAGAGATCGGCCAGTTCACCCGCATGGTTCATCCCCAGCTCAAACACGCCGTATTGCGTAGCCGCTGGCATCGTCGCCAATGTCAGCGGAACACCCCAATGGTTATTAAATGATTTCAGTGACTTATGTGTGTTTCCTTGCGATGCACAAATTACGGCTATGGCTTCTTTCACGCTGGTTTTACCAACGCTGCCGGTCACCGCGATCCGCGCCGCAGAGCTACGCTCACGCGCTGCAACAGCCATATCTCTTAGCGCTCCAACCGTATCGCCAACGATCAAAGCGGGCTCCGCTTCATCCGTGCGCTCGGATAATATAGCACCGGCCCCGGCTGCGCGGGCTTGCGGAATAAAATCATGCCCATCGCGCGCGTCTTTCAGAGGGACAAATAAGTCTCCGGGCTGCAAAGAGCGGCTATCAATGGACATTCCGCCAACCGCCCAGCGACCAACCGCGCGCCCGCCAACCGCCTTTGCCGCATCACCGGATGTCCAGAGCGGCTTAGACATGACCAAGCTCTTTCAAGGCCATACGCGCTTGCTCAACGTCAGAAAAGGGAATGATTTTATCACCGATAATCTGACCTTGTTCATGGCCTTTGCCTGCAATGACAAAACAGTCTTTGGGACCGAGGCGTTTAATACCAGCACGGATCGCCGCCGCGCGGCCGCCTATTTCATCAGCCTCCGGGCAACCTTCAAGCACGGCCTGCCGGATAGAAGCCGGGTTCTCGCTACGTGGATTATCATCGGTTACAATCACATCATCAGCCAGACGCGCTGCTACCGCGCCCATTTTTGTGCGCTTATCCGGATCACGGTCACCGCCGCAACCAAACGCAAGGATAATCCGGCCCATCGTATGCGGGCGCAAGCTGCGTAGCAGCTTATCAAGCCCGTCTTCCGTATGGGCAAAATCTACGAATACTGGCGCGCCGTCTTTAGTTTTTCCGGCTTGCTCCAAGCGCCCGGCCACACCGGTCAGATGCTCGAGAGCATCCAATGCGGTCTTTTCATCAACGCCCGTGACCAGCGCCAACCCCAAGGCAGAGACCGCATTTAGGGTTTGGAATTCTCCGGCCAAAGGCAGCCTGACTTTACGGCGATTTCCCCTCACCACTAAATTTAAGGTCTGGCTCGCTGTGCGCGGCATCACTTCATCAATACGGATATCTTCGCCCGTCCAACCGACACGCATAACGGATTGCCCGCGCGCTTGGCACAATGCGGCGAGGCGCTGTCCATAAATGTCATTTACATTGATAACCACGGGCGCGTCTTTGGGGGTTAGCTCATTAAACAAGCGGGCTTTAGAGGTAAAATAATCCTCGACATCCGGGTGATAGTCAAAATGATCCTGTGTCAGGTTTGAAAATCCAGCCGCGGCAATTTTGACCCCGTCCAAACGGTATTGCTTAAGCCCGTGACTGGAGGCTTCCATCCCTACGTGCGTCACGCCTTCGCCGGCGAGAACGGAGAGCGTCTGGTGCAGCGCCACGGCGTCCGGTGTTGTATGGGATAAGGCGCGGTACCCGCTCGGTGCCTGCACACCCAGCGTCCCAAAGCAGGCACTTTTAAGACCCGCATACGCCCATATTTGGCGTAAAAACTCCACGGTCGAACTTTTACCATTGGTGCCTGTCATCGCGACTAAAATTTCCGGCTGCCCGGCGTAAAGTTTAGCCGCTATTTCGCTGTAAATTTTGCGCGGATTCTTATGCGCCGCGTAAGGCACAGAAATACCAGATAAACCCGGAGTAGAGAGAATAGCGCTCGCGCCGTTTTTGATAGCGCCCTCAATATAGTCACGGCCATCAGCTTTAAACCCCGGCAAAGCCGCAAACAAAGTTCCGGCAGCGACAGCGCGGCTATCACTTGATAGAGCCTGAATATCCGCGTCGGGGCCCTCATAGTCCTTTATCAATTCAGAAAGCTTCACCGCAGCGCTCCGGTTTCTGAAAACGGGCTGTAAGCCACAGTCTCAACCCTACGGGTCACGCCCAGCATTGGCGCAATGCGCTCAATAACCCGGCCTGTTGTCGGCGCGGCGTTCCATCCCGCAGTCGCGTAGCCATAAGTTTCTTTAAGGCCTTTAGGCTCATCAAATGTAATCATCACTACATAAGTCGGGTCTTCGTAAGGAAAAGCCGATATAAAAGATGACACCAAGCGCCGCTCATCATACCCGTCGCCGCTCGGCTTATCGGCTGTACCGGTTTTTCCCATGACGCCGTAGCCCTTGACGTTGGCGTTCCGGCCTGTTCCGTTTGTAACCACATACCGCATTAAATCACGAAGGGTCTGTGATGTTTCAGTTGATACGACCCGGCGCGTGTCAGCCGGATTTGCCGCATCGCGCTTCAAAAGCGTTGGCGTCACATAAAGACCATCATTTAAAATGGCCCCCATTGCGACAGCCAAAGCCAAAGGCGTCACAGAAATACCGTGCCCGTAAGAAACGGTCACTGTTGTAATATCCTGCCATTCGGACTGAACCTGCGGGCGCGCACTTTCGCTAAACTCAATCGGCACTCTGTCCATCAAACCCAGCGTCCTTAAAAACCGCTGCTGAACATCACCCCCGGCCCTCATCGCCATCATGGCTGTGCCCCGGTTTGAGCTTTGCGCAAGAATCTTAGGCATGGCCCAAGGCTCGGTGCCGGGATGATCGTCACGAATAAATTTATCACGCACAAGCAAGGGCTTTTGCACAGGAAACAACTCATACAAATCCGTCAACTTTTCCTCCAAAACCATCGCCATAGTCAGCGGCTTGAACACTGAACCCAATTCATACGTCGACATTGAGGCATGATTAAACTTATTTTGGGGCGGATTTTCAGACGGTGTATTCGGATCAAAGTTGGGCAGTGAGGCCATTGCTAAAATTTCACCTGTTTTCATGTTAAGAACAATACCCGCGCTCGTATTGGCCTTAAAATGCTTTGTCGCGGCGGCCAGCTCTTCGGCCAGAGCATTTTGCACACGCAGGTCAATAGACAGGACCGTGCTCGGCGCATTCATCTGCGACAATCGCGCATTAAATGCGCTCTCAGCCCCCCCGAGTCCCTTCATATCAACATCTGTGAAACCGACAATATGAGAGGCCAATTTTCCATGCGGATAAACGCGCTGCGGCTCCACCTCAAAAATCAAACCCGGTAAACCCAAATCAAACACGGATTGCCTCTGTTTGGGCGTCAGCCCGCGGGCAATGAGAACTTGATCACCTTTGCCGCCTAATTTTTCTAAAACGCCCTTATAATCAAGCCCCGGAAGACGCTCAACCAAAGCCTCTGCAGTTTCAGCCTCATCCCAAATATACCGCTGGCGGGAGTACAGCGCATAGGTCTCCAGCGTCGTTGCGAGAACTTGCCGGTGACGATCCACCAAATCAGCGCGCACCTCAACTGTCTCGCCAAAATGTAAGGATCGATCTGATTTATCCCCTAAAAGCGCGACCTCTCCCAACCGGATAATCGCGACGAACAAGGCAAACAAAAAAATGAACGCCCCAATACGGATACGAATACGGCCCTCGGAGACAGCCGCAAACTCACTGTCTGCGACCTGCATATACCGCTGAACCGGCGTATCTCTGCGCGGGGCTTTAATTTTCATCACGCGCCCCCTCATCCGGGACGCGCGAGTCTGCCTGAACAAGCTCGAAGCGCTCGTCAATACTTTCTACGTCAATAATTTGCTCTCCTGCGACAGGCTTTAAACCCAACTCCGACGCCGCCAACCGGCTCACTCTCTCCGGGCTTTCCAAATAAGCCATTTCGGCCTTAAGCACATTCAGCGCAACCTGCTCGGCCGCAACGAGGCGCTCTAGCCGGGTGACGTCTGCCCGTGCAGATTGCGCCCGTGTCTTCACATAATAAAGCCCCACCGTTAAACCGATGCCAACGATGAACACAATCACATAGGCAATGTGGCGGGACGTTTTAGCCTGTCCGGGATAATAACTCATGCTGCCCACCGAAAATCATCAATATGCGGCACATCAGGTAAAACTGTGTCTGACGGCGGAAAAGCTTTTGCATCTGTGCGCACCGCAGCCCGCAAACGTGCGGAGCGAGACCGCGGGTTTTCAGATGTTTCAAGGCTGGACGGCTTTACCGCTGAGCGTGACAGTAATTTGAAACTTACGTCCGGCCCATGAGACGGTGCCGATGGCATGTAGCGCGAACCCTCGGCCTGAACATCCGCGCGCTGACGCAAAAATTGCTTGACGATCCGGTCTTCGAGCGAGTGAAAAGACACAACGATCAGCCGCCCGCCGGGCCGTAAAAGACGCTCCGCGGCGCAAAGCCCTCGGTGAAGCTCGCCGAGCTCATCATTGACAAAAATCCGCAGGGCCTGAAACACCCGGGTCGCGGGATGAATTTTACCCGTGCGCCCCAAAGCTTCCTCAATCAACCCGGCCAAAACATCCGTCGAAACAATGGCCGCCTCTTCGCGGGCCCGGATGATAAATTCAGCCGCGCGGCGAGCGCGGCGTTCCTCGCCGTAAACCTTAAAAATCCGCACAAGATTCATCATGTCTAAATTATTCACAGCATCCGCAGCCGTTGGCCCCGTGTGCCCCATACGCATATCCAACGGACCAGCGCGCATAAATGAAAATCCGCGCTCAGCCTGATCAATCTGCATGGACGAAACGCCAATGTCCAAAACAACGGCGTCGACCTGTGTCATATCCGGCAGTGTGTCTATCAGTGTGTCCATTTGAGAAAACCTCGTCTCGCATAACTCAAACCGGCCTTGATAAGCTAGCGCCAACTCTTTCGCGCGCGCGCGAACATTCACATCACGGTCCAGACCGATCACGCGGCAATCTGCAGCCTGCAAAAAAGCCTCGCTGTAACCTCCATTACCAAAAGTGCCGTCAATATAAATTTCGCCGTCTTTTGGTGACAAGGCACTTAAAACCTCGGGAAGCATAACCGGATAGTGCTTCATCGTGGCCGCTCCGCATCCAAAGCGTCCACAGGCTTTAAGCGGTTACGGTGCTCGCGCGCGATCCGGCGCACATCGGCAATACGCGCTTGGTAGCTCTCCGGGTTCCAAATCTCAAAACGCCCCCCCAAACCGACAAAATGCACCTTGCCATTCAGGCTCGCATGATCGCCCAATTCTTTGGGCAGCGTGATCCGCCCGCCGCTATCAAAAGCCAATCGGCGGCTCTCGGCAAAAATTGCCTGCTCTAGCGCGAGGCGGCCTTCATCATAATAATCCACGCGGTCAAGAGAACGCTGATATTGCTTAAGTAACTCTATGCCGCCGCCTTCGAGGTAATCACCATCAAAGCTCGGCCAAACGATAATACCGTCAAACTCACTATTGGCGACTTTGGCGCGAAATTCGGCCGGCACGGAGACGCGCCCTTTCGCATCCAGATTATTTGTCACAGTCGACAGAAACATGATGAACCCCAGCCGTTAAGAAAAACAGCCCTAAAATGGGATAACATGGGATATTATGGGATACAATGCCAATTTATCTAAAAATTAAGGATAATTACGCCTTTTACACCTGCCGAGCGGCGCATCTGGACTGAATCTAGGAACTAAATAAGAACAAATATTTAAATTATGCCAGACTGTAGATATAAACGCACCACAGAGGCACGAAAGTAAAATATTCAGTTTACAATGCCGCTGCGCTACACAACATTAAGCATTAGGTTAACGGGAGAGAATAATGGGGCGTGAACCCGGCTTTGAAAAACTGGCAATCATGGCCAGCCAGCGCGCCGACGCGCAAGCCGCCAAGCGGCACCTAACAAAGCTTTACGGCAATCATGACGCTGCAGACGCCGACGTTATTATCGCGCTAGGCGGTGACGGGTTTATGCTGGAGACATTGCGGCGCTACATGCCCCTCATTCGTCGCCGCTTGCCTATTTATGGCATGAACAAAGGCACGATTGGCTTTTTGCTCAATGAATATCAAGAAAACGGGCTGCTTGAGCGCCTTAAAAACGCCATGCCCGCGACGATTTATCCGCTAAAAATGACTGCCGAAGCCGTCGGCGGTATTTTTGAGGAACTCGCCTTTAATGAAGTTTCGCTGTTTCGGCAAACACGGCAAGCCGCCCATATCAGAATATCCGTCGATGGGCGAGAGCGCCTTGGTCACCTGATTGCTGATGGCGTCCTTGTCGCCACGCCCGCGGGCTCCACAGCCTATAATCTCTCGGCGCACGGCCCCGTCATTCCGTTGGGTGCGGAGATTTTAGCCCTGACCCCGATCAGCGCCTTTCGCCCCAGACGCTGGAGAGGCGCACTTCTTAAAGCCGAAGCCGAAGTTGTCTTTGAAAATATTGATCCGGACAAACGCCCGCTGAGCGCAACCGCTGACAGTTATGAGATTAGAAATATCACAAAGGTCACTGTGCGTCAGGACTTGGACACAGCGCTCACATTGCTCTTTGATGCGGATCATGCCTTGGACGAGAAGATTTTACGCGAGCAATTCTCAACCTAGTATCGAGGTTAGGACGCACCCTCAAAGACAGAGACTGTATTAGCCCGGACGCGGTCGCCATACACGTTAGTGACATCGCGCAAACGCTTGATCGCATCGGCGATAACAATTTCATCTTGAACGGGGTCGGATGAACTCACATTTTTCAAGGCTTTACTAAATATAATTTGCGCCTGGTGTCCGGTCACAAGGGTCTTCTCCAACGCCTTTAATTCCGCCCGTAGATCGTCCTGTCTCTCGGCAAGGGCCAAATAAACATCTGCCGCTTTCACGACCTGGTCAATATCTTTGGCCGCTGCCGCTATATCTTGGCGAACGATAACAATGTCGTTGACGTATGCCGCATATGATGTGTCAGCAGCCTCGTCGCCGGATTTAAGCCCTTTAAGAAGAAAGCTTGCAGCTTTTTTCATGCGGTCCTTACCGGCGGAATCACTCCAGCCTTTATTATCGAATTTGGACATCAGAGCTTTTGACGTTCGTACAACAACATTTTTGGGAGCGGGCTTTGCAGCTTCGCGCGCTGACGGAGTCATATCCGCCAAATCGACAGTTGCACATGCCGCAAGCGGCATAAACATCATACACATTATAATGTGCGGCAAACGCATAAAAACCCCTACATTATGCCTTCAAATCAGACAAGATCAACTTTGCCTCGCCAGAAAAAGTTATAAAGATCGAATTCTGAACAATTACTGAACTTCACCGATAAAACAACACCCCGCAGGACTCAAGACCTGCGGGGTGTATATGACGTCATTGTAACGAATGTTGAAGGCGCTCTTATTTAAGCGATATACTTATCCCAAACGCCCAAGATCAGAACAACCGTCATGAACACAGGCGCAACCCAGCGCACGAAGAACATCACAAAACGCCCAATAGCTTCGCCGTCGCCAGAAATTTCTTCACTCAGGATAACTTTACTCAGGCGCCAGCCTGTAAACAAGACAATCAACAATGCGGACATCGGTGCCAGAATTGGCCCGGCAAGACCCGTATCAATGAAGTCAAAGAAGGCGGGGGAATAAAGTGACCCAAGCCCGAGCGTCGCAATTGCAGCCCCGCTGAGCCACGCGGCTTTGGCTTTACTGATTTTAAGTTTCTCCGCCACATAGGCCGTCGTGGGCTCAAGAAGCGATACAGATGAGGTAATTGCCGCGAAGAAAGCAAGGAAGAAGAAGGCCGCTCCGATATACCAGAAATCCGCTAAGGCCGTGGGCAGGGTTTGGAAGAAAATACCCGCACCAGCGCTAAAATCAAGGCCGTGAGTAAACACGATCGGGAAGATCGCAAGACCTGCTGTGATTGCGACCAGTGTATCAACAAGGCTGACGGTTACAGCGGCTTTGGGAATGCTCACATCACGCGGCAAGTAACAACCGTAAGTGATCATTATGGCGTTACCAATACCAATAGAGAAACAAGCCTGCCCGAGCGCAGACACAGCCACTTCCGGCGTTATTTTGCTGAAATCAGGCGTAAACATAAAGGCAACGGCCTGCGCCGTACCGCCCGATGCGAGGCCGGAGATAATAGAATAAAGAGCCAAACCGATCAGCAAGATGAAGAATAATGGCATGAGCAGCTTTGCCGCCGTCTCAATCCCCTTGTTCACGCCGCGCGAAACAAGCCACATTGTCAATACAGCAAAAACCAAAAAGTAAGGTAAAACACTGACGGGATCATTCAGCATTTCCGGGAACTTTGCCGCAATGACTTCTGGTGATTTTCCTTCAAAGGAATTACCCAAAAAGCGCACGAGGTAATTCAAGACCCACGCAGCGACGACACAATAAAAGCTGACAATAAGGAACGACGCGACCATACCAAACCAAGCTCCGGCGCTCCAAACCTTGGAAACGCCGCTACGCTGCGCCACATCATTTAAAGACTCAACTGCGCTGGAGGCCTGCCCCGACCGGCCAATAATATACTCACTCATAAGTACCGGGACACCTACAAACAAAATACAGGCAATATAGACCACGAGGAACGCAGCGCCTCCATTTGTACCAAGTTCAGCAGAAAATCGCCACAGATTACCCAGCCCGACGGACGAGCCGACAGCCGCCATGATAAAAGCAAATTTTGACGACCACTGCGCCGTACCGGCGCTTGAAACTACAGCCATGAAGACCCCCGTTGATTTTTTTGTTTTTTCTACACGCTATTACGCGCCGCGCAAGGTCAACGGCGTCATTTATTAGTTATCAAGCATTAACGCCCCGCGCGAGGCAGCTCGCTTTGGCGGTGAAGGTGCGCCGACAAGATCAATCCAAAACCGAACATCACAGCCAAGATCACCGTCCCGCCATAAGAAATGAGCGGCAACGGTACGCCAACAACAGGCGCAAGACCCATGACCATAGCCAAATTGATAAACACATAGAGCGCAAATGTAACGGTCAGCCCCAAAACCAAGAGCTTAGAGAAGACATGCTTACACTGAAATGCGAGCCAAATACACAGGCCCAGCAAAGCCATGTAGAGCCCCATCGTGACAAGACCGCCAATGAGGCCAAACTCCTCGCCGATGACAGTAAAGATAAAGTCGGTACGGTTTTCCGGTACATATTCGAGCTGCCTTTGTGTGCCCTTCATAAAGCCTTTGCCGGAGACCCCGCCGCTACCCAGCGCGATTTTGGATTGGATAATATGGTAGCCCGCACCTGTGGGGTCATCAGACGGGTTGAAAAACGTGTTGATCCGCGCGCGCTGATAGTCTTTGAGACCGAACTGGTAGAAAACAGGAATGATAATAGCGACGCTGATCAACGCAGACGTTATCACTCGCCAGTTAATACCAGCCAGAAACACCATCGAGACACCCGTCGCTACCAGTAACAGCGTCGTGCCCAAATCGGGTTGACGCAAAATAAACTGTGTCGGCAAGCCGATAATCAGGATCGCGCCGAAAATACCGGCAATATTGGACACTCTCCAGGAGGGCAAATCATGATAGTAACGCGCCAATGCCAGAACAATTGCCAGCTTCATGATCTCGGAAGGTTGAAACCGGCGTCCCAAACCCGGTATTTCGAGCCAGCGGGTTGACCCGTTGACCTCTACGCCGATTAAATCAACACCGACCAAAGCCATCAGTCCCATAAAGTAGATCGGATAGGCCAAATGATACCACACTCGTATATCGACCATCGCAACCACAAACATCAACAACCCTGCAAACACCAAGCGCAATAGGTGCTGCTGCGCGCCTTGCTCCCACTGACCGTCCGTGGCGGCAAAAATCATCGCGACGCCAATAGCGCCGATCAAATAAATCAGAGCCGGTAATATCCAATTGATCTCATAAAGCTTAGCGGAAAAGCTATGACGGCTGTCGGGCATAATCCTCATAGATCAGCATTCGTTGGAGCGTTTGGACGTCCACCATTTTCGGTTTTACGGGCAAAGCCGTCGCGCTCCAGCGCGCGGCGCAGCAGACCGCGCACCACATTCGCGGCCCGCCCCGAGCCCGAGCCGCCATGCTCGACAATGGCAGCGGCGGCAAAACGGGGCGCAACAAAAGGCGCATAACCCACAAATATAGAATGATCACGCAATCGCCACGGCAACTCGCGATTGTGTAAGACGCCGCTAATGCGCTCGTTCGTGGAAATGCCTCTGACCTGACCCGTCCCGGTTTTTCCGGCCATATCAACAGTGCGAAAACCAAGACTGTCCGGCTTGTAAGCCGTCCCGCCGGGCTCTTCACACACTGACCACATGGCCTTTTGCACGAGCCAGAGATGTTGCGGGTTGATATTCAAATCATCAAAAACCGGAATGTCATTGCCAATGATCAAATGCGGGCTCACCGCCTTACGGCCATTGGCCAGACGGGCAGCCATAACGGCAAGCTGTAAGGGTGTTGTCAGCACGAACCCTTGGCCGATGCAGGCGTTGAGCGAGTCGCCCATTCGCCAGCCCTGCCCAAGGCGTTTGCGTTTCCATTCTGCGTTCGGAACAATACCGGAGGACTGTCCTGAGATGCCCAGATCATAGGTCTGGCCCAGACCCAATCGCAGCGCCACATCACGCAACGCATCCATGCTGAGACGCTGCGCGATCTCGTAATAATAAATGTCGCAAGAGTGTTTGAGCGAATCGCGAAGGTTCATGCCTCCGTGGCCTTTCTTTTGCCAACAGTGAAATAGCCGGTTACCGACTTCGGTCTTACCCGTGCAGAATATTCTTTCTTGCGGATCAATCAGGCCTTGTTCCAGCCCCGCCAGCATAACTGCCATTTTATAGGTGGATGCAGGCGGATATCCACCGCCGATAACCTTGTTAAACTGAGGACGCTTCTCGTCATTATTCATTGCGTCCATCTGTGCCTGCGTCAAGCCTGACACGAACAGGTTCCCGTCAAATGTCGGCATCGATAAGAGCGTCCGTAGCTCCCCCGTCATGACGTCAACAACCGCCGCGCCGCCGCTTTCGTCTTCGAACAGTTCTGCTGCATGAGCCTGCAAATCAGCATCAAGGGTCAGCCAAACATCTTTACCGGATATGGCGCGATCCTTAGGATCGGGCCATTCGCGCACCACCCGCCCTACGGCATTCACTTCGACTTTTAGTCGTCCTGCCTTGCCGCGGAGCTGTTTTTCCACCGCCGCTTCGACGCCTGTCTTACCGATCCTAAAGGTCGGTTGCCGCAGAAGCGGGTCTTTGTCATTCGCAATATCATCCGGCCCGGCCCGGCCTACATATCCCAACACATGGGCGAACAGACCCTTATTCGGATAGGCGCGCCCCTCACCCACCTCCGGAATGACACCAGGGAATTCCGGTGTGCGCAAATTCAGCGCCGCGAAGGACGTCCAATCCAAATGGTCTTTCACCAAAATTGGGACAAAACTGGCCGTTTCGCGCGCATCCTGAAGTATCCCCGCGCGCATGCGGGGCGACAGCGGGATAACATTAGAGATATTCTCCAGTGTACTTTCCATATCTTTGACCTGCTCAGGTACAATAATCAGCCGATAATCCTGCTTGTTAATGGCAAGCGGCGTACCGTTACGATCCAGTATACGTCCGCGCGAGGGCACTAAGATATTAAAATTAAAACGATTTTCCTCAGACAGAGCCGTATAATCCTCAGCGCGCGTGACCTGTAAATAATAAAGGCGCGTGGCCAAAACGCTAAATACGCCGACACCACCAGCGCCCAAAACGAGAGCGCGCCGCGTCAGGGTTATCGCATGTTCGGGATCACTCATTATGTATATCCCGGCTCATTAGGGTCCAAAACAAGTTGCCGTAAACCCTGCCGAACCACGTAGAGCACAGGAAAGGTCAGACAGGCCATCAAGGCTTGCAACGCCAGAGACAAGACGGCTGTGCGTCCCTCGATAAAGACAGCGCCGACTATTAAAAATAAAATAGCCGCCACAGATGACCACACAGTAAAGCGCAACCACAAATTACTAAATGTGACCTCCCGTCCGCGGTGATAGGGCTGGAAAACGCCGTACATGGCCAAGTAAATCAGCGCCGTCAAACCCACAGGCCCCGAGCCAAGAATATCAATAATAATTCCGATTATAAAAATAGAAAAGCTCGACAAGCCGCTCGAGGCGCCACGGGGCCACAGAAATACTGCGATCAAAGGCAGCATCCCCAATCCGGCTTCGAGAGGCCCAAGCCGCACGGTCATCATAGACACCAACGCCAAGGACAGGCCAAACAATGCCCCCTGCAAAGCCAGGCCGCGTGACTTCCCGATGTTGGAACTGTCGGCGAACTCAATCATTGCGGCGTCCGGGGGTCGGTGATTGGCGGCGTTTGCGGCGGCGCTTCATCAACCGCAACGGCAATAGCCGGATCAATCACTGCCGCATTATTTGGCTCAATCTCGCTGCCTGCTGAGACTGGTTGATTATCAGATTGACCCTCCTCGGGCACAGGCACCACCGGATCTTGTTCCGGCGCTTTAATCCCGTCAAAAGGATAGACCCAAACCCAATCCACATGGTTTTCATTCACATAGAGATGCACACGTAAATCGCCAACCGTGTCTGCTTTGACATAGCCTACCGGCAATCCTTGCGGCAGTACGCCATCATCACCCGACGTGATGACAACATCGCCGCCCGCCCAATCGGAGCCTTCAGTGACAAAGGAGAGCTTTGGCAAAGATGAATTGTCTCCGGTCAGTATGGCCCGGGATTGAGAACGCAAGGTCATCACAGAGACACGGCTGTTAAGATCTTCCAGCCGCAGAACACGTGATGAGTTTTGCCCCACCCGCACCACATGACCCAAAAGGCCGTCCACGGTCATGACGCCATATCCTTTTTTTATACCTTTATTGGCTCCGGCATTAATCAGCGTCGAGCGTACAAAGGGCCCATTATTCTCCGCCACAGCCCGCGCCGCGATTTTGCGGTCGGGGATTCCGGATGATACATCAACATTGAGTATGGTCTCAAACCTAGAGAGCTTGATCGCGAGGGCATTCGAGCGGGCTTCGACGTCGCTCAAACGGTTAAGTTCTAATTTCAAACGCTTGTTTTCTTGATGCGCTTGGCTACGCGCGCTCAAATCAAAGACCACATTTTCAAAACCACGCAACGGCATTGTCAGATACGTCATGACAGGAGAGACAGCGTCCGCCGCCTCTCTCTTAGTTCCGTCCAAAAGCCGATTATTGGCTTGGCCGGCAAAAAAAATAATAACAGATATTAAAATGAGCAGGACAAAAATTATACGCCCGCGCAGACGGCGACGCCTATGACTATGTCCGCCTATTGCCGCCATGCCGTTCCATTCATTGCATGAGCGCGCCTATCAAATTCGGCTTTATACGCCGCTAGACAATACGCTCTTCCACTTCTTCAAATTCTCTACAACAGCCCCTGAGCCGCGGACAACGCAGGACAGCGGATCATCAGCTATTGATACCGGCAGTCCTGTCCGGTTACGCAGTTCCACGTCCAGATTACGCAGCAGAGCTCCACCACCGGTCAACATAATCCCTTTGTCGACAATATCCGCCGCAAGTTCCGGCGGCGTCGCCTCCAGCGCATTTTTTACAGCTTCGACAATTTGCTCCACGGGTTCCGCGAGGCTTTCCGCGATCATAGCTTCGGTGACACGGATTTCACGCGGAACGCCGTTCATGAGATCCCGGCCCTTGATCTGAACCGTCATACCTTCATTATCGATCGGCATCGTCGCCGAGCCAATTTCTTTTTTGACTTTCTCGGCGCTCATTTCGCCGATCAGCAGATTTGTTGTACGGCGCACATATTGAATAATCGCATCATCCATTTTATCTCCGCCCACACGCACAGAGCGCGAATAAACGATCCCGTCGAGCGACAGAACCGCGACCTCAGTTGTGCCCCCGCCAATATCCACAACCATCGAACCGGCCGGTTCATGAATAGGCAGGCCCGCGCCCAATGCCGCCGCCATAGGTTCTTGAATCAAATAAACCCGATTGGCACCTGCTTGCTCCGCGCTTTGGTGAATGGCGCGTTTTTCAACGGCTGTGGCGCCGGAGGGCACACAAATAACAACGCGCGGGCTGACAAATTTATTACGGTTATGCACCTTCTTGATGAAATGCTCGATCATCGCCTCGGCGACTTCGAAGTCCGCAATCACGCCGTCTTTCATCGGGCGGATCGCTTCGATATTTCCGGGCGTCCGTCCCAGCATCATGCGCGCATCAGCGCCGACCGCGTGAACAACCTTGCGGCCGTTTTTCAGGGAATAGGCGACGACGGAAGGTTCGTTTAAAACAATGTCACGTCCCTTGACGTAAACGAGTGTGTTGGCCGTTCCCAAATCAATGGCAATGTCCGATGAAAATATCCCAAGAAGTGAGGATAACATGGTGTGTCCTAGCTATGCGGCGCAGCCATCGTTTGAACATATGTGGAAACGACAGCAACATTTGAATCTTACTGCGTGTCTATGTGACGCTCCAATTGTAAAAATGCAAGCAACTATAGGCTAAATAATGCTATTCATTGAGCTTTTTAGCAGTTTGAGGCGGCAATTGGACGTGCCGTTTCAAACGCCGACGCGCGATAAGCATCACGCCTATGAAGACCAGCGCAAGGATCACAAAGATCAGTGTTAAGCGGTCTCCGTCCGCGCCGGATAAAACGCCTTGCGCCAGAAGGCCAACAATGACGATTTTGGGAATAATTCCCATCGCCGTTCCGGCAAAAAACATCGGAAATTTCATGCCTGAGACGCCTGCCGCCATGTTGACCAAAACAAACGGCCCCGTCGGTACAAACCGCACTGTAAAGCTTGTGACAAACCCATTGCGGCGGACAACACCAATGATACGGTTGACCAAATCACCCCCAAACCGCCTAAGCCGCTCGGCCCCAACCCAGCGGCCCAGCCAAAAATCCAGAGAGGCCGAAACCATAGTCGCCAGCCACGCATAGCCCGACCCATAAAGTGGCCCGAAAGCTAAAACTGTACCCGCGATCAAGGCCCATTGCGGTACTCCGAAAAATGCCGCTCCCGTAAATGTGGCCAAGACAATAATGACTGCCCAGTCGGATTTACTAAACGCTTCGAACCAGCTTATGTAAACCCCGTCATCCAAGTTCATAGACGATTTGCCAAACGCAAGGATCGCAAACACCAGCGCGAACATGAGCACTACAACAAGGATAGCCCGCCGTGCCTCCCGATCCATTTGCGTTAAAAATTGAGGTAGCCTGACCACATCTCACCCTTAAGTTAAGGCTCCGCATAGCGCTATCGCGCTCTAAGTTAAAGTAAAGTTCGCTTAAATATCAGACAGAATTCCGTCTAAAAAAAAGCACTTCCTGAGAACATCAGGAAAGTGCCAACCCTAAAAAAGGTAAGTTTGCGCATGACTGCCCTCAAGTGAGAGCCACTGTAGAATAATTTACCTTTTAGGCAGCGTCAAACGTTATTATACGCAAATTTATACCAAACTAGGCATTGGCAGGCGCACTCTGTAAGCACGTCCATCCCTCTGTTTGGCCCTTGAACCAGGTGAACTGCCGCTTTGCGAAGCGGCGCGTGTCACGTTTTGCCTGCATAAGCGCGTCACCGAGGGATAATTCACCCCTAAGGTGTGCCAGCAAAGGCGGCAAACCTATGGCTTTCATCATCGGCAGGTCGGGCATCAGCGCCCGTTTGGCGACGCTGCGAATTTCGTCCAGACCGCCCACCTCCATCATGGCGTCGAAGCGTTTGTTGATCCGCTCATAGAGCAAGGCCCGCTCGGGGAGTATCAACGTGCCGTCCCAGTCATCAAGGCTGAGCAGCGGATAGGTCTCGGCTTGCCAGACGCTCAGTGATTTTTCCGTGCCCAGCGCCACCGAGACAATACGGTAGAGACGCTGCGGGTCATCACCCAAAACACGCGCAGCAGCCACAGGGTCAAGCCTCTCTGCCTCAGCGCGCAATGTGCCTATGCCCGCATCCAGCAAATCTTGCGCCGCCGCAAGACTCCCGGGCGTCGGCGGCGGCACAACGGCCAACCCCACAGTCAAAGCGCGAAAATAAAGCCCTGTACCGCCCACTAAAACAGGCACTTTTCCCCGCGCGCGAATGTCGGCGATCACAGGCATCACCTCGCGTACCCAATGCCCCGCTGAGTACCGCTCGGCCCCGTCAATATGACCAAACAGATGATGCGGCACGCCCGCCATCTCGGATGACGTAGGCCTGGCCGATAAAATCTGTAAATCCGCATAAACCTGCATCGAATCAGCATTGATAATTTCGCCGCCGTGCTTTTTTGCAAGCCTAACCGCCCATGCACTCTTGCCGCTGGCCGTTGGCCCTGCAATACAGATCACAGGTTTCATATTACGGATTTCCCACCATGGCGGACTCTATAGCGCACTCCCTGACAATTGTCCTTGCTAAAAGAGACGCGGCTGCACTTGCCAAAGCCGCCGCGCTCCTAACCGGGGTTCAGAACCCAAACCCCCTCGCTGAGGGCAAAGCCTTTGACGCGGTCATCAGCACACGCGACCCCAAGCAGAGCCAAATATCCATATCTGAAACCTTATTATCACACGGTCTTGAAGCGGATATCTGCGTTCAGGCGCTTGAAGCCCGCCGAAAATCTCTGCTGATTTGCGACATGGATTCGACTTTGATTGGACAGGAATGCATTGACGAGTTGGCTGACTTTGCCGGCGTCAAAGACCGGGTTAGCGCCATTACCGAGCGCGCCATGCGCGGCGAAATTGGCTTTGACGGGGCCTTAACCGAACGTGTGGGCTTACTTAAAGGCCTGCCGCTCTCCGCATTGCAATCCTGTTTCGAGCAGCGCATTCGCCTGAACGCCGGGGCGCGCACGTTGGCCCAAACCATGATCGCCGGCGGGGCAAAAACCGTCATTGTCTCCGGCGGATTTACGTTTTTCACAGCACGCATTGCCGCGCTCACCGGGTTTGAAACCCATCAAGCCAACACACTGATCGATGATGGGGAGCATCTGACCGGAGACGTCGGGCATCCGATTTTGGGCCGCGAAGCCAAATTGGAGGCGCTTATTAATCACAGCTCAGCCCTCGGCGGGCCCAGCGCGGTCATTGCGATCGGCGACGGAGCGAATGATTTGGCGATGATCGAAGCGGCAGGGTTAGGCATTGCTTATTATGCCAAACCTACAGTCGCAGCGGCAGCGCACTGCGCTATCAACCATACAGATTTGACCACAGCGCTTTATTTCCAAGGTTATAGTGAGGCCGAATTTGTAGACAATTAGCCGTTTATTCGCCTGCCAATTCTGCTGATGAAGTATGGTCGCTAACGATCTTCCAATCATCGTCAAATTTTTTCATATGTAGTGTAAACAAACCTGTGGGCGCGTCTTGCGCGCGGCTAAGCGTCCAGCGACCAAAGACCAACGCGTCAACGCCTGAGAGTAAGTTAATTTCCAGATCAGTGAACGACAGCCCCCCCATTGCGGTTTTATCAGGATAGCGCAGTTTATAGCGCTCTATGGTGGTCTGCCAGCCGCGCTTGACCACGCCGCCCGAGGCGAAACGTAAATCCTGTGACATCCAATAATCCTGCATGAAGCGGTCAATATCGCCTGCGCTCCACGCCGCGCTTTGATCCGTCAGAGTTTTCTCAATCACTGATTTTTCACCAGATAGCACAAGGGTATCAGCCCCAGATCCGCCGTCCTCATTATTATACAAATCATGGCCAAACCACCCGGCAGCGGCGCCTACGGCAAGTATTACAATCGTTTGTAAAAATGTTTTCATGTCAATGTCCGGTCTGGGTCAGTGCGGCGTTTAAGGCTGGCAATATTCTCTTCCCAGTTACCACCCCCAAAGGCAATAGTCTCGCTGATCTGCAGCGTACCGGACGCGATACAGTTCAAATTGAGACTGTAGCTATCCGGGTGTGAGCGCGGAATATACAGCGGTTTAATCCCGCAGGTCTTGCAAAACATATGTTTAGCTGCGTGGGTGTTGAACGTATATACGCTCAAATTATCTTGACCCGAGAGAAAACGCACGTCCTCTTGCGGCACAAAAACATGTTTGTAGCCCGACATGCTGCACATAGAGCAGTCACAGATCGTCACGCTCATCGCCGCCGGAGCGTGAAACTCAAATGCCACCGCGCCGCAATGACATCCTGCTTTATGCAGCGCCATAATCAGCCCTTAAAATTGCGTCCATTGTTTGTAATGTGCGCCAGTTACGCGCCGTCGCGGGGACACCGAGACAGCGTTCAATCTTGGCAAACATTTTTGACCGCCCTGCTCCGTCTCCCGCATAAGCGTAACACGCATTTCCAATGAGCTCGATTTTTTCATTTTCCGTTGCAAGGGCGCGCAGAACATCCATGTCCGGAGCCTCTGGAATGGTTTGTAAAAAAAACAGAAACATAAAATTTGGCGCATCAAAATCCTGACCCCACGGGTTTGCGCTCATCGCGCTGACTAGGTTTTGAGGCGTGACCGCCATCACCGAAATATCAAAACCAAAATCCTCGTAAATCGCGGTTTTGATCTGCGTCTCAATATCGCTCCGGGAGACCTCCTCGCTTGACCGCAAAACAACATTCCCGCTCTGAATGTATGTCGTGACCTTCTCAAACCCCTGCGCCGCCAAGCAAGCGCGCAGTTCGGCCATCGGCAGCTTGTTCTTGCCACCCACATTAATCCCGCGAAGAAATATAACCCATGTTGTCATAAGTTATACCTAGCAGCCAATGCACAGATATCCAAAACTAATGTAAAAAACTCAATAGGTCGGTCTGCAAAAGCAGATGGTAATATCGTTGAAATATAAAGAACTCCGAGAGGCTGTAGGACTCATGCTATTGTGGCCTGAGGTCAACCGTGAAATTGAAAAACCCAAGACAATATCCAATCTCAAAAGACATGCGCTACTAACAATAGGTTGCATCTACGCAGATATTATTTTTTCATAGTCCCGGCTTGCCGCACCCCCTCATCCCCGCCATAACGCCGATATGACCACAACGCCCCAAACCGATTTCAACACGTTCCTTCAGGTCGATATCCGTACCGGAACAATTATCGAAGCTGCGGCTTTTCCAGAAGCACGCAAGCCAGCCTACAAGCTCAAAATTGATTTTGGTAGCAGCATTGGCGTGAAAAAATCTTCAGCACAGATCACAGACCTTTATGAGCCTAAAGACCTGATTGGGAAACAAATCGCGGCTGTAGTCAACTTTCCGCCGCGACAAATTGGGCCGTTTATGTCAGAAGTTTTGACGCTGGGCTTTCATAATGCGGCGGGACATGTCACCTTATTTAGCCCTGATAGCGATGTGCCTAACGGCGAAAGGCTTCTTTGATGGCGAAACAAAACCCGCCCTGCCAGATTTACCTGATTACGCCGCCCATCATTACGGATATCGACGCGTTTTCCGAGCAACTTGGCCAAGCCTTATCGGCTGCGCCTGTGGCTTGCCTACAAATCCGCCTTAAAGACCTGAGCGACATCGAGGTCATTCACGCGGCGGACGCGATTGTCCCGATCGCGCATGCGCACGGCACAGATGTTTTGATCAATGACCGCCCTGATTTGGTAGAAGCTTGCCGCGCAGACGGCGCACATATCGGCCAAGATGACATGGACTATTATTCATCCAGAGAACTGCTCGGCGAGGATGCAATCATCGGTGTGACATGCCATAATTCGCGTGAATTATCCTTTCAAGCCGCACTGTCCGGCGCGGATTATGTGGCCTTTGGTGCGTTCTTTGACACGCCCACCAAAGATCCGAAATTTCGCGCCGAGTTGGAGATTTTAGAATGGTGGAGCGAAACCGTCGAAATACCGTCCGTCGCGATTGGCGGCATAAATCCGGCCAATGCCGCCGCAGTGATCAAGGCGGGCGCGGACTTTATCGCGGTTTCGTCGGGCGTTTGGGCGCATCCGGACGGGCCCGGTGCGGCTGTTTCGCAGCTTTCGCAGCTCTGTGCGTTACACTCGCCGGGATAAATACGGCCGCGCAAGTCGCCCCTTCACCTGTCGCGGCTTCTGAAACCGCACCAACGTTTGAAGAGGCTGTGATGGCCTATGAAAGAGGCCACATCGCCCGCGCGCTTGAGCTTGCTTTGCCCCATGCCGCAGCGGGAAACGCCGAGGCTCAGGTTATGACCGGACATATCTACCTGCGCGGCGAGGCGGGCACAGCTGAGCCAGAGGCCGCGCTTAAGCTCTTTCGCCAAGCGGCGGATCAACATGACCCAGATGCGTATATGGCGCTCGGGGAAATGGCGCTGACATCCCAAGCGGGCCTTAGCCCGTCCGACGCCATCGCGTGGTTTTCCAAGGCGTCACTATCCGGCCGGGTTGATGCCAAACGCGCCATCGGCGAGATGTATATCAAAGGACAGGGCATACCGCCAAATCTGGAGAAAGGTCGAAGCTGGCTGCAGCAAGCTGTTGATATGGGCGACGGTATCGCCTCACGCATTCTGGCTGATACCTATTTCGGAACTGACGCAAATCTCGCCCTGAGCCTGTATGAGCGCGCGGCCAGTTACGGGGATTCGGAAGCGGCCTATATTGCCGCCATTATGCTGGCAGAAAATCTGAATGTACGCCCTGATTCGACCAAATTGGCAGACCTTCTCCGGCAAGCCGCCGAAGCCGGACATGCCGCCGCCCAAGCCGATTACGGCCTTCTCGCCTATCAAGGCGCTGGTGTTGCCAAATCAGCGACTGAGGCGGCGATCTGGTTTGAGAAGTCCGCCAAAGGCGGTGACAGTGAGGGCCAGTTTTTATATGCTTACACCTTGGCCAAAGGCGAAGGCACGACGCAATCATTCGAAGACGCCTATTATTGGCTGCTTAAAAGCGGCGAGAGCGAGGTTGATGCCTATCAGAAAGACCGGCAAGCCCTGCAAGAACGTCTCGAAGTCAATGTGGATGAAGATATTTTAAATCGCGCTAGAACCCGCTTTAAAAATGAAACCTAAGCCGAAACTCAGGCTTTACTCCAACGTCCGCGCAATACGAAATCCGTAATCATCGTAGCGGTAATCCGTGGTATAACGTGTGCGCTTTGCCGCGCGGATTTGATAGGCATGGTTCACCCATGACCCGCCTTTCATGATGCGGAATTTACAGTCACCATCCGTGCGTGGCTCGCCATTATTCGGCCCGCCTTTATGGCTGGGATTCCAGCAGTCCTGTGTCCATTCAAACACATTTCCGAGAATGTCATGAACGCCAAAAGGATTCGCCTTGAACGTGCCCACCGGAACCGTTTTGCGACGATACGTGCCTTTCTCGCCAAGCATGTAGGGAAACTCCCCGTTAAAATTGGCTTGCTTGGCATCAATGACCCGGCCCGTGTAAAAAGGTGTCTCGGTGCCCGCGCGCGCGACATATTCCCACTCGGCCTCTGATAACAGACGGTATTCGAGTCCCGTGACGGAGTTGAGCCAATCGATGTAACTTTGCGCGTCATTCCAACTGATATTAATCACCGGGCGCTTTCCCCGCCCCCATCCGGCATCAGGCGGGCGGTAACCCCTGCACCCACCGCCCGCGCGGCAGGTTGCCCAGTCATCAAACGTCACCTCGTATTTCCCAACTTCGAACGGATAATCAATTGTAACCGTTTGTACGGGGCCTTCAAAACGGTCGCGTTTGGCTTCACTCGGCAAAGACCCTAACTTGAATGTTCCCGGCTCGATACGCACCATATTTAGCTTGTAGGATGACGCCTTTGGGGGAGGCTTGAGCTTCTTTGGTAGCTCTTTCAAAACACTTTCCGGCATTGGCCGGGGCCAGACAAACGGCCCGGCGGCGCAAATCCAATCAGCCGGCAGGCTTTCAGCTTGTCCCTGCCCGAATAGCAAAAGAGCTGCTGTCAGTCCGATAAATCTTTTCGCGTAATGCCCGCGCGGTTTAATGGTCATACCCCGGATTTGTGCGGGCCAATTTACGCATCAGGCCCGGCCAGACAAGATTATCACCCATGCCCGGAACAAACGCCGCTGCGCCCTGCTGGTAGACACGGTGACCCATCTCCTCAGGTTCCTCGTGCAAATGCTCCGCGCCTCCAACTGATTGCGCGAAGATTTGCGCTTTGCAAGCATTCTCCAAAAAATACATCCGCAGAAACGCCGTACCGCAGGTTTTACCAACCGTGAGTGTGCCGTGGTTACGCAACATGAGCAAGCTTTTCGTGCCCAAATTATGTACAA
Organism: uncultured Caulobacterales bacterium; assembly: GCA_964352785.1. GTDB lineage: Bacteria > Pseudomonadota > Alphaproteobacteria > Caulobacterales > Maricaulaceae > JACOMS01. The sequence continues at coordinate 75,649 of CAYGTI010000007.1, forward strand.
TACGGTCGCGTTCTTCTAGTTCCAGCGCGATACCTTCATAGTCATGATAGGCGAGATCATCATAGACTTGCATCGACATTTGCGTATAGCGGCGCAGGCCTTGCTTTTGCGCAGAGACCGCCATGCCGTAAGGCGTATGCACATGGATAACGCATCCTGCATCCTCGCGCGCCATATGAACGGCACTATGGATTGTAAAACCCGCCGGGTTGATGAAATATGGCGTGTCTTGGCAAATCTTGCCATGCGTGTCGATTTTGACCAGCGCCGAGGCTGTCATTTCATCAAACATGACGCCGTAAGGATTGATCAGGAAACGGTGCTCACCGTCTTCATCAGGCAGACGAGCGGAAATATGGGTAAACACTAAATCCGTCCAACCATACACGGCGCACAAACGGTATGTTGCCGCAAGCTGCACCCGCATCGCCCATTCGGCATCAGAAACTTTGCCTTCCAAGCGCTCAATCTGAGTGGGATCCGGAATGTTAAACCCTGAGGAGACAGAGTTCAGCGCGCTTGTTGTTTGCATATTCATAATTTTCCTCGCTACTTTTCCCTATTTATGCGCGGCTAATCTTTTGCGCGCAAGTGTTCAGAGCACCTCTATTTTTCAAGGCAAGCCTGATAGGCCATCAGCGCCTCGTCCGACAAGCCCACAATCGGCTCCAGCCCAAACGCAAAATCCGAAACGATTAACGCGGCGGGCCCCGCCGTACTTTGAACCGCATCGCGTGCGGGCCACGCCAACACTGGAATGCCTAGCTCTTTGAGCTTACCAGCAAAGGCATCATTATACGGCCCCCTGCCTAGCCAGGCATTCATATTACTGCGGGACACGCCCACCGCTTCGAGCTTGGAAATGTCCGCCTCTGAATTAAGGGTCACTGACAAAAGCATTTCGGGCGCAAGCTGCGCCATACGCCTGGCTTGGGCTTCGTTATAGGCGATCAAGATCACCCGATCCGCCATCCCTGCCGCGCGGATGGCGTCGATCACCACCTCATATTTTGCGCTGCTTTTAAAATCGATTTCAAGATAGATTTTGTCTTTGGCCATAGCCAGCACATCAGCCAGTTTAACTGGGCGCTCGGACGTTAAATTACCATCTGTATCTTGCAGCAAAACCGCTTCGGCATCAGCCCACGTCGAAGCTGCAATAGGTCCGATGCCGGTACTTTTCTCTTCCCACACACCGTCATGATAAAGAATATGCGTGCCGTCTTTTAGGCCCGCAATATCTAGCTCGGCAAATAGAATGTTTCTATTGATCAATTCAGCGAGTGACCCGCCCGAGTTTTCAGCAAACCCTTCGCCTTTAGACACGCCACGGTGCGCGGCCACAAACGCAGCTTCTTCGGGGAGGCAACCAAACTGTTTACGCAACGGATATTTTGCTAGCAAATTGTCCTTTGTCTCAGGTGCCACATCAAGTGACACCGGAACCGCCGTTTGGGCCGCAACCTCGACAGGCGCATTTTCAGCGGTCTCATTACAAGCGGTCAAGCTTAAAACCGCTCCCGTCATAAGCAAAATTCTTATCGCTGACGGTTTCCACATAGACGCCTCCGTTAATTAACTCTCCCGATCATAACGCCTCTGCCGCAGCACGCAATATCAATTGGCCTATCTGGGATTATACCGCAGCTTTATTTCGGTCTTTGGAGGGTGAATTGATCGGTTATGCGGCCATAATGAGGCCCGCTCAGCCGGGAAATGGGCGCGATAGCATCGATGTCAATGCGCAGCGGCTCATGGCTGGAGATAATATTATCGCGAACATGAAAATGCAGCACCTGCCCGATAATAATCACTCCGCCGCCGCTCAGAGCCGTCTGGTCATGCAGTTTACACTCAAAACTCACTGGAGAGGCCGCGATGCGCGGCGGCGCAACCGCCAATGACGGGACAGTCTCAAGCCCCGCAATCTCAAGCTCATTGATATCCGGCGCGAGCGATACTGCGCACATATTCATCTGCGCAGCCAAAGGCTCATCCACAATATTGACCACAAACTCACCCGTCGCCAATATATTTGTCGGCGTGTCCTTGGCGCTCCCGTCGCTATTGGGCTCAAACCCCAAAGCAACCACGGGCGGCTGGCTGCCCATCGCATTAAAAAAGCTAAATGGCGCAGCGTTGAGAACGCCGTCCGCGCTGATGCTGGTCACAAAAGCAATCGGGCGTGGCAGGATAGTCGAGACGAGTAGTTTATAAGCAAGGCTCGAGGCAATGGTTTCAGAAGAAAAATGCATATCCGCCTGATGTCATCAGGCGGAATGGAATGCAAGATAATCTAGGCGCCCGTAAGGCGCAGCTCTACTCCCCCGGAACCGGGAAACCCCGGTCACGCATGAGCGGCGCAATATCGGCGTCGCGGCCCCTAAATGCCCGGTAAGCGTCCGCCGGATCTATGGAGTTCCTTGGCGCGAACAAATGATCCACGAGTTTTTTCGCGACGTCCGGATCATAAAACCCGCCGGGACTTTCTTTGAACGCCTCAGCGGCATCCGACGTCAACACATCCGCCCACATATAACCGTAATAGCCGGACGAGTAGCCTTCGCCGGAGAAAATATGCCCAAAGTGCGGAGAGCGGTGACGCATAACAATTTCATCGGGCATACCGAGGTCCGAAAGGGTTTCGCGCTCAAATTTATCCGGATCAATTCCCGCCGGGTCGGTCGTGTGATAGCGCATATCAACCAGCGCAGAGGCCAGATATTCTGTTGTCGCAAAGCCTTGGTTAAAAGTCGCCGCCTTTTTAATCTTGGCAACCAGCTCCGCTGGGATCGGCTCGCCTGTTTTATAATGAACGAGATAATTATCGATCACAGGATCAGTTGAGAGCCAACGCTCCAGCAGTTGCGATTGGAACTCTGTATAGTCGCGCACGCCGCCGTTCAGAGTCGGATAAGCGACATTGGAGGCAAAGAAATGCAGCGCGTGACCAAATTCATGGAAATAGGTTTCAGCATCATCCCAAGAGATCAAGCTCGGCTCGCCGTCCGCGCCTTTGACAAAGTTGGAATTATTTGACGCCAGAACATTTAATTTGCCATCAAACGTCGTGTGCGAGCGGTACGTCGTCGCCCACGCGCCGGAGCGCTTTCCTTTGCGCGCAAAAGGATCCAAATACCACAGGCCGATATTCTCTCCGGTCTCTTTGTGGGTCACTTCCCAAACTTTCACGTCCGGGTGGAACACAGGCACAGACCCTTCGGGCACAGGCGCAAAATCAAATCCGAACAACTCGCCCGCCACATAAAACATAGCTTCGCGTAGCTTATCGAGTTGTAAATATTGTTTCACCTCATCAGAATCGAGATTGTATTTTTCCTGCCGGACTTTCTCCGCGTAAAAACGGTAATCCCACGGCGCGATTTTAATATCCGCGCCCTCTGCGTCCGCAACCGCCTGCATATCGGCCACTTCTTCCTCGACCCGCGCAATCGCGGCGGGCCAGACGGCTTCCATTAATTCAAGGGCGCGCTCCGGCGTTTTCGCCATCCGGTTTTCAAGTCGCCACTGGGCGTAATTATCATACCCTAACAAGCCCACACGTTCATGACGGAGCTGTAGAATTTCGGCAATGATCGCATTATTATCATGCTCATCGCCGTTATCCCCGCGTGAATAGTAGGTATTCCAAACCTTTTCGCGCAAAGCCCGCTCTGTGGAATAAGTCAAAAAAGGGTCCATGGACGAGCGTGTATTAGTGACGGCATATTTGGCGTCTTGCTCGCGTTCCGTAGCCGCATTGCTCGACGCGTCAACAAAGGATTGCGGCAAGCCGCCAAGCTGGTCTGCGGTCAAATAGGTGACATAGCCTTCTTCATCGGCCAGAACATTATTCCCAAAGTTAGTATGCAGCTCCGCCAGGCGCGCGTTGATCGCCGCATACCTTGCTTTATTCTCAGCGTTCAAAGTTGCGCCGTTGCGCGCGAACCCATCATAGGTGAGCTGCACCACACGCTGTTGATCCGGGCGCAGGGTTTTCATCTCCTCGCCGTCATATACCGCTTTGACACGTTCAAAAAGTTTAGCATTTTGCGTAATCTTGGAATTAAACGCCGAGAGCTTAGGCACCATTTCGCCTTGTATCGCCCGAAACTCCGGCGAAGACATGTTAGAGCTCCAAATACCCCAATAAGAAAAAATACGGCTTAGCTCAGCGCCTGAGCGCTCCAGAGGCACAATCGTATTTTCGAATGTGGGCGCGTTTGTGTTGGCCGTAATCGCGTCCACTTCCTTGAGATTAATTTCCATACCCACTTCGAGAGCAGGCTTCAAATCATCCAGCGAGACTTTGTCAAACGCCGGAACGCCGCCGTAAGGCCCCGTCCATTCCGCAAGCAGCAGATTATCCGTGGTTGGTACCTCTACCGCCGCTTCCGGTGCCTCGCCTGATTTTGCTGTATTAGCGTTACTACAAGCCGCCAGCGACAGAGCCACCGCGCTAACGATGAGAAAATGAGAAATACGCATAATTAAATCCTTATTGTTTTGCGATATGCCCTAACATGAGATAGCGGCGCTTGCAAATAGCGCGGAAAAGCATTTTAGAAATGCGTAAATCCGGACACATCCATATCGATTTCGTGGCCGAGCGCATCAAGGCAGACCACGCCTTTTCCGGGCCCGCAGATACCAATTTTTGTCAGCGGAAGGCGCATTTGACGCGAGGCCTGCTCAATAAACTCTCGTTTTTCCGGCGGCGCGGTAAACGCAATTTCATAATCATCACCGCCGGTCGCCAAACACATGAGGCGCGTCAGCGTATCGACCTGCATCACCCAGTCCCGCGCTGCCTCTGACATGGGGATATCCGCAAGCGCAATCGTGATCCGCACATGACTGGCAGCCGCAATGTGCCCGGCATCGGCAATCAGGCCGTCCGAGACATCTACCGAGGCACTCGCGGCGTCTTGGAGTAAATCCGCGAGCCCTAAACGCGGCTCAGGCCGCCAGTAGGCTTTGTCCCATAGGCGCTGAATATCAGTAGCCGGCGGATCAACATCGTTTGAGCCGAGAAATGTTTGCAGACTCAGATAAGCCTGTCCAATCGTGCCCGACACCCAGACATCATGGCCGTATTGCGCGCCGGATCGCCGGGTCATGCGCCCCGAGAGCACCTGCCCAATCAGCGTCGCCGTGATAACAAATGGGCCAGTTGTTTTTACCGTATCCCCGCCCCATAAATAAAGGCCATAGCGGTTTTGTATCGCTTCAAGCCCTGCCGCAAAACTGCGTCCGGCAGACGCGCGCGCGTCAGCGTCCAAATGCTCAGGCCATGCGATAGATAATAAATAGCCCCGCGGCAACGCGCCTTTGGCAGCCAAGTCTGATAGATTCGCCCGCAATAGCTTGCCCGCCGTTTCCGCGCCGTAAAATCCGTTCGGGAAATGTACGCCTTCAACCATCGTATCTTTGGTCATTATCAGATCATACCCCGCGTCCGGAGTAAAACAGGCGGCGTCATCACTTAGCCTCAAGCCTTCGGGCCCGGCGAGCGGAGCCAGAAACTGACTTATAAAATCAAATTCATCCATGACCCGGCATTGGGTCAGACATGACGCCGGGCAGACCGAATTCTGCGGTGCGAACTTTTTTCGCGATCCGTTCTAGCGCGCCGTTGACAAAAGCGGGTTCGCTCGCCTCGAAGAAGTCTGTCGCAAGCGAGACATATTCATCAATGATCACAGGCGCTGGCACGTCCGGGCGGCACATCACTTCGAACGTCCCGGCCCGCATGATCGCGCGCAGGGTAATATCCAAACGTTTGAGCGACCATTTTTTAGAAAGGTGATCGGTAATGGTTTTATCAATATCGGTTTGGTTTTCGACCACGCCCAGAATAATGTCTTCGAAGAACTCCTCGTCCGCCGCAATCATGCCCGGCTCGCCTTTATGGCCGAAACGGTGATTGCGGAATTCGAACACAACAGCCTTTGACGGCTCGCCGCCCACATCCATCTGGTAGAGCGCTTGCACCGCCGAGAGGCGCGCCGCACGGCGAAGTTTTGGATTAGCTGACATTAGGCGGATAATTCTTGACGGATTTTGATCATCTTGAGCACAGCGTTGGCAGCAAACCCGCCTTTATCTTTCTTATCCTTTTGCGCCCTCGCCCAAGCTTGGTCTTCGTTCTCGACGGTAATGATGCCATTGCCAATGGCGAGCTGTTGATTGACGGCCAAGTCCATCAAAGCGCGCGCGCTTTCCCCGCAGACATAATCATAATGGGTGGTCTCCCCGCGAATGACGCAACCCAGCGCGATATACCCATCATAACCGCCTTTTTTCGCGGCCTCGGCATATGCAATTACATGCGGGACTTCGAGCGCGCCGGGCACTGTGACTTTGGTGATTTCAGCGCGGGCTTTCTGTAATACATCAAGCGCACCTTCTAGCAGCGCATCAGAAATAGCCTCATAATAACGGGCTTCGATAACAAGAATTTTTGCGCTCATGATGTTTCGCCGTAGCTTTTGGGAGGCGTAATGCCAACCAGTTCTAAATTGTAAGCCTCAAGCCCGATAAGTTTTGGCATTGTCTGCGTAATTAGCCGCATTTTATCCACGCCTTGGGCGACCAATATCTGCGCGCCGACGCCATACTCTCGAATGTTCTGGGCCTTGCGGTCACCGTCTCTTTTATGCGCGCCTAGACGCTCGAGCAGCGTATCAATACTGCCCTCGCGGATCAGCACCAAAACCCCGTGCCCGTCATGTTCGGCCAGTTGCCGCATGGCGTCGCGGATCAGGCCAGACCGCGGACTACTCTCATGCAGAATATCTCCAGCGAAATCGATTTTGTGAACACGAACAAGGCTCTCACCGCCTGTGACGGGATCGCCTTTGGACAAGGCGACATGCTCCAGATTATCCAAAAAATTCCGGAAAACATGTATCTTAAACTCATCACCGTCCTGTGACACAAAACTACTCGAAGCAATGTGACGAACAAAGTGGTCTTTGCGCATCCGGTAGGCGACAAGGTCTTCGATTGTCCCGATTTTTAGGCCGTGGAACTGCGCGAATTTCACAAGGTCAGGCAAGCGTGCCATCGTCCCATCATCATTCATAATCTCGCAGATCACAGCGGACGGGTTAAGACCCGCCAGACGTGAAATATCAACAGACGCTTCGGTGTGCCCCGTGCGCACCAACACGCCGCCGTCCTTGGCAATAATGGGAAACATATGGCCTGGAGAGCAAATGTCTTGCTCGCGCGAATCTTGATCAATGGCGACTTGGATAGTGTGGGAGCGGTCGCCCGCGCTGATGCCCGTTGTCACGCCTTCGCGGGCTTCAATGGACTGCGTAAACGCGGTCTCAAAACGGGATTTGTTCTCGGCGGACATGTTTTTGAGGCCTAATTCTTCGGCGCGTTCATGCTCCAGTGCGAGGCAAATTAAGCCGCGGCCATATCTGGCCATAAAATTAATCGCATCAGGCGTTGCAAATTGCGCCGGGATAATCAAATCGCCTTCGTTTTCCCGGTCCTCAGCATCCACCAGAATATACATACGTCCGTTGCGGGCATCATCGATGATCTCCTCGGGCGTCGCGAGGTTATAGACGTCTTCGAATGTGGCTTCGTTGAGTTTTTCTTTTGGCATTCTAGTCTTTCATGTGCGCGAGGTACCGGGCGACATAGCGCGCGATGAGGTCAATTTCCAGATTTACTTTGTCTCCGGGCCGAAGTTTTCCCAGCGTGGTCACTTCCGCCGTATGCGGAATGATGTTGACTGTGAACGCACGGCCCTCGACGAGGTTGACCGTCAGCGACACGCCATTGATCGTAATAGAGCCTTTTGGCGCAATCCCAAAGGCGATATCCTTAGGCGCTTCAAACCGTAGATTTAGCGACCCGGCCACCTCTTCGCGTGACACCAATGTCCCGACTCCGTCAACATGTCCGGTCACTAAATGGCCGCCCAGCTCATCTTTGCCCGTTAACGCACGCTCAAGATTTATCCGTGTGCCCTCTCGCCAATCGCCCATGATGGTTTTATCCAAGCTCTCATCAGAAACATCAAAGGCGTACCAGCCTCCATTATCCAATCGGCCTTTCTCTATAACCGTCATACAAGCCCCGGCGTGAGAAATCGATGCGCCGATATCGATACCGTCAACGTCATAGCTACACGTCACTTCCATACGGGTATCACCCCACTCTCCGCCTAAGCCGCGTGTTACATTACGGATCGTACCGATATCTGTGATGATGCCTGTGAACATAGTCTTTTTCCATTATCCGCGTTTGCTGAAAGCACGCCGGATTAGCGTTTATAGGCGCTCATAGCGCTCATGCAGATCATCGCCAAGTTCGCTAAATGCCACACGGTTATAGCGGCGAGCCAGATTTAAGCTCTCCAAGCCCAAAGCGCCTATGGCGCTGCGGCCATCCCCGCCCAAGATAATCGGTGCGCGGAACCATTCTATAACGTCTACCCACCCCGCGCGGATAAAACTCGCCGCCAATGTACCGCCGCCTTCGACCAAAAGCCGCGAGATGTTTTTACGGTGCATCAGCTCCAAAGCGCTTTGAATATCCAGTCCGCCGCTGTCATGCGCCACAGGCAATAAGGTCACACCAAGCGCTTTGAGGGCCTCGGCTTGGGCTCCAGTCTCAGTTGCGGTAAACACCCACACGGGCGTATCAGCCGCCGTCAGGGCGAGGTTCGATGATTGCGAGAGGCGTAAATGAGAATCAAATATGATCCTGACCGGGTCTGGCTGCCCGCTGATACGGGTTGTCAGTTGAGGATTGTCCAGACCCGCCGTGTTAGCGCCCACAGCTATGGCGTCATGACGCGCCCGCAAAACTCGCCCCGCTTGACGGGACTTTTCGCCCGTGATCCATTCCGATTGTCCATTGGCCAGCGCTATTTTTCCATCAAGCGAGGTCGCAAGTTTAAGCGTAATAAATGGGCGTTTCATATGGGCGAGACTATTCTTCTTCGGACTTGCTTAGGAGCATTTGTTCTTCGATAAACGCTTCGAAGTCTTCAGTGGCTCGAAAGTCACGGTACACAGAGGCATAACGCACATAAGCGACTTTATCGAGGCCTGCCAGCCCTTCCATGACCAATCCGCCTATTTCGTCTGATGCAATATCCGTGTTTCCGCTACTTTCTAGCTGCCGGACAATACCGCTAATCATTTGCTCAACACGTTCAGGGTCAACGGGCCGTTTTTGCAAAGCGATTTGAACGGAGCGCGCAAGTTTGTCACGGTCAAACCCTGTTCTTCGTCCGGACTTTTTAACAACTGTAAGCTCACGTAGCTGTACCCGCTCAAAGGTCGTAAAACGTCCAGAACATTTACCGCATAGTCTGCGGCGGCGCACAGCCGTACCGTCTTCAGCTTGGCGGCTGTCTTTGACCTGAGTGTCTTCGCTATTACAAAAGGGGCAACGCATCGGCGTATTATATGGATTAACCCATTATTCGCAAATGGTTAATGGCGTTACCCAGAGCGCATGATACGGCGCGAATAATGCGCCGTATCATGGTATTTTTTGATCTACGCCGCTTTCGCGATCTCGCCAGACTTAAGATAACCAAGCATAGTGTTGGCGTCTGAAACCGTAAACGGATCCGTTGGGCAATTATCCTCATAACCGTCCTCGATAAACATTTTTACAATTTCGCCGTCTTGGACCAACATCGAATAACGCCAGCTACGGTATCCAAAGCCGAGATTGTCTTTGTTCACGAGCATCCCCATCTTGCGGGAAAACTCTCCGGAGCCATCAGGTAATAGCATCACATTTTCGCGGTTTTGGGATAGCCCCCACTGATACATCACAAAGGCATCATTAACGGACAAGCACACAACCTCGTCAACGCCTTCGGCTTTGAAGTCGTTATACAGGCGTTCATATTCCGGAAGGTGTGTGGTTGAACATGTTGGCGTGAAGGCACCCGGCAGCGCAAACAAAACAACGCGCTTACCTTTGAAGACGTCATCGCTGGTCACGTCTTTCCACTCAAACGGATTAGGGCCTTCGAGGGCATCATTGCGAACGCGGGTTTTAAAAGTTACATTTGGCACATGAGTACGCATAAAATTCTCCTTAAATTACACGGCTTCACCTAGTCAGACTCGCGCAGATTTCAAGTCAATTTTTGATATTTTTGAGCTTGTTTTGTGCGTCATTTTCACCGACAATTTTTCTGATGAAAGCAAGTGCAAAAACGGCTCCTTCGCCTCTTATACCAGCAGCCACCGTTATCCTTTTACGGGATTATAAAGGCGAGCTTCAAACGCTGATGCTGCGCCGTAATAGGGCCTTGAAAGCCTTTGGGGGCGCATGGGTATTTCCGGGTGGGCGGGTCGACCCCGCAGACGCGCCAGACACGGAGTGTATCGCTACGCGCTCCCGCGCGGCCGCGTGCCGCGAGGCCAAAGAAGAAACCGGGCTTTTAGTCCAGCCTGACGATTTGGTAAGTCTCTCACTCTGGATTCCTCCGGTTGAAGAAAAACGCCGTTTCTTAACGCGGTTTTATTTGGCCGCCGCACCGGATGAACCCGTGCAAATCGACGAGGGCGAGATACATGATTTTCAATGGGCCTCACCCAAAGACATCATCCGCAATGTACCCAACCCAAACATGCCGATTGTACCGCCCACTTATATCTCACTTTTTGAACTCTCGCAGTTTTCCACAGCGGCTGAAGCATTAGCAGACATTGCTGCAATTGAAGACGAAGTTTTTGAAACCCGATTTGTACGATCAAATAAGGGCTTTACGACTCTGTGGCATCCCGATTGCGCTTATAACACCGGCGATCTTGAAACCCCCGGCCCGCGCCGCCGCCTTGTGACCCACCCTGACAAGTGGCATTACCAGAAAGACTTTTAGCTATGACATCAACAGAAACATCAGCGCTAACGCTCTACATTGGAAATTACAATTACTCGTCTTGGTCGCTGCGCGCCTGGCTTGTGCTGACCAAGGCCGAGTTGCCGTTTGAAACGGTCATGATTGATTTGGACGTACCGGGGTTTAAGAACAAGCTGCTCGCACTGACTGATGCGGGCACAGTCCCGGTGCTGGATATTAACGGAGACAATTTACCGGATAGTTTGGCGATCTCGGAATTTGCCGCAAAATGCGTGCCCAATCTTTGGCCCAAAGACGCAGAGCAAAAAACGGCGGCGCGCGAAGCCGCAAAAGCTATGCATGAGGGTTTTGCAGCCCTGCGCCGCGAAGCCCCGATGAACCTGCGCCGCCGCACGTCCGGGCCGATGCCCCGGGCTTGTCTTGATGATGCGGCCAAAATGGACGCGCTGTGGTGTGATCTGCTGAGCCGCCATGACGGCCCGTTTTTGTTTGGAAATTGGTCTATCGCAGATGCGTTTTATGCGCCCGCCGCAACGCGTTTTGCATCTTATGATCTGCCCCGCTCAACTCGGGCCGACACCTATATTTCAGAATTAATGAGCGATCCAGATTATCTGGATTGGGAAGCCATGGCGTTTACGGAAACGCATATATTGCCCGACACAGACGCCGTAAATTTATAGCGGTAACGCAAAGCAGTTTAGTCTTGAGGCGCGCGCGGTTTTTTTGTCACCGCCAACTCAAGCACGGGCTCATTGGAGGCTGACGTGGTTCGAAGTGCATTAAGCCCCTCCGAGTTCGGATTTACCGTGTCAGCTTGAGCCGTTTGGCGCGCGTCCGCTTTGAACGTATAACCTCCATTTAAACCCTGCCCTAGCCGGATAACAACAAAGTCTCCGAAAACATACCCGTCCAGCGGTATGCCCGCATGCGGGTTTTTGACCCTCCATACAAGCTGGCCGTCTGCACTTTCAACCGGGTCGCCATACACGCTAGAAAAATGCTCAATAACTTGCCTGCGTCGATCTTCGTCGTTCCCTAAAGCATAGCGCAAATAACCTTGGGTTTGGGCGAATGTCATTTGAAGCGCTGTTTTTTCATAGTTGAAATTCAACATCGGCGACATTTCAGAAACAATGAATTCAAGCGGTGCGGTAGTGTAAAATGGAGCCGAGCTCTGTGGCTGCACGGTAAAATCTTCAGGAGTTATAGACTCAACTTGAGCTTGCGCCATAGACGAAGCTGTCAGCGCGATAACTGATAGATACGCACAAAAAACTGCCGCTTTTCGCTTCATTTAATACACCCTTAATTATGGAGTAATTTCAAAGCTTTTCTAAATCGTTAATTGAAGTTGCAAGTAAGCCCTTAACCGCTCAAAGGGTTACCAAGGGCTTAACAATCGCCAAGAGTGAATGATACGAGAACTGCGGCACTCAAGGCTGCACCGCAGCAAGATATTTCTTAGCTTAGCTAAAGTCGTAAAAGGCAAGCTTATTGCCGTCCGGGTCGCGCACATAGGCCCCGTAAAATTTCCCTTCAATCCGCGAGCCCGGTTTGCCTTCGCAGGTGGCACCCAGCGCAATGGCTTTGTGATACATTTTATCCGCCGCGTCCTGAGAGCCCGCAGGAAACGCGATCATCGCGCCATTTCCGGGGTGGGGATCCTCTTCATTATAAGGCACGCAAAGGGCCACCATAGGCCCGCGCATAGATTTACCGACAAAGGCAATCCGGCCCATATCCATCAAAAGCTTTGCACCTTGATCCGCGAGCAGGTCGACGTAAAAAGATTTTGCGCGCGCCATGTCTTTGACGCCAAGGGTGGTGTAGCCGATCATGTTTATCTCCTAGGGTATCATGAATATTGATGTAGCCTAAGGATAAGCCCCGCATTGACAACCCAATAATACACCCTCACAAAGACTTACCCTCATGTCCCAAACTCCTACAGACCTTCAAAGATATTTGACCATCTATGCTTTGGCAGTCATCGCTATGTCGATCCTGATCGTCTTTATGGACCTTTTTTTCGGTAAAGGCGGCGCAAACGGCGTCAAATTCATTGTCCCGTTCACGGCGGCCATATTTGCCGCCGAACAGTTTCTCAAACGTGAAGCGCGTCTGCCGTCCGCTTTTGAAAAACGCCGCCTTGTTTGGGGCGGTTTGCTTATTTATATGGGTATTCAATTTGTCTTTACGCTCATTTCTTATGCCTCGGGCGGGCTGCAAGCCGTAACCGAAGTGGCCAGAGACTCCTTCATGCTGTGGACGGTTGTTATTGGTGTTCTGGTTGTCATTATGTTTTTCAATTTTTTCCTTTTGCACTGGGCTTATGGAGGGTTGATGAAAATACGGGCGGGGAAGCTGGGGATAGAGCTTGGCGATCCGGACGATTAGTGCATTTCACGTTTAATCATACTTAAAAGGGTATCGGAAAATGGGTGAAAAAGCCCAATTTCCGATTCCGAATTAACGTGAATTGCACTAAGGCGACCCGCGTATTGATACAGATGCCATCGATAATTTAATTAAAACCTGCTGAGCAGCGAGGCAAAGAATGGCGCGACAGTAGCCATAACCCATCAATTCGATAGTGTTTGAACCTGCAAAACTCGAGCCCGAAGGCGCGGGGCCATAAGACGCGGGGCTATAAAACGCGGCACCCTGACAAAAATCATACAGCTCGAAATCACCCAGAATGCAGCCGTTCTGCTTTTGCACAGCGGCGCGCAAATGCGCGCACCCTTGCACCTGAAAGTCTGGATAAAAATAAGCCGCGCGCCGCATCCTCAGAGGCATAACCCGGCGGAAACGCGCCGCGCTTAAAATGCCTTTGGCATATAGTATACAAAGTAAACGGTAGAGCATATCCTCGGCCCATGTCCCCGCTTCCGCCGCCTTACAAGGCTGCGGGAGCCGGGCGCGCTGAGGGGCGCTATAGGGTGAGGCCGTGGCTGAATCTGTCATGATCACACACTACCTCGAATAACCGCGCCGAGGATCAAATAGGTTTTTATTTTTGTAAGCCTTTGAAAGGGCTATATTTTACGAAATCAAAAACGTGGAAGGGTATGTATTTTATGAAGCTCTTTGGCTAGTTTGTGTCTATAAAACAGCCTTCGAGCAACAACATAAAAGGCAAACTAGATATAAAAATAAATGACAGAACATTAATTTTACCTATATTATAAAAACAAGACAGGCATTGGAGATCGAAACATGCGTATTCGAGAACACAAAACTAAATGGCTTTCACTCATGATTACGATGTCATTCTGGAGCTTGGCCAGTTGCAGCGCCGCACCATCACCGGAGCCTGAATTACGCACCCTGACGGAACAAAACCTCGTAGATATCCTTGTCGGGTCATGTATTCAGTCAACTCGGAATTGCGATCCAAGCGAGTCTATTGAAAGTGTTAAAGCGGCGCTTTCAGATGGTAAAGTATTTCAAACAATATCTGTCGATGCTGTCCCGAGTGACGGTATGGTTGTCGCGGTTCAAGGCATTGGCGGCGGCGGCCCGTGGCAACATGTGATTGACCGAACCACAAAGCAAGGGCTGGAGAAAATTGAGGACCCTCGAAAAGCTGTCATTGAGCTTTTCAGTGATTTTATGGGCAAAGATGTGACCGCCCTTGTCCGGTCCGAAGCCGCGGGCGCCACAGCCGCCGCACTTTTACTCTCAGCCGATATGGGCATTCCTACACTTGACGGCGGGATTACCGGCCGTGCGGTTCCAGAAGTACAGCAATCTATTCCCTGGATTAACGGTATCGCTTCGGTACCAACGGCCATCATTACGCCTTGGGGCGACCAAATTATCGTCAAACATGCCATTGATGAATACCGCGTTGAAGATATCAGCCGGGCCATTGCGGTTGCCAGCGGCGGCGACGCGACAATCACAATGACGCCCATGACAAAAGACCAGCTGAGCCTTGGTGTTCTCGAGGGTAATTTATCAGAGGCGGAGACTTATGGCCGCACGGTGCGTGAGGCCCGAGAGGCCGGGGTTGATCCCATCGCGGCGCTCGTGACCATTGCGGGCGGCTATAAACTTTTCGAAGGGGTCGTGACAAAGTCCGAAGAACGGGGAGAGCGCGGCTTTAATTGGGTCGAAGCCGAGTTCACTGGCGTTGATGAATATGAAGGACGGCGCTACAGAGTCTATGTCAAAAATGAGAACATTGTTGGCTGGATTGATGGCGAACTCGACGCAATATCCCCAGATTACATCTATAATCTTGATCCCGACACAGGTGAATCAACATTGGGCGTCGGATATGGCGGATATGTTGTTGGAGAAAAAGTGGCAATGGTCGGCATTCCGGCACCCGCACAATGGCGCAGCGAAAAAGGAATTGAGCTCATCGGGCCACGGCATTTTGGTTTTGACTTTGACTTTGTCCCGATTGAAACCCTTCAAGCGGCTAGAGAATAAGTACCCAGCGTAAAAGCCTTTCCATTATTACGCCATAATTAAGTACTCTTGGATCAATTCAGTGGCTGGAATTACAATCTCTTGTGGGCTATTCTATATATCCCCCGTTTATGGGTATGGTGGATGGCATGCATCCGCTGCGGACATTGGCCGTTTAGTTGATAACCAAAAGTTGCTTCTTTTACTCAGCGCTCATTTTTGATACCATGAACTTTCACCTAGCGGCACCCTCCTTTATCTCTACTCACAAAGACCTGCAGCATCTTTTACTCGGCAACTATTTATTGTAACGTTACCCAAAAAGGGCAGGCGAATGGGACAGAAAGTCGTATGTTTTGGTGAGGTGTTATTACGCCTTGCGGCGCCTGACGGCGAACAGCTTTTACAAACGGGCAAGCTTAACGTTCATGTGGGCGGCGCGGAGGCCAATGTATCCGTGTCTCTGGCGCAGTTCGGGCATCACAGCGTCATGGCGACAATACTGCCGGATAATGTGTTAGGCCGCGCTGCACTGGCTGAGCTTCGAAAATATAATGTCGATACCAGCGCCGTGGTTCTAACGCCGGGCCGCATGGGACTATATTTCATGAGCTTCGGGGCTGTGGTGCGGCCTTCGCGCGTCGAATATGACAGAAAGGGCTCGGCCTTTGCCGCCGCAAACTTTGACGCCATTAATTGGCAGCACGTCCTTGACGGGGCCGGGTGGCTACACATGTCCGGCATTACGCCTGCCATTGGCGAGAACGGCACCAAGTCCGCCTTGCGCGCCGTGAAAGCCGCCAAAGCCGCAGGCGTCAAAATCTCCTTTGACGGTAATTACCGCGCTTATCTTTGGGAAAACTGGAAGGGCGACGGCCCCAAAATCATTCGGGAAATCCTCAGTTACGCCACGTTGGCGCTGATTAATGAGCGCGACATTAGCCTCGTGATGGGACAAGACATCAAAGACCGCAGCGCGGCCTATGCTGTCGCCCTCAAAGAATTTCCCGAACTGCGCGCTCTCGCGGCAACCACGCGTGAAACCCTGACGATGGATCATCACCGGATTTCCGCCGAGCTTGTAACCCGTGAAAACCGCTGGGAATCGCGGCCTTACAATGTGGCCGGGATTGTCGACCGTATCGGCGGCGGGGACGCCTTCGCTGTCGGTCTTTTGCACGGCCTGATCACGGATATGGGACGCCAGGATAATATTGAGTTTGCCGCCGCTGCAAGCGCTCTAAAACACTCCATTCGGGGAGACTTTAATCTCGTCAGCATTTCAGACGTAGAATACGCTATGGGGAATGAAAGCTTGGATGTGCGCCGATAGTGATAACCCCTTACACCTGCATGTGCTGCGGGCGTAAGGGATTTCTGATAGAGTTTTGAACCGAGAGTCTAACCTGCCGCCTTAACGTCGGCGACCCATTGGTCTACCCGGCGCTCAAGCACAGAGAGCGGCATCGCGCCGCCGCCTAAGATTGTATCGTGAAATCCGCGAATATCAAACTTGTCGCCAAGCTCTTGTTCCGCGTCCCGGCGTAGTTCTTGGATTTTTATCATCCCGATTTTATAGCCTGTCGCCTGTCCGGGCCACGTCATGTAGCGGCGCACTTCAGAGACTGCCTGCCCAGATGTGATGGCCGAGTTTTCTTTGAAATAGGCCACGGCCTCGTCTTCGGTCCAGCCTTTCGCATGGAGGCCCGTATCCACAACAAGACGAATAGCCCGCCAAATTTCAGAACCCAGCCGGCCAAACTCGGAATACGGATCCTCATAGGTGCCGTTAAACTCTGTCGCCAGCCATTCCGAATATAGCCCCCAGCCTTCGGAATAGGCATTAAACCCGGCCTGTGTGCGGAACGTCGGCACGCCGGTTAGCTCCTGCGCGATGGAGATTTGCATGTGATGCCCCGGCAAGCCTTCATGATAGGCAATCACCTCAAGTTCACGCTTGGGCATGGCTTTCATGTCCGAGAGGTGGGCGTAATATACCCCGGCCCTAGAGCCGTCAGGCGTGCCTGAATTATAATGCTGGGCGGCGCCGTCTTGCTCGCGGAACGCTTCCACGCGCTTCACTTCAAGGTCGGCTTTGGGCAATATACCGAAATAATCCGGTAGTTCTTTTTTAATCCGGTCAATTGCCGCGGTTGAATCGTCAATATAAGCTTGGCGGCCCTCATCGGTGTTCGGATAGTAATAGCGCGGATCGTCCTTATTGTCGCGTAGCTCCGTGAAAAAGGCTTGCAAATCACCCTCAAAGCCCACCTGTTCTTTGACCTTGATCATCTCGGCGCGTAGGCGGGCAACCTCGGCCAAGCCGATGTCGTGAATCTCATCCGAAGTTAAAGCCGTCGTCGTATTATTTGCCAAACGCTCATTATAGTAAGCTTCACCGTTGGGTAAAACACCAACACCTGTCCCTATTTCGGGCGTATTGACAATATCTTCCTCTTGCCACGCGATCAGGTTCTCGTAGGCTGGCTTCCAGTCATCTGTCAGCGCCGCGCGCGCTGCCGCCGTGAGGCTGTCAGCTTTGGCTTGGTCGATCTCTTCCTGTTCGAGCAAAGCCGCAATCTTGCTCTGAGCATCGGCCCAAATCGCGCTGTCATCGCCCGCGTCAAACGGCGCGCCTGTGATGATTTTTTTGGCTGAGTCGATCACGGATTCAAACGAGAAGCGCGGCGGACGAACACCCGCCGCCGCATTAGTTTTAGACAGGACAATCAACTGATTTATCGCCCGACCAGTCTGAGATAAGCGGCTAATATAGGCCTCCATATCAGAGAGTGTCTCGACCTTGTGCACAGCAATTAGAATTCTCGGGAACTGCGTATGCACCGCGCCCATTTGTTCGAAAATATAACCATTGGTTCTAAATTCATCAGAGGCTGCCGCCGCGTCATATTGATATTCCCAAACGTCCCATGAAACTTTAGCGTCGGGCGTTAATTTATCATAATCAAAATCAGCTTTCATCTGTTCGACGCTGGCTTTTTGCCAGGCCATTTGTGTGTCGGATGCGGCTTGGGACAGGTCATCTATTTGGCCGTAATTCGTTTTACGGCCCAGAAAAGTTTGCGTTATGGGACTAAAGGCGAGCTGTTCTTCAAATTTTTGCTCAAACCAAGCGTTCAGCCGCGCGGTTTCTGCCGCGATATCATCAGCAGAATAGACGGCAGCGGGAGCCTCGCTTTGCGTTGACGTGGACGGTGAACACGCGGCCATCGCGGTAGACGCCAAGAGGGCCATAAGCAAATGGCTGCTTGTCTTTTTAATATTGAATTTTGCGGTCATACCCATGGATAAATCTCCTTATAATTTTACGCATAACGTTCCCGTAAAGCGCGCCGAGAGTCAAGCACTCTGAAATCATGCCACACCTACCTGGTGGACGTTCTGCTTGTAAGTTTTGCATAAGAATAATATAAATAAGCACGCCGCCCAAGAGGCGCACAAACGATATTTATTCTACACGCAGGACATATTATGAGCCGACCCCCTCATACATTTCGAGCGGATACGCTTCGCCAAATTTTAAACCTTGTTTTGGCTCCGGCAATGTGGATTTCGTCGTCTATCCCCCAAGTTTTTGATGTTGGCCGCTCTATTTCCGAGCAATCAGAGTTTAACAACACACTATTAGTGCCGTCCGGGATTGCTTTTTCGATCTGGTTTCCGATTTTTGTGGGATGCATCGCTTATGGCATTATCCAAGTGCTGCCCAAAAACAAAGACCGCGCGATTTTCAAAGATATAGGATGGCTGACGGCGGGTAGCTTCGCGCTGATTACGCTGTGGGGATATATGGCGTCCTTTCCGCCGCCCCGCATCTCGGCATGGGGCACGGCCATTGTATTTATCCCGGCTATGAGTTTGATTTGCGCGGCGGTTGTCAAAATGACGCCCCGCAAAGCGGAATTTTCCACCTCGGAGCGCATAGGCATCTTTATACCTTTATCGTTGCTGGCCGGGTGGTGCTCTATTGCTGTGTTTTTAAACTGGGCGCAACTAGGCGTTCACGGCCCGCTTGGATTTGGCATGGATGACGTCGTTATATGTGTGTTGACGCTAGCGGCGGCGCTGGCTTGGATCAGCTTTATGATACACAAAACACACGGCAACCGCGCCTATACCTTTGCTCCGGTGTGGGGACTGGCGTTTTTAGTCGCCGCACGCTTGTCGACGGACGATTATAACCTCATCATAGCGGCTGCGGCCGGCATCGGAGCGCTTGTTTTAATGCTGAGCGCCGTCATTGCAGGCCGCCGCTCACCCTAGGTCTGAGCCCCAAGGATAATATCAGCCGTGCGCTCGGCCACCATCATGGTGGGCGCGTTCAGGTTTCCGTTTGGAATGGTGGGAAAGATCGGCGAGTCCACAACCCTTAAATTCTCCAACTCGATCACCCGGCACTCAGCATCTGTTACGGCCAAAGGATCAGACTTAGCGCCCATCCGGCATGTCGACGTGGGATGATAGGCACTCTCCACATTGGCCTTGACCCACGCATCAATATCACTGTCGGATGTTACGCCAACACCGGGCTGAATTTCCGCGCCCCCGTCGGCATCGCCCCGGTCAGGCGCATGTCGGGCCGCGCGGTGACAAGACCCAATCTGATGGCAAGGACCGCAATAATCGCAATAGAGATAATAATCGCCAAAAGGCTACGCCTGCCCAGACCCTATGCCTTAGACGATTTCGATGCCGTCAAACAGAGGGTCCATTTCGGCATTTTGCACACGGTTCTCGATGGCGGTTTCCGCGTCTTCGAGATCATCAACGCGGGCGACATGAAACAGCGCATCGCCCCGGTTCACAATCGGTAAGTTTGTACGCCCGATGATGACGCCGGAATATTTCGCCAAAACTTCCGCCTCCATTTCGCCCAAAGGCCCCGCCACGCTGGCGATGACGGCTCCTTTTTTAACGACATCGCCAAGGCCGTGCGCGGCGCGCATCAAGCCGCTGATCGGCGCGCGCACCCAATGGCTGGAGGCGGGCTGTACCGGGGTGATCTGGCGTTTAGGCGGCTTTAATTTGCGCAGCATGCCAATATTTCGCATCACGCCCAAAACGCCTTTAACGCCGATACGCACGGCGGTCTCATCAAACCGCAGAGCCTCTCCAGCCTCATAGAGCAGCATATGACAACCCTTTGTTTGCGCAGCCTCGCGCAATGACCCATCACGTAAATTCGAATTGAGCATAATCGAGGCGCCAAACGCCTTGGCCATATCTTTGACAATGGGATTGTCTAGATCGGCTCTGATTTGCGGCAAGTTTTCCCGGTGTATTGCGCCGGAATGCAAATCAACGCCAAAATCGCATTTCGCAACAATCTCGTTCATAAAAGTATAGGCGAGCTGCGAGGCGGGCGAGCCGTTTTCATGGCCCGGAAACACGCGGTTTAGATCGCGGCGATCCGGCAAATATCGCGACATACCCAAAAACCCGTACCTGTTGACCACCGGGATCAGGATCAACGTGCCTTTGAGTTTAGAGATTGTCTTCATGCGCGCAATACGGCGGATAATCTCAACCCCGATAATCTCGTCCCCGTGGATGGCGCCGCTGACAAACATGGTCGGCCCCGGTCTTTTGCCGTGAACAACCAAGACCTTGAGCGTCATTTCCGTATGATCAGCAAGGCGGCTCAGCGGGATGAGAGCGAGGCCTTGGGTGCCCGGCTTTATGACCGCATTGCCAATTTCAAACGGCTTTCGCACACTATCCCTTGCCGCGTGTTTTCGTTTTGCCGGGTTTGGCATTTTTTTCGATAAATTCGATAATCTTTCCGGCAACGTCAATATTTGTGGCGTTCTCTATCCCTTCGAGGCCCGGGGACGAATTGACCTCCATCACAACAGGCCCTCGGCTGGAGCGCAGCAAATCAACACCGCAGACATTCAGCCCCATGGCTTTGGCTGACATCACCGCCGTCTCGCGCTCTTTAGGAGAAATTTTGATAGATGTAGCCGAGCCGCCCCGGTGAAGGTTGGAGCGAAACTCGCCCTCGGCCCCCTTGCGCAGCATCGCGGCCACAACCTTGTCGCCGATGACAAGGCAGCGCACATCTTCGCCGCCGGCTTCTTTGATGAACTCTTGCACCAAGATATTGCTGCCAACGCCGCCAAAGGCTTCGATCACGCTCTCTGCGGCGCGGTCGGTTTCGCTGAGCATGACGCCGATCCCTTGCGTGCCTTCGATCAGTTTAATCACAACGGGCGCGCCGCCCAGCCGTTTGATGACATCGCCGGAATGGTTTGTTTTATGGGCAAAAATCGTGCGGGGCAGTCCAATGCCTCGCTTGCTGAGCAATTGCAGGCTGCGCAGCTTGTCGCGCGAGCGGGTGATGGCCACGGATTCGTTGACCGGATAAGCCCCCATCATCTCGAACTGGCGCAAGACCGCCGTGCCGTAAAAGGTTACAGACGCGCCGATCCGCGGAATCACCGCATCATAGTGCGGGACTTCCACGCCTTTATAGACAACTTTCGGCTCGCCGGAGGCGACATCTATCACACAGCGTAAATGATCAATCACGTCCATCGTATGACCGCGCGCTTTTGCGGCCTCCACAAGACGGGTGTGGGAATAAAGTTTAGCATTACGGCACAGTAGGGCAAGTTTCATGTGAGTCTCCTTCGGGGCGTGCTTAACATGTCTATTTGCAAGATGCCCCTGATATCTTGATTTAGTGCGGTTTAAAGCCCCAAAAGGCTGCGCCTTCCCACTCCCGTGCGGTTATGATAACGGGGGATATGCCTGAGCTTAAAACCCGTGATGAGATTCGAGCGTGGCTGGAGGGCCAACCCCGGGACGTGATCGCTGTCTTTGCGGCGCGGGCGGCCCTGCGAGCCGTTCCGGCGTTCCACGAACTTTTTCATGACTCGCGCCTTAAACGCTCACCGGACGCCATAATTTTGCCCTCTTTATGGGCTATGGCCACAGCCCTGTCTGCGGGCATTAATCCAGACAGGGCTGTGGAGTTGTCTGCTGCTGCTGCTACTGCTGCTTATGCTGCTCATGCTGCTGCTGCTCATGCTACTGCTGCTTATGCTGCTGATGCTGCTGCTGATGCTGCTGCTTATGCTGCTGATGCTGCTGCTGCTCATGCTGCTGCTGATGCTGCTGATGCTGCTTATGCTGCTCATGCTGCTGCTGCTCATGCTGCTGCTTATGCTGCTCATGCTACTGCTGGTTTTGCTGCTGCTGCTGCAATCACATATGATAGTGACATCATCGCGGCTGGCGGCACGGCGAACGATCTCGCATGCAGTCCCCTTTGGCCGGGCGGCAAGACGCCCAATAATTTAAGTGACCAATGGGATGAACTCCGCCAAAACCTCTTATCGCTCGATCCAAATTGGAGCGTCTGGACGGACTGGTACGAAGCCCGTTTGCGCGGCGCCCCTTTGATTGAGGCGATAGACATCTTTGATCCAGAAAACGGTCTTTATGGCCGCGTGACCTTCCCGTCTGAGGTTTACGAAAACCCCACTGAACATCTGGCCAAGCTCAAAGCGGTCATTGATGAGTATTGGGCGGGTCAACTGGAACAGGACGCAGCGGCGGAGACGTTTGAGCTGACGCCGGATTATAACATCGTCTCGTCCACGCAAGTGTCGTCCCTCGCCTTAACCGCCACGCCCGAGCAGCGTGAGTGGTATGAGGAATTAAAAGATGCGGTCAGCGGCGCGCTGACCCAAGGCGAAAACGCCCTTGGCCCCGCGCATGCGCCCTTGCGGGGTCTTGCCGCCGCCCTCCCCGCCGCGCTCGAGGATGGCCGCGTCCCGCGCGTGTGGCGGCGGGCGAATAATTTGCGGCGGGTATTGGACGCCCATGACCGCATCGCCGGAACCGAAGAATTCAGCCAAGCTCGCCTTTCCGCCGAGACCGCAGACGCTGTCCGGGATGTGGTCGAAACCTTTAATAATTTCAGGATCGGCGATGCGGGCCTCATGGCGGTTGAGCAAAACGCGCCCAGTCCTCAGGAGACGGAGAGCCAACAGGCGGGGCTGGCCGACATCACGCCTCTTATTGAAGACGCCATTGAGCAAAATATCGTGCAAGGCGAGGCTGTGCTTGAGCTCACAGATATTGTCCACGACCTATCCGAGATTGAGGTTCACAACCGGATCATGGACAGAATGCAAGCGGAACAAACCCGCCGTACATTTGGCAATTTCATGCGACCCGTTTTATCCGGCATGAGAAAACTGACATCGGCCATTGGTATATCTGCGGCCGCGCGGGCCTTCCTTGATTGGGTAACGCCTCATGCCGCGACGATTATCAAATGGGTGTCCGAGGCGCTGCCCGCACTTAAGGACTGGATCGCTGGAATTTTGACGAGCCTTCTTTAGGCAATCGGCAATGCATGTTATCCCGCACGCAGGCAAAGCCGTAGATGCGGGACTTTAAGATGACAGGCTTGATTTAAAAAGCAGCGCTCCAACTCTCTAGTTCCCGCATAAGCCTGCGGCTTTGCGGGATGACATGAGGGGGAAAAGCTACACCTCTACCCTTGGCTGTCACCCCGGATTTAATCCGGGGCCTCGAAAGGCTTGCGGGATATCGAAACCATAACTTCGAGATCCCGGATCACGTCCGGGATGACAAGAATGGGTGGCAGACGCGCTTTAGCCGTACGGACGCACGCTTTTAAACGTTAAATTTAAACAGCATGATATCGCCGTCTTTGACGACATAATCTTTGCCTTCTTGGCGCACTTTTCCGGCTTCTTTGGCGGCTTGCTCCCCGCCCAGCGACACGTAATCATCATAGGCGGTGGTTTCGGCCTTGATGAAGCCGCGCTCGAAATCTCCGTGGATGACCCCAGCGCATTGCGGCGCGGTCCAGCCCGCGTGGAACGTCCACGCGCGGGCTTCTTTAGGGCCAACCGTGAAATAGGTTTTCAGGCCGAGCATATCATAGCCCGAACGGATCAGACGGTTCAGTCCCGGCTCGGACAGGCCAATCGCGCCCAAATATTCTTCGCGCTCCTCGCCGTCCAGCAAAGCCAATTCAGATTCGATCTGCGCGGAGATCACAACGGCTTCTGCGCCTTCCTGGGCGGCGCGGGCAAAAACGCGTTCGGAATAGGCATTACCATCCGCCGCGCTGTCCTCATCGACATTGGCGACATACAGCACGGGCTTGGAGGTAAGCAGTTGGAGCATGCCCCAAGCCTTCAGGTCATCCCCGTCAATGTCAGCCATGCGGGCGGGTTTGCCCTCTTCGAGGACCGCAATCGCTTGCTCAATCAGGCGCATCGTTTGAATGGCCTCTTTGTCATTTTGCTTAATCTTTTTCTCAAGGCCGGACTTGCGCTTCTCAAGGCTTTCAAGGTCAGCCAGCATCAGTTCCGTCTCAACCGTTTCCATATCAGAGAGCGGATCAATACGACCATCAACATGGGTAATATCGTCATCATCAAAACAGCGCAGCACATAGAGCACCGCGTCGGTTTCGCGAATATTGGCGAGGAATTTATTACCCAGCCCCTCGCCTTTGGACGCGCCTTTGACGAGGCCTGCAATATCAACAAAGTTCATACGCGCCGGGATTTTCGTTGCAGATTTGCCAATCTCCGCAATGGCGTCGAGGCGCGGCTCCGGCACGGCCACATCGCCGACATTGGGCTCAATGGTGCAAAACGGATAGTTCGCCGCTTGCGCGCTCGCCGTTTGCGTCAGCGCGTTAAACAAAGTTGATTTGCCAACATTAGGCAGACCAACAATACCGCATTTAAATCCCATGATTTACTCCTAACCCCGCCTATTATTTGACGTATTCACTGACCCGCGTTTGAAATAAATCCGGCTGACCGCCCGCCAGTAAGTCCGCATATTTCGCAAACGCGTTGAGAATATCATCACGCATATTGATTTCGTCTTTGCGAAAGTCCGACAAGACATGGTCGTGGACTTTGTCTTTGTGTCCGGGATGATCGATGCCAACACGCACGCGTTGATACTCATTCCCGCAATGTTGTTTGATGGACCGCAGACCATTATGTCCGGCAATCCCGCCGCCAACCTTTAAGCGGACTTTTCCAAAATCAAGATCAAGCTCGTCATGAAAGACAGTGACTTTATCTAAAGGAATTTTGTAAAACTGCATCGCTTGCTGAACAGACTGTCCCGACTCGTTCATGAACGTCATGGGTTTGAGCAACAAAACTTTGACCGGACGGCCATCCGACATCACGGATCCTTCGCGGATCACGCCTTTGAATTTGGTCTTTGCCACCGTAAATCCGTGATCGTCGCCAATGGCGTCAATGGCCATGAAACCGATATTATGACGGTTCCCGGCATATTGCCCGCCGGGATTACCCAAACCTACCCATAATAACATGTCAGCCTCCTGTGCTCTGCGTTCAGAGCGAGACCGAAACCAAGACAATAAGCCTATGATTCGTCGTCAGACGTCTGCGCCGTCGCAGGGACATCAGCAACATCAACGGCTTCGCCGTCTTCATTATCCGCTTCTGTTGAGGCGCGAGAGGCGACCACTGTCGCGATTGTAAAGTCGCGGTCATCAATAGCCGGTGTTACATTGTCAGGTAGCGTCACATCGGAAATGTGTAGGCTGTCACCGATGTCCATGGCGGAAATATCAACCGTGATATTATCAGGGATTGATCCCGCCGGGCATTTCACTTCGATCGAGTAACGCACAACGTTGAGCGTCCCGCCGGCCTTGATGCCTGGAGCTTCGTCGTCACCCGTAAACACAACAGGGACTTCAACTTCGATGATTGTGCTTTCTTTCACACGGTAGAAATCTACATGCACAGGCATGTCTGTCACTGGGTGGAACTGCACGTCCTTGGTCAGGACTTTTTGCTTTTTGCCATCGTGGGATATTTCGATCATGTTGGCGAGGAAGTTGCCCGTATTGATGGCCTTTAGAACTTCGTTCTTGCGAACAGCAATCGCAACCGAGTCCTGACCGCCGCCGTAAAGCACAGCCGGGATACCGCCGCCGTCGCGAACCGCGCGGGCTTCGCCTGTTCCTGTATTTTCTCTTACAACCACATCAAGACAGATATCAGCCATGGTTTTCGTCCTTTTTCTATCGGGCCTTATGCCCTGCTCCCGCGCGAATTTTTTACGAAAATCGCCGCCAAAACGGCGGCGATGCGGGAATCTTTAAAATTCAAGCGGCTCTTTAAGCCAGCCGCCCAAAAAACGCAAGAGGGATTTAAAGGTCTTTATCGCACAAAAAGCGGGGCTAAATCACTCCCCGAGCGTCACGAAACGGCGCAAACGCGCCACTTCGTTGGCATCTACATATTTACCAATCTCGCGCTCAAACTGCGCCCAGTCTGCATAAGGGCGATATTCTTCGAATTCATGCGCCATTTTTTTACCAACACCCGGAATAAGCATAAAGTCCGCTTCGGGTGTTGTGTTCAAATCCATCGGCATGAAAATAATGCGGGAGACCGCATCAACGCCGTCAGCATCCAAGTTTGCGCTTAAAAAGCCATGAAAAGCAGGCATATCCGCGAACGGGCGGGCCTCTAAAAGAGCCGCCGCAACGTCTGCCGGTAAGCCGGGAAGAGCCGTAACCTGTTCAGCCGTGGCCGTATTGGGATTAATCAGTTCAGGCCAAGAAATGGCCATAGAGGCCTCGGCGACATCATCGACCCGAGTATCAGCCGTGTCAGGAGATGTGTTGCCACATGCGCCCAAAACCATAGTGCCGGAGATGAGTAGCGTTGTGAGTAAATTTTTCATGCAATCCTCTTTTAATTTGCTTTGGAGGCGTTCTTAGGTCAATTATAGGGTCAGGTCAATATTTGAGAATGAGTATTACTAACATATGAGAAAAATAAGATCACTTTATGCCGTATGGATCGCGCTTTGCGTCCCGGCCATTGTGATTCTATATCAATACGCCGTTGATAATATTGGTTACGGCACCGCCTTGTCTCTGAGCGGACACGTGTCAGTCTGGCTCCTTATCACCGCTTTAGCTGCAACCTCTCTGCGGCGCATTCTGCCGTCTTCGACCCTAACCCGAAATATATTAAAATACAGGCGCGCATTGGGCGTCGCCTCCTTTGGCTACGCGGCGCTTCATCTTTTGATCTATCTTGTTAAAAAAGCGGATGCGGGACGGATCATATCCGAAGGTATACACCCTGAGATTCTAACCGGATGGATCGCCTTTTTTATTCTTGTCGCCCTCGCCGCCACAAGCCGGAATGCCGCCGTGCGGCGTATGGGCGAGAACTGGATCAAGCTTCACAGGTTTGCTTATTTCGCAGCGGCGTTGGTTGCGGCCCACTGGATGCTGACTGCTTTTGATCCCATCAGCGCTTACGTGCATTCGATCATTATTGCGGGTCTGATCTTCCTACGGCTTCACCGTAAATTTTAAAAAAAACTGCGTCAGTTTGACAACTGGAACTCCTCTCTTCTTTGTCACATATTTCTGTTATGACAGAAATTACAAACAATAATGATGTTAAACCACTCGAAGACATGTCCACCGCTGTGCAGCGCTTTATCCTGCACTGGGGTGATATGGGCGGCACTTGGGGCGTTAACCGCACCGTAGCGCAAATACACGCTTTGCTGTACATATCTGAGCGCCCTCTCAACGCCGAAGATATAACGGCCATATTGGGCGTCGCGCGCTCAAACGTGTCTAATTCGCTCAAAGAGCTGATGAGTATAAAAACTATCCGCCGCGTACCCATCGCAGGGGATCGCCGTGATCACTTCGAAGCCGAAACAGATGTCTGGGAAATTGCCAAGCGTGTCGCCGCAGAACGCAAGGCACGCGAAATCGACCCGGCGCTTGAAACCCTAACCTTTTGCGTGAACGCCGCCAAAGATGACCCGCGCGTCAGCGCAGAGCAAAAAAGACGTCTCCAAAACATGCAGGAATTCACGGGGACAATGGACCGTTGGTACACACAGATGCAATCGATCCCTACAAGTACACTCTACCGCCTCATTCACATGGGCGACAAAGTTGTAGGGCTCTTGAATTTTGTCGGCGGCAAAAAGGATAAGCCACCAGAAAGCTAACACCATGCTGTTACAAAAGCCGCGCCCAAATCACCTTTTTCGTCCCGCCGCAGGGAATGATAACCGCGACGAGGATTTACGGTTTATGCGGCTACTTTCGCCCCAAGACTGGAAAAGGCTTCCGCCGCAAGTCAAAGCCCGGTTCTCTAAACAGACACACAGCGGTAGCCGCGCCGTCTATAGGGGTAAAATTATCTCTACAGAGATGAACATATGGGGACAGGCCCTAGCGCAGATAATGCGGGTTTGGGGCAGCCCTCTGCCGCTGGAGCGCGGCAATAGCGGCGCGGCGGCTAGGGTTATCGTGACCCACGAAGAGCGCAGCGGTGGTCAGGTTTGGACACGCCAGTATGCGCAAAGCAAAAGCGGTCCCCAGATCATTAAAAGCGCCAAACGCTTTGCCGGACCTACAGGACTCGAAGAACATATCGGCGGCGGGATTGGTATGACTTTAGACCTGTCCGTAGACAATAAAGCCCTTTTGTTTCGTTCAAACCTTTACTTTTGCAGCTTAGGACGACTTAGGTTTTACCTACCCGAATGGGCTAGCCCTGGAAATCTCACTGTTGGGCATATAGATCAAGGCGGCGGATATTTCGAGTTTTCGCTTCGCCTTGAACATAAAATTTTTGGCGCGCTGTTTCATCAGCGCATACGTTTTCATGATGAAAGGTTCTTGTAATGCTTTTACTTGCCGCTGTTTTGACCGTTTTTATCGGAGCTGCTCACTCTTACCTAGGCGAAAAGTGGTTGATCACGCCTATCCTAGCGCTTGATAACCTGCCCAAGGTTATGGGCAGCAAGACTGCAGCGCGGCAAACCCTGCGGGCTGCATGGCACATCACTAGCCTCGCTTGGTGGGCTATTGCCGGGCTCATGGTCTATCTATATTTTAACCCAACTAATGGCGCGCAAGGCTTTTACTGGATGTGCGCCGGACTGTTTGGGGTCAGCGGAATCATTCCTATCATCTACGGCAAAGGCCGCCATAAATCGTGGATCATATTTCTCACCATAGCCGTCATTATGGGGTATCTGGGACTAAGCAGATGAAAATACTAATCCTTGGCGGATATGGGGTGTTTGGCGGGCGGCTGGCGGCGTTGCTTTCGGATATGCCGCAACTCCATATTTTAATTGCCGGGCGCTCACAGCAAAAGGCTGAGCAGTTTTGTGCGAACGTTAGCGGTCTAGCAACTTTTGAACCTGCTAAAATTGACCGCGTGGACATCGCGCAGGCTTTGAGTATACACCGCCCTGATCTTGTGGTTGATGCATCCGGGCCATTTCAGGATTATGGGAATAATCCTTATTTTGTTGTCAAAGCCTGTATTGCGGCCAAAGTGCATTATTTTGATTTTGCCGATGCGGCAGATTTTGTCTTTGGTATTTCAGCCTATGACATCGCGGCCAAAGCCGCAGACGTCACCGTGCTGTCGGGCGTCAGTAGTTTTCCGGTGCTGACCGCCGCCGTTTTGCGCGAGCTTGGCAAAGATATGAGCCTGCTAAAAGTCTCCGGCGGAATCGCGCCTTCGCCCTACGCTGGAATTGGTTTGAACGTGATGCGCGCCGTAGTCAGCTATGCAGGCGGACCGGTAAAACTCATACGCGCCGGGCAGGCGTTCACGGCAAAAGGCCTGACTGAGAGCTTGCGCTACACGATCGCGCCGCCCGGTTATCTACCGCTTCGTAATTTGCGGTTCTCGCTTGTGGATGTACCAGATTTACAAGTCCTGCCGCGCAGCATTCCCTCAATTACGGATATATGGATGGGCGCAGGCCCGGTGCCCGAATTCCTGCACCGCATTCTCAATCTATTAGCCAAAGTTCGCGCGCACTTTGGGCTCCCCTCGTTTGCCGTTCTCTCACCGCTGTTTTATAAAATCCTGAACCTCATGAAATTTGACGAACATCGCGGCGGCATGTTTGTCGAGGCGTCCGGCATCAAAGACGGCCAACCTTGCGTGAAATCATGGCACCTCTTGGCCGAAGGCGATGACGGCCCTTATATCCCCTCCATGGCCATTGAAGCCTTGCTGCGCAAATGGGACGCGGGCGAAAGTCCTGCATATGGGGCGCGGCCAGCCACGCAAGCGCTGGAGCTTCATGATTATGAAACTCTATTTGCAACGCGAACAATTTACACAGGCATACGTGAAAATACCGAGCCCAATACCTCATCTTTTAGAGCCGTGTTAGGGCATGCCTTCAAGCCGCTACCTGCCAAGATTAAAGCGCTTCACAGCCCTCTGGAAAACTGCGTTTGGCAGGGAGAGGCCGAGGTTGAGCGAGGGGCAAACCCGCTCGCGCGGATCATTGCCGCCTGCGTCGGGATCACTATTAAGAGCGGAAAAACACCCCTCATAATCACGATAAAACCGGAAAATGGGCGTGAGGTTTGGACACGGGATTTTGGCGGGCGCCGGTTTTCAAGTCTTCTTGAGCCGGGCAAAGGCCGTAATAAGCATCTCATCACAGAGCGTTTTGGCCCTATTAAAATTGCCATGGCGCTTACTCTGGAAGGCTCGCGCCTTGTTTTTACGCCGCGCCGTTGGTCATTTTTCGGATGCCCAATGCCGAACTGGCTCTTACCAAAGGGCGAGAGTTATGAGAGTGAAACAAACGGCGTTTTCCATTTTGACGTGACAATGCGCGTGCCTTTTGCAGGGCTCATCGCATCTTACAAAGGATGGTTGAAGCCAAATCCGGCTTAATCGTCGACAGACCAGCCTTCGGGGGTACGGTGCGCGTCTATAATCGGGCCATCGCCTTTGGGCATATGACTGCCTTGCGGTCCAAGCGCAGCTTCCATGTCAGCACGTGCTTTTTCAAACTGTGCTTGCGGGCCAAAAGGGCGGCCGAAAAGCTTGGCTCTTGCCCAGAAAAACGCAAACGTTAGACCGCCTAAGACGACGATGCCAGCGGCAATAAAAAACGCAAACGCCGCAGAAGCCGCAAGGATAAACAGCCCGCCAATAGCCGCGCAGGCGACAAAGACTGTGCGTAAAATGCTACGAAAAACGCCGGGCTGACCGGAAAGATAAAAAGCGCGTGTCATAGGCTCAATGTCGTAGCTTCGCGCTCAAAGGTCAAGACCCCGTTCATGTAAATTCAGTAAGCCGTGGTTAGGGACTAAAAATCAGGCTTTGGCTGCGCTTTCAGCCCGTTGACGCTTAATGTCCGCATAGGCTTTGTTGACCATCGCCATTTTGTGATTAGCTAGACCGACCAGTTCTTGCGGCAACCCCCGCGCGGCCATACGGTCAGGATGGTTTGAGGCGGCCATACGGCGATAGGCGCGTTTCAACTCATCATCAGAGACATCTTCGTCAATCCCGAGGATCAAATAAGGGTCGTCACCCTCGCGGCCCATATGTGCGATCTTGATACGTTTAAACTCGCGCTTAGAGAAGCCAAAAATATTGCCGACAGTTTTAAGAAACTCAAGCTCATCATCTGTAACGATACCATCCGCCAACGCAATATGAAACAAGCCGTCCAGCACATCTTCAAGCGCTGCGGGCTGCGCGCGAAAGCGTTTGGCGACGATGGCCGCATAGCGCTCAAACCCTAGCGTAGTTTGACGCGCGAGATCAAAAAACTGACCAATCATCGCATCGTCTTCGGGGGTAGCCTGAAACACGCTCTTAAACGCGGTGATCTCGTCCACTGTGACGACGCCGTCAGACTTGGCCATTTTAGCCCCCAACGCAATCAACGCGGCAGTGACACCCGCCTGTTCAATGCGGCCCGGTTCTCCGTGCTCGTCCGCGCCCGGCGGCGGCCCGAACAGCCGCGCCCCAGCAGACAGGACTCTCGTTAGCAAACTCATGAGAGCGGTCTGCCCGAATTTGCGCGGCGCTTCAACTCATCACCGCGCATGGCGGCTATCGAAATGTGGAGAACTCGCCTAAACGACCCGCGCGGATGCTAGCGATATGACCTCATCAGGCATGGAATAAGCGTCTCTTTGACCGTCAAGGAACCTATCAGACAATTCTGCTGCGGTTGGCAACTCAACAAGAGCAAAGCCCGCCTCTTGCAGGGCGCTCTTCAAATCTTCAGGTGAATAGGCGCTTAAAAACGGCTCTCCCATTTGCGCGACAACCGCCTCCAAATCAGCAAGGCCGCTGGCGTTCATATCGCTATTGGCTGTATATTTAGGCGAAACAAAATCCATCACAACGCCGGAGCCCGCCGGAAAGTCTCCCAGAACGTTTAAGGTGGCTTTTACCGTCTCGTCCGTGAGGTAGGGCTGCACACCGAGCCAAGAAAACAAAGTCACTTTAGCGCGGTCAACGCCGCCAGTCTCCAGCGCAGCCGCAAGCGTTTGATGCTCAAAATCAAAGGCTGCAAATGTCACATTATCAGGAATTATAATCCCGCTCTCTTTCAAGCGGTCTTGCTTCCAGGCCTGCGTGGCCGGGTGATCCACTTCAAAGACGGATAGCCCTTCAGTGAGGCCGCCCCCGCGATATGCGGTTGAGTCCAGCCCTGCGCCGAGAATAACAAATTGCGCAAGTCCGAGACCGCGGCCCTGTTTAATCTCGCTTTCAACCAAGCGGCTGCGCATACAGACCGAGTCCGAGACACGCCGCAGGAAAAGCTCGGCTGTCGCCCTGTCGCTGAGCGCCGAAAATTGCTGTGTGGAGGCCTCGATCGTAGCGGCCAAAGCTTCGGTGCTATCAAAACCCGCCAGCGTCATAGCCAGATTATCCCGCAAGATTTTCGGCTCCGGCGCGTGTTCATAATGCTGCGCCCGCATCGCCGCGACCATCAAAGCCGTCCGGCTTGGGCTTCCCTCAATCATACTCTCTCCCTCTTGTTTTTTGGGAAATATAACAGAGTTTCAGGCCTTAAGTTAAGCATAAAAAAAGCGGAGCCTCGGCCCCGCTTCTATAATTCATAATTTTACTTAGCTTAATCGCGCAGTTCTGGTTCCATTTCTTGGCACTCTGCGATGATATTTTCGACGGCCGCGACGGACTTCATAAACATCTCACGCTCATCCGCTTTGAGGCGGATATTCATGACTTTTTCAATCCCGCGAGAACCGATCATGGCCGGCGCACCGACATAGAGCCCGCGCACACCGGCGATTTGGCCGGACAAACGCACCGCGCATGGTAGAATACGTTTTTTATCGCGCAAGTAAGATGTCGCCATTTCAATAGCGGATTCGGCTGGCGCATAAAAGGCCGAGCCGTTGCCGAGAAGACCTACGATTTCGCCGCCGCCCTTGCGGGTGCGATCGACAATCGCGTCAATGCGCTCTTGTGTAGTCCATTTCATTTTGATCAGATCAGGTAGAGGCACACCGTTGACTGTTGAATAACGGGTCAGCGGCACCATTGTATCGCCGTGCCCGCCCAGCACAGAGGCGTGAACGTCTTGTACGGAGCAGCCAAATTCTTCGGCCAGAAACCAGCGAAAACGGGCACTGTCGAGTACGCCCGCCATGCCCACAACTTTGCGCGGCTGCAAGCCAGAGAACTTCTGCAGCGCCCATACCATGGCGTCGAGAGGATTGGTGATACAAATAACAAACGCTTTCGGGGCGTGTTCTTTGATGCCTTCAGCGACCTGTTTGATCACGCCAAGGTTTTTACCCACAAGGTCTTTACGGTCCATGCCGGGCTTGCGCGGGAAACCTGCCGTGATAATGCACACATCTGCGCCCGCTATATCAGCGTAATCATTGGTGCCTTTCAGGTGGCTGTCTTTGCCAAACACAGGCGACGCTTCGGCCAAATCAAGCGCTTTACCTTTGGCGGTGCCTTCGAAAATATCAAACAAGACAACATCACCCAGCTCTTCGCGTGCTGCGATATGTGCTAGCGTGCCGCCAATCATGCCTGCGCCGATAAGTGCGATTTTTGCCCGTGCCATATTATTCTCCTGAAAAACGATAAATCTTGGCCAATCTCTTAAACCTGCAAGCGCCGAGTCGCAATGGGGAAAGAGGAAAAGCCGGATGCGAGCCCTGCGCGGCAGCCTGTTCAGAGGACATGGGACTTGCCCGTCTCGATGGGCGCCAAGTCGAGCGGCAGGATGACGGTCTCCTCCGGTACGATTTTGTCGTGGGTGATGCGGGTTAACTGCCCTTTGATCACGGCGATAAGTACGCCCCCGGGCGCAAGTTGACCAAGCAATTTATTGGGCACTGATTTTACACCGCACGTGATAATAATGCGGTCAAAAGGCGCCTGTCCTTTCCAGCCGTAGCGTCCATCACCATGCCGTGTGACGATATTGTGAAATTCGAGTTTACGAAACCGGGCCTCAGCGTCTTTTAAAAGTTGGTGATAGCGCTCGACTGTGTAAACCCGTTTGACGATCCGCGACAGCACCGCCGTATGATAGCCGCTGCCTGTGCCGATTTCGAGCAGCTTATGCTCCGGCCCGGCCTCCAGTGCTTGGGTCATCATGGCCACGGTTTGCGGATCAGATAAAGTCTGCCCGCACGCGATGGGAAGGGATTTATCCTCATAAGCTTTATCCCAAAAACCATCACCGACGAAATATTTGCGCGGCGCAGTCTCAATGGCACGCAAAACGGAAGTTTCGAATATGCCCCGGCTGCGCAACCGCATAATCATATCCATCAAGCCCGGATCGAACATGGGCTACTCGGAGAATTCTTCCTGCAACGCGCCCATCGTGTCGAAATGCGTCAGGTCTGTGTGCAGCGGCGTGACCGAAATATAACCGTCATAGATCGCGCGCAGGTCCGTGCCTTGCGGCGGGTTAGAGCGCGCCGCGCCGTAAGTCAGCCAAAAATAATGCCCGCCGCGCGGATGGGCGCGTTTATCTATGCCGCTCATCTGAAAATCCCGGTGACCTTGGCGCGCAATCACTGTGCCTTTAACGCCCTCTGGTGATGTGTCAGGAAAGTTAATCGACAGCACCACATTCTCCGGCCAGCCCAAATCGACAAGTTTTTTGATCAATCCCGGCCCGTGATGCTCCGCGGTCTCCCACGGCAGGCTTCGCGCGCCTTGAAACCCCCGCGCGAGCGAGAGCGCGATCGACGGAATACCCATTTGCATGCCCTGCAGCGCGCCCGCAATGGTGCCCGAAAAGGTAACGTCTTCGGCCAGGTTCTGCCCGCGATTAACGCCCGACAGGATGAGGTCAGGCGGGTTATCCTCCATAACTTCGCGCAGGGCGACAATGACGCTGTCCGTGGGCGTACCCGAGACGGAAAAGACTTTGTCTTCGATCTTTCGCAGCTTGACCGGGTTGTGCAGCGACACCCCGCGAGAGGCGGCCGATTGCTCCGTATCCGGGGCCACAATCCACACATCATCTGAGAGCTGATTGGCGATCTTGCGCAGCACCGCGAGCCCGTCAGCACTCACACCGTCATCATTTGTCAGTAGAATTCTCATATTAGTCTCCGCGATCTGTCGTGTCATCCCGGCCCCCGAGCCGGGGTTTCGAGAGGCGTATTAAGGCATCTCTTTTTATAACGTCGAGGTCCCGGATATTTGCGAGTGCAAATTCCGGGATGACAAATGTGTGTCCCCGCCCACAATCACCTCTCCCCAAGGAGAGGCAAAAAATTAACCGATCATCTCGACACCGCCCATATAGGGGACGAGCGCTTTGGGCACTGTAATCGTGCCGTCAGCGTTTTGGTAATTCTCCAGCACCGCGACCAATGTGCGGCCCACGGCAAGGCCGGAGCCGTTCAGCGTATGGACGAAACGGTTGTCTTTCTCCGCGTGTTTATAACGCGCATTCATACGGCGAGCTTGGAAATCTCCACAATTGGAGATCGACGAGATTTCGCGGTAGGTGTCTTGGCTTGGGAGCCAAACTTCGATGTCAAAGGTGCGGCGCGCGCCAAACCCCAAATCACCCGTGCACAGCTCAACCACGCGGTACGGCAGCTCAAGACGCTTGAGGACTTCCTCGGCGCAGCCCAGCATACGTTTATGCTCGGCCTCGGACTCTTCGGGCTTGGTGATGGAAACAAGCTCAACTTTGTTAAATTGGTGCTGGCGGATCATGCCCTTAGTATCCCGCCCCGCAGACCCCGCCTCGGAGCGGAAACACGGCGTGTGGGCCGTAAACCGCCGCGGAAGATAATCAGCATCAATGATGGATTCGCGCACGATGTTGGTGAGGGAC
The DNA here is from genome assembly GCA_964352785.1 of uncultured Caulobacterales bacterium. GTDB lineage: Bacteria > Pseudomonadota > Alphaproteobacteria > Caulobacterales > Maricaulaceae > JACOMS01. The sequence goes on from CAYGTI010000007.1 coordinate 112,130, forward strand.
ACCTCGGCAGTTGGGATGAGATATTGTAAAGTCTCGTTACTTTTTTCCATCTCTGAGAAGCGCCGAACAAGCTCCCCAAACTGTTTTTCAAAGTCTTTAAAGCTACCATTAAAATCAGTAAAATGATCGCTCAAATCGGTAAATATCGGGGCCAATTCAGACATATCTCGATTGAGTGCCAGTTGATTTTTCAAAAATCTATCAAGGTTTAAGTTATGCTGGCCTAAGAACCTATTGCTCTTTTCGAGAAGTGCATTTTGAGTTTTTAAGGCCTCGTGTCTTACTGTAGACCGCCTAAAATCACTATAAACTTCATATAAATCATCGGCAAATTTGGGTAATTGCCCGGTACCAAACAGCGCATGATCACGCACCATTAACGGAGGCGTACACTCCGTATACCCATGCTCTTCCGTCTGAATATCCAGCATCAGCGCGGCTAACGCGCGGTCTAGGCGTGACAATTTCCCGCTTAGAACCACAAAGCGGGCTCCGCTCATTTTCGCGGCGGTTTCGAAGTCCATCATGCCCAGCGCTGTGCCCAGATCATCATGGGCTTTCGGCTCGAAATTAAACTTGCGCGGCTCGCCCCATGTATGGAGCTCAATATTATCGTCCTCGTCTTCGCCTTCCGGCACATCTTCGAACGGCAGGTTCGGGATGCCCGCGAGCATATCTTGTAACTTGGCTTCTTCAGCAGCAACTTGAGGCCCCAAAGCCTCTTCGACATTTTTGGCACCAGCAATTTCAGCTTTCAAACGCTCTGCTTCTTCAACATTACCCTTAGCCATAGCCTGACCGACCAACTTTGATGCCTTTTTTCGAGCAGCATTAGCCTCTTCAGCCATTAGTTTTGCCTTACGAACGAGCTTATCCTGGTTCAATAGGTTTTCCGTTTGGGGTTCCAACTTTCGCTTCGCCCACAACTTATCAAATAGTTCCGGATTTTTGCGTATGGCTTTTATATCGTGCATTTTCTTACTCTGTTTCTAGTCTTTGCGCGCGGACAGCGTGACTAACTCTTCGGACATGGTCGGATGAACCGCGCAGGTCGCGTCGAAATCGGCCTTTGTCAGCCCCGCTTTAACGGCAATGCCCACGGCCTGAATAACCTCGCCCGCATAGTCGCCAACCAAGTGAACGCCGACGACTTTTTCTTTTTTACCTGCCGTGATCACCTTCATGTAGTAGCGGTGCTGCGAGCCCGACAAGATGTTCGCCATGGGGCGGAAATCTGTCTCATATACGATGATATCTTTGTATTTTTTCCGGGCCTCGCCTTCGCCTAAGCCCACCGTACCAACAGGCGGGCGGGTAAAGACGGCGCTGGCGATATCGCTGTGATCATAGGCGGACGGGTTGTCTTTGAACACGGTCTCGATAAAGGCCGCGCCCTCGCGGATGGCTACGGGCGTTAAGTTCACGCGGTTGGTGACGTCGCCCACCGCATAAATATTTTTCACAGATGATTGTGAATATTTATCGACCACGACCGCGCCTTGATCATCAACCTTCAAGCCCGCCTTTTCCAGACCGAGCCCCGGCGTATGCGGCTTTCGGCCCGTCGCCATCATCACCAAATCCGTGCCGATTTGCGAGCCGTCATCAAACGTGACTTTGTAGCCGCCGCCGACCTTTTTAATTTCTTTGGGCGAGACTCCAAAGCGCAGATCAATCCCGTTTAAGTCCTGCACCCCGTCAACCACGCGGCGCACATCAGAATCAAACCCGTTCAGCAAAGAATTACCCCGGTAGGCTTGTACGGTTTTCACGCCGAGCCCGGCGAAAATACCCGCAAACTCACAGGCAATATACCCGCCGCCGACGACCAAAATGCGCTCCGGCAGAGCGGGCAGCGTAAAGGCTTCGTCAGAGGTAATGGCATGCTCTGCGCCTTTCAAGCCCGGCATCCAAGGACGCCCGCCCACGGCAATCAGGATGGTCTCGGCGGTAATTTCTTTGCCGCTATCTTTAAGACGCACCGTATGCGCGTCGACAAATTCAGCGCGCTCTTCGAATAATGTTGCCCCGTTGCGCTCAAGGATACCTGCGTAAATCCCTGAGAGGCGCGAGACTTCGGTTTGAATATGGTCTCGCAGAACGGGCCATTCAAATGTGACATTCTCGGCGTTCCACCCATAGCCCTTAGCTTTTTTTATCGCATCCCCGTAATCTGCACCGTAAACAAGGAATTTCTTAGGTACGCAGCCACGCACAACGCAGGTGCCGCCCGGGCGGCTTTCTTCGGCAACGCCCACGCGTTTTCCAAGCTGCGCGGCAAGGCGCGCCGAGCGCACACCGCCGGAACCTGCGCCAATGACGAAAAGATCAAAATCAAATTTACTCACGGGATAACTCCATCACCCGGGCATGATCGGTCTCGCCGACGACAATAACGTCCGCAAGGTCGATAAAGAGGCCATGTTCCATAACGCCCGGTATTTGCTGCAACAAATGCGCGGTATCGCCGGGATTGGGGATCACGCCGCATTTACAATCCAGGATATAATGGCCGCCATCCGTGATTAAAGGGCCGGAGCCGTCTTTATTTTGCCGCAGAACGGTTTGGCCGTCCTCGCAGCCGGATTCCTTAAGGGCGACATAAATTTGCTCCGCCGTCAGCGCCATCCCAAACGGGTCAACTTCGATGGGGAGCGCAAACGCGCCGAGCTTGTCGACAATTTTAGAATTGTCGGTAATCACAATCATTCTATCGGACGCATGAGCGATAATTTTCTCGCGCAGCAAACATGCCCCGCCACCTTTGATAAGGTTAAACAATGGATCAACCTCGTCCGCGCCGTCTATTGTGAGTTGAATACCGCTAACTTTGTCAACATCTACAAGCGGAACACCGTTCTCAATCGCGCATTTTTCCGTATTTTTAGACGTTGGAATGCCTTGGATTTTTAATCCGCCCGCCACGCGTTCGCCGAGTTTTTCAATAAAAATCTCAGCGGTCGAGCCGGAGCCGAGGCCCAGCGTCATACCGTTTTCAACAAAATCGAGTGCGGCCAACGCCGCGTTTTCTTTAGCTTGGCTCATAATCCTAGGTCTTTGTTTTTTGTGATTTACGTTTCTGCTGCGCTGCGTGGTAACGCTTGGCCCAGCCCTCTTTGATGGATTGCGGCGCCCGCGCGAGCGCGAGCGCATCAGGCGGCACGTTATCTGTGATCACGCCGCCCGAGCCTAAAAAGGCCCCCTTACCAATGGTCAGCGGCGCGACAAGTGATGAGTTGGTCCCAATAAATGCACCGTCCTCAATCGTCGTGGTGTGTTTGAAATAGCCGTCATAGTTACAGGTAATCGTCCCTGCGCCAATATTGACATTCTCGCCGATAATAGCATCACCCAAATAAGACAGATGGTTAAGCTTGCTGCCTTTGCCGACTTTGGCTTTTTTGGTTTCAACAAAATTTCCGGCCTTACTGCCGTCGCCCATTTCTGTACCGGGTCGCAAGCGGGCAAAGGGGCCAATGTGGACGCCCTGCCCGATCTGCGCGCCTTCTATATGGCAAAACGGATGAACAACCGAGTGCGCGGCAATGCTGACGCCCGGCCCAAATACGACATTTGCGCCAATTTCCGCGTCCGCCGCAATGTCTGTATCAAAGGAAAAGTAAGTCGTGGCCGGATCACGCAGCGTGACCCCGCTCTCCAGCATTTGCGCGCGCATACGGTCTTGGAAAGCTTGCTCGGCCACGGCCAAATCTACACGGGAATTCACGCCAAGAACTTCCATTGCGTCCGCATGAACGGCGGCGGCTTTGCGGCCATCACCGCGAAGTATCTCTACGATATCCGTCAGGTAAAACTCGCCTTTGGCATTGTCATTTGTCACGCGGGCAAGCGCCAAGAACATATCCGTAGTCGAGGCGGCAATCACCCCGCTATTACAGAGACGCACCGCCAACTGCTGCGGCGTCGCCTCTTTGGCCTCGACAATAGCCATTAATTCTCCGCCTTCTTCGATCAGGCGGCCATAAGCTCCAGGCTCGTCCGGCTCAAAACCGAGCACGGCAACATCCGCAACATTTTCAAGCGCCGCGTAAACGGACTGCAGGGTCTGCGCTTGAATAAGGGGTGTATCCGCATACAGAACAGCCACATGGCCCTCAAAGCCCGCCAGCGCCTCTTTGGCGCAGAGCACCGCATGGCCTGTGCCGTGCTGCGGCTCTTGCACGGCGATATCAAGGCCCAGACTTTCGGCCTCCGCGCGCACATCGGCGTTCATGTCTCCGACCACGCAAATCAAGCGGTCAACACCGACTGAGCGCGCAAGGGCCGCCGTCCATGACAACATGCTGCGCCCGCCGACATGATGCAGGACTTTGGAGCGCACAGACTTCATGCGGGTGCTTTTACCTGCGGCAAGAATAATAGCGGCGCGCTTGGTTTTCATGTTAGCCCTTTTGTATCGTCATCGATTCGGCGATGTTATGCTGCGCGTGTCTAGCCCAAGATATGCCAAGATGCACGGTACGAATGAGGGATTTTCATGAGAGATATTCACAATCTATCGATCTGTTTTGATTTGGACGGCACATTGGTTGATACCGCGCCGGATTTAGTTCGTGTGCTCAATACGGTCATTGCCCAAGACGGCCTTGGCCCAACCGACTACAAAAAGGCTCGCGACCGTGTCGGTTTTGGCGCAAAAGCCCTGATCCGCGAAGCATTTGAGCGCGCCGGGCAAGATGTAAGCGAAACCCGATTGGACGAATTACTCGCTGATTTTTTGAGAATTTATGCCCAAGATATTGCCCAGCTCAGCCGTCCGTTTGCAGGGGTTTTAACAACGCTCAGAGAGCTTCGTAGTTCAGGTGCGCGCCTGTCGGTCTGCACCAACAAACCGGGGTTTCTCGCGCGTCCTTTAATTAAAGCCTTGAAAATGGATGTATTTTTTGAACGCGTGATCGGCTCTCGCGACGGCGTGAAATCCAAACCCTCTGCCGATCATATTTTTGCAACCGCCGCGCACCGTGATCCCTCACGGATTATCATGGTCGGCGACGCGCTTCCTGATGTGAGCGCGGCGCGAAACGCAGGCGTTCCCGTCATTTTGATGGCGTATGGTTATGCAGACACACCGCCCGCAACGTTGCGGGCAGATAGAGTTTTAAAACAGTTCAGAGAGTTGCCCTCTGCCATTCGAGACATAAGGGCTTAATTTGCGCCGCTAGGCAAAATTCTCGTTTGAATATGTGGGGACACCGTTAGTCATGTTGGAGCGGACGTCAGTTCGCGCCGAACGCATAGACGGCAAAAATCCGGCTTGCACCAAATCAATGGTCACGTCGCGGCCACGTTCTGCCCAATAGGCTTCAATCTGTGTTTTCAGACGCTCAGCGCCTTCTCGTGTGCAATAATCATTTTTCATAATGACCTCAATAGTAACGCCAAATCCGTCCCTGAATCCGGCAGTAAATGTTTCCACCCACGCTTAATTTAAGATTGCTTGAAATAAATTCAAGTCAAATCATTAGTTTTACGAATAAATTTTTTGTAATGCGCCCCATAAGAGAAGTTTCAGTTTTTGTTCATGTTGAATGATTTATAGCAAAATATTACATGTATTTCATATTTAACGCCTGTTTTGTAAATAATGACTGTTTTTCATACTTGCTAACGCTTCATCGCGCTATATAAGTTTTACTTATAGTGAGGGCCTATGAATAATCTGAAGTCACGCATTAAAGAAACCCGTACAAATTTGGGGCTATCACAAGCTCGCCTCGCCTCTGTCGCGGGGGTTTCGCAGCCCACGGTCGCAAACTGGGAAACCGGCAGTCATATTCCGCGCAAAAATGCACTCGCAAAAATCAGTGAAGCCTTAGGCGTCGAGCAGCATTGGCTCTTATCCGGTGATCAAGATAGCGGGCGTCGCTCCACCGAAGCCTATCTGGCCCGGCCGATCCGGCATATTCCGATCTATGAATGGAAGAAAGCCCACCAAAACTTCGCCGCAGCGGTGCCCCGGTCTTATCTGCCCTACCCCACAGAAGAACCGGACGCCTTTGCTTTGATAGATTTTGATACTCCGGATGCCCGTCACCGCATTTTGATTTTTGACCGTCAGATAGGCGCGCTTCAACCTACGGATATATGCCTTTGGAGTGACGGTGAGGCCGTGCGTCTGGATGAAACACGTCGATTACCAAGCGGGAGAGAAGCCTCTGGACGCTTATGCGCGGAAATCAAAGCCTTCACGCCATAAAGCCTCAAACAGCAGACGGATTAACCCGCAGGGTAGCTCATACTTTCCATATTGGCATTATTTTGGCGGATCGCCGCCTCAAGACGCGCTTCGGCATCTTCTAGATTTTTCTTGGGGTCTTTATAATAGGCCGAAAGCTTCATGAGGTTGATGAAGGTTGTGTTCAGGATACGACCCCAAAATTTCATAGGGCGATCAAAGTCGAACAGCAAAATGACCCGTTCTTCATCCGTATCGTTCCAAACTTCGTGTTCATATGTGTCATCAAAGACAAAAATTTCACCCTCTTTCCACGGTGTAATTACGTCATGGACACGGATCCGGCATTTTTCACGGTCTTTAGGTATAATCAGTCCGATATGTGAGCGGAGTATTCCCTTTGTCACTCCCTTGTGCGCGGGAATATGATAGCCCGGCGCAAGGATTGAAAACATGGCCGTTTGCAAATGCGGCACCTTTTCGAGCAATTCAGCAGTTCTTGGCGTGAGCTGCGTGTTTTTCTCCAAGCGCTGCCCAAACCCGAACAGTACGAATGTTTTCCAATTTTGCTCTGTGGCTAACCTGTATTGATCAGGTGAAATTTCCTGAAACCCCGGAATAGCGTCCCGGAACTTTAAAACCTCCAGGGCTTCACTGCGAATAATTTCCCAATTTTCAACGAACGCCTCAAGAAAATCGAAATGCTCATTGGAAATGTGCGGCGTATCAGGAACCATAGACTGGGATGATTGTATCTTAGCGATTTTGCGTACAAGTTTCTTGCCATTGCGTTTCACAAATGCGCGGCGGCGGTTTTTCAGATGTTCGGGTTTTTCAACGACGGATGCCATATGTGCCTCTTAATATGCCTGCTGAGAGCCATTTTGTTTCCTATAGTACGGAACATTTGAAAAGTCATGTGAGACGAGGTGGCGCAGCACAGCTTATTTTGCTGATCGCGTTATGACCAATCAACGACCTTGAAACCCAAATGTGCTGCCGCCTCTCCGAGACGGCGACTAGGATGCACAGCAAAGCCATAATCATAAAACTGCATCAAATCGATATCCGAATGACTATCAGAATAAACAGTCACGGGCGTATGATCGTGCTTAAGAACAGGCGTGACATCAATAAAGGCGCGAACGCGGTTAAGTTTTTCCTCGCCGTAGCAATTCTCGGACGCAAACTCCGGCAAGAGATAGCCCTCCTCGCTCCATGCCATATTGGTTGCAACATAATAGGGGATATCAAGCAACTTGGCGATGGGCTCGACAATAATATCAACTGCGGCGCTGGCGATCATGAGGCGGTCGCCCGCCTCGCGGTGGCGTTTGATGGCCCGCAACCCGCCGGGGCGTAGACCTTTTTCAACTTCGCGTTTGGCAAACCTCCGGGCTTTGAGAATAAGTTTTTCACGGTGCAGCCCCACCATGGCCCACTTCATCATCGCCATTTTTACATCGATACGCGGACGCCGCCCGCGCTTATAAAGAAACTGAGTCCAGCCGGCACTGAGAAGAAGCGGCAACCAAATGTGAGGTCGGAACTTGACCATCATCCAAACAAACCGCCCCCACGTCCCGCGCCGGGTCAGCGTGTAATCTAAATCAAAAACGGCAAGTCCATGCTTGGTCACGCCTTATATCTCCCACATCAATAAGTCCGGCGGCGCGTTTAACAGAAATTCCTGTAATCAGGAACCGCCCGGCTGATCTTTAATCTTTTCGTCAGCAATAGTCAGATTAAGCGTCCATTTCGCAGTGATTAAGACGGCTATCACGGCAAAACCGTTCGCCGTTAGACTAGCCCAACCCGGTGCCATTCTACCTATCGTCGCACTAAAAAGTAAAAAACTTGCTATATAAACAAACAAAGCTGCGCCGCGCACATAAATTGCCCGCTCTGGCCGGTTCGCGGCATAGAATATCGGGTAAAGCGGTGATATAACTCCAGTTAGCGCCGCTGCAGGCACCAATAGCGAGGTCAAAGCCGCCGCTTGAACATAATCCGGCCCAAAAACTCCTCCAATAAGGAACGGCCCGAAAATAAACATCATCAGCGAGAGCAGCAAGCCGACACTTAAAAGAATAGCTCCGGCGCGCATGACAATCCGCCAAATTCTTCCGGCATCGCCATGCACCACGAGCTTGGCGAGTTCGGGATATATCACTTGATCCAAGAGCTTGAACCCCTCGGACATAAGTTTAGCGACATCGTCCGCAATTTTATACACGCCCGCCCACATTGCACCGAAAACCGCCATAACCAAAAGCAGCGGCAAATGAATCGTTCCTGTGTCCAAGGTGGAGTCGATATTTGACTTGATGACAAAGGGCCAGAGGCCGGGGCGTGGCCGGAAGAATTTTTGTTTGGCTTTGATGACCGGGCGAATCAACTTTCGTTTGGCAAGTTCCGCGATCGCCATACATATAAGACCCACATAAGAAATCAATGACGCCAAAAACCAAACGGCCAAAAACCCTTCAATGCCCCACCCGGCCTGCGCCGCATAAATCGATCCACAAAACCGGATGACCGGCATAATTAAGGCCTCAATAGCGAGAATGGTGAACCTGTCAAAAAGCCTGAAGACACCAATTGACGTACCGATTTGCCGGGCAAAAATGACAAGACAATACAAAGCAGCATATTCGCGCAGCGTCGCAATATCGAGCCCTTGTCTAGGCTCCAGTCCTGGAAAACGGGCCGCAAGCCAAACGAAAACCCCGAACAAAAGCGCAGAGGCCAGGTAAGCAAAAACCACAGAGATGAAGTCCAACCTGATACCAAACTTAATGAGCCGGGCTAGGCCGTCTACATCGTTATTTTTTACGTCGTCCGTGCCAAACCGGATAATGCATTGCCAACTCTGAAAGGTGGCGACCTCTGAGAAAAACAGCATATAGGCATGCAGGAAAATTACTGTTCCAAATAGAACCGGGTCCAGTGCCTTGGTGGCGATCCACAAGGTTCCGATACCAAAAATCGCGCCGAGAGCTTTAGCCCCAACCATAAGCCCTGTATTAGCCGCGATGCGTTTGCCCACCGAGCGTGTTGACGTCACGGTAAGGTCGGCGCTCATGAGTCCCGGGTGCGTAAAATTTGCTCCACCAGAACCTTGTCGGACGGTTTGTCCACATCAATTGCCGCTTCGGCAAACGGCAGGATCACAGCTTTAGCCGTCATGCCGAGACGCTTGGAGCCATATTGAAACGCACCGTTCATCGAGAGGCGGCCTGTGATGTAACTGAGCAATACGCCCCAACCGATACTGGCGGCGAGACGCACTGGGCGTTTGCGAAAATGTTGTGCGCGGCGCCAAAACCTGATGGCTTCGAGGCCTTTGTTGTTGGCAATATAAAACAAGTTACACCCGGAAACGGATCGGTCACTAAATGTCAAATACGTCCGCTTCACATGCGGGTAAGCGGGCTGAATGACCGTCTTATCGGCAAGGCCTACGCAAACGTCTGCGCCTGATTGTTGGGATTGTTCTATAAAGGACGTAATCATGTCAGGCGTTAGCAGCGGATGATCACAGGTCGTCATCAAGACCGGCAGCTTAATGCCCGCCTCCAGCGCGGCCAACGCGCTTCCGGCAGGCCCAGGGGCGCTCGGGGACTGCACGAGGCGCGCATCATAACCCGCATCAAAACCACTCACATGGTAAGGCGCTGCAAGCCCCCCCATATCAAGAGCCTGCAAAACATAATCAATCATGGGGCGGCCATTGATCGGAATAACCGCCTTTCGCTCTACGCCTGCCTCCTCACACAGCAGGTCAACAACGCCTTCGCGCTGGCCCGCCAGTATCAAAACAGACACGTTCATAAGGTTTTCTCATACATCCGGTAGGTCTTGTATTTTTTCGCGCTGGCCTGCTCGCAAATACGCACCATACTTTGATTATCTTCTAGAACCCAAGAGAGTTCACAATGGGTGAAGCCCTTTTTACGGCCGGCCTCAAACACGGTCTCGCAGAGCTTGGCGACAAGCGCGAGGCCTTTGCGGTTATTGTGATAGGATTTTCGCAACCCCATCAGTGGAATACGGGCTTGTTTTACGCCTGTGACTTTAAGCCGAGTCAGCAGCTTCGCCCATCCTAGCGGCAACAGCTTTCCATCAAGATCATGAACTGCGGAATTAAGATCGGGAATCATCCAAATATAGGCCACAGCCTCACCGTCAATTTCCCCGACCCAGAAACCTTCTTTGAAAATAATCGGGCGAATGTCTTTGGCCATATGCGTGATCTGTGCATCGGAAAATGGAATATAGCCCCAGTTCTCTGACCATGCATCGTTGAAAATATCCATCACCAAACGGACTTCTTCAAAAAACTTGCCCGCTCGCAAGGGCCGCACAACAATGCTGGGGTCTCTATCTGCCATCTTGACCATCATTTGTGTTGGGCGCGGGCGGGGATACCCGGCATGAAGATCAGCTTGAAAGGCATACATATCCACTGCTTTGGTCAGTCCAAAATCTTCGATCATTTTTTGATAATCAGAACGGCCATAGGGCATCATCATGACGGGTGGCGTCTCAAATCCGTCAACCAAGAGTCCACATTCATCATTTACGCTCCATTGGGACGGACCGATCATGCGCTGCATATTTTTATGTTTGAGCCAATTCTGGGCTGTGTTCAGCAATGCCTCACCAACATCATCATCGGCAATACAGTCAAAAAATCCAAAATGCCCGGCTCCGTCATTGTGGATCCTCAGATGCACATGATTAATAAAGGCCGCAATCCGCCCGACAACCGCGCCGCCGCGCCGTGCGAGGAAACAAGCCCTCTCATAATCAACGAGCGCCGGGTTGGCTTTTTCCGACATGTGATCTGTGCGCTCCATACGCAAGGGCGGCCGCCAGTGCGGCTCCCCCCGGTAGAGATCGTATGGAAAATCAATGAACGCCGCTTTATCTGCGTCGGTCTCAACTTTCAATATGTTTAAACTTGGCGCGGTCACACACTCTCCACCCTTCACATAAGGCGCGTTTTCTGACCATATTACGCCGCAACGTCAACTCAAATGACAGACAGACGTATATCTAATAGATCACACAGGCCCAAAAAAGACCTTCAATTTAGAGCAAAATATCGTAAACACCGCCCATTGGGTTGCCAGCTTCGCATGAGTGTGTCACGCCCGGTCAATAATACAATAAACCAACTGCGCGTAAAACCCTATGGGCCGTCTCAACCAATATTTATTTAAAAGGTCTGCCATCAATATTGGTGGCCTGATTGTTTTCGCGATTGCGGTTCTGCTGCTTGAGCGCCTACTGCGGATATTTGAAGTCGTTTCTAACTCCGTGAATCCGGCAAGCGATGCGACCTCCATGATCGTCAACCTGCTACCGCACTATCTAGGGATTGCCGTCCCGATGGCGCTTTTGCTCGGCGTTATCATCACAGTAGATCGATTTAGCCGCTCCAGTGAGATAACGGCGGCCATGGGCGCAGGCATATCTCTGCTCCATATGACGAAACCGTTTTTACTTATTGCTCTATTTTTTGCCGGCTTGTCGCTTTTCATCGAAGGCTACATGCAGCCGATTGGCCGTTATAATTACCGGCAGGTCGAGCACATGATCAAACAGCAATCCTTTACGGCCGCCTTACGCGAAGGAACATTTACGCCCGTCGGTAACCGTACCTTTTTTGCCGGAACGGAGAAACCGGGCAATGCGATTGGCCCGATATTTATATACGAAAAACTGTTCAAAGATGGCGTTCCGGCAGGCGTTCGTATCACAACAGCTGCCGAGGGGCAGCTTAGCGTTCGCGAGCAAACCAATGAGCCTGTCCTAAGGCTCGCTGCGGGACAGACTTATCAAATCCTGCAAAGCCGGCAGCTTGACGGTGATTTCAGCTTCGAAGCTAGCAACATTGCCGGAGCAGCGTCGCATAAAAACTTCAGAGTGCGCGGCGAGGATGAACGCGAGCTGACTTCTGTTGAGCTGTTTAAAAACCGCAAAGGCGAGTTTTTTGGCAACATCGAAACATCTGTGAATAATGCTGCTCTTCACCTGCGCCTCGCCCGCGCTGCTTTGTTTCTTATCCTGCCATTCATCGCCGTCCCATTTGGGCTAAACTATGGGCGAAACCCGTCATCTGCAGGCATATTTATCGGCGTTGTGCTGTTGGTATCTTTGCAAAAAGCGCTTGAGTTTGGACAAAGCATGGGGGCAAATGGTCTCGTCGCGCCGTGGATGGGTATTTGGCCCATCATCGGCGTAACCGCCGCCTTTGCAGTTTATGTTTTTTGGAAAAGTGCCTACAAAATGAGCCAGCCGCCATTAACAGCGATCTCGCTCTACATTGCCCACATCACAGAACTTATCACACATAAAGCCGTGAACTTTCGCAAAAAATTTGCTGAATCTTTCTAATGTGGAGTTTTCTCACATACCTCTCCAAAAGCTTTCTAACCATATGGTTGACCACGGTGTTTGGCTTTCTGGTGCTTATTGGCCTGCTCGACTCGCTTGCCAATGGAGGCGATATTCTAGCGGAGGGCGGAAACTTCATAGAGACGTTCCGGTACATGGCATACCGGGCTCCGGTTATCTTTGATCGCATTTTTATGTTTACGCTGGTCGTTGCAATGCTCTTAGTCTTTGTGCGCCTAATCCGCAGTCATGAACTTGTCGCCCTTCTGGGTTTTGGCATCTCGGTTCCCAAACAAATTGCACTTTTAGCCCCAATTGTGATCCTGACCAGCGCGGCATCTGTAACAGTCATAAACTTTGCTATGCCGCCTGCGGTTCGCGCTCTGCAAGCGTGGGGTATTGGTGAGTATAAAATCAAAAGCGTGTCACCGAAAAACCCGCTTTGGATGGAAGATAGCGGTAAAATCGTGCGCGTCTCCGCCCGCCTTGGCATGAATACCCTTGCCAATCTTGAGCTCTTCACCCGGGATGCGAACGGCATTGTGTCAACCGCGTTGTGGGCAGACCGCGCTATTTTCGACGGCAAAAGCTGGACACTGTATAACGTGCAAACCCTGCCCATTGAAGGCTCAAACGGAGAGCCCCGCATGGCCCTGCGCGAGATCAATCCCATCCCGTGGGAGACCAACCAAACTCCGGCCTCGATTGCCCGTCTCGCTGCTGAGCCCAGAGATTTATCAGTCCGGGATATGCGGAACTTTCGCGAAAGGGGAAACTCCGGCAGTAAACCGCGTTTTGCCTATGGGTTCTGGTTTTTGCACCGTATCACCCGTCCTTTGGCGGCGCTTATTCTACTGCTCTGCGCGGTACCGATTATGCAGCGCACAGGGCGCGAGGATAATGGCGACAAAGCGCTGATAGTCGGCATCACACTCGGATTCATTTTCTTAATTATTGACGGCGCTATGGCGACATTTGCCACATCGGGCGGCATAGCTGTTGGCAGCGCTATAGCCTTACCGCTCTGTCTCTTCGCCTTGTTAGGGGCGTTCCTTTGCATCCGTACCGAGAGCCTCGGCGGCGGAGCCTCCTGATGGACAGACTTTTTATCGTCAATGAGCAGAGCCAAGCCGTTAAAACCAAAGGCTCCGTGCTCAAAGGGGTGTCTCCTCATGCCGCAACGGATGTTATCAGCGTCGCCGATTTTTCAGACATTGCGGACTTGGTGTCACGCGCCGCACAGTCCGGCTGCAAATGGGTGTTTATCGAGGGCGGAGACGGCACCGTGCACGGGGTAATGACCGCCTTTTTGCAGCAACGCGCCGCCTTTAAAACCTTTCCGCAATTTACGCTACTACCGGGCGGTATGACCAACCAAGTCTCGCGTAATATCGGGCTTCGCCGCGCCGCGCCTGCGCAAGTTGAAGCCCTTATTAAAACCGGAGACGGAAAACGTTATGAAACGCCGCTGCTTGAGCTGGATATCAAAGGCGCGCCGCCGCAATTCGGTTTTCTTTTCTCGACGGGCGGCATTCCAACTGCCACAGAATATTGCGTCACCAAAATGTATGACCGCGGCGTTGGCGGCGCGGCGGCTGTGGCCGCAACTATCCTACGCGGCGTGGCAGGGTCTGAAAAAATCCGTAATGATATGATGCCACCTTCCCCGATAAAACTGCATGTTTCGGGTAACCAAACGCAAACCCGCATAGACGAGACGCATCTGGCCAGCATCGTGACGACCCTACCCGGCTTAATGCTCGGTCTTGACCCCTTTTGGGGCGCGGGCAGCGGGCCGCTTCGTTTAACTTACGCGCGGGCAGACGCGCGGCGACTTTTGCAAAACGCCGTCACCATATGGATGGGCCGGAAAAACCAAAACCGATCAAAAGATGGATTTGAGAGCTTTACGGCTGACGTTCTGGATTATGTCTATTCCGGGCCTGCCGTGCTTGACGGAGAACCCGTTAAGCTCCCTCACGGCGAGTTAACGCTTCGCGCAACGCAGCCCGTGAGCTTCATCGCATGACAGACCCGCTGATTAATATCCTGAAACGCGAACAAATGACGGCAAGCGCGCGGGTTAAAACCGTGTGCGAGGACATATCCGCCCGGCATCCCGGCCGGGTTTTAGCTTTCATCTATTACGGCTCTTCCCTGCGCGATATGGACGATCCGGAAAAAATGCTGGATTTCTATGTAATCGTCGATGGCTACCGCAAAACCCATAAAAACCCGATCCGCGCCGCATTAAACGCGTTGATCCCGCCCGCCGTTTATTACCACGAAATGGGGCACGCGGACGGAGTACTGACGACCTGTAAATACTCGCTCATGTCCATCAAAGCCTTTGAAAACAGGTGTAGCCCGCGCGCGCTTCTGTCGATGACGTGGGGCCGATTTTCCCAGCCTTGTATTATTTTATTCCCAGTGAGCCAAGACGTCGAAGCGCGGCTGTTCAGTGCCCGTGCGAGGGCTGTCCGGCACATGGCCGCACAGACAGCGCCTCTCTTTGAAGGCCCTGTTTCGTCTACAAATTTTTGGGCGCGCGGATTTCGGGAAAGTTACCGCACAGAACTAAGGCCTGAGAGTTCCGAAGGCCGCTCGGTAGAGATCGTTGAAAAATACGCCGCTCGCTATACCAATATCCTCGGCGTTTTATACGGCCCGCCCAATAAGCAAAGTTTGTATACTTTCCCGCAAGCATCGGCGCTCACGCGGCTACACTGCCAATTAAAATGGTTCATGCGCCGTCTCTTGGGCAAGCCGCTCGGCGGCATCCGCGTCCTTAACAGCGCGGCAACATTTGACGGTGGTTTGGATTATGTACTGCGCAAGCTCTCGCGCCACTCCGGCGTGACCATCGAAGTGACGGCCTCGCAGCGCCGTCACCCTCTATTGTGGTCGCCTGTTTTAGCTTGGAAACTTTACCGCAAAGGCGCGTTTCGTTAGCTTCTACAGACTGCTCTCTTACAAGCAGCTCTTGGGCGCGACAGTCTCAATCCCTAGCGCTTCGCCCACGGCGGCGTAAGTCAGCTTGCCATTACAAACATTCAGTCCGGCGAGAAGATGCGGATCAGATTTGAGAGCCTTTTTCCAACCCAGGCGCGCAATATTTTTCGCGTGACCCAGCGTCGCTGCGTTCAGCGCGTAAGTGGACGTGCGCGCCACTGCGCCCGGCATATTGGCGACGCAATAATGCACAACACCGTCCACCACATAGGTCGGAGCATCATGCGTCGTCGCTTTGGAGGTCTCAAAACACCCGCCTTGGTCAATGGCTACGTCAACGAGCACACTGCCGTCTAGCATAATTTTGAGCATATCACGCGTAACCACTTTTGGCGCAGCCGCGCCGTGAACCAACACAGCGCCGATAACCATATCCGCAGTCTTTAAAAGTTCTTCTAGTACGGCTGGCGTCGAGCGAACCACTTTGGCACGCGAGCCGAAATGATAGGACAGACGCTCCATAACTGTATTGGAGCGCTCTAAAATAGTCACGTCAGCTTGGAGGCCTACGGCCATTTGCGCCGCGTTAAAACCAACATCACCGCCGCCAATAATGATCACTTTGGCAGGGGCCACGCCAGGAACGCCGCCGAGTAAAACGCCCCGCCCGCCGCCGTTTTTCTGTAAGGCTGCTGCGCCGACCTGAATCGATAAACGGCCTGCAACTTGGCTCATGGGTTTAAGGAGTGGCAATCCGCCATTCGCGTCCGTAACAGTTTCATAAGCAATGCACACAGCCCCTGAATTAATCAGGTCATGTGTCTGCTCAGGGTCCGGAGCCAGGTGCAGATATGTGTAAAGAATTTGGCCAGAGCGAAGCATTGCGCGCTCAGCGGCTTGTGGCTCTTTGACTTTGATAACCATCTCTGCGCGAGCAAAGACCTCAGCCGCCGTATCAACAATCTGCGCGCCTGCACCGACATAGGCCTCGTCAGATGCGCCAATACCGTCCCCAGCACCTTTTTCGACGAGCACGCTTTGATCCATTTGAACAAGTTCGGCCACGCTTTCCGGCGTTAGGCCAACGCGGTATTCATGATTTTTGATTTCCTTGGGTACACCGATAAGCATGATAATCCTCCCTTGCTTTGCGGCGTATGTAGCAAAAACCAAGATGATTGTTTTATCAATTTGATTGTTATTTATTATATTATTCGTATAAATGATCTATATTATTTAATATATTCGGAAATTTTACTATGATTGATGCCATTGACCGTAAAATACTTGTCGCCCTGCAAGACAATTGCCGCAGACCGATTTCAGAGACAGCCGACATAGTCGGCCTCTCGACCTCGGCGTGTCATCGCCGCATCGGCCTGCTCGAAGACCGGGGCATTATTGAGCGTTACGCTGCGCGCCTGAACGGAGAGAAGCTTGGCTATAATATGACGTTCTATGTGGAAGTCACCCTTGAGGGTCAGTCAGAAGCAATCCTGTCGGCCTTCGAAAAAGCAGCCCTTGCGCGACCCGAAGTTTTGGAATGTCATTTGATGACAGGAAATGCAGATTACCTGATCAAAGTCGCCGCGCCCAACACCAAGGATTATGAACGGCTCTATCGCCGCACAATCTCATCTCTGCCGCACGTCAGCCGTATTCAGTCTTCGCTTGTCATGAAAACGGTCAAACGCTGGCGCGGCTATCCGCCCAACTTGCTTTAGCGTGCTCTACGGCGTCTGCGGTGCGTCCCATAACGTAAGCGTCCGAGTACCTCTGCTGGATTAGGAAAATCCTCTGTACGCTTTTTGAAGTCCCACTTTGCTTTCTCAAACGACATCACATTTTGAATGCGCGCGTCTAGGAATGCCCGCGCATCTGCTTTGTCCATTTCGCCGTCAGACAGCCACGATAAAAGCGACGTGCCAATAACGCCAGACAGAATAGCGCGTTTGGAGTAATAATTACTGTCCGTGCTGGTATCACCAATTGCCCGCCAAATCGTATCTGCACTGGCCCACAGCTGCGCGGCGGCTTGCGCGGCGCTGCCGGGAAGTGACAAACGCGAGAGCGCGCGGCGCGCGGCTTCTTCGTGCGGGCCGATAGCCTCAAGACGCGCTAAAACCCCAGCTGTGACTTTATCACGTATGCGCATGGACGGAAGATCAAGCTCCGCCAGATACGCGGCGGTTTGGTCATCCATGAGGCCAGACCAATAGCGGATAAGCTCAAGCGCGCCGCCGGGGAAATACAGCTCTTCAGCGCCGTCAGGAAGTTTGGCGTCCCTCACCGCAAGTCGTAAGCTTTTTGATGTCCAGCCTTCAAACGGCACATGCTTCAAAGCCGCGTCAAATATGGCGCGGCGGGCTAGCTCAGACGGGTTTTGTGTATCGCTCATACCCCTTATATAGGCGCGTTAGACCTCAAAGTCACTAAGCGGGCTTGCGGCGAAAAATCACGCGCATGAACCAATCTTTGACGCCTTTAACGCCTGCGCCCGACAGTACCCCGTACTGGAAAATACGTCCTGCGATCCAAATAACGCCTATGGACACAATGAATAAAAAGAACGCCGACAAAGTGAGTTCCCACCACGGCGGATCAGATGGCAAGCGTGCAATTGATGCAAACGGCGTGCTAATCGGGAACCAAGCAGCAAACGTCAAAAGAGGCGAGTCCGGTGAATTTAGCCCTAAGGGTACAACTAAAACGCAAGATGTCAGCACCAACATGATCGGCGTTGTTAACGTTTGCGCGTCCTGCATCGACTCGGCCAGCGCGCCGAGTGCAATGAATAGCGAGCCGTAAAAGATATACCCCAAAATCAGGAAAATGATAAAGAAGATCACGAGCTTCGGCGTAAACGCTTGGGTCAGTCCCGCCGCAACTTCGGGGTCACCGTTAAACATCAACCAGACGACAAAGGCCGCGCCCGTCAACAGATAAGGTGCCATCGCAGCAAGCGTCAATGCAGCCACACCGATTAGCTTGCCAAGCAAAATTTCTGAAAACCGCGTCGAGGCCAGCATCATTTCCATCAATTTGTTGAGCTTCTCTTCCAACATTGAGGTGAGCAACATATAAGAACCGGAAAAGACCGTCAGCCATAAAATTCCGGCAAGTATTACGGCCACCATAAACGGAATACGGTCAGTAATCGTGACGGCTTGACTGGAGACATCTCCCGTTGCCGCTTTGGTGGGATCAAATGCATTGATTGATACACGCTCTTTGCGCGCATCCGCCAGCCCCTCGGGCGTCAGGCCCCCACTTGAAAGATAATTCCGTGTGGCGCGGTCTCTAAAGTAACGTTTGGCCGCATCCTTGACCAAATCACTGTTAATGTTGGGCGACCAATAATTGACATTCAGCGCTGCATCGCGCTCATAAATGTGCAAAACACCGGAAAGTTTTACGCTGTCTCCTTTGTGATCCGCTCTTGCATCACCTTTCAAATAGGCTTGCAGGGCCTCCATGGTTTGTGCAGGCGGCTCGAGGAAAACTGTTTTACCCGAGGAGGTGACTTCAGGCATGACAACATTATCTGGCAGCATGCCCTCCGGGATTTGCGGCGGAGCATTTTGCGCAACAAATATGTCTATAATACCGGCTTTATGATCGCCCGTTTCATCTAAAATGACCTCATAGCGAATAGGCTCAACATCAAAATCGAGCGTGGCGGCAAAAAAGCCGAGGCCGCCAAAAATAAACGGCATGAAAAAGGAAATCCAAAACCCCCATGTCTTGATATAACCGAGAAAATCCCGGCGCGCGATCAGATAGACACGGCGCATATTCACAGAAGGAATTTTCATTGTTCAGCCTTCATTTTTTCAGCGGCGTCCTGCCCAACCATGGCCACGAAAGCTTCGTGCAGGGTCGGATTTTTCGGCTCAAAGCGGCTCAGTTTAATCTTACGGCTCACGCAGGCTTCGAGGATGGTTTGCGTATCAGCCCCGTCATTAAGGACAATCGACAACGTCCCGTCCTTGCGGCGCTCCAGCGTCTTGGCAAAACCTTCCATCACGCCCGTCAAGCTCTCATCCTCTGACCCAACAACCAACCGCCGGGGCGCTTTGGCCAATGCAGCCTCTGTCGAGCCGTCAAAGACTTTCTCCCCGCCGGACATCAGGATAATACGGTCACAAAGCCGCTCGGCATGTTCCATGACATGGGTCGAGAAAATGATCGTGCGGCCGCGCTCCGCGATCTCGCGCACCATATTTTCGAGCACTTGCTGATTAACAGGGTCAAGGCCTGAGAAAGGCTCGTCCAGAATATAAAATTCAGGGTCATGAGCGATCGCGGCCAAGAGCTGTACTTTCTGCGCCATGCCCTTGGACATGTCTTTGTTCTTCTTGCGCCGGGCTTCGCTCAAACCGTATTTAATCAAAAGCTCGTCCGCCAAACGAAAAGCCTCCCGCCCGTGCAAACCATTAAGGCGCGCCATATGCGCCACAGATTCGCGGGCGGTTTGCTTTTTATAAAGACCCCGTTCTTCAGGTAAAAACCCGATGCGGCCAAAGGCATGCGGGCCGGGAGCTTGGCCAAAGAGCGACACTGAGCCCGTATCAGGCTTGATCAAGCCCAGCGCCATACGTAGCGTCGTCGTTTTGCCCGCACCGTTAGGGCCAAGAAAGCCGATGATTTCACCAGGGCTGACTGTGAAAGACACATCTTTCACAGCGGGCTTTCCCGCGAAGCTTTTGGAAATATTATCGAGTGAAAGTGGTGAGGTCATGGACGCAATCTATGGCTGATTTGCGCCCCCGGTTAAAGCAAAGAGTCTAGCGTTTTGTAAACTTTTCTAAGGCTGTGACAATATACCGATTTATGCATGAACCGTGTTAAACATTCGGTTGAGAGAGCTCTCACAGAAATCCCCTTCACTCTTGACTAAAATCAGCCATGGGGTATGGCCCCAATTCAGAATTTAAGGAGCTTATGATGCACGCTTATCGTACTCATACTTGCGGGCAGCTTCGCGCAGCCCATGCCGGGGAAACCGTCAAATTATCCGGATGGATCCATAATAAACGTGAGCACGCAAATGCCTTGTTCGTAGAATTGCGCGACCATTACGGTATTTCGCAAGTTGTGGTTTATCCCGTTGCAGCCTTTTACGAAGACATTAAACGCGCGACCAAAGAAACAGTCATCACTGTCACGGGTCAAGTTTTGGCGCGCGACGCTGAAGCCGTGAACCCCAAAATGGCTACTGGAGAGATTGAACTACGCGCAGATGAGCTCATTATCGAAAGTCCCGCTGATCCGCTTCCGCTTCCCGTTCAAGGCGAGGCAGATTATCCCGAAGAAATTCGTCTCAAGCACCGTTATCTTGATCTGCGCCGCGAGACTTTGCACAAAAACATCATCATGCGCGGACAGATTATCAACTCCCTTCGCCGCCGCATGATTGACGGAGGCTTTACTGAGTTTCAAACGCCGATCTTAACAGCCAGTTCGCCGGAAGGCGCGCGGGACTTCTTGGTGCCTTCACGCCTGAACCCCGGACAGTTTTACGCTCTACCGCAAGCGCCGCAGCAATTTAAACAGCTTATCATGGTGGCAGGGTTTGATAGATACTTCCAAATCGCGCCCTGTTTCCGCGACGAAGATGCCCGCGCCGACCGCTCCCCGGGTGAGTTCTATCAACTCGATATCGAGATGAGCTTTGTCACCCAAGAAGACGTTTTCAATGCCATTGAGCCTGTCATGGCGGGCGTATTTGAAGAATTCGCGGGCGAGCGCACAGTTGAAACACCGTTTGCGCGTATTCCGTATAAAGAATCGATGGAAAAATATGGCTCGGACAAACCGGATCTGCGTATTCCGTTTGAGCTGTCGGATGTGTCAGAGTTTTTCACAGACGAGTCGAAAACCGGCTTTGGTATTTTTGCCAAAATCACCAAAGGCGGCGGCAAAGTTATCGCTATCCCTGCTCCGAAAGCTGCGGCCACGCAATCTCGGAAATTCTTCGATAATTTCGATAAGTGGGCCAAAAAAGAAATGCAAGCCCCTGGCCTTGGCTATGCGCGTCTGTCTGAAGGCGACGAAGGCGGCGTGAAATCACAAGACCCTGTGCTTAAAAACTTTGACCCTGCACACCTGAAGGCGCTCCTAGATCATATGGGCCTTGAGTCAGGCGATGGTGTCTTTTTCTCTGCGGGCAAATCCGGCGACGCTTACAAACTCGCGGGCGCGGCGCGTAACGAGATTGCCAAGCAACTTGACCTCATTGACGAGAGCGTCTTTCGCTTTTGCTGGATTGTCGATTTCCCGATGTATGAATGGGACGAAGATAATAAAAAGGTCGATTTTTCGCACAACCCGTTCTCTATGCCACAAGGCGGAATGGACGTTTTAGAGACCGCCGATACCGTTGAAAAACAACTCGATATTCTCGCCTATCAATATGACATTGTCTGTAACGGTGTTGAACTTTCTTCGGGCGCGATCCGAAACCACAAACCTGATACGATGTACAAAGCTTTTGAAATCGCGGGTTACGGCCCCGAAGTGGTCGATGACAAATTTGCGGGCATGATCAACGCGTTTAAACACGGCGCGCCGCCCCACGGCGGGATCGCTCCGGGTGTTGACCGCATCGTCATGCTGCTGGCGGGCGCTCAAAATATCCGCGAAGTGATCTTGTTCCCCATGAACGGCCAAGCGCAAGACTTGATGATGAACGCTCCGGGCGCGGCTGATCCCGCGCAACTCAAAGAGCTGCATCTAAAACTTGTCCCGGTGGACGATAAAAAATAATCACTCTCATTCCGGGTCGAGCCCGGAATGACAGCCCATAAAAAAGCGCGGTCAAAGCCGCGCTTTCCTTTATAAATCTGACTGCAAACTTACCAGCCGCAGGTTTTTCCCGCGTTCTCTTTTTCCAAATGTGCCATCACGGGTTGGAAATACTCTAGGATCGCAGAGCCGTCCATGTCGCGGGTGCCGGTAAAGGCCTCCAGCGCGTCGGGCCATGGCTTGGATGAGCCCATCTCCATCATGGCGTTAAAACGCTCACCCACCTCTTTGTTGCCATAGATTGAGCACTGGTGCAGCGGTCCTGCATGTCCGGCCATATCACATGCCGCTTTGTGGAACTGAAACTGCAAAATATGCGCGAGGAAATAACGCATGTAAGGCGTATTACCCGGAATGTGATATTTCGCGCCCGGATCAAAGGCATTTGCGGGGCGATCCCCCGGTGCCCGAAGGCCCTGATATTTTTCGCGAAGTTCCCACCAACCTTTGTTGTAATCCTCAGGTGCATATTCGCCGCTAAAGACCTTCCAGCGCCATTGGTCGACCATCAGGCCAAACGGTAGGAACGCGACCTTGTCCATGGCTTGGCGCATCAGCATGTCCAAGTCCGCGTTTGCGCTTGGGATATCTTTTTCGTCGAGTAAACCAACTTTGACCAGATAATCGGGCGTAATCGACAGCGCAATCATATCGCCAATGGCTTCGTGGAAGCCGTCATTCGCGCCGTCCTTATAGAAGATAGATTGGTTCTTATAGGCGCGTTGATAGAAATTGTGACCCAGTTCGTGATGTATTGTCACGAAATCTTCGCCATCTTTCTTGATGCACATTTTGATGCGGATATCATCCAGATTGTCGATATCCCACGCGGACGCATGGCAGACCACATCGCGGTCTTTGGGTTTAAGGAACAGTGAGCGATTCCAAAATGTTTCGGGCAGTTCAGCGAAACCGAGCGACGTGAAAAATTGCTCGCCAATTTCGACCATTTTCTTTTCATCCCAGCCCGCATCTTCCAGAAGCTGCGTGACATCAACACCCGCTTCAACGCCTTCGGGCTGTACCATATCGTATATATTGCCCCAGGATTGCCCCCACATATTACCCAGCAAATCCGCCCGGATAGGCTGATCCAGCGGCGCAACCTCGTCGCCATATTGCTCATTCAGTTCCGAGCGAACATAACAATGAAGTTGATCATATAGCGGTTTGACCTGTCCCCAAAGGCGGTCGGCTTCTTTGGTAAAATCATCCGCAGGCATATCGTAACCTGCCCGCCAAAGATTCCCGGCATCCGCATAGCCGAGCTCTTTTGCGCCTTCATTGATAATTTCGACCATGCGGGCATAGTCGGCCTTCATCGGCGGCGAGACTTGACGCCACGCTTCCCATACAGCTTTAAGTTCCTTGGGGTCACGTGATTTTGCGATAATGTCCGAGAGCGCGCCGAGCGGCAGAACACCGTCAGGGTAGGTCTCATAAAGTGAAGCAAATTGGGGGTCTTTAGATTTATATTTAAACTTCCCTTTTCCGTATTTGGAATTCAAGTCGGTCATGATCTTGGATAGCTCTTTTGCGGCGCCGGGCTTTTCCGGTGCCGGGAAATCACTACCGCGTTTGAGGCCGTCCATCTTGCGCGCCATGTCCGGCGGTAAGGTTAAATCATTAAACCGTTTGGCTTGATTGGCGAGGCGTGTCGATAACAGCGCGCCTTCTGCGCCGACTTTGGCTGCGAGTGCATCTGTGTCATCCGTAATGAAATTTGCGTTGATCCAGTAAACCCGGCCCGCATATTCAGAGAGTTCTGTAACCTCTTTTTCAGCAGCGGCTAAAAACTCTTTGGCTTCCTGCAGGGTCGCCGGAGCATCTGCTTTCACAGTTTGCGATGAGGGGGCATCCGTTTGAGCGGGTTTAGACGCGGGCGCATCAGTTGCGGGTTGTGAGCAGGCCGCTAGGCCTATAACTGCGGCACTGGCCGCGACAAGAAGAACATTGCGCATTAAGAGTTTTCCCCTATTTCTATTTAAATCTAGAATGTTAGGTCTATTGGTAAACATAGTTAATCTGCCGTCAAGTCGGGCTTACACTCGGGAGGCCAATTTATGCGCCTTACGCGTCAAAGGGTATCATTATGAGCGAAAAATGCGGTCTTCTCCTTGTCAATTTAGGCTCGCCCGATGCACCGACCGCCAAGGACGTGCGCACGTACCTATTTGAGTTTTTACATGATTACCGGGTTATCGATACCAACCGCTGGCTATGGTGCCCGATATTACACGGTATTATCTTGCGGGTACGCCCGGGCCGCTCAGCGCGGAATTATGCCAAAATTTGGCATTTACCCGAGGGTGATGTTAAGCTGGGCACCGAGGCCCCTTTGGTGCGGATTACGCGGGAGCAAGCGGGCGCAGTTCAGACTATCTTGGGCGAGAACGTTATCGTTGATGTTGCTATGCGGTACGGTAACCCGTCCATTGGGCTTGGCTTTGATCGGCTGATGGCCATGGGCTGTACGCGCATTGCCGTGCTCCCACTCTATCCGCAATTTGCTGGAGCCACCACAGCCTCTGTCTATGACGGCGTGGCCAAAGCCCTCAAGAAGCGCCCCAATGTGCCCGAGCTGCGGTTCTTGCGCGATTACCATACAGACCCGGCCTATATCGCGGCGCTGGCGCGCTCCCTGCAAACCCAGATAGGTAAGCAAGGCTGGACGCCTAATGTCATTTTGGCGTCTTTCCACGGTCTTCCGCAAAGCTACGCAGACAAGGGCGACCCCTACCCACTAGAATGCGAGACTACGACAAAACTTCTGGCCGAAGCCCTACCCGACCTTGATATTCGCCTGACCTTCCAGTCGCGTTTTGGGCCCAAAAAATGGCTAACGCCCTATACGGATAAAACACTGGAACAGCTCGCCAAAGACGGCGTGAAAAATATCAGCGTGATTACTCCGGGCTTTGCGGCGGACTGCCTTGAAACGCTTGAGGAAATTGACATGGAAGCGCGCGAGACATTCCTAGAGGCTGGCGGAGAGAACTTCTCTATGGTGCCTTGCCTAAACGCCGACGCGGATCACATCGCGGTGCTCACACACCTTGCCAAAGAGCAACTTCTAAGCGGGTGGATAAATTAAGGAAAAGTGGGGGTTTCTGTTGCCAGCTACCCCCGAAGCCCGCCTAACCGTCTGAAGGGTTAGGAGTTAAAAGCGAGATGCTCGAACTGCTTACGCAGCTAGGGCAAACTCTTCAGTTGAATTGTCATTTGCAATTACTGAAATTAGGCATTTAACGATACCTATCCGAACGAAAGCTAACATCTTTAGACGTCTGTCGATCCTATTTCGGCCCCATCAGAAAAACACACGTCCCTAAAAAAGCAGGAGAATGTGTTCTTGTGGTGGAGCCGCCGGGTACCGCCCCCGGGTCCAGTCCGTTTATTACATGCGCGTTTATCGTCATATCTGGCAAGCCAGCCCCTTATTATATAAGGGCTGGCGTATCACTATTCAATGAAGAAAACGTCGTATTATCGGCAGGTTCCATTTTGGATAATCGTATAACCCGCATTGCCCGCTTCGCAGCTATTGCCAAAGGTTTGTTTGACAGGCGGGCACGGCGCGCGGAAGCACTGCACTTGTTTTTGCGCGCAAACGGGCGCGTAAATTTGCGGGCAGACAGCATCCGGACGCGGGATTGGAATAGGAACAGGGCGTTGTCCGTAATAAGTTTTCGGCGGCGTGTAAGGACGACGCGGCGCATAAGAGCGGATAGGCTCACAGATGCGGCGGTAGAAACTTTGACCATATTGCGACGTCCGAACCAAGCGGCAGGATTGCGCACTGCTGCTAGGGCGGGGTTGAACGTGGGGACGCACATAAGGACGAGGCTGCGGACGTACATATGGCCGGTTTTCCGGACGCGGATGCACATAAGGGCCTGATGGCGGGTTTGTGTGACCATAAGGCGGCGACATTTTCGGCGGGCTCGTATTGGCCTGACACGTCGGCCCGCGCGCCGTCTCCACACATGTGGTGCCTTGAACGCATAATGTACTTGCGCAGGTCAACCGATTGGCCTGACACACTGGCCCGCCCGGCGTATCAATGCAGGAACCAGACGCGCAGCGCACATTAGCGCACGTGGCGGCCTCGGCGCTCGGCGCGAGCGCCGAGGCCATTAAAATCGCAAGCGCGAAAAATCCGACGCAAACATAAAATCTCATATACCACGTCATAACCAGCCTCCAAAAATAGCGACGCCGCCGCGTTGTTACGAAGGCATCTTATCGGGTCATTAACCCTATTCTTAGCCCCGCCTGCGTGAACATACGCCCAACCCCGTTTTCATGTGACGTTCATATTGTGCGTGCCCGCTTTGCATACAACGCAGCAAATATGAAAACCTAGACGTCCAGTGTGATAGTTTTCATAATCCGGTCGGTTTCCATCAGGATTTTGATGATGTTTTGATAATGCTGGATATCGGCAAATTCGAGCGCGCGCCCCTTACGGTCTTTGAGCCATTTCTGCGCGGGCTGATAGCCGCCAATGTAAAACTCCCACGCGGTACGCGGCACATTTGAAAAATAGTGAGTTTTGCTAATGGCCACAGTGCCGACATCAATAACCGTGTCATCCCGATCTCCCTGAGTGCATCCCCGATCTCCATGCGTGTCTCCCCGGACCCCCTGCCTGTCACCCCGGACTTGATCCGGGGCCTCGCCCAATAACGCGCGATCTTCCCCTGTCTCTCGAGGTCCCGGTTCAGCGTCGCTGCGCGCCTTGTCCGGGATGACTGAACTGGGCTCAAACACGGGTTTTACGACCACCGGATCGCCTTCGCCTTCAAACGGGAACGGAGCCGGGCCAATGGCGGCAGGGTCCATCAAATGCAGCTTACGCAGAGCCGCGCCTTTGGCGGAGATATCCCAAAACATGCCCGGTCCATCAGGGTAAGGAATACGCGGAAAATCAATCTTGAGAAACTCGGCATAGGTCTCCCGGTACGCCGGGCAATGCAGAACGCCGTAAATATAATCAAAAATAGCGACTTCGTCCGGCTTCTTAATCTCTCCTCTACTGTCACCCAGACCCCCAACTCTGTCACCCCGGACTTGATCCGGGGCCTCGCTCAACACAGGGCCGCTCTCTGCCTCTCGAGGTCCCGGATCAGCGTCGCTGCGCGCCTTGTCCGGGATGACAGGCGCTTTGTTTTTATCCACGGCAAGCCCCATCGCCACTTGCGTTCCGCCCAAAAAAACCCGCCGCGACATCTTGCTTATCATAACATCCCCTTTTTTGGGTGATGATATCGGTAGGCGGTGAAATGTCAAAAACGGGTTGACTGAATAGCCTACCTATAAAAAATGCTAAGATGATTATGTAAAACCATGTACTCTGGATATACACTTGGTAATGGAAATTTACGCGTTAAACAGTTACAAACTCTTCAGTTCAAGATTCAAAGGAATTAGGAATATTAATGAAAATAAATGCCATCGACATCCTCAAAACAGAAAATCAGTTAGGTTTGGAGAATATAAAATTAGAACGTTTAGAAAAAGTAGTGTTTCTAGCTGGTAAAAATGGCTCAGGGAAAACACGAATTCTAGATTTAATCACAGACTATGTCCAAAAAAAACCACATGCAGAGCAAATTCAACAAGCACAAGAAATGATTGATGAATTAGAAAAACTAATAGCTCAAGATCAACAAGAACTGACACTACTGGAACGACAGAGAAGTAATTATTCTCCACAAAAAATTAGCCATCCTAATAGATTTGTCTCAATGACACATACCGAAAGAATCGAACATTACGATAAACAGATAGATACATTAGAAAATGAAATCATACAAAAAAAATCAGAGTAGGCCAGTACAAAAGAAATATACATTGGAAATATATTGAGACAGATGAGACCTTCAGTGAAGGCACAAACATCGTGGCGTTAGTCCCAAAAAGCACCACAATAGTTGACTATAAACAAAATCGCCCCGCAGAAGCAGATAGAAATTTTGAAGAAGTGAAACGTCTTGGAATCGCAGGATTAGAAAATGGAACACTCATTTATTTAAAAAAAATCCAAACCCGCGCTTTTAATGTAACACACCCAAATTCTAATTTTTCCAGGACAGATATTAGTCTAGCAAAGAACGCATATCAATCTTTAAACAAACTCATACAAAAATTCCTTGGTACAAGTTTAGACCGTAATCAAGATGGCGATCCCATACTTTTCGGAAAAGAAATACCAATGGCTAATTTGTCGAATGGTCAAATTATAATACTACAACTATGTGTACAAATACACTCACAAGGTGCATCCTTAGATAATTTAGTGATTACCATTGATGAGCCAGAAAATCATCTTCATCCCGAAGCATCCATTGATATGATTAGCTCTATCATAGACGCCGCTCCAAATTGTCAAATTTGGATTGCGACCCACTCTCTTCCGATTTTATCTTATTTCGACGATGCAACTCTACTCTTTGTGGAAGATGGTAAAGTAAACTATGCTGGAAACACGCCAGAAAGCGTTTTGAATAATTTAATTGGTGGCGACGAACGCGTTCAGAAACTTCGAGACTTTACGTCACTGCCAAGTGTTTATGCGATGAACAGATATGCCGCCGAATGCTTAAAGCCGCCAGCGGTCGTAGGCGCTCAAGAAAAGGACGATCAAACCAAACAAATTCAAAATCACATTACAGAAATCCAAAAAACTATCGCCCCAAGGTCACTTCGACTACTGGACTATGGAGCAGGTAAAGGACGGCTTTTAGAGAGTCTTACTGCGGATACAAATGATTTAGCCAATACGGTAGATTACGTGGCTTTCGACGAATATCTAGATGATGCAGATACTTGCAAAAAAGTGATATCTGCCGCTTATCAGGACAGTAAAGAGCGCCATTTCACTAAAATTAGCGACCTCACAACAAAGTTTTCAAAAAAGTATTTCGACGTTATTGTCATGTGTAATGTTCTACACGAAATTGACCCGAAAGACTGGCTCAACATGTTTGGAGCCCATGGCTCGGTGACATCCTTATTATCTGATAATGGAGTCTTACTGTTAGTCGAAGACGAAGAAATACCTATCGGGGAAAAAGCTTATGCTAAGGGTTTCATAGTGTTTGATACAACGGAATTACGGGATTTATTTAAGATCGAACCCGATGAAGAGCTGGTTTATTCCGACCAAAGAAATAATGGGCGCTTGAAAGCCCACATCATAGAACAAAAGTGGCTCAAGCGCGTTACAGCAGACAGCCGCATTGACGCTTTAAAAGAACGCCAAAGGCGCGCACGCAAAGAAATCATTGAATTGCGTAAAGCAGGACCAGATTATAAAAATGGCCGCAAGCATAGTTTTTGGGTCCAACAGTTAGCGAACTCTGATTTAGCATTAAGTGAACTGTCAAATTAGCTTGCGCCATAGATTCCTCAGCTTTCCTTTCCCACATTTAGAGTTTGCGCTTAATATCCAAGCGCTGAGTATTAAATCCGTTTTGCCGTTCTTTTGATCATTTGACATTTTGACGGACTCATTGTTTGGCGGTAGAGCGAAAGAGTGCAATGCGGAGCGAGTCTTATCAAAGGTGATCTAAACAGTACGGTGAGTTGGCTGAGCCGCCTTGTGGCGATGGATACGCGCAATGGAAGCGGTGATGAGGTCGCGTGTACACAAATGTTGCGCGCAGCTTTGGCGGCGCACAATCCAGATCAATTGATCTGCGAAACCGTGGCGCGCTCACGCGGGAAACGCGAGAGCGGCTACGTTATGGCGGCGTGGGGGCGGCCTAAAATATTGCTCAATGTACATATCGATACGGTCCCCAGCGGCGCGGGCTGGACCGCCGATCCGCTAACACTGCGTGAGGACGGCGGGCGCTATATCGGACTAGGCAGTAGCGACATCAAAGGTGCGGCGGCCTGTATTTTATCGATGCTGGAGACCACGCCCCCTAAAGATGTGGCGATCTTGTTCTCGGGCGACGAAGAACATGGCAGCGAAGTGATGCCTGCCGTTATCAACCGAGGCCACACTGGCGGCGCGCCCATGGCCATTGTCTGTGAACCGACGGGCTGCACAGCCGGGCGGCGGCACAGAGGGATGCTCGCGGTCTCGGCCAAATTTAGTGGCCCCGGCGGGCATTCATCTTTGTCCGATATGACGGCGGCCCCGCTTTTATCTGCGGCGCGCCTCGCGGCGGCCATAGGTGATTACGGCGACGCGCACAGAGAGTTTGGCACCGCGCCCTATAAAGGGCTTTGCACCAATATTGGCGAGCTGCGCAGCGACGGAGCCTACAATGTGATCCCCACCGAGGCCGAACTTTTGGTCTCTATGCGGCCCCCGCCCGGCGATGATGTGGCCGCGCGCGAGGCCGATATAAACGCCATCTGCAAAAGTTTATCGCCAGAGGCCGAGGTCAGCCGGATTGTCGCGCTCCAGCCGTTTGAAGCACAAGATATAGACGCGTTTGCGCCGGTTTTTGGCGATCTGTTTACCCCCTCCGATCTGCCCTATTGGACAGAAGCGGCGATGCTCAGCGCGGCGGGTATAAATTGCACCGTCTATGGCCCGGGGGATGTGGACCAAGCCCACAAACCCAACGAATACGTCACCGGCGATCACTTGATGAGTGCCATGCAGGTTTACGGCCATGCGCTTTCCGGATGTTGGGATGCCTGAGCGCAAAGCCATACGCGATAAAGTTTTGCGCTCGCTCTCGGCGGTCGGCGCGATCAAAGAAGCCCGGTTTTACGCGGATCTGTTTGCCGCCCAAGACCCGGAAAGATTTGCGCTGATTGTACTCGATCCGCGCTGCCTTAAAAACCCGCTGCTGGAGGCGTTGATCAGCAATATACGGATTTTATCCGACCTTGCCTTAACTCCGGTTTTGCTCGTTGGCGCGTTGGATGATGACCGCACCAGCGTCAAGTTTCAGTCGCAGCGACTCGCCAAAGAGCTCGAGTCTGTTGCTGTTAACACCGCCAAGCTTAACACCGCCTCATACGGGCTCATACCCGAAGTTCGGCAAAAAGCCGCGCAAGGGCGCATACCGATTTTAGAGCTGACCGAGACCGGAGAACGGCACGGGCTTATGGCTTTGGCCGCAGAGCTACAACCCGCCAAAATTATCTTCTTGCAGCCCTCCGGCGGGATCAGTTTGGATGGTCGCCGCGTCCCGGTTGTTAATATCGACAACCCCTCTACGATGATTGACATGGATACGCTGACGCCCGGCCAAAGCCGGTTCATGGAATTTGTGCAAGACATGGCGAGCCGGTTTGACCATACGTCTGTTTATGTGATCGCCTCGCCGCTCAATTTGTTGGCCGAACTGTTTACCACCAAAGGGTCAGGTACATTAATCCGGCGCGCAGCGATTATTACGCGTTGTAGTTCGCTCAAGAAAATAGACATTGATGATCTAAAAGCGTCGATTGAAACGGCCTTTGGCAAAAAGCTTAACGCGGATGTTTTAAGCCGTAGGATTTACCGGGCCTATCTGGACAGTGAAAACAGAGGCGGAGCGATCCTCACGCGCCTTGCCGGAAAGCCCTATCTATCAAAGTTTTGGGTCACTGAGGCGGCGCGCGGCGAAGGCCTGGCTCGGGATATTTGGGATATGATGACCGCTCAAGTGCCTGTTTTTTTCTGGCGCTCACGCCGCAATAATCCGTTTAATGATTGGTACATGCGCCACTGCGACGGCATGCAAATCAGCGGCGACTGGCGGGTCTTTTGGGTTGGGTTTGATGCCAAAGACATCCCCAAAGCCATCAGTGCGGCTGCAAGTGCTGTGGATGATTTCGAATGATGATACAGCGTATGACTTTTACTAATTTGTTTATCATCTCGCCTTTAAACGGATCATCTGTATACAGAGCGCCAAGTTCAGGGACACAAAATTTATGACTCAACTTCATATTACCAGCGCCTTTGACGGCGGCAATATTATCGTTCGCAGTGCAAAAACCGCCGGCGATATTCGCCTCGCGATACGACCCGATAATGCATCTGATTTTTACCAGTGGTTCTATTACCGCCTCTCCGGCGCGCGTGGCCAAGCCTGCAAAATGATCATCGAAAATGCCAAAGATGCCGCGTTTACCGGCGGATGGAAAGGCTACAAAGCCTGTGCCTCTTATGACCGCGAGACGTGGTTTCGCGTCGACGCCGCTTATGAAAATGATCAACTCGTGATCTCACATACGCCGGAGCTGGATAGTATTTATTACGCATATTTTGCGCCCTATTCGATGGACCGCCACGCTGATTTAATAGCCGAAGTCGCGCATCACCCTGATGTCTCCCTCACTGTTCTTGGGCAAACCGTCGAGGGTCAAGACATGGACCGGATCACCGTCGGCACGGGTGATAAAACCATCTGGGTTATTGCCCGCCAGCATCCCGGCGAAACCATGGCCGAGTGGTGGATGGAAGGTTTTCTCGCGCGGCTTCTTGATGATGACGATCCCGTCGCGCGGATGCTCCGCAGCAAAGCCAGCTTTCACATCATCCCCAACATGAACCCGGACGGGAGCCGGCGCGGCAATCTGCGTACCAATTATGCCGGAGCTAATCTGAACCGCGAGTGGAACAAAGCGAGCTTGCAGTCCAGCCCCGAAGTTTACCATACGATCGAAGCCATGAACGATGCCCCGCCCGATCTGTGTCTGGACGTTCACGGCGATGAAACCCTGCCCTATAATTTTATCGCAGGCGCCGAAGGCATTCCGGGCTACACAAAAAAACAGGCCGATGATTTAGCGTCGTTTTTGACGGCGTATGAAACGGCGTCCCCGGATTTTCAAACGGAAAAAGGTTACCC
Organism: uncultured Caulobacterales bacterium; assembly: GCA_964352785.1. Lineage (GTDB taxonomy): Bacteria > Pseudomonadota > Alphaproteobacteria > Caulobacterales > Maricaulaceae > JACOMS01. Next base: position 145,301 of record CAYGTI010000007.1, read on the forward strand.
GGTAACCGCGCCCGGAAAAGGCAATCTCTCCATGTGCACAAATTTCACGGCGCATGAATATAAATGCCTCGCCATGACTCTCGAGATGCCGTTCAAAGATAATGCAAACCTGCCGGACGAGGCTTTTGGCTGGTCACCCGAGCGGTGCGCCCGCCTTGGCGGCGCGGCGCTCGACGCGATGCTGGCCGTCGTTGATCAGATATAAGGTTTAAGCGCGGAGCGCTTCGCGGCGCTGCAAACTCTCATAAATATAGCGGGCTTTCTCAATATTAAGCGCGCGCGTGCGGTTGCCGATCAAAAAACAATCAACGATTTGCCAAATCCCCAAACCGCCGAGCGTAATCAGTTTGAGAAAACCTAGCAAAATATCGCCAACGATAAACCGGTCCACACCTAAAAACCCAAGCCACATATTCCAGCCAAATAACGCCACAGGGTTCTTGGCCTCGGCTTGAAGCACGGACATGAATTTCTGGCGATCCGCGTCACTAAGCGACGCCGCCATCTCTACAATTTCAATCTCATATACAAATCTATCCATGTCATGCCCTCCAGCAATTATTATCGTTTAACAATATGTATATAGGCATAATACCGGTTGATACAAGACATCATGACTCTTTTCCCGGCTTTAAAATCTGGCGCTGGCGAATCGCAAAAATTACGCTACACACAGCTATGCAGAAATATCTCGACCTTCTTGATCACGTTATGACGCACGGCAAAGACCGCATGGATCGCACGGGCACGGGCACGCGCGGCGTGTTCGGTTATCAAATGCGATTTGATCTGGCAGACGGTTTTCCGATGGTGACAACGAAAAAACTACATAAGGCCTCGATCATTCACGAGCTCATCTGGTTTTTAGCGGGCGATACAAATATTGGATATCTTAAAGATAACAAAGTCCGCATCTGGGATGAATGGGCGGATGAAAACGGTGATCTCGGCCCGGTTTACGGCAAACAATGGCGCAGATGGGAAGGCCCGAACGGCGCAGTTATTGATCAAGTATCAAACGTCATCCAAGCGATAAAAACAAATCCCAATTCGCGCCGCCATATTATCTCGGCTTGGAATCCGGCGGATGTTGACGACATGGCCTTGCCCCCGTGTCACTGTTTGTTTCAGTTTCACGTCGCGGATGGGCGGCTGTCCTGCCAGCTTTACCAACGCAGCGCGGATATTTTCTTGGGCGTGCCGTTCAATATTGCCTCTTATGCGCTGCTCACCGAAATGATGGCCCAGATTTGCGGGCTCAAGGCTGGTGACTTTGTTCATACATTTGGCGACGCGCATATTTACAGCAACCATTTTGACCAAGTCAAAGAACAGCTCACCCGCGAGCCTAAACCTCTCCCTCGGCTTTGGCTGAACCCGGAGGTTACAGACCTGTTTGATTACGCCAGAGACGACATCCAAATCAAAGGCTACAAAGCTCATCCGCATATCGCCGGAAAAGTCGCCGTTTAACGCACTTTGCGTAAATTTGACTTCGTCAAGTCTTCAAAAATGAGCGAAAAATCCGATTTTAAATCCATTTCAACGCGGATGGCACTAGGGCGACTTACGCTCTATTTCACGGGTCTTGCAATTCATCTTATTATGAGCCCCAGTCATTATAGGTGAGCGAGTCACCGCTCTTGGAAGATTTTGTTCTCTCATTAAATATTTATCATTCTTTGCATGCATGGAATATTTATTTACAAGAACATCGTTTGGATTTGCGCATAAGGCGCGATGACTATCACAAACAGCTAGGCTAGCGACGCTATCAGGGATGAGCGTAGCCGGTTCAAATTCGGTAATATTGAGCTTGGCCTTAGGGCAATTTTGCAACGTGGCACTGTCTGGTATTGAAGAGGCCTTACCCATGAATTCATACGCCGCAGCCGCAGGCCGAGCAAGGCCTCTCGGTTTTGTCACCCCAGGCAGTTTCGAGGCCTCGGGAGAGAACGCGCCATCGTCTGCAAGCTCTCTAGGCCCCGGATCACGTCCGTGGTGACAGATGGAGGCAATCTCACTGACTGTCATTCCGGGCGCTGGAATAACCGAAGGGGGCGCAGCCCAAGAATCGGATGATCGAGAGCCGGAAAGTCGAGCGTTCATCACAGACCCGTCCTCACCCTCTGGATATTCAGGCTCGCGTAGACAATGATCTTGGGCTTGGCCAGCGGCTTTCGGCGGGCCGGGCGGCAGCATCAGCGGCGGCCATATTTCGCCGTAATGAGCAGCGGCGGGGACGAAATCTTCCACAGTAACGTCATCCCTTTCGCTATTAGGCGGGATTATCTCCCGCCGGGCACGCTTGGTCTGCCCTGCAACGCTTGAAGTGTCTGGTTCGCAAGAGTTTTGTTTAGCATAGGCCGTCCACCTTCGCCGCAGGGCATTGGCGCGCCGCTCGATCCAATAGGCCGACGTCTCGCGCGGATCATAGCCCAGCTCTGCTGTTTTCTGTTTGAAATTATAAATGGAAGCGGGAGAGGCGCGCCAGCGAAAGGCAGGACGTGATCTCTCACCCCTGTCATCCCGGAAAACCTTCGGTTTATCCGGGACCTCAAGAGGTTGAAAACCGCCGCTCGCGGCCTCTCGAGGTCCCGCGTCAAGCGCGGGATGACAGGAGGGTGTGATTTCACTACTTGTCATTCCGGGCGCTGGAATAACCGAAGGGGGCGCAGTACAAGAATCAGGTGATCGAAACCCGGAAGGTCGAGCGTTCATCGATAATCTGTCGTCAATCTCTCGACCTTCCGGGCGGAAACTGTCCACACCTGTAGGCACAGGCGAAACACTAAACCTGTCATCCCGGAAAGTTTCGGGCATAGCCCGGAGCTTATCCGGGACCTCGAGAGGTTGAAAACCGCCGCCCATAACCTCTCGAGGCCCCGGATCCCGTCCGGGGTGACAGGATTGAGTAATGGCCTCTTCCAGCCGTGTCATGGCGAGGTTCACCCGTAGATAAGCCACCAGTGGCCCTAAAAGCCCGATAACCATACCCCGAATGGTTTTCAGCAACCGGGTTTCATCCCGCGCGGTCAACACGATCTTGGCGGCAAACCCGGCGAGCTTGCTGCCCGGCAGGCCGCCGTAAGTGCGAGTCTCGTCAAAATCAAACTGCACGTAAGTCTTATTCAGGCGGCGCGGGAGTGAGCCGAGCCCGTCGCGCACGTGCAGCGCGGTCAAGTGACTGGCCGGAGCTTTCACGATCCAGTCCACCTCCTCCATTTGAGGCCGCAGGGACTCTGTTAAGTCCAATATGGTCGGCGGGTTTTTCATGGTAGTAATCTACCTCGCAACATCAAACCGAGGATGAAATT
>CAYGTI010000008.1:0-144453 GCA_964352785.1 uncultured Caulobacterales bacterium
TTCACCCAATCGTAAAGCACTTGGTGCTGACGCCGAGCCGCCCGGCAACCGATGTCACGCTATGCCCCTTATCCGTGACCTGCGCCACAGCCCCTAATTTAAACTCTTCTGTATAACTAATACGACCGCCCATAAGACACTCTCCTTGCTTCCAGTTTTACCTTGCAAGGTGTCTACAAAGCTAGGGGCACATCAAAAGGCATAATGACCTGCATCCCGCTATGATTGGTGCGCACATGGATTCTTCTCAGGTATGCTCATCGCGGCTATCGTAATGTATTGGATTTAATGAGTCCTGAGCCTAAGCCTTTTACTCTAAACTAAAAGCAATTCTAAGTTGATAATTAAGTCTTGATTAAGTGCTTTGTACGAGCAAATTTAAGGGTTATTTATCCAAATCCCGCTTTACCTCTGGTCTTGCTAAAAGCTCTTGCATGTCTTTGGCGGTATCGAAGGTTGTGTCGGAGACAAATCTCAATGCAGGTGTCGATTTCATTTCCATTTCTTTGCCGAGCCGGCCGCGCAGGAAGCTTTTTGCGCGGTTCAGCGCGGCAATGACTTTATCAGCGTCTCCGCCGCCAAGGGGCGCGGCGAAAACAATCGCGTGTTTTAAATCAGGCGAAGCGCGGACCTCTGAAATCGTGACAGAAATGCCAGTCAGATCAGGATCGCGTAAATGCTCACGCGCGATGATCTCTGCCAGAGCGCGGCGGATAAGTTCGCCGGCTTTAAGCTGGCGCTGCGTGGGTGCTTTATGTTTAGCCATGGGCGGGCTCGTATCTTATTTTTTTATGTGTGGGAATGGCTATTTGCTGGATTGTCCGGCTAAAAACTCGTTCAGCAACTCGGCATATCCATCGCCGGAGCGCCAGTAAGGTGTGATTTGAATCAGGCTCATGAATACGCCTTGATCAATCAGAGACTTGGGCGGGGCGGTGCCAAACCGTAGATCATGATATTGCAGCCAAAAGGTAAAATGCTGCGCGATGCGCCCCGCAAGTGCGCCTTTTTCACCTTCCTCAAATGACAGGTTTCCGCCCTCATCCAGTGACGATAAAAGTGAAAAGGCGGTTTGTTCTTTGAGCGCTAAAATGCGTGAAAAACGCGGACGCAGGTCAGGAATGCGGGTGAGAAGTTCTGACATGTTGCGATAGAAAAAGCGGAAATCATAAATTTCTTCAAAGATAATATAAAGATAAACCCAATTATCCGACAGGCTGAGAGTCTTTTCCATCGGCGCCGCCAGCACCATACGGATTTCTTCTTCAAAATCATCAAACAGAGCTTGGATGATTTGATCCTTGCCCTTGTAGTGATAGTAAAGATTGCCCGGGCTGATCTCCATGACCGAGGCAATATCAACGGCGCTGATTTGGCTCTCGCCCTCATTATTAAACAGCCCCAGAGCGGTCTGGAGAACTTTTGTTTTTGTTTTGGAGCGCTCAGCCATAAAGGTGCTGCCGGACGTTATGTTTTGGTTTTAGTTGTTCTTGTCGTCGTGGGTTTTTTCTTCGGCGCGGCTTTTTTCGGTTCTAGCTTTTCTAGGATGAGATCGAGCTTGCCTTCGATAACCGCGAGGCGGGACTCTATACCGTTGATGTCTTCGGCGACTTCCTCACCGCGCATGAGACGGGAGCGCATCTTGGCAATGCGTTCATCCATATGCAGATCCGGCATGGAAAATTCCGGCATACCGGCCTTGCCCATAATGTCCTTGCGCTTGCTGTCGACGGCCAATTCTATAAATTCACCTTTTTGCACCAGATCGTCAAAGACGCGGCTGGTCTCTCCGGACATATCTTTGATGGCCTCTTGTGCTTCGGTGAAGGCCCGGCCATAGGCGCCGATCCCGGCGAGCCAGATACGGCGGGCCGTGTCTGTAGTGCTGCGTTTTGATTTATCTTTTTTATCGGCCATAAGAGTCCCCTTAGAAATGATGATAAGATGCGGTCACGGACGGAAGCTGTACAGGTTCCACGTCGGGCATGGCGACTTCGGGTTCACCGAAAAACTCGCGCAGTTCATGCACCATTTCCGCGCGCCGTGTCAGCATAAATAAATGCCCTGCACCCTCAAACACATGCAGGCGAGAGCGGCGCAGCATGAGATTTAAAAACCGGCCATTGATCAATGGTACGATGTGATCTTTGTCCCCTGCCAGCACAAGCGTGCGTGCGCGAATGCGCCGAATAAACGGCAAGCTCGACCATCCGGCCATAGCGCCGAGCTGAAAGAGATAGCCCTTGATGCTGGGCGGGATCATGTTGATGGAAAACTCACCCACAGCGTCTGTCGCGTCGCCGTAAAGCGTTTCAAAGTTTTTCGCGAGGAAGTCTTTGTCAATATAACGGCGCGGAGAGACCATCTTTGAGAGCGCCATAGGGTTGCCGGGCACCATGGTGACGCCGGTTGTCGTGCAGCACAGAACAAGGCGCTTGGTCATATCACGGTTTTGCCATGCAAATTGCTGAGCGGGGCCGCCGCCCCATGACACGCCCATCACATCCACAAGCTCGTAGCCATTTTCCAACAGGATTTGCTTGGCGGCTTTGGCCACCCAGTTCGGACGATATGGCAGGGTAGGGTCAGGTGAGCCGCCTACGCCGGGCATATCAAAGGTGATGATGTCTCGGCCTGTAAAACTATCGGCAAAACTTTGCGCGATTTCGAGGTTTGCGCCAATGCCGTTGAAAAATAAAAGCGGGGTCCGCTTGCCCTCACCTTTGTCTGTTCCAGACCATATGGCTGTCCGGAGTCTTTGGTTGCCGACTTTGGAGAAGAAAATCTTCGGCAAATTAGGATGGAAATGTGGCATTCAAACGGCTTTCATTGTCCGCAGCGACTGCAGCGGAAGACTTTTCAAAAATGAGTTTAACGTAAAAACCTGAGTTTTACGTGAATACATATTCGCCGGGCGCTTTGGCCATTGGCGGATGGGTTTTATTTCCCAGTGATTTTGGCGATGTTTTCTTTTCACCGGAGCGCTCAGACAGCCACTCATCCCAGCGTGGCCACCAAGAGCCGTCGATTTGTTCCGCGCCGGCCACCCACTCGTCTGCTGTTTCCGGCAGGTTTTTATTAGCGAAATATTTCGCTTTTGGATTTCCGGGAGGGTTAAGCAGGGATTGGATGTGGCCACTGTTGGACAAGCTAAATTCAATCTCACCGCCAAACAGGTGCACATTACGGTAACAGGCTTTCCACGGCGTGATGTGATCCGTCACGCCCGCGACCATAAACGCGTCTTGGGTGACATTGCTCAGGTCAACGACGTTGCCCATGAACTCAACACTGGACGTGGATTGGAAACGTTTATCGGAATAGATGTCGAGATAATCAGAGTGAAGCTGCGCGGGCAGGTTTGTCGTATCATTATTCCAGAACAAAACGTCAAACGGCGGCGGGTCTTCGCCGAGTAAGTAATTGTTGACCACATAATTCCAGATCAAATCGTTTGGCCGCATCCACGCAAAAGAGCGGGCCAGCTCTTCACCCGCCAAAATGCCTTTGCGCGCACTGTGTTTTCGGGCTGCCTCAATCGCACCGTCGGTTACGAACAGACCGACATCGCTGTCTGTTTTTTTACCGTCTAGAACGCTGACGAGCATGGTATAGCAATTGATCCTGTCATCGCCGCGCGCGGCAAGCTCAGACAGAAATAGAGCCATGGTTATGCCGCCGGAGCATGCCCCTGATACATTGAGGCGTTTGGAGCCGGATATTTTTTTAATCGTATCTGTCGCGTCAATCAGCGCCTGAACATAATTAGCAAGTCCCCAGTGAGAATGCTGCCGGGTTGGATTGCGCCAAGACACAGCAAACACTTGGTAGCCGCGCGAGGTCAGGAAGCGAACAATCGATTTATTTGGCGAGAGATCATTGGCATAAAACTTATTGATTTGCGGCGGAATGATCATTAACGGCATTTTATAAACTTGATCCGTCGTGGGTTGATACTGGATCAACTCCAGCATCTCGTCTTTATAAACAACCGCGCCTTTGGATGTCGCGAGATTTTCGCCGACTTTAAAAGGTCGTCCGTCAACTTGACTGGGCATACCGCCATTATTGCGCAGATCATCATAAGCGTTTTGCAGACCGCTGAGTACAGATTTACCGCCTGTCTCAAACAGTTTTTTCATCGCAGCGGGATTACCTATTAATGTATTTGTCGGTGCTAGGCTATCGATGACGATATCCAGCATAAAGCCCGCGCGGGCTTTGTCATGATCAGACGCGCCCGAGTCGGCGATCCATCCTTTAAGCTCTTTTTGCATGGCGAGCCAGCTTTGAAGGCCGCGCTTATAAAGTGGGTTGATTGACCACGTTTCATCTTTAAAGCGGCGGTCGCGTTCATCGGGCGTCAGCTCGGACGTGCCTTTGGCTATTTCGACGAGTTCTTTGCCGTATTGCCCTAAATGTTTTGCAAAAGGTACAGGTTGTTTCGCGGCTGTTTTGACGAGAATACCTAGTGATTTCACAAAATCAGAGCGGCGTAGGCCCACCAGAGAGTTAACGGCTGTTGTTGTTTGCGCAGCTTGTTTGCCAATGTCTTCGGGTGTTTCAGCCATATGATTTTTCCTGCCATTATGTATACACACGCTCTTGGGCGCGTCGCATGAGTTTAGCGAGATAATAGTCTGTAAAGCAAGGGTGGCAGATAAAAAAAAGCGACGTATCCGTTCAAGGATACGCCGCCTATATTACGCCAAGGGGAGGGGCGTTTTATGCTGCTTTTTCAGCTTCAGTCGCGGCAGCAACAGTTTTTTCTGTTTTTGCTTTGACGGCTGCAGTTGCTTTTTTGCCCATTGCAACGATTTTTTTGTTCAGCGCAGCGATTTCAGCTTCAAGCTCTTCGACGCGGTCATTTGCAGAGGCTGGAAGAATAGAGCGAACTTTCTCAGAATTTTCTTTGTAAGTTTTCACAACGGCTGTCTGTGTGCCTTTAAGGTAATCAGACGCTTGTGCTTCGATCTCTTCGCCTTTTTCGACGAATGTCTCGAACAGACCATCTGTGGCTTCGCGGGCTTGGTTAAAGCGGAACTGGGCACGCTCATAAGCTGCGCCGTACATGCCGACATAGGCCAAAGCGCCTTTGCGAAGAAGGGCTGTTGCTTTTACAGCGTTGTCTTCAGTTTTTGTTGAAACTTTTTTCACTGCTTTTTTATTTGCTTTTGCCATGGGATTATCCTTTCAAAAATGTTCCGTTAGCGGGTGTTTTGTTATTGAGATGTGTTTAGGAAAACAAATTAGAAAGCGCATCCTAATCGAAATTTGCGGTGCATTTTTCGCGGTTTTTATTTCCTCGCTTCGGATTGCACCGGGCGGTGGTCTCCGATATGACGCGGCGTAATATTCATTATAAGTAGAGCCAACACAGCAAAGCCCGCAGGGAGGCAAGATATAAATGACCGCTCAGAAAATTGACGGAAAAGCCTATGCTCAGCGTTTACGTGGGCGCGTTGCCCAGGCGGCGGATCATCTAAGTACCCACCATCACTATGTCCCAAGCCTTGCGGTTGTTTTGGTCGGTGATGATCCGGCCAGCCATGTTTATGTGCGTAATAAAATTAAATTTACCAAAGAGACCGGCATGCGCTCGGTCGAGCATCGCTGCGAGGCTGATATTTCGCAAGAGGCTATTATTGATCTGGTCAACACGCTCAACGCTGATCCCGCCATTGATGGGATTTTGGTGCAATTGCCGCTGCCGAAACATCTGAATTCTGATCAAATTATTGCGCAAATTGATCCCGGCAAAGATGTTGACGGCCTAACCGAAGTGTCTGCCGGGCGATTATCGCTGGGAAAGCCGGGACTACGGCCCTGCACGCCAACGGGCTGCGTGATGCTGGCCAAAGACCAGCTTGGCGATCTATCCGGTAAGCACTGCGTTATTCTTGGGCGCTCTATATTGGTGGGCAAGCCTGCCGCTATGCTCTTTTTGGAACAAAACTGCACCGTGACGATTGCGCACTCACGCACGGCCAATATTCAAAGTATATGCCAAACAGCGGATATTCTTGTGGCGGCTGTCGGCCGCCCGGAGATGGTACAGTCTGCGTGGGTTAAGCCGGGTGCCTGCGTGATTGATGTCGGCATCAACCGCGTGCCTCACCCCGCCAAGCCCGGAAAGTCAAAACTTGTTGGTGACGTGGCTTATAATGCGGTTGCTGATGTGGCCGGGTCAGCCACGCCGGTACCGGGAGGCGTGGGGCCAATGACGATTGCATGTCTCTTGCGAAACACGGTCATCGCCGCCTGTCAACGTCGCGGTTGGGATGTCCCTCAGAGCCTGGATTTTTAGCGCGCCAGTCAGCCAATAAGTGGATAGCTGGCTTCTTGCCGATAAAGATTAGGTTTGCCCTGTGACGACAGGCTTGAATAAAGGTGAAACTCGTCTACTAAAAACGGCCCGGCTTGGAACTGCGCGAGGCGCTTTTCGAAGGCGATGATCCGGTCAATACGCGGTTCTGGTTTCAGGTAAGCCAAGGTGACATGCGGCTGAAATGTCCGCGCGTCCATATCGATTTTGGCGCGGCGCGCGGCGCGGCGACAATGTTTGTTAAGTCGGGTTAGCTCATCGGATGGGTCAACACCGATCCAGATCGCATGCGGCTCAGCTCTGCCGAAATGTCCTGCGCCTGAGAGCGAGACGTTAAAACTTGTCATTTTCAGTTGCGCGAGCTCCGCGTCTAAAATTTCTGCGCGGTCCATATCAACATCGCCAAAATAGCCCAGCGTGATATGTAGTTTTTCCGGCCCTGACCACCGGGCTCCGGACACGCCTTTTTGCAAGCGGGTAAGCTGGCGGACTATTTTTTCATTGGGGCGTACGGCAGCAAAAAGTTTCATAGATTTCGAATAAGTAGCTGAAATGATGTGGGTTTGAGGGTTTTAATGCGCGTGTGAGATCACAAATGTGTTATCTGGCACTGATTTTGGCACTCGGGCGCGCAAGCATGATTAAATTTAACCGGGAATGTTTGTAATTTCTTGGAACTACACTATATTACAGAGATAGATTTAACAACGGTCCAAATATCTTTAAGGGAGTTTATATGACCAATCGTACACCACAATCCATCGGCGGCGTCGCCGAGACGGATATTGGCCTGCGTAATTTCATGCTGGGCACATATCGCTACATGGCTATGGCTATGGCGGTCACAGCCACAACAGCTTATTTGTTCGGTCAATACCTCATGGCCAACCCGGATATGATGCGTCTTGTCTTCAGTCCAATCTCTGCGGTTATCGCATTTGTTGTCATCGTTTTCGGGTTTGGCGCGGTTGGCCGTAAATTACCATCAATGAGCCAAGGCGCCGTCGTTGCGTTTCTGTTTAGCTTTGCGGCGTTTATGGGCGTTTTCATGTCAGGCATTGGCATAATGTATAGTCCGGTCATCATCGCGAAGATTTTCTTCATGACCGTCGCCATGTTTGCCGCGCTGAGCTTCTTTGGTCACACCACCGAGCGAAACCTCAGTACATACGTCAAATATGCGTTTGCGGCATTTCTAGCCTATATCGCCATTAACTTCCTTGGCATGTTTGTTCCGGCACTTCGCCCAACCGGCGCGATGGATTTGATCATCCAAGGTGTGGCCCTACTTGCGATTGCATTTATCACGGCGTGGGAAACACAAATGCTCAAGCGTGTTTATTACGGCATTGCCGGAAATGCAGCGATGGAAAGCAAGATGTCAGCTTTCGGCGCAGCAAGCTTGCTGTTGGCTTTCATCAACATGTTCCAGATTTTGCTCAGCTTGTTTGGTCGCGACTAAGCTCTCTGCATATCAAAACTGAAACCCGGCTCATTGAGCCGGGTTTTTTATTTGCGTGAACTATGTGATTTTGAAGCGTTGTTTATCAAACACTTTGAGAACACTTTTCAGATCATGGCCGCGCTTTAAAATAAGACCGCCGGGCGCTATCACGCTAAATTGCCCTTGCTTTTGCCGTAGGGCAGGAGTTTTTTCAATTCGGTACAGTGGATGCTCCGTGGCTTTGCGGTAAATACTAAACACGGCCCGTTGCGGTAGAAAGTCCATTGCATAGTCTTTCCAGTGCCCAAGGCTGACCATTTGGCCATAGACCGAAAGTATTTGCGTCAGTTCTTGGCGGCTGAACGCCGTCTGGCTGGCTTGGCGATTTTTTGCGGTGGCACGGCTTTGCGGCAGGGGAACTACTTTTGAATTCATACCCTAACATTACCCTAGGATGTGTGCCTTGCAAGAGCGAGCGAGGCGCTTTTTTTAGGCTTTGGTAACGCAATGCCCCAAACTTGCCTTATTTCGGTCTTTTTGCGGCCTTAACGCTGCGTATATTAAAAAGGGTAGGACGCAGACCTGATGAAACGGTTTTAAGCCCCCCAGCCCTCCCGTTCGGGTTCTGCGTCCCGCTCCCACAGACGACCGCCCATTCCCACTGGGCACGACATAGACCCGCCGCTCTTCCCAAGCGGCGGGTAATTTGATTCTGGCGTAGGAACGAGGTTTGTTACCGCATTAAGAAAGCAGTAAGGACTCGCCCTAAACTTGCCTTATTGTGGTCTTTTTGCGGCCTTATGGATCGCTATGTTCAGTCTTATCGAAAGCAGAGACATTTAAGGCGGTTTAGTCCCCACCCAATCCTCCTTGTGTTTTATCTTTTGATCCCACGTAAGACTCTCCCCACAGAGCACAAAGTTGACCCGCCGCTATCCCCGCGGCGGGTCTTATTGCTTTCAAACGGCTCTTATGATTTCAATTTGCACTGTAAGTTCCCGCAGCGGTAATTTTCATACTTACTGGATCATGCAGCAATACAGCATAAGCTTTGCCGGGCTTAGGCATTACCTCTGTTTGAAGATCCGATTGTGCGTCCCATTTGCCTAGGGGCTTTAAGGCCGTGACAACGTTGGAGAGGGTAATGATGCGCCCGTTATTTTCACCGCGCGCGACAGGTACGGATTGCGGGCCCGGTACATATTCGACCAAGAGGGCTTCATAAACCGCGCTGGCCAACTTTGCGGCCACGCCTTTTGCTTCCGCGCGCAGATGGTCTTGTTTGACATCCAGCATAATCCGGGGGTGTCCATTGGGCAGGGTCATCGTGTCGACGTCTTTTTTAGAATAATGGGGCCCATGGGCGGAGCCGTTTAAAACCATTTGCGGAGTATAGACATTGGCGCTGCCAAGGGCGCGGCCATAGTCGCGTTGCCGGCGGGTAAATTCAGCTTTGGCAAAGGTATCCTTCCAGCCCAAATAATCCCAATAGGTCACACCATAAGACAGAACCAAGGTTGAGGGGTCTTGCGCGATTTTACCAGCTATTTCATTTGCAGGTGGACATGAAGAGCAGCCTTGCGAGGTGAATAGCTCAAGAACGCGCTCAGGAGAAGCGCTGGCCGCCAAGGCCGGACTAGAATTGGCCAGCAGAGCCACAGACAAGCATATATGTAAGATTTTCATAATCATGTCTTACAACATGAAAACCTTGCGCGCTATTGAACAGCTCATCACAGCTGCGTGAGCTTTGCCTTGTGAGTTCTATCGACCTTTGTTTAGAGAGACGGCGTTGCAGCGGCTTTCTTTTTGTCGATCTCGTCCATATCCGGCTGTCCGTCTGAGGATAGGATAACCGCGATCCAGCGGGTTGTTTGGAACTGTGCGAGGATAATCATAATGATCACTGTCAGTGGCGCGGAGAGGAAAGCGCCTACGCCGCCCCACAAAGCCCCCCAAAGAGTAATAGACAGGACAACAACGAGGGCAGACAGGTTCATACTGTCGCCCATCATTTTGGGCTGTAGCGTATTGCCGATAAGGCTTTGAGAGCCAAATAAAAGCCCCGCCAAAATTAACACGGTGGTGTAGGAGTCAAACTGCACCATGGCAAATAAGCTGGGCATGACAAAGGCGGCCAAACCACCAATGATGGGAATATAATTTAAAATGAAGATCACAAGTGCCCAGAACAGGGCGTTATCAAGCCCCATTACCACCATAATAATATAGCTTATGACGGTTTGCAGGAGGCTGATAACCGTCTGCACTCCTAGATATTTTTCGATAGAGCGGCGAATGCGGCTTGCAACTTTTTGCGCTTGGGCCCTGCGCGACATGTCTGGAAACAAATCATCCATTTTCTTGGGGAATGAAGACTGCGCTGCGAACAAGAAGCCAACATATAGCGCAATGATAAGGAAATTTGACAAGACGCCTTGGATAGACGCGGCAAACCCGGAAATACTGTTCGTGAGTTTATCCCTGATGTGAAACCTTTCATCCAGTGTTGTTGTCGAGAGGTTTTCCTGTCCTGAAACTTGTCCGACCCACGCGAAAATTTCACTAATGCGTTCGCTGTAGCGCGGGGCGTCTTTGACAACATCCGACACCGTGTCTGCGATGATCACGCCGATACCGATAACGCCGGCCACGACGGTTAAAATCGCAATCGTCAGCGCAAGCGGATAAGGAATGAATTTTGTCAGACCGTCCAGCCAGCGGGCAAATGCATCAATGATCAGCCAGATAAAGACGGCCAAAGCAAAAGGCGCGAGTAAGTCACGCGTGAAATAAAGACATGCTGTCGCCGTTACAAATGATAAAAAAAGCAAGCTCGCCCGTACCGTATGATCCATATAAATCTCCTTAGGCGCATTTGTGATGATTTGCGCTTAAAGGTCAATACATGTGGGTGAGCGCGTTGGTCTATCCGCCGGCTTCGAGATCGGCGCTCCATTCACCTTTTGAGGCAAGGCCGTTCATGCGTGCGCGGTGATGGAAGGCTTTTTGCGCCGCGTCGTAATTCGCATCATCTCCTTTCCACGCCTGAAGTGCTGACTGCTGCAGTGCCCGACCATAGGAATAGGTCAAATTCCATGTGAAGTGCCCAATTTTGTTCATGATATCGAGGTTTTGAGTTGCAAGCTCATTGTCTTGTCCGCCTGAGAGGAAGGCAATACCGGGAACAGAGGATGGCACAGTGTCCTTGAGGACTTTAATTGTCCGTTCAGCCACTTCTTCGCCGCTGGGCTGCAACGGGCACTGCTTGCCAGCAACAACCATGTTAGGTTTGAGTACAATGCCTTCAAGCTTGACGCCTTGCTCGTATAGCTCTGTGAAGAGGGAGTTGAGGACTTTTTCTGTGACCTCATGGCAACGCTCAACCGAATGGAAGCCGCCCATGAGAACTTCAGGCTCAACGATGGGAACAATATTGGCTTCTTGGCACAGGGCGGCATAGCGGGCTAGCGCATGATTATTGGCTTTGATCGCGCCGCGTGAAGGGGTGACGCCAACATTGACGTCGGGGTGGGAAATTTCAATCACAGCCCGCCATTTGGCGAAACGTGCCCCCAATTCGTAATATTCCGCCAAGCGCTCACGCAGTCCATCAAGGCCTTCGGTAATGGTTTCCCCCGGACGGCCTGCAAGTGGCTTTGCGCCTGTATCCACTTTAATCCCCGGGATCGCATCATTGGCGCGGATCAAGTCAACGAGGGTCGTTCCGTCTTCCGAGGATTGGCGAATAGTTTCATCATACATGATCACGCCCGAGATATGGTCTTTCATAGCCGCATTTGTACGGAACAACATTTCGCGCCAATCACGGCGTTTTTCAAACGTGGAGACAGTGTTGATCGTATCAAAACGTTTTGTAATGGTGCTTGTGGATTCGTCCGCAGCGAGAATGCCTTGACCGGGTGTGACCATTTTAATGGCGGTTTTATTTAGCTGTTCCAGATTCATCATATCCTCCTAAAGACCGAAGCCTATTTTATTAAAATTTCTACGCCGGGGAGGGGTTTGCCCTCCATCCATTCCAAAAACGCACCGCCCGCCGTTGATATAAAGGTAAAATCATCGGCAGCACCAGCATGTTTTAAGGCTGAAACCGTATCTCCGCCTCCGGCCACAGCTATCAAATGCTTGGACTTTACGCGCTTGGCCGCGTATCTCGCCGCTTCAACGGTTGAGGTGTCAAAGGGCTCGATTTCAAAGGCCCCCAAAGGCCCGTTCCAAATCAGTGTTTTTGCACGGTCTATGGCGTCGCAGATCAGATTAACTGTCTCGGAGCCTGCGTCCAGTATCATTTCGTCCGCAGCAACATTATCCAATGCGCAGACACGGTGGGGGGCATGCGCTGCAAAGTCTTTCGCCGCGACAACATCTATGGGGAGGATAATCTCGCATCCGGATGTTTTCGCAGCCTTAAGGATGTTTAGCGCGGTGTCTCTTAGGTCGCTTTCCATCAAAGATTTCCCGACATTGTAACCTTGCGCGTACAGGAATGTATTCGCCATGCCGCCGCCGATAGCCAAAATATCCAGCTTTTTGACAAGGTTTTTTAGCAAATCGATTTTCGTAGAGACCTTCGCGCCGCCCACCAAAGCCATGACTGGGCGCTCGGGGTGATCGAGGGCTTGGGCAATGTGATCAAGTTCGCGCTCCAGCGCCAATCCGGCGTAAGCCGGGAGATAATCTGCAATGCCTGTGCTGGTGGCGTGCGCGCGGTGACAGACTGAGAATGCATCGACTATAAAAACATCGCCTAGCGCCGCGTAAGCCTTTGCAAGATCTGTGTCGCCTGTTATCTCGCCCGGATGAAACCGTGTGTTCTCTAATAACATCACGTCGGCGGCGTCTGTTGAACTCACATCTTTTTTGTCTATGGAGCTGCTGAATATCACCGCGCGGCTTAAAGCTTCGGAGAGAGCGGGTACAATAAATTTGAGCGACATGCCGGGAGTGTGCTGCCCGTTTGGGCGGCCAAAGTGACTAAGGATAATCACTTTGGCTCCGGCGTCTAAAAGATAATTGAGGGTTGGCAGCGCTGCTGTCAGGCGCGTATCATCGGTAATAAATCCGTCATCTGCGCGGGGAACATTGAAGTCTACTCTGACCAATGCGGTTTTTCCCTGAAGCTCAGCTTCTTCGAGACGCCTAAAATCCATAGCGTTATCCTGCGGCCTGTTGTCGACCCATTTCCCGGGCCACGTCTATCATGCGGTTGGCAAAGCCCCATTCATTATCATACCATGCAACAACACGAACGAGATCCCCGTCCAAAACTTTGGTCAGCGGGGCGGCGAAAATAGAGGAGTTTGGATCATGATTAAGATCAGAGGACACCAATGCCTGTTCAGTGTAGCGCAGAACACCGTTTAAAGCCCCGTCTGCTGCGGCTTTTACAGCGGCGTTGAGATCCTCGGCTGTTGTGCTTTGCTCGGGTTGGAATGCCATATCGACCAACGAAACGTTAGCCGTGGGAACGCGCACAGCCGAGCCGGACAATTTGCCTTTAAGTTCCGGCAGAACAAGGCCGACGGCTTTGGCAGCGCCTGTCGATGTCGGGATCATGTTCAGGCTGGCGGCGCGGGCGCGGTAAAGGTCTTTGTGAGAATTGTCTAAAATACGCTGGTCTTGGGTGTAGGAATGCACAGTTGTCATAAACCCGCGCCGAATACCGACCGTCTCCATCAAAACTTTAGCCAGCGGGGCGAGGCAATTCGTTGTACAGGACGCACAAGAGACGATAGTATCAGAAGGGGTCAGATCACCGTGATTGACGCCATAAACAATGGTTTTATCCACGCCGTCTGCCGGCGCTGAAATCAGAACGGATTTTGCGCCGGAAGTAATGTGTGGCTGAACGGCTTCGCCGGTACGAAAAAAACCCGAGCATTCCATAACCACATCAACATCCAAAGCCGCCCAGTCAATATCTGCTGGGTCTCGTTCGTGGGTCATTCGGACTTTGCCGCAGCCAAAATCAATAAAACCCTCGCCTTCAATGACGTCTTCGCTGAAGCGTCCATGGACGCTATCATAGCGTAACAAATGCGCAGATGTGGCGAGTGCGCCGGGGCTGTTAATGGCGACAAGTTCAATGTCCGAGATATTATATTCAGACAAAGCGCGCGCAATGAGGCGGCCAATACGGCCAAACCCATTAATCCCAATACGCATTGCCATGACGGCCTCCACTTTGCTCGTATGCTTGTGGCGGTTTTCGGCCCGCCATGTGTCTGCCGATTAAAGTCCGCCCGCAATGGCGAAATGCGGCCAGCCTGTCAACAGATTATGGCTTGTTGTGAGGCAATAATTGGGCCATTCTACAAAAATTATAGCTAGATTCGAGACCTTTCATGAATGACAGCGCTGACATAAAATTAGCGGCAGATCGCTTGCAGCAAGCCCTTGGTAAATTAGAAGACTCACTTGACCCGCTGCTGGAAAAAGTAGCGCGGCTAGAGAAGATTGCCGGCGAGGCCGGGGATTTTGGCAAAGACCGGGCCTCACTCGCGCGTCAATTGGATGATGCGGCCGCCCGTGAAAAAGCCTTTGAGGAAAAAGAAGCCGAGTTTGCCGCACTTGCGGACGAGACCACGAACGAACTTGACCGCGTTATCCGCCAGGTCAAAATGGCGCTGGGCCGCGCGGATGAGACAGGGCGGAGCAGATAGATGGCAAAAGTCAGTATAGTCGTAAATAGCCGTAAATACGCGCTGGGGTGCGACGAAGGCGAACAGGACCATCTTTTAATGCTAGGGGAGAAACTCGACAAACGCGTGCAGATGCTGGCTAATCAATTTGGGCAAATTGGCGACCTTCGTTTGATGCTTATGGCGGGGATTACTCTGCTTGACGAGCTTGATGATGCGGGCACGGCGGTGGACAGCCAAGCTGAAGAACTAGCCGCGGATATCCGTCGCGCGGGTGAAGAGGCGCTGAGCATGGCCCGCCGTAAAGAAGTGTCTGCGGCGGATAGTCTGTTGGATGCGGCCAAACGCATTGAGCGCCTCGCAAGCCGTTTGGGTACTGAATAGGCTTCGCGCCGCGCATAATTTCAAAAAATTGGCTTGCGTAAATCACGCAGACGAACCACATTAAGTGTGACGGTCGCTGCGGGTTGCGTGAACGGCTACTATCCCAGGGACCTTAACTTATCCATAGGGAGCTGGCTCTGTCCGGGCCGTGGTTCGGTTACTTCCGGCACCCACCTGAACTTTTGGTTCACGGGGATGATTTCGCCCTCACGGATTTTGCGGTGCCGTCACACATATTGTAAGATCGGCAAAATAGGGCAGCCTTTGCACTGGACATGGCACATCCAGACTCAGCCTAAGACATGGCTAACACGCAACAGTTTCTTGACTCTTTTTGGCTCTTACACGATAAAAAGGTGTAAAAACTTTTATCACTTTAAAGGGTCGTTTTTGTGATGCGTCTATTAATAGGGTTTTTTCTGAGTATGTTTAGAATATTTTTTTCAGTTTCTTTATTTTTCATTGTTACATGTACCGCAACGTTTGCTGCTCCCTCCGCACAAGATTTTGGAGCTCTCCCAAATATACATGATGCTGCTTTGTCACCAGATGGGAGTGAAATTGCGGTTCTTGTTAATAACAAGGGCCAATACGTTGTACGAGTTTCAAAACTAGATGATATGAAAAATACGACCCGTCTGATCGGGCTGGACAAAAAAATGAAGCCTGAATATCTAAAATGGGTCAACAATAAACGCGTTATCATTTCGTTTTGGCAACGTGAAAAAATTTTTGATACGCCAGTACGTTCCGGATATCTGTTCTCACTTGATACTGATACTATGAAAGGGAAAATACTAATCAGCCCCCACAGTAAAGAACCCCGGAACGTAGCGACGACAGACATTACATTTAGACAGTTCAATAATATTGTCGTGGATTGGCTTGAAGATGATCCCGACCATATTTTGATGTCATACGGTGATAATAACAACCAAGAACCGGATTTACAGCGCGTAAATGTCACTTCGGGCAGAGATGTAATTGTGAAACGGGGACTTAACAATGTTCAAACGTGGTATACGGATCTTCGCGGAGAGCCGCGTATTGGTCAAGGTCGCCAGGAAACGGATGGCGAATGGGTATTGCGCATTCGCGATGCTGACGAGGATAAATGGAGATTTTCCGATGAGTTTCCGGGATTGCAAGCCAATGTAGATATTCACGGGTTTACGTCCAACACGAGCGAGCTAATCATTAGTGCCTATCAAGGTAAAGATACGATCGGGCTCTATATTTACGACTTGGACGAAAAAAACATAACACGTAAACTCTATCACAATGACACATATGATGCGAGCGGCGTTGTGTTGAGTGCAGACGGCGGGGAAGTAATCGGTGCGCGTTATGTCTCCGACAGCCCCCAAACAGAGATGCTGAGCGAATATGACACGATAATGTCGCGTATGAGATCTATTTTTGAGGGATCTACTGTAAGCTCAGTCGATAGGTCAAATGACGGTGAACGCACTTTATTCAAGGTTAGCAATTCTACTGACCCGGGTTATTTGATGATCGTCGAACGAGGCGGTGACCCAGTAAGCCTAGGTCCGCTTTATCCGCATCTAAGATCAACCGACCTTGGCGTCGTCGTGAGTGTGAATTATACGGCGCGAGACGGGGAGAAAATTCCTAGCTTTGTGACAATCCCGCCCGCAATAACAGATAATGCACAGTTCAAAGGTATGCCGTTTATCGTCCTGCCGCACGGCGGGCCTTATGCTCGCGATAGTAAACGGTTTGATTATTTTGCGCAGTTTTTTGCCTCGCGCGGTTATGGCGTCCTGCAAATGAATTTCCGGGGCTCTTCGGGCTATGGTAAAACATTTAAGAACTCCGGCCGTGAGAATTGGGTGGTCATGCAGGAAGATGTCGAAGACGGCACGCGCTGGCTTATTGAAAATGGCTATGCCGACCCTAAACGCATATGCATCGTTGGATGGTCATATGGCGGTTACGCGGCGCTTATGGGGGCAGCGAAAAACCCTGATCTGTATAGCTGCGCCGTGTCGATAGCGGGGCTCACCGATATTAAGGACTTCATCAATGATCGAGAGAAATACCGTTTCGGCAAGCACAGCATGAATAATTTCATCGGTAAAGGCTTTGAAGATAAAGATGATATCAAGGCAAACTCACCCGTAAAAATCGCTGACCAAATGACACTGCCTATATTTCTCGCTCACGGCAGACGCGACCAAGTCGTCCATTTCGACCAATATTCACGGATGAAGTCCGCCTTGAAAAAAAGTTCTGCCAAGGTAACGGCTATGGAGTTTACGCAAGGCGATCATTACTTGTCCAACCAGCAAGAGCGGCAGGAGTTTTTGGCTGGGCTGGAAAAGTTCCTTAAAAAGGTAAATGGTAAAAGTGAGTTCATGAAGTAAAGGGTTTTCGCTAGGCTTGGTACAATCATATATCTTCCCATCCCTCCATAAACCCGCTATCTCCCCGCCATGCCTGAAACGCCGCTGCAGACCCCGTGGACCGCCACCATATTAACGCTTTTCCCGGAGGCCTTCCCCGGAATGCTGGGGACCTCCATTATCGGCACCGCTCAAAAGAATCAGATTTGGGACTTAGAAACAGTAGACATACGAGATTTTACTGCTAATAAGCACCGCAATGTCGATGACACCCCGGCAGGCGGCGGGCCCGGAATGGTTCTCAAGCCTGATATAGCGGCGGCGGCTATTGACAGTGTGGCCCGAAAAGGCCGCCCATTATTATACTTGACCCCGCGCGGGGCGCCGCTCACTCAAGACAGAGTGAGAGATCTGGCGACCGGCAGCGGCGTTATTGTATTTTGCGGGCGCTTTGAAGGGCTTGACCAGCGGGTCATAGACGCGCGCCAGATGGAAGAGGTTTCCATCGGCGACTTTATACTCGCGGGCGGTGAGGTTGCGGCGCAAGCCATGATCGAAGCCTGTGTGCGGCTGCTCCCCGGTGTATTAGGGGCCCAAGCCAGTGCAGAGGATGAAAGTTTTGAAAATGGCCTATTAGAGTACCCGCTCTATACCCGGCCACGAGAATGGGAAGGCCGGAGCATTCCGGACGTGTTGTTGTCAGGCGATCACAAGAAGATCAAAGACTGGCAACAGCAAGAACAAATTAAAATAACCAAGGCGCGCCGCCCGGACTTATATGAGGCTTGGCGGGCAAAAGGAGACGGTCATGAACGTGATTGAAAAACTAAACAAAGCTGAAGAAGCCCGCTTGTTGGGAGACGGCAAAACGATTCCAGATTTTTCGGCTGGCGATACGCTGGTTGTTCAAGTCCGGATTACTGAAGGCGAGCGGACACGTTTGCAGGCTTTTGAAGGCGTGTGTATTTCTCGTTCCGGCGCTGGCTTGAATGAGAGCTTTACGGTGCGTAAAATTTCTTACGGCGAAGGCGTCGAGCGCGTTTTCCCTGTCTACTCTCCGCTTGTTGAGGAAATTCAAATTAAACGCAAAGGTAAGGTTCGTCGCGCGAAGCTTTATTACTTGCGTAACCTTCGCGGTAAATCCGCCCGTATCGCCGAGCGTACAACGGGCCGCGGCATCGAGGCGACCCGTAAAAAAGGCGAATCCAAGAACAAGAAAGACGCTTAAGCGCTCTTTTTTCAGGGTTCATTCCTTGAATTCGTCCAATTGAATTTTTAAGCCCGGCCTCAGATTAATTTAGGGGTCGGTTTTTTTTGTTGAGAGAGCGCGGTCAGCCTCTACATACAGAGCCCGCGTTAGTGATTTGGTAGTATTTGAATTCTGTGCTACAGAGCGATCATGAGAAATTTTGATGTAATAGGCTTGGCTCTTTTGGCCTTCTGACGCTTTAAGCCTTTTAGGCCCTCAAAATCTCTATTTTCCATCAAAGTGTGCCTAATTTTTATGTTTGTCTGTGCTTAGGTTTCACACCCATCTTTAAGGATATCATGATTTATCAAAACAGCCGACCTCTTGCCCGCACTGCGCCCCGTAATACGTCTGACCGCACTTATGAATGGCGGGACTTTCTAGACGATAGCCAAGGCTGCACTGAGTTTATTCGGGAACGCTTTGAATTTGATAAAACCGAGACCTGCATCGATCAATTTTTTCTGTTGCCGGGCCGCCCTAATCAAATCACGAAAATGAATGATAATGAAATTTTTGAGATTAAAACCCTTATTGACGAAGACGGCCCGCTAGAGCTTTGGGAAACAATCGTGAAATCCAAAGTGCCGATGCAGCGTACATTAGCGAGACGGATTGCGTCCAAAATTCCAAAATTTTCTGGGCCGGTCGTCGGGTCAATGTCGGCTGATGAGCTTGTGGAAAGTTTGAAGCGTAAAACCCGGTTTTTCCGGGTTAAAACAAAACGCGAGGCGTTTAAGCGCGGCGATGTAACCGCGCGCATTTCGCGTGCCCGCATCGGAGAGACTTATGTGCTTTCCATCGCCTTTTCTAGCGTCAAACCTGACTCGCTTTTAGCGGAGCTCGATGTGTTGGAACTGGGAAGACGTAAAAACACGAATTTTGGCGCATTTTTGATGCAAGGCTAGCGCTTGTTTTACGCAGCCTGGAGTACATACCGAAACCCGCGCTGCGTTTTTTCAATTTAGGGCTTGCATTTCGCGAGGCAGTCCCTATCTGAAGCCTATCGATATACGGCCAAGACAATCCGGCTTTTACCCATTATGTTTATACATTTTGGCAACTGCGTTTTTTTCTCTCCATAATTCGACGAACCGTAGATCTCATGTCGGGGTCCACAAATTTTATGACGTGAAAGGAAAACACCATGTCAGATATGAAAACAGGAACAGTTAAGTTCTTTAATACAACTAAAGGCTTCGGCTTCATTCAACCTGAGAGCGGCGACGATGTATTTGTACACGTAACTGCACTAGAGCGCGCAGGCCTTAACAGCCTGAAAGAAGGCGACAAAGTTGAGTTTAACACAGCTAAAGATCAGCGTTCCGGCAAAACTGCCGTTGATTCTATCTCAATGGCATAAATCAGCTTGCTGATTTAATATAAGGCTGCTTGCAGCCTAAAGAACCTGCCACACGTGTAACGTTTGGTGGGTTTTTTTATGGGCGAAAGTTTGGTTAGCCCGTGTTCTACTTCGCGCCTGTGAACACTAAAAAGAGATCGCGGACGTCAAACATGAGCGAGATTGCAATTGTCGCAAATACCAAGCAGACCCAAACAAAGAAGGCTTTGTGACGGCGCAGTGTTGAGCGGGTTTTGCGCGAGAGAACTTTTTTCCAAAGATAGACCGCAAGTGGCAACCATATAACCAGATGCGCTATACCAAGCAGGTGAATGTTCCCGGTCATTCCCCAAATGGCGAGACCGGCTAGGCCGGTTAAGAAAAAGGCGCCGAGAACGACCCTTGCCGGGGTATGCCTCCAGACAAATAGGACGGATGCCAAAAATATCACCATCATCCAGTTCATCCACATTTGAACAGCCGGACTCGTTCCGGCTTGCATCGCAGCGTTAAAATCTTCCATGATGAGCCCCTAAGTTTATACAAGCCTAGCAGACTAAATCAAAAGTGAAAGGTTTAACGAGTGAACGTTTGCTGGAGCTTCACCGCATTTGTATTAAACATGATAAGGACTACGATGCTTTTTTAAAAAGCAAGGTTCGGTCTGAACATCTACGGTTTGTTAGAGGGGGCTGGGTGGAGGCTATCTGAGTTTATGGGACGCTGTTAGGGTCTTCGTTCACGTTTTCTGTTGCGAGTTCCAATCCTTCGCCGAAATTACCGTCGGTGACATTTCCGAGTGTTGCAGGGTTAGACAAAGCCGTTCCGCCCGCGAAAGTGTTTGTGATTTGTGTGCCTTTAGGTGAGTTAGCCTCGATAAATTCCGCGGCGTCGCCAAGAATAGGCGCAGGTTGACAATAGGGCGAGCAATTATACGTCGCTCTCATTTGACTATTTCCGCCAAAGACGCGGACATTCTTGTGTGATGTGGGGCTTGAGACGTGAACGTTCGCGTTCATGACAGTTTCGCCCGCTGCGTTTAAAACAATGACATTGGTATCGCCATACCCACGTCCGACAATAAAGATGGTGTCGCTAGAGTGAACAGATACATCTGCTATGTCGGGATTGCCGACAACGATCGCTGCTGCTGTTTGCGGTAGACGTACAATTTCTGTTTTGTTGAGGCTGACGTTAAAATTACTTGGCGGCAAAGGTTGAGACTTTATCATTACTGGCACAATGACAGGCGCTGCATGTGTCGGCATCGCTGCTGGGTAGCCGCCCGTATCGGAAGACCCTGCAAAAGCGGCCACTGATAGGGCTGTGCTAAGAGCTAATGTAGAAATTATGGCTGTAGTACGCATGCTTAAACCTTTCGACTCAGTCGACAATTACCCAATTGTAGTGAAGGAAGCGTTTACAAAAGGTTGCCATTTTCGTTTTTGACAATGACCATAATTACAGTGACCGTACTTAATAATGCTCAGCACCCAAGACTTAGACAAAAGGCCGCCTAAAATTTTACCTAGAATTTACCACGTTGCTTAAAGGTGCCGTAAGATTAGGTGTCTATATACAGTGTCAACAGGGACGACCCTGTGGGGGGTTATCCCCAGTTCGAACTAGCATACGTGGGAGTATAGTTATGCAAAATTTAGTTACTCGTTATCTTGAAGACGAATCCGGTGCAACAGCGATTGAATATGGCCTGATGGCTGCTTTGATCGGTATTGCCATTATTGGCGGTGCGCGTCTTTTGGGTACATCACTCAATAACCAGTTTACAACAGTTGCTGGCAGCATGGTTACGTCGTAACCTTAGCGTATATGTTAGAAAAGGCCGCTCCTCGGAGCGGCCTTTTTTTTGTTTAAAATTTCATGAGAATTTAGGCCGCCTAAAATTTTACCTAGAATTTACCACGTTGCTTAAAGGTGCCGTAAGATTAGGTGTCTATATACAGTGTCAACAGGGACGACCCTGTGGGGGGTTATCCCCAGTTCGAACTAGCATACGTGGGAGTATAGTTATGCAAAATTTAGTTACTCGTTATCTTGAAGACGAATCCGGTGCAACAGCGATTGAATATGGCCTGATGGCTGCTTTGATCGGTATTGCCATTATTGGCGGTGCGCGTCTTTTGGGTACATCACTCAATAACCAGTTTACAACAGTTGCTGGCAGCATGGTTACGTCGTAACCTTAGCGTATATGTTAGAAAAGGCCGCTCCTCGGAGCGGCCTTTTTTTTGCCTGAATTTTAGCCAAGCAAGGCTTGCGTGAAGGTTACGCTGCGCTCGTTGAGTCACAACCGAGAGCCTTTACAGAACCCTCTAGAGGTTTTCCGCCCGGGCTCTATTCATTCACATTTGGCAACTCAACATTAACCCTGATTTGCTAAGCAAGGATAATATAAGGTGAAAAAGGGCTTTTGGGATGATTTTAGCATTTTTTATAATCATGGTTTTTGCAGCAGGCATGTTGACAGCGGCTATTCGTGATGCGTCGACAATGACAATTCCGAACTGGGCTAGCTTATTGATATTAGGTGGCTTTATTTTGGTTATTCCATTCATGTGGTCATCATGGGCCGCTATAGGGTCGCCGTGGAGCATACTCGGTGAACATGCGGCGGTGGGCATAACGGTCTTTGTTGCTGGTTTCGTCATTTTTGCCTTTGGATGGCTCGGCGGCGGCGATGCAAAGCTTATGGCAGCAACCGCTTTTTGGTGGCAGTGGCCCGACCTGTTGCTTTATCTTGTTTACACAACTTTTGCAGGCGGCGTTCTGGCGATACTGATTGTCTTTGGACGCAAGTTTATCCCGGCTCAAGCGCTTACCATGCCGTGGCTACACCGCCTTATGAAAGATGAAACTAAAATGCCTTATGGTTTGGCGCTGGCGTTTGGCGCGCTCGTGACATTGCCGCAAAGCGCGATCTTCAATGCAGCTCTCGGACTAGGGTAAGTGTCCAAGAATATATGAGATTAAACTGAAATGTTAACACTTTATTTGGATCGGATTCTTACACGTTAACCATGCTTTATGGAATCATGTCCTAATATGGCACGTGGAATTTATAGAACGATCCGTTCTTGCGAGGGAAAATGGAACCTAAAAAACTATTACTAGCAGGCGGCATGCTCGTAGTTGCGTTCCTGGTCTTCACACAGGTCAGGCGCATGGCAACGCCTGTAACAGTGCAAGTTCCAACAGAAGCACCGATTGTAGACCAAGTTGAATACGCCGACGTTTTGGTCGCCACTGGAGAGATACCTTTTGGAACGCGCCTGAACGAATCACACCTAAAGTGGATGCAATGGCCGGCTGAGGTTATTTCACCTGATTTCATTTCAAACAAAACACGCCCTCAAGCTATAACTGAACTGGTAGGCAGTATCGCCAGGTCTATTATTTATACAAATGAGCCAGTTTCGGAACGCAAGCTCGTCAAACCGGGTACAAGCGGTCTGATGTCATCCGTCTTAACACCCGGAATGCGCGCTGTGACAACGCGGATTTCTGTTGATACCGCCGCGGGTGGTTTTATTCAGCCCGGTGACCGTGTCGATATTATTCTAACAACGTCATCAAGCGCAAATCCCGCATTGCAGTCTTTGCAGGGACAAACGCAGGTTTTTTCCTCTGCAACGATTTTTGAAAATGTGAGGGTTTTAGCGATTGACCAGACATTCAGTACCAGCGCTGAATCTGGTGCCAGTGTTATCGGCTCAACGGCGACATTTGAAATGTCACAGCAAGACGCCGAAGTTCTGCAAGAGGCGGTCGCTCAGGGCGATATTACGCTCACGCTACGTCCCATGGGACCCCTTGGTTCAGCCAAAGGTAAAAGCCACGCACGCGTAAAGAAAAAGACGGGGGAGGTCAGTTCGCTGACCGTATATCGCCAAGGTCAAGCGACCCAAGTTGCGATTCAAGGGCAATAATGATGACGTATATAGCACGACAAAAAATGTTCTGGCGCAGTACAGCCGCAATGGCAGTGATAGCCATAGGTGCGGCCGGTGTTGATGCCGGAACGCGGTCTTACGGTCATGTACAGTCACAGGCTAAAATCTCTACACTGGCAGGGACACAACAGGGCTCTGTAAATGTACAGTCGCCGGGTCAAAGTGCGACCTCCAAATCTATTGTTATTCCGTTTAGCAAATCAACTGTTGTCGAGCTTCCGACCGAAATGATGGATGTGATAGTCTCTAATCCCGATATTGTCGAAGCTATGGTTCACACGTCACACCGTACCGTTCTTATTGGTAAAAAAACGGGGCAGACGAATGCTTATTTTTACGGGCATAATGGTCAGGAAATTCTCAATCTCGAAATTCGCGTTGAGCGTGATATAGTTGGCCTCAAGCAGTTAATTAACCAGCATGCGGACGGCGCTGCGGTCGAAGTGCAAGCGGTTAATGACAATCTGCTTTTAACCGGCTCTGTGGCAAATGCCGGTATGGCCAGCCGCGTTCAGGCCTTGGCCGAGCTGTGGCTTGATGAAAATACCGATTCAGGCGTAGAAGGCGAAGTCGTCAATTTAATGTCCGTCGAGGGCAAAGACCAGGTTTTGCTCAAAGTCCGCATTGTCGAAATGCAGCGCAGCGTGACCAAACAAATGGGTATCAATCTTAATGCTGTTGCTAACCTCGGTGGTTCGACCGTCTCTTTGCTCAACAACGCCTCCCTTGATCCGGGGGCTGGATTTACGGGCAATTTTGGATTTAATAATTCCTCCGGCGGCGCACTCCAATCTTTAACGGGGGCTTTAACAGCGCTTGAGCGTGTCGGCTTGATCCGCACGTTGGCCGAACCGACGTTAACGGCAATCTCCGGCGAGACAGCTAATTTCCTATCAGGTGGTGAGTTTCCGCTGCTGACGAATGTGTTTAGAGATGAGAACGGGCAGCTTCAGCGTGAGTTTGAATTTAAGCCTTATGGCGTCTCTCTTGGGTTTACACCCGTTGTTCTTAGCGAAGGACGGATTTCCTTAAATATCTCCACCGAAGTATCCGAACCGACAACCGAAGGCGCGTTTGAGACAGGCGGCCTTGCCTCTGATATTCTGGGCCTTCGAATTCGCCGTGCCAATACGGTTGTTGAGCTTCCTGCGGGCGGCAGCCTTGTGATTGCTGGCCTCATTCGCGAGGAAACCCGCCAAGCCTTGGATGGTACGCCGGGGCTGAAAGACATACCGGGTTTGGGCGCGGCTTTCCGCAACCGTGATGACCTGTCAACGCAAACAGAACTGGTTGTTATTGTGACGCCTTATCTGGTTGATCCGACGCATCCCGATAAACTTCAGACGCCGTTGGATGGGTTTGTAGCCTCTAATGACAAAGACAGTCTTTTGCTCGGCCGTTTGAACGAAGTTTATGGTGATAAAGCGAGTAAAATCGACTCAAGTCATCTGTCGGGACCATTTGGTCATGTTGTGGATTAGAGGGTAATATGATGAAGAAAATTCTGGTACATTCAACCTTCTTGAAAACAAGCCTTGTGATAGCAGGGGCGGCTGTCTTGGCGGCTTGTTCGACCGCGCAACCGCAGATGCCTCCCGTATCAAACTGGGGCGATATTCAAATTGCCGAATCCATTGAGCGTTTGGAACTTTACGCGCGCCCTGACGGTATTGTTTTGTCCGCAAGAGATGAAATGGCGGTTGCGGGCTTTTTGCAGAGCTATGGCCGTTTTGGCGATGGACCGCTTTATATTAATGTCCCAAACAGCGCTTATGGACAGGGCGGATCCCAGCAAGCACATGCTTTAGTTTCAAAAATTATGGGTAATATGGGCCTGTCCGGCGCGCCGGTTCAAACGGGTCAGTATCATTCCGGGATGGGGCAACCGTCTCCGGTTATTGTGTCTTACCGCCGCTTGAAAACAATACCGCAAGATTGCCGTGTCTTGGGGAGTATGACAAGTACAGGCGGAAACCGCGCCTATGACGGGTTCGGATGTAGTTATCATGCAAACTTGGCAGCTATGATAGAAGACCCCCGCCAATTCTTAGAGCCATATTCAGTCACGCCGCCTGATATGAAGCGCCGCATGCAAGTTTATGATAAGTATATCCAAGGTGAAAACCCTGCATCAGAACAACCGGATCGTCAGGAAATTTCTGCCGATACAGTTGGTGGTTAGAGTCGAAAGAAGAACATGACGCAGCATCCTACGCCTATACATCCAAAACCCGGCCAAGTTGCCCCGCAAGTCTCGCCGTCGCCCGGCCAGATCATGCCGCAAGTTGTTAAACCTGCGCCTATGCAGGGAAGCCCTTCGCCTTATCAGTCTCCCGCGCCGGCTCCGGTGCAACATGCCTCGCCGCCGATGCCGCAACCGGGCATGCCGCCCATGCCGCAAAGTGCGCCTCAGCACCAGCATCAAGTACCTGCTCATAATACGGGACATGGGCAGATGATGCAGCCGCCTGCACAATCTTATGGCCATCCGGGCGGAAATATGCCCCAACAAGGCTATCCGTCAATGCCAACCGCAGGGTCGACACCCTATATGGAACCAGTTCCAGCTCCACCTAAAGATGGCGGGGAAAAAGCACTGCCATCTATATCTATTCAAGCGTTTTGTGACCGCTCCGAAACCGCGGGCGTGATCCACGAAATGTCTCATGACTGGCGTATGAAGCGGACAAACCTCAAAATTTTCATGGGCGGATTACCTGCAGCCATTGAATATTATCATAAAGAAAACACACCCGGTCTTATCTTGGTCGAATCAGGTATGCGCGGCCCGGAACTGTTTGCACAGCTCGAGCAACTCGCCTCCGTTTGCGACGAGGGCACTCAGCTTGTTATCATTGGTGCGGCGAATGATATTAAGCTATATCGTCAACTGATGGAAAAAGGTGTCAGCGACTATCTCGTTCCGCCGTTCCACCCGCTCAGCCTTATTCGCTCTATTTCTGATTTATATGTTGATCCTGAAAAGCCCTTTGCCGGACGAGTCGCTGCATTTTTTGGTGCCAAGGGCGGCGTTGGATCGTCAACATTAGCGCATAATGTGGCGTGGTGTCTCTCCGAGTCGATGAATCAGGAAACGGCTTTGATTGATCTGGATGCGTCTTGGGGCACAACCGGACTTGATTTTGCCTATGATGCGACCGAGGGCCTTGAAGAAGCTTTAGCAGACCCTGAGCGCCTTGATGAAACCTTGCTTGACCGTATCATGCTGCGTCATACGCCGACATTGTCTATTCTTCCGGCGTCTTGTTCATTAATGGCTCGGCCAAATATGTCCACGGAGGCCTATGAGAAGGTCGTTAACGAAGTGCGGGCGATTAGTCCGATGACTATTTTGGATATGCCACATGTTTGGAGTGACTGGTCAACCAATGTTATAACCGGGGCCGACGATATCGTTATTACGGCAACGCCGGATCTTGCTAACTTGCGTAATACCAAAAATCTCATCGACTTTCTTCGCTCTGAGCGCCCGAATGATGCTGCGCCTATATTGATTTTAAATAAAACCGGCGTGTCAAAGACTAATGAGATTTCGGTTAAAGATTTTGGCGCTGCTGTGGGTATTGATCCGGCTTTGGTGATTGGTTTCGACCCTGAGAGCTTTATTGAGGCCGCAAATGACGGTAAAATGCTGACCGAAGTCAAAGCGGCTGCGCAAGCTGTGAACGGCTTGAATTATATCGCCCAGCGTTTGAAAACAGGTCAGTTTCCGATGGCAAATGTCAATCCTGGGAAAGGCCGAAAAATGATGGCGAAAAACACAGGCGGATCCGAGAAAAAGTCTTTATTTGATAAGTTGAAGAGGAAGTAGAGCGAGATGTTCGGTAAACGTCAAGCCAATGAACAGGCCCTCGAAAAAGCTCCTGTTCAAGAAAAAACTCCCAAGCCCGAAGCTACGATGGCACCTATGCCGACCAGCACGGGCCGTACAGCGCCGCCGCGCGCCGACGCTTCGGAGGAATATTACGAAACAAAAGCGACGATTTTCAACGCGCTTTTCGAGACCATTGATGTCTCCGCTCTTGCGGGTATGCAGCCGGATAAAGCGCGTGAGGAAATACGCGCCATTGTCGATGAAATTATCGCTATTCGGAATGTACGACTCTCGGTCAATGAACAAAATCAGCTCATTACAGAAATTTGTGATGACATTCTTGGTTATGGCCCGTTAGAGCCGCTTCTCGCCAGAGACGATATCGCCGATATTATGGTCAATGGGGCCAAGCATGTGTTCATCGAAGCTGGTGGCAAGATGCAGAAAACGAACATTCGTTTCCGCGACAATCAACAGCTTATGAATATTTGTCAGCGGATTGTTTCGCAGGTTGGCCGCCGTGTTGACGAAGCCAGCCCGATTTGTGATGCGCGTCTGTTGGACGGCTCTCGTGTGAACGTGATTGCGCCGCCGCTCTCGATTGACGGCCCCGCGCTGACCATTCGTAAATTTAAGAAAGACAAGCTTCGGCTGGATGACCTTGTTAAATTCCAATCCATTTCTCCGGCGGGTGCGCGGGTTTTAGAAATTATCGGTGCCTGTCAGTGTAATATTGTCATTTCCGGCGGTACCGGTTCCGGTAAAACGACGCTGCTGAACTGTTTGACAGGTTTCATACACCCGGATGAGCGTATTATTACCTGCGAAGATGCGGCTGAACTACAACTCCAGCAGCCGCATGTTGTGCGTCTTGAGACGCGACCGCCCAACCTTGAGGGCAAAGGCAAGATCACAATGGCTGATCTTGTTAAAAACTGTCTGCGGATGCGCCCTGAACGTATTATTGTGGGTGAGGTTCGCGGCCCCGAGGCGTTTGATTTGCTGCAAGCGATGAACACGGGCCACGACGGCTCTATGGGCACGCTTCACGCCAACTCGCCGCGCGAAGCTTTATCGCGGCTGGAATCCATGATTACAATGGGTGGGTTTAGCTTACCGGCCAAAACGATCCGCGAAATGATTGTCGGGTCTGTCGATATTGTTGTCCAAGCCGCCCGTCTTCGGGATGGCTCGCGGCGAATCACGAAGATTACAGAAGTGATCGGGATGGAAGGCGATGTTATTGTGACCCAAGATCTGCTGGTCTACGAGATGGACGGCGAAGACGCCCAAGGCAAAATTATTGGATCACATAAATCTACAGGTATTGCGCGCCCTGCCTTTTGGGATCGTGCGCGTTACTTCAATCTTGAAAAACAGCTTGCCGAAGCGCTCGACGCCGCCGGGAGTTAGAGTATGGATCAGGCCACACTCCTCGCAGCCGTTGCTTCCCTTCTTGTCGTAGGCGCTTTTTTCGTTCTTACCAGCGGTGGCCCCAGCAAAGGTCAGAAACGTGCTCAGAGACTGGGCGGCCGCGCAAGTGGTGGCGCTGGCGGCGCGTTTAGCTTTATGAAAGCGGAAGATACCAGCAATCGCCGCAAGCAAATTGAGCAGTCCTTGGGCGAAATTGAAGACAATCAAAAAGACAAAAAGAAAAGAAATAAAACGCTAAAAGCCAAAATGGTTCAAGCGGATTGGACGATGGATCCGAAAACGTTTACTGTTGCTACATTATGTTTTGGCGGCCTTGCGGGCCTTGCAATTATGGTGATCACCAAGAAACCACTCATGGGCATTGGCGCAGCGTTTGTTTTGGGATTTGGTTTGCCGCGTTGGTTCTTAGGTTCCGTGATTGCGCGCCGCCAAAAGAAATTCACCGAAAATTTTGCTGACGCAATGGATATTATTGTGCGCGGTGTTCGCACGGGCCTACCGCTTGGAGATTGCCTTAAAATCATCGCCCACGAGTCGCCTGAACCGATCAAAGGCGAATTTATGCGCGTGATCGAGGCGGAAGGCGTTGGTGTTCCTATTGAGATGTGTCTTGAACGGATGTACGAACGCATTCCCGTCTCCGAGGTTAACTTTTTTGCAACGGTGCTTAACATTCAGCGCTCGACAGGTGGTAATTTGGGCGAGTCCCTTGCGAACCTCTCTAATGTTTTGCGGGGCCGGAAACTTCTTAGAGAGAAAATTAAAGCCCTATCCGCCGAAGCCAGAATGTCAGCGATTATTATTGGCGCGTTACCTATCATAGTTATGGTTCTCGTGACCATCGCCTCGCCGGATTATATGACGGAGCTCTACACAACAAAGACCGGGCATCGTAACCTCATGATTGGTGCGGGCATGATGATTTGCGGCAGCCTGATGATGCGCAAAATGATTAACTTCAAGTTTTAGGCGATATTATGGGTGGCGAGTCGATAACCATGTTTCAAAATGCAGCCTATATAGTGGTTGCATTGCTTGTTGCCGGGACATTGTTCACGCTGCTTAGCCCGCTACTCGAAGGCGACAAGCTCAAGAAACGCATGAATTCTGTGTCTGTTGCGCGTGATGGTATGCGAGAGGCAAGGCTAGCTACGCTAAATAATTCCAAAACTCTGGCCGGGGATTCCAAAAGCAAGTATAAGCGCATAGTTGATAATCTGAGTCTTGAAAAACTCATGGAAGCCTCGAACCTGCGCGATAAGCTTGCGCAAGCCGGATATCGCGGCCAGCGCCCGATATATATTTTCTACATGTTCCGTTTGTGTATGCCGATTGTTCTTGGGGTCTTTGGTATTTTATTCTTATTGCTGCTAAACATCATGGATTGGCGGCTTGAGCAAAACCTATTGGTGACGCTCCTGTTGATCGCATTTGGTTATTACTCACCGGGTATCTATATCAAGAACAAAGCCAATAAACGTATTGCCTCGATAACGCCGGTCTTTCCAGATGCTCTTGATTTATTGCTGATTTGTGTCGAGTCCGGTATGTCCGTTGAGCTTGCTTTCGCGCGGGTGTCAAAGGAAATGGCGGAAAATTCGGTTGAGCTGGCCGAGGAGTTTTCCTTAACGACGGCAGAATTGTCTTATTTACAAAGTCGCCGCCAAGCATTTGAAAACCTCGCGCGAAGAAATAATCACACAGGCATCAGATCTGTTTCAACAGCCTTGGTGCAGGCCGAGCGTTACGGTACGCCGCTAGGCAACACGCTGCGAACAATGGCCAATGAAAACCGCCAGATGAGGGTTCTTCAAGCAGAGAAAAAAGCGGCTGCATTACCAGCCAAACTAACTGTACCGATGATCCTGTTTTTCTTGCCGGTTCTGTTCATTGTTATCCTCACGCCCGCCGTTATGCGGATTGGTGACGCGCTGTAAGCCGTTGTTGCAGCGGTGCTGCGCGTTAGCGGGCGAAGTAAAAGTAACTCTAAACTATCGATCAAAAAAGCTCGACCAATTCATTTGGCCGTGCTTTTGTTTACTCTAAACTCTAAAAAATGAGAGTGTTAGCGGCGCCGTGCTGCGCCGCGCGGTTGAAGGCGCGTTGGTTCGTTTTGAGTGTAAGATTGCGTATAGGCTGAATTATAAGACGCGTTAGGTTGCTGAGGAGTATAGTAGGGCTGGGTTTGTTGCGGCGTGGCCGCTGTCGGCATCGGCGCGCTTTGCGGGGCAAGGTTGGTTG
The DNA here is from genome assembly GCA_964352785.1 of uncultured Caulobacterales bacterium. Taxonomy (GTDB): domain Bacteria; phylum Pseudomonadota; class Alphaproteobacteria; order Caulobacterales; family Maricaulaceae; genus JACOMS01. The sequence continues at coordinate 31,257 of CAYGTI010000008.1, forward strand.
CGCGCGGGCCTACGTTACGTGCAATTTGAGATAGAATATCAGATTGCTGCGGGCTCACAGTGTCCGCTCCGGCAGGAATGACAACTTTGCGTCCTTGAGCTTGCGAGCGGGCTGCTGCGGCGCGTGCAGCATCAGCGGCGGACTGCGGCGCGCCGTTGTCGGTAGCCCCCATAACCGAAAAGTTAGAACTATATCCAAACCCGGGATTGTTCTGTGTGTTACTTTTGTATGAATTGTGCGCCGCTGTAGTTTGTGAAGTGTACGCTGCGCTACGCTGCGTTTGTGGCTGACTGCTCGGTGCCGATCTGTAAACTGGCTGCGGCGCGGCTTGGGGCGCGCTATAGGCAGGTTGTGTTTGGCCATAAGTGCGGGGTTGATTTTGTGCCTGTCTTTGGGTTTGGACTTGTTTTTGATCTTGAACCGGTTGCCGCTGCGTTGAGGCAAAGTTTTGAGGGCCCGGGGCTCCGGCCATTTGCTTGTTTTGTAGTTGCATCACCAACGATAACGTTTGTTCAATATTGGGGTTTGCGCCGGGTTGTGCCAAGGCGCGTCGCAGCCAAGCTTCTGCTGTGACCGGATCGCCTGCTAAGGCATAGCTCAGGCCTAAGTTGGACATGACATTGGCATCATTAGGCGTAATTTGCAGCGCGCGGGCATAATGCTTGCGGGCCAGTTCATAATTTTCCATCTGATCCAAAGCTGCGCCTTTAAGTGACCAGAGACGGCCATAGCTCGGTGCCATACGAAGCCCGCCGTCAATGGCTTCAATTGCTTCTTCGCTGCGTTCAGACGCAATCAGCGCCGCTGCATATTCTGCGGTCAAATATGGATCAGTTGGATAAAGTGCACGCGTAGTTTGCGTAATCTCCACGGCTTTACCCGGATTACCCATTTTCCGTACAGCAGAGGAGAGCTTTATTGCCGCCTCAAGATCAGCCGGATTAAGTTGATATTCCCGCGACCAAAATGCGGCTTGGGCAAATGTGTCTTGCGTTTCGATATTGTTGCGAACATCGCGCGTCGCGGGCTGAAATTGCGATGGCGACATATCAGAGACCATCTCTTGCTCGGATGTGGTCATGCCGCCCGCAAAGGCACAGCCTGACAGAATAATAGCGGACGTACTAAAAAGAACGATATTGCGCAGATAATGAGGTGACATTTGCAGGCTCTCCGTTGGGTGCAGCGCGCATAAAGCTGGTTGCGCCGCAAGCACATTTCGTTAACAAACGTAAACAGATGCGGTTAACGAGTTGTTACCATTTTTAAGAGGCAAGGCGGAATGACACCATTCTTTACAGTTCAAAAAGATCAAGGCGCTAAAATATCAGCCATTCCGGTTTATGTGTGCGGCCCTGAGGGTTGGGACAAGCTTAAAGGCCATTTAAGCGCGGCATCGCTGGTCTTTGCGGCGGTTCACAATTTTACCGGCGAGAGTGGTCAGTTGGTACAGCTTCCTGGCCCTGATGGCAGCATTGAGCGTGTCCTCTTTGGCGCGGGTTCTGAGGATGCAAGCTCAATCGGGCCGCTTGCGGCGCGGGCGCTCTCGGCCACACTACCGCCGGGCCAGTATACCTTCGCAGAGATGCCGCGTGATTGGTCCGTTGAACTCGCGGCTACAGGTTGGGCGCTTGGCTCGTACAAGTTTGATAAATATCTGAAAGACCAAAAGTCATTTCCTTCGCTTGTCCTCGGTAATGCGGATCTAGCCGAAGAGCTTTCATCCGTTGCTGGCGCTATTCACTTGGGGCGCGACCTTATCAATACGCCTGCGGGTGATATGGGGCCGAAAGCTCTGGAGAAAGCCGCGCGGCGGCTCGCTAAGCGTCATTCAGCCGACGTGAGAGTGACCAAAGGCAAAGCGCTGCTCGAAAATAATTATCCGATGATACATGCGGTTGGCCGCGCCGCGCATGAAGCTCCTCGCCTTGTAGAGCTCGAATGGGGGGATCCCAGCCATCCAAGGCTCGCGGTTGTCGGCAAAGGCATTACATTTGATACGGGCGGCTTGAATATTAAGAGCGCAGCAGGGGCGCGCATCATGAAAAAAGATATGGGCGGGGCCGCGCATGCTATTGCGCTGGCCGATATGATCATGGCGAATAATTTGCCGATCCGGCTTCATGTTTTGCTAGCGATAGCCGAAAACGCCATTTCCGCAGGTGCCTATCGTCCGGGAGATATATTGTCATCCCGCGCCGGATTGACGGTAGAGATTGATAATACAGACGCCGAAGGACGACTTGTTTTAGGTGATGCTTTAGCTCGCGCGACAGAGGACGACCCGGCGTTAATTATAGATTTTGCAACCCTCACAGGTGCGGCGCGCGTGGCACTTGGCCCTGAATTGCCGCCGTTCTTTTCTAACCGTGCGGAGCCTGTTTCTGACATTACAGCAATGGCCCAGGCGCAAAAAGATCCGCTCTGGCATATGCCGTTATGGCAGCCTTACTTCAGTTTTTTAAGCTCGCCGATCGCAGATATGAAGAACTCCGGCGGCAGTTTTGCGGGCGCTATTACAGCCGCTTTATTTTTGGAGAAATTTGTCGATAACCGTCCGTGGATGCATTTAGATGTTTACGGGTGGAACCCGTCTGCGGTACCGGGGCAGCCTCAAGGCGGCGAGATATATGCGCTCAGAACGCTGTATTATTGGCTTAAAGGCGGCGGTTTACGCTAGCGCCTTTGGTTTGGTTTTTAGAGATTTTGCAAAATCATAAGCCGGGCCGGAGACGAGCAAGTGTGTCGCATAAGCAACGGCGATAGAGATTGGCAGGCTTAGCGCAATTAAGCCGATTTGACTAATGTCTGGAACCGCGAGCAGCAAAAGCTGCGCAGCGGGCCAGTTCACGAGGTAAAGGGCTAGGGCGAGATTGGGCCAGCTATTCATAAAAGCAAGCTTTGGTGTTTTTGAAGTTACTAGTAAAAACGCCGCATAAGCCCAAAACGCTGTGATTAACATTTCAATCGCAGGTGTCCACGGCAGTAATGTGTCCCATAATGTCGCCGAGCCTCCGAAGGCCGCTAATACATAAAGCCTAACCTTAAAGCGGGTTGGGAGGCGGGCTTGATAAGCAAAACAGACCATACCTAACAAGAAAGGATAGGCCAGGCGCAGCCCGACATGCGGCATACTTAGCCACTCTAGTCCAAGTTTGGCATCAACATAAGCAATAGTGAAATAAGCCGTGGTGGTAATCATAGCTGCTGATACAATGAACTTATTGGTACGAAATAATCCAAATTTTGTACCGATGGCTGTCGCTAAATGAGCGATCATCCCCCATCTGAATGTCCAAATGGCGCCCTGAATGATACACATATAAACGGCACCATCCAAAAGTCCGGGGAGCACTTGTCCCGGATTGACGCAAGTAATTGTTTCAAAGAAATACCGTCCAAGTTTTATGATCAGCTGCGCGGGGTCATCTGACATGACGCCCAACGAAGGATAAATGATCAAGACGGTGACAAGTGTAAAGATTATAAGAAGCGGGGTGTTTCGCAGGAAACGCGAGCTTAAATATTTAACAGCAGACCCATGATGCCGAATAGACCTTAGCGCTAAAAACCCGGAGAAAAAGAAAAGGAGCTGTACGCCAATCCAGCTCGGATCATATCCCAAATGTGCGAGTATTTCAGGGTTTCCGGGACCTATTGGCATCGTTGAGGCATAGCCGAGCGCGATAAAAAGGACGATGATAACGCGAACCGCATTCAGTCTTGGCAGGGCAGTTTGATCGTTTCTTTGTAACATTCTTAGACCTGCATCGTCATCTGAGTTAATATTAGGCGAAAATTATTAATAAACTGATGGAAAAATTCTCAATAGTTTGAATCGCTTAATCCTCTGACATTGCCCTCTTTCGTTTTCTCTCTTGACCGTTGAATCGTCATTATGCGAATCATGAGCTAGGTGATTTGATTTTGAGAATGAGGATGCATAATTTATGCCAGCAGCAGGACGTCAAGGACAGTTCAATCGGCGCGATGCGCTCTCACTTTGGCACCGCGTGACCTTGCAATCTGTGCGAGAGGCCGGGCCTGATCTTACCTCGCGGCAGCTCGCAGTGCTCTCCACTGTTTATCTTGAACACGGCCCTCATACGGTGCGCTCGCTCGCTCAACGCCTTAATGTCTCCAAAGCTGTTGTGACCCGCGCGATTGATACACTTTCGCGCTACAGGTTCGTGGCCCGTACCCCTGACCCGCGCGACAAGCGTTCAGTCATTATTCGCCAAACCGGACCAGGCGGCACCTACCTGAGCAATTTTGCAGATCAAATCAGAGGCGAAGTTTCGCTGGCAAGCCGCCAAATCGTAGCGGCCTAGCTCGTGCCAAAAGGCGATGTCGTTTATGCTGTAATAACGGCCTCTGCGCCCCTTTACCGCTGTGCCTCGCGCCGAAGTCCTCAAGAGACTGAACTGCTGCTGGGCGAAGGCTTTCGCGTTGAAATAGTCAGTCGAGGTTGGGCCAAGGGACAAGCCATTAGTCCCATCAAAAGGTCTATATATGCCGGATATTCGGGCTATGTGCCCGTCAAACACTTGTCTGAAACTATCGAGTCTGTGAATTACATTGTCACGGCATTAGCCGCGCCGGTGTTTTCAAAACCTGATATCAAAAGCCGTGTTACTGCAATGTGGTCTATGAATGCACGGTTCAAAGCCGATAGCGCCGGAGACTTTTATGAGTGCGCGTTTGGCTACATACACAGGCGTCATGCCCGCAAGATAAATGTCGCGGTGGCCCAGACGGATTTTACCGCAATTGCCGAGGATTATATTGGTAGGCCGTACATTTGGGCGGGTGTGAGCGCTGTAGGGCTGGACTGCTCCGGGCTTGTACAAACCGCATTGCGGGCGTGGGGGCATGACGCGCCGCGCGATTCAGGGGATCAAGCCGCTATGGGCGTTGAGATTGCAGCGGATGAGACTTTAAAGCGCGGTGACTTAATCTTCTGGGCGGGTCATGTGGGTATCATGCAAGACGCTGAGCGGATATTACATGCTAATGCGCATCACATGAAAGTTGCTTCTGAGCCTCTTCAAGAGGCTATTGATCGTATTGCAAAGGCTTATGGCCCGGTCACCGCAAAGCGGAGACTCAGTTTATAATCGAACATCAATGTGGATACGCTTAGGAGTAAGCTTTATTCGTCTTTTGGCTGATCTTCGGGCGTATCTGTTGTCACAGCCTCTTTCACATCTTCAGCAAGCTGTCCTGCTGCGCCCAAGGCATCGCTCGCCGCATCGCCAGCTTGATCAACGAGCGTTTCGGTTAAACCCGTCGTTGTCTCTACTGCGTTGCCAACGGCATCCATACCGTCTTGAATTATATTTTCGGCTGTATCGCCTGAATCTTCAGCGCTCGTTTCCATGAAGGCGGGTTCTGGTCTTGCGACGGGCGTTGTCGCCGCGACGCGCAGGTATTCAATTACGGCAGCGCGGTCATCATCTTTTTTAAGGCCGACAAAGTTCATAGCTGTCCCGCTTAGATAACGCGTAGGTTTTTCAAGATAGGCATTCAATGTTTCATAGTCCCACGTGAGGCCAGAATTTGTCATGGCGCTGGAGTAGTTAAACCCGGCATGTACGCCCGCCGACGCGCCAACAACATTCCAAAGGTTTGGGCCTGTGCCATTCGCGCCGCCGTCCTCGGCGTTATGGCAAGATGTGCATTTCTTGAAGACTTTTGCGCCCCGGGACTCGTCCATGGCCGCGATCCAGTCTGGCTGCGGGAAGGGAAGTTCGATCTCTTCTTCGCCAGCTGAAACTTCCGCGACCGCAATGCGGTAAGCCGGAACCTCAGGCGCTGAGATGTGCATGGCAGAATGAGAGATTTCTTTCAGACCCATAAAGCCGAGTGCTGTTACCAGTACAGCAGCAGCGATTTTGTTAAAACCAAGTTCGTCCATGATCATGTCCTTTTGTCAAAGCTTGCAGAATCTTGGCAAGCAAAGAGCTGTATGTTGATCTTACTATAAAAATATAACGCCTAAGCCAACCTAAAACCTGATAAGATGACAAATGATATTGCGGCGAAGGGTCGCAAAACTGTGTCGCAGTCAGGTTATGACGCGGGTTTTGAGGCGACGCTGCTGCCTGTACTGATAATCGGCCATAAAAGCTGCTCGCCCAGTGTTGTGTCTGGAAGGTCTTCCACGCCGTATTCCGGCGGGTAGGTTTGTGAAATTTTTTGCCGTGTCAAACACAATATCCCACAAGAATAGCATATTACCGAAATTACCTGTGTAATGCGTTACGCCGTCGGATTTATGTTTGCCGTGATGGGCGTGATGAGTCGCGGGGGTACTGATTATGCGCTGCACGGCCCACATGACGGGCGATAGCCATTTGATACGGTAAAGTGGTTTGTCCCATGCCAAATCAGAGTGCGCGCCGAAAATAATGCTCATTTTAATAATAATATACACAGCATAAACCCAGCCAAGGCCAAGATAAATCAGAATGCCGGACATCCAGATTGCGGGCATGAACAGGTAATAAAATAGGTTATTACGGTATCCGAGGCGGATGCTCATATATTCGGCGTTATGATGCGGGCGGTGGAGCTTATACAGCCAAGCGAAACTGTGCGAGGCGCGGTGCCACCAATATTGCACCATATCATCTCAGACAATGAGCAACAGAAACCCCGCCCAAAACGGCCAATTACTGATAAGGCCTTCTTGGCCCGGCGCAATGATGAGCATGAGCGCGTATGCCACACCTAAAATAAACGGTTGCGTGAATCCGGTGAGTGCTACCATGCTCACGAGTTCGACCCAGCCGTCTGTCCGGTTTTGACCCTTTTTCTTAAAAAAAGAAGAAAAAATGATCTCGGCTAAAATAAAGGCACCAAAGATAGCCATGATGACGATGAGTTCTGGTTTCAACAGGGAACTTATAAGAAAAAAATGCTATGAGTCCAGCGTGCCAAAATGCGTCGTTCCTTTGATCTGGCCGCCCGCGACTTCAAATATTTGCGCGCGCCCGGCAAAAGCCTCAAACAAAGAGGCATCTGTGCCGGTCATGAAAACCTGCGTATCAAGCGCTATGAGTTCTTCGATCAGAGCGGCACGCCGGGTTATGTCCAGATGCGCCGCGACTTCGTCCAGCAAGAGCAAAGGCTGCTTATCGGCTTGGGCCCGCGCATGAGCAAGAAAAAGCCCGATAAGCAGCGCTTTTTGTTCTCCGGTGGAGCAGTCTTCGGCGGGCATATTTTTGGCGGCATGCGTTACGCGTAGATCGGATTTATGAACGCCTCGCAGGGTCCGGCCCGCCCGCATGTCTGTGTTGCGCCCGGAGGATAAAAAGGCTTTGATTGAGTGTTCGACTTGTTCTGCCGGCAGCCCGCTGAGATATAGGGCTTCGCCTTCGCCCTCCAATGTGACGACGGCTTTTGGGAAAGCGCCTTCGGGGCGGGCCTCTATTTCTGCAATGAGGTGCTGCGTTGTGTCTGCGCGAGCCTTGGCAATGGCCGCGCCGTGCCGGGCCATATCGGCCTCTAGCGCGCCGTACCAGCTTGCGTCTTGAACCCCGTCAGATAATAGCCTGTTACGTTCAGCACGCGCCTTTTCATACCGCAAGACATTTTGGCCATGGGCGGGCTCGTGAATGAGTGTGAAGCGGTCGAGGAATTTGCGCCGATCAGAGGGCGGGCCTGTAAACAACCTGTCTTGGGCGGGAGTGAGCCACATCAATGTCACATGATTTGATAGCATGGCGGCGGGGCAGGTTTGTCCATCAATCCGGATTGTGCGGCGGCGGGGATGCTCTGGAACCTGCCCGACCGCGATTTTTACCGGGCCGCTTTGGCCGGACAACGCCGCGACCACACCCCATGCGGGGGCGCAGGACACAATATCTTCGAGGGTGCTACGATGAGCCAAGTCTTCCATATTGGCCCGGCGTAGACCGCGCCCTGGCGACAAAAAAGAGATCGCTTCCAGCAAGTTGGTTTTACCTGCGCCGTTCGCGCCGTACAAAACAACTGGCGAGGCGGTCAGCTCAAGATCGAGCGTCGTGTAAGAGCGAAAATCAGTCAGGCGCAGGCTTTGAATAAACACCGCAGCGAGCCTAAGTGTCTCTTAGACCCGTAAAGGCATCAAAACGAAAAGACTGCCCGGATCTTCGCTGTCTTTGACAAGGGCGGGCGAAGCTGGACTATCCAAATAAAAGCTGGCGTCGCGGCCTTCGATTTGTCCGGTGACATCCAGCAAATATTTTGCATTAAAGCCAATTTCGAGCGGGTCATTGCTATAATCGACCATCAAATCTTCGCGTGCGTTTCCGCTTTCGGGATTATCCACGACAAGCGCCAGAGTATCCTGGGACAGGGTCAGCTTGATCGATCTGGATTTCTCGGCTGAAATCGTTGCCACGCGGTCGACCGCATCGGCAAAGACTTTGTTGTCGATGATGAGCTCTTTTTCATTTCCCTTGGGGATTACGCGCTCGTAATCGGGAAAAGTTCCATCAATCAGCTTGGAGGTTAATACCGCATGCCCGTAATTAAACCGGATTTTCGCGTCCGACACAGACAGGCTGATATCGCCGTCGGCGCCGTCGATCAGGCGGCGGATTTCAGCGACTGTTTTACGCGGAATAATGACGCCTGGCAGGTCTTCTGCACCCGCTGGCAACGGCATTTCGCTAAGCGCCAAGCGGTGACCATCGGTCGCCACAGCGCGCAGCGCGCCGTCATGGGCATGCACGTAAATACCGTTCAGATAATAACGGGTTTCCTCGGTGCTGATCGCGAATTTTGTTTTATCGATCAGGCGGCGCAGGTCTGCGGTCGAGAGCACAAAATTATGCGTAAACCCATCAGCGGTCATTTTAGGAAAATCACCCGAGGGCAATAAAGGCAGCGTGAAATGAGAGCGTCCAGCGTCAATATCCAGGCGGTTCTCGCTATTGACCTTGAGTGAGACTTGCGCTCCGTCAGGCAGCTTGCGCGCAATATCATAAAGCGTGTGGGCGGGCGCTGTCACGTCACCCGGGGCTTCAACAGTGGCATCAGAGCTTTCAGAAATTTCGATGTCTAAATCGGTGGCGACAAGCATGATTTTATCGTCTTGTGCCTGAATTAAAACGTTTGATAGAATTGGAATCGTATTGCGGCGTTCCACAACATTTTGCACATGCCCGAGGGCCTTGAGGAGTGCGGCGCGTTCAATGGAAATTTTCATGTCGGTCAACCCTGCGTCTCTAAAAATATCTCGGCGTAATGGGGCTTGCGTCTCACACCCGCCCGTGGCCGCGTACAATACTCATATAGAGGCAAAAGCCAACCATTTTTCGCCTCTGGCGTGAACGGCGCGTGATTATGTTTCAGGCTTTGACGTGAATGTCATGACCTTGTCGCGCAGAGACCCTATACCCAGACTGATCTTGTCCAGCACATAGTTTTGGTGAACCCGCCAAGGGGTTTGTTTGCCTTGTTTGGGCAAAATGGACTCGGCGCGAAAAACATAACCCGATTGCAGATTAACCGCAGGTTCGGGCTCGATGTCATCTCCTAAAACCGGGGTGATAATAGAATTGCCTGAGCGGTCCATTTCGTTAATCAGGCGGCAGGCATAACGCGCGATAAGTTCGCATTTCAGTGTCCAAGACGCGTTGGTATAGCCGATAGAATAAAACAGGTTGGGCAGACCTGAAAACATCATGCCCTTATACATATAAGTGTCCGGCATGTGCACAGGGTTGCCATTTAGGCTAAGCTCAAGTCCGCCCATCAACTGCATATTCAGGCCTGTAGCCGTCACGATTATATCCGCCTCAAGCGTTTCACCGGATTCGAGGGCAAGCCCGGTTGGGGTAAAGGCTGAAATGCTGTCGGTCGTAATGGACGCTTTACCGCTACGCAACGCAGCAAACATGTCGCCGTCTTTGTCGATGCAGACCCGTTGATCCCAAGGGTCATAGGTGGGGTTTAAGTGCCGCTTCACATCAAAATCCGGCCCGATAGCCGTCTGTGCGCCTTTCATGACTTGGCTTTTCATATATTGTGGAAATTTACGAGCGAGTTGATAATAGAAAATTGTGCGCAAAATGTTTTTCCACCGCATGAGCTTGTGTGATGCTTTGCTGCCAAACATTTTACGGGTGATTTTGACCATGGGATCGACGGCCGGCATTTCAACAATATAAGTCGGTGAGCGCTGGAGCATGGTGACGTGCGCGGCGGTTTCGGCTAGAGACGGGATCAGTGTGATTGCTGTTGCGCCGCTGCCGATGACAACGATTTTCTTTCCCGCATAATCCAGATCTTCCGGCCAGCTTTGCGGATGAATAATCTGGCCTGCGAAATCCCCGGTACCGTCCCACTTGGGCAGGTAACCCTTGGTGTAGTCATAATAACCTGAACACATATAAAGAACGTTGCAGGTAAACGTTTTCTCTGCCCCGTCAGACAGGCTGGTCACGGTCCATAGGGCCTCAGCCGAGTCCCAGTTTGCTGATATGCCTTTGTGCCCAAACCTGATATGCTGGTCTATGCCGTTTTCACGGGCCGTGTCTTCGACATACGTCTTGATTTTATCGCCGTTGGCAAAAGCTTTATCGTCTAGCCATGGCCGGAAAGAATAGCCGAATGTATATAAGTCTGAGTCTGATCGGATGCCGGGATAGCGAAACAGATCCCATGTCCCGCCTATAGCGTCTCGTCCTTCGAGAACCGCGTAGGTTTTATTCGGGCAACGCTCTTGGATATAATAAGCGGCGGCAACACCGGAGACACCCGCACCGATAATTAAAACATCAAAATGTGCTGTATCATCAGTCATGTTAAGCCTCGCTCAGTGTATAAACAAACCATAGTTTATGGATTGGGCTTGCCCTGATCAATATGCGTCAGGCTGAAAAGCTGAATAGAGCCTATGCAGCTTTGAGCGAGGTTTCTATTGTCTGGATTTTTGCGTGAAACCCAAGGTCTTCCTGCCTTAGGTTTTCAATTCTTTTTACCGCATGCATGACAGTTGTATGATCGCGTCCGCCAAAGCGGCGTCCAATATCGGGCAGGGACCGTTTGGTCATTTTTTTACACAGATACATGGCAACTTGGCGGGGCCGCGCCACGCTGCGTGTGCGGCGCTTTGAGACCATATCATTAAGCGTGATGTCAAACGCGTCAGCGACCGCGCGCTGAATACGGTCAACCGTGAGGCGCTGCCCCGCGATATACCGGCCATCGGATAAAGTCTCTTTCACGGTCTCGAGTGTGATGGGCATGCCCAGAAACTCCGATTGAGCCACGACTTGATTAAAAGCGCCTTCGAGATCTCGGGGTGTGGCATTAATCCGCGCCGCAAGATGATCCCGGGCGTTTTGTGGGATTGTCAGCGGACTGCCTGTTTCGCGGCGGCGGACGATTAAGCGGTCAAGCATACGTTTGCGCAACTCATAATCAGCCGAGCCGATTTTGCAGACGAGTCCGCTACAGAGGTAGGATTTGAGTCTGTCCGAGGCCTTTTCCATCTCGTCCGGGTGTCGGTCTGTTGCGATCATGACCTGCCGCCCATCATCCACGAGCGAGACAAGCGTATGTAGAAGTTCTTCTTGGCTGTTGGGTTTTGTTGCGATGAAATGGGCATCATCAATCAACAGTAAATCAACACCTCTGAGTGAGGCTTTAAAGGCGTCAATGGCCTCGCGTCCATTACCTCGCACGGAATTTACAAAGGTCGTCACAAACTGTTCACCAGAAATCAGGCGTACATGACGATTTGGCATGTTGGCTTCTACCGCTTGTTTGATAGCGTAAAGCAAATGAGTTTTGCCCATGCCGTTCGCGCCGTGCATAACAATCGGATTATATTGCGCCGTTTCGCAGCTTGCGGTCTGGCGGGCTACAGCAAAAGCAAGTTCATTTGATGGCCCAACAATGAAATTGTCAAAACAGAAACGTTTGCGCGCGCTGGCAGGGCGGTTTGGCGTCGTTTGGCTGTTGAGTGAAGGTTGAGCCGCGTTTGATAGGTTTTGCCCGGTCAGCGCCTTTGAGGCTAATGTTTGGGTGGCCTTAGACGCCGCAGCGGCCATTTCGTCTGCGGGTTTGGAAATAACAACATGGCGCGGCGGAGCGACCATATCGTGTTTTTTCCACAAACGGATTAAAGGCTCCATATAGTTTGTTTCGATCTTGGTGGCGATGAACCGTGTCGGAGCCGTTAAAGTAACCTCAAACGCATCGGCACTTCTAATATGGAGACGGCCCGTCCAAGAGCGGTGGACATTCGGGCCAATCGCATAGGCTAAGTCCTTTTGAACCGCCGCCCATGTTTTGTGAGCACTCTCGACAGGGGATTCCCCTGTGAAGAGATCAGGAGTGATTTTGGCATCACCCTTATCTGACATGTCTTCATTGCTCACGCGCTCGTACCCCAAGCCTAACCAATGGGGTTAAATAGATAACCCCTTGAAATCTTTTCAAAATATATGAATTCTGCATGTCGAATGATGATTCGTTGCAGCATTCCCTATGGCCCCTGAAGTTTTCCCTGAAAGACCTATAGCCTCTTTAAAGCTATAAAAATTCGTCGCGTCAACGGCGAAAAGTTACAAAATCGACACTCTTTTTCATTGACTCGAAAAAACGTAAACGCCGCAAAGAATTAGCCGTTTTAGATGTTTGAATTTTCAAGCGTTGATTTTTGTTAGCTATCCACAAAGCTGTATTTTGTGCGCTCTCGCCAAGAAATGAGGCGCTTGCAAAATGATATCCACTATATTTCACGTCAACTCATATTCACAAGGAACTTGAAAAATAACTGAAAACCCGCTTTGTGTTTCCGACTTAGCGCGAATTGTCACCGTAGTCTGGGTAACGTATATAATTTTCTGGTACAAAAAAACCGGACACACGGCCCGGTTTCAATAGACGCAATGATTGCGATCTTAGCTCATGGCTTTAACGCGCTTGTTTAAGCGAGAGATTTTACGAGACGCTGTGTTTTTGTGAAACACGCCTTTGCCGACAGCGCGCATCATAGCGGGCTCTGCGGCTTTGACAGCGACCTGCGCAGCGTCTTTGTCGCCGGATATAATGGCGTCTTCAACACGGCGAAGTGTTGAGCGAACCATCGTCCGGCGGGCTTTATTCACAGCCGTCTTGCGCGCCATGGCGCGAACGGCTTTTTTGGCTGAAACTGTATTTGCCATAATATCCTCTTATCCAGCCACATGCCGGAGGTAAAGTTGCAAGCGCGCCGTATAGCGCTGAGTCTTTAGGGCGTCAACACCTGCGATGCGTTTATTTGTTCTTAAAGTGCGGCTTTCGCTTTTCAATAAAAGCTGTCATGCCTTCGCGTTGATCATGGGTTGTAAACATGGATTGAAAGAGGCGGCGCTCAAACTGAATGCCTTGTTTAAGGGTGGTCTCAAAGGACACATTTATCGTCTCTTTGGTCATCATGGCAATCGGTAGGCTTTGTGCTGCGATTTTGCGGGCGGCTTCGAGAGCTGTGTCTTGCAATTCGTCAAGCGCGACGATGCGCGAGACGAGGCCAGCGCGTTCGGCTTCCTCGGCGTCCATCATCCGTCCGGTCAAGCACATATCCATGGCTTTGGATTTACCAACGGCGCGCACCAAGCGCTGAGTGCCGCCAATGCCCGGCATGACGCCAAGCGTAATTTCCGGCTGCCCGAACTTGGCATTGTCTGCCGCAATAATAAAGTCGCACATCATGGCAATTTCGCAGCCGCCGCCGAGCGCGTAACCTGAAACGGCCGCGATGATAGGTTTACGAAACCGCTCGATCGCGCAATGGTTAGCCTCGAAAACATCATTTTTATAAATATCAAGATAGTCGTTTTCTTGCATTTCTTTGATATCTGCACCTGCGGCGAAAGCCTTATCAGATCCCGTAAGGATGACGCAGCCAATGGCATCGTCGGCGTCTAGTTCGCTAAGGGCGTGAGCGGTCTCGCGCATCATGGCTGTGCAAAGCGCATTGAGCGCTTTGGGGCGGTCAAGCCTGATCTTCGCGACGTGACCGTCTCGGGTGAGTTCTATCATTTCGTATTGCATACGCGCCTCTTAAAATTCAGAGCGCCCATTACACGCTTTGCAAAAAGGTATCAAACCCTATTTCGGCAAAGCACTAGCACGCCACTGAGGTGTTTCAGGGGTGTTTTTTAACTGATTTATCTTTAGCGTACCCATGATAATCAAGACAAGATTAAAGAACAAAACTATAAAAAGCGTCGGTAATCCGCCAAGATTAGACAGCATTCCGTATAGCCCCGGGATATGCGCGCAAGGAACATGGCCGTCAGCGGCGCCCACGCGAGCCAATTGGCCCAATAAAACACCCTCCAAGACTTGACCCAGCCACTATCATTAAATGGTTCGAGCAGTTAAGAACAAGGAATGAATTCCGTGATACATTGCACAAAGGCCGATCCGCATTGGCTGATAATATCAAGCGTTGGCCCGGCTATAAAAACAAAGGCCGACAGCTCCAAAAATATCTTGTTATTGATGCCGGATAGGATGCGAATGCCTTTTTGGAATCCGCTGGCGGAGGAGATAAAAAAGGCGATTGTGACGGCGAGAGCAAGGCAAGTCAACATGAGCGGCTGAATAGTCCAGTCCGTTAGCCGCGCAAAGCTGCCCAATGCTCAAGCCGGTCTTTAATGACCTTCTCGCGGCCCTCACCTTTGGGGTCGTAAAATTGCGCCCGCTTCATCCCGTCTGGAAAGTAATTTTGGCCTGAAAACCCATGCTCGGTATCGTGATCATAAGCATAGCCTTTACCGTAACCGATATCTTTCATCAGCTTGGTCGGAGCATTCAGAATATGCGCGGGCGGCGCGAGCGAGCCCGTCTCTTTGGCGGCGCGCATCGCCGACTTAAAGGCGGTGTAAACCGCGTTGGACTTGGGCGCGGTAGCCATATGGACAACGGCGTGAGCAATCGCAAGCTCGCCTTCGGGCGAGCCTAAAAACCGGTATGTATTCATGGCCTCATTAGCGATCATCAGCGCCAGCGGATCCGCCAGTCCAATATCCTCACTGGCCATTCGGATCAGACGCCGTGCAATATAAAGCGGATCCTCGCCGCCCGTGAGCATGCGCGCAAACCAATACAGCGCGGCGTCAGGGTCAGACCCCCGGATAGATTTATGCAGCGCCGAGATAATGTTATAATGCTCTTCGCGGGATTTATCATAGGCGGGCGCGCGTTTTTGCAGAACGTTCGCGACGCCTTTGGCATCCAAGTGATCTTTGGGCGCGAGAGCTAAAATTTCTTCAGTTAAGTTCAATCCATAACGGCCATCCCCGTCGGCAAAGGCGATCAGCGCGTCGCGGCCCTCTCGTGTGAGCGGAAGTGTTTGCCCGGTCTCAATCTCTGCTCGGATCAAAAGCTGGGCCATGGCCGCATCATCAAGGCGTTTTAATACAAAAACCTGCGAGCGGGAGAGCAACGCGCCGTTCAGTTCAAATGAGGGGTTCTCCGTTGTGGCCCCAATCAAGGTCACAATGCCTTCTTCGACATAAGGCAGAAACCCGTCTTGCTGCGCGCGGTTAAAACGGTGAATTTCGTCTACAAATAATAACGTGCCACGGCCCACTTGCCGCCGGGCTTTTGCGGCTTCAAAAGCTTTGCGCAGATCAGCGACGCCGGAAAAGACCGCAGAGAGCTGGACAAATTCCATATCAGCGCCATCAGCAATTAGGCGAGCAATTGTCGTTTTCCCGACGCCGGGCGGTCCCCACAGAATCATGGACGCCAAACGATTGGTTGCAAGCATGCGTCCTATCGGTCCGTCATCCCCGATTAAATGGTCTTGCCCGACAACTTCGCCGAGCGTTTTCGGGCGTAAGCGGTCCGCAAGCGGACGCGGCGCGGCATCATCAAGCCCCGCAGACTGAAAGAGATCACTCATATGTCTGCGGCTGGCTCCTGATTATTTACCTCTTGGCAAATACCTTATCGGGACATCATAGATACGTCCACCGCGATCAATGGACAGCGCCCAATCATCGGGAACACTCGCAATCGTCAGCGTAGTTTCGAGCTGGCGGGCCGACTCGATTTCGCTGTCATTGACATCAACAATCAGATCACCGGGACGCAGGCCATTATATTGCGCGGCGCTACGCCGGGCGACGGTCAACACCATGACGCCGCGTGTATAAGGGTCAACGCCGATTTCTTCGCCCAGCGCCGGCGACATGTTTACCACTGTTGCGCCGTCCAGCGGGTGATAACCATCCAGAAACGTTTCATCACGCGCGGGGCTTTCTTGCGGAACCTGAGCTCGAATTTTGACGGTTTTTTCGCGGCCATCCCGCCAGACACTGACATCGGCGCGCTCGTCGCGTTTGAGGGTGGCAAGCTTAAACCGCAGCCCGCTGCCATCATTAATCTCCGTATCGCCGATGCGCAAAATCACATCGCGCTCGGTCAACCCTGCTTCATCCGCCGGACCGCCGGGATATATTTCGCTGATGATAGCGCCGCGCGCGCGGTCGAGGCCCAGCGTGGATGCGAGCGCCGAGTCGACTGCGTTGGTGCGCGCGCCCATCCAAGGCCGGACAATTCGGCCTTCCGATAGAGCGCTATCGACCGCGCGTGCGACAAGCTCGGCCGGGATCGCAAAGCCGATTCCGTTTGAGCCGCCGGAGCGCGAGAAGATCGCTGTGTTAACGCCAATCAGCTCGCCGGCAAGATTAACCAGCGCGCCGCCTGAATTACCGGGGTTTACGGCGGCGTCAGTTTGAATAAATGAGGACACATCCGTGACATTTGTCCGGCCCAACGCGGAAATAATCCCGCTGGTTACCGTTTGCCCAACGCCAAACGGATTGCCGATGGCTAAAACAATATCGCCAATTTCCAGATCACTTTCTTCTTGGATGATCAAGGAGGGAAGACTCTCGCCGTTCGTATCAATTTTTAGAACGGCTAAATCTATTTCGGCGTCTTCCGCGATGACAACCGCTTCATATTCACGGCGGTCATTCAGCACAACTTTCAGCTCGTCTGCGCCTTTGACTACATGGGCGTTGGTAACAATAATGCCGCTGCTGCGAACAATCACGCCCGACCCTAGAGAGCTAGCCGTGCGCTCGCGCGGCGCGCGGCGCATGCCAAACATCATGTCAAAGAAATCGTTCGAACTTGTCCGAACCGTGCGCGTGGTGAACACATTGACCACGGCGGGGGCGGTATCTTTGACAATCGGTGCGTAGGATAGCTGTACCTGTGTGCGCGAGTCAGGGACAACGCGCATGTCTGCTTGCGGGACTTGCAAGAAGGGGTCTTTGGCCAAGGCAGGGGCCGCGCCCACAATGTTGAGGGCTATAAGGCTAGTGAGCAGTGAGAACGTAAATCTTTTCATGCACTCTATGTAGGCGGCGGGCTGGCAATTAAAAACCCTCATTGACAGAATATGTCCATATTTTCATGATCCATGAATTGTTCTTATTGGGGAGCGTTTGCCCGTAATCTCACCTCACATGCGCTCAACAAAGCTATCCATGACTTTCTTCGTGCCTGCTTTTTCAAAGGCGACTTCGAGTTTATTGCCGTCGGAAGATGTGATGGAGCCGTAGCCGAATTTTTGATGAAAAATGCGCTCACCCACTTTGAAATTCGAGGTGGTTTGTGTGGGTGCCTTGCGGCGCACCGCTGTGCCCTCAATAGTTTGAGCTTTATTGGTTTGGTAACGTTTCCACCCGGGCGAGTTGTACCCTCTGCTGGGCGTATGATCAAAGCTCTCTGCGAAACCTTCGCTGACCTGCGCGGCGTAGCGGGCATTATCATAATAGCCCGTCTCGGATTGGGCATCAACGTGATCGGGCGGCAACTCGTCGATGAAACGCGACGGCAGGCTGGATTGCCAAGAGCCGTAAACTTGGCGGTTGGCGGCAAAGTATATTTTGGCGTGCTCGCGGGCGCGCGTGATGCCGACATAGGCAAGGCGGCGTTCTTCTTCGAGGCCAGCCATACCGTTCTCGTCAAGAGATTTTTGCGATGGAAAAATGCCTTCTTCCCAGCCGGGTAGAAACACCAGTGGAAACTCTAGGCCTTTGGCCGAGTGGAGCGTCATCAAAGAGACTTCGTCTTCTTGCGGGCCGGTTTCTACATCCAGCACCAGGCTGACATGTTCTTGGTAAGCCGCGAGGGTGTCGAACTCACCCATGGCTTGGATCAGCTCTTTGAGGTTTTCGAGGCGTCCGGCCGATTTGACGTCTTTGTTGTCTTTCCACATTTGTGTGTAGCCCGACTCGTCCAGCACCCGTTCGGCGAGTTCCGTGTGCCGGATATTGGGCGCGTCTCGCCGCCAGCGGTCGATATCGCCAATAAATGTGCGCAGTGAGGTGCGGGCTTTGCCCCGTATCTCATCGGTTTTGATCAGTTCTCGCGTGGCGGCTTCGAGGCTGATGTTCATCGCGCGAGCGGCCATTTGCAGCTTTTGCACACTGCTCGCGCCAATGCCGCGTTTAGGGGTATTAACAATGCGCTCAAACGCCAGATCATCTGTGTCAGATGTGATGACGCGCAGATAAGCATGGGCGTCGCGGATTTCTTGGCGCTCGAAAAAGCGCGGGCCGCCAATAACGCGGTAAGGCAGGCCGAGCGCGATAAAGCGTTCTTCAAAAGAGCGCATTTGGCGCGACGCACGCACCAGAATGGCAACCTCGTTATAGCGGCGCTTTTTGCTCTTCCAGTTCTCTATTTCGGTAGAGATAATACGGGCTTCGGCGGGGGCGTCCCACACGCCCATGACCGTGACTTTTTCGCCGCCTTCAAGGTCTGTCCATAGGGTCTTACCAAGCCGGTCTTTGTTAGAGGTGATCAGGCCTGAGGCGGCTGCGAGAATATGCGAGGTTGAGCGGTAATTACGCTCGAGCCTGACAACCTTTGCGCCCGGAAAGTCTTTTTCAAAGCGCAGAATATTATCCACCTCCGCGCCGCGCCAGCCATAAATGGATTGGTCATCATCACCGACGACGCAGAGGTTTTGCGAACCTTGCGCGAGCAGCCGTAGCCATAAATATTGGCACACATTCGTGTCCTGATACTCGTCGACCAGCAGATATTTAAATTTCTTATGGTAGCGTTTTAGAATTTCCGGGTGATCCAGAAAAAGCGTTAAATTGTGCAGCAGTAAGTCACCAAAATCACAGGCATTGAGCGTTTTCAGGCGGTTTTGATAAATTTTATAAATTTCAATGCCCTTGCCATCGGCAAATTTGTAAGCCTCGCTGGCTTTGACCTTATCGGGTGTCCAGCCTTTGTTTTTCCAGGCATCAATGAGCGTCGCCATGTAGCGCGGTGTCCAGCGCTTTTCGTCAATATTTTCCGATTTTATTACTTGTTTGAGCAGCCGGATTTGATCGTCCGTATCAAGGATCGTGAAAGACGATTTAAGGCCTAAAAGTTCGGCATGAATGCGTAATATTTTTGCGGCTATTGAGTGAAACGTGCCCAGCCATGGCAGTCCTTCTACGGCCTGACCAAACAGTTCTCCGACGCGGTGGCGCATCTCGCGTGCGGCTTTGTTCGTGAACGTCACAGATAAAATTTGCGAGGGATAGGCGAGGCCATTATCCAATATGTGCGCAAGGCGGCAGGTCAGCACGCGGGTTTTACCTGTCCCTGCGCCCGCTAGGACAAGTACGGGCCCTTCGGTGGCCAGCACAGCGTCGCGCTGCTCAGGGTTTAAGCCCTCAAGGTATGGCCCGCTGCGAACGCTTGGACGCGGCATGGCCTGCGCTGAAATAGAGGAAGCGGAGCCTGACAGGCTGGGATGCGGCGGAGCCGGACGAAATGAATCAGATGAAGACATAGGCCTGTGAACATAGGGGGTACAGGCCGATTTGGCTATGGGTTTATCTGCGCGCTATGCTTGTCTGTATTATGCGGTATGAGCGGTCAAAACGCGGCCGTATTTTTCTATGTTGATCTGTTTTGAGAACGTACCATCCTGCCAAATTATTTTACCGCCAATGATCGTGGCCATCACCACACCGTCAGAGCGGTTGACAAGCTGTTCATGTTCAAACTCTTCACGGTAAATACGGGCGACATGGTTTTCGGCCTCATAGGTATCCAGCGCCTCGGGGTCGATCATCACAAGATCAGCGGGCTCGCCGATATCTATGGATCCGGCTCGCACCCCGAAAATATCAGCGACGTCTTTGGTCAGGCGTTTGACCATATAGCTGACATCACCCGTTCCGCCTTGCTGCGCGAGTTTTAAGGCCCGTAGGTTCCCGTCATAAAAGGCCATGTTGGTCAGGTGCGCGCCGGAGTCGTTAAATCCCGGCAGCAGGAGCGGGTCCATCAATAATTTACGCGTCATTTCAGGGTCGCGATTGGCGGTCACAGTTGACCAGACAATATCCGTATCAAAGGCCCGTAGCGCGGCGATAATAAAGTCAGCTTCGTCAACGACGTATGCGAAATAGTCTTTGACGTCGTTTTGGCCACCAAAATCAAGAGTGCCGGATATGCACTGATCAAACAGGGTTTGAAAGGAGTATCCTTCCCAGCTTTGGGCCGGGCAGCCTTCCACCAACATGTCCGGGAATGAGCGGTCAAACGCATAGCCTTCAACGCGCAGTTTGCGTTTCAGGCGCGCAAGGTTAAAGCCTTGCTTACCGGACATCCACATGGCTTTGAACCGTTTTTGAAAATCCGGATCGGCTAAAATTTCAGCGCGGCGCGGGCGGTCTTCGAGGTCTGTCTCAATCAGCTCGCGTAGCTCATCAATCTCTTCGGCGAGCGGTGAAAAAGCTCCGTCTGACCAGACTTTAAACGGCGCTGCGAGGGCTTGGAGGTGGAATTTACCGTTTAAGAGACGGGAGTTTAAAATACGCGAGAGCAACTTGCCCTGTTTGACGATGGTGCGGTTACTGCTCACATCAAGCGCGGCAACAACCGTGGTTTTGAGCGGTTTTTTATGAAATAATCCACAGCTCAGAAGGAAGCTTTTGACCACATTTATGGGGCTGTCTTTTGGCGGCGTGGCTTGCCAGACGCGGTCATAATCTCTGACGATAGAGGTGAGCGCTTTAATCTCGCTAAAAGGCGCGAATTGCGTCGGGATTTGCTTGTCTCTGTTGGGATCATTCGCCAGAAAGTGAAACGGGAGCGCGTCCGTCGAAAACCCCGCATAGCCTTGCCTCATAGCCGTATCCAGCAGCGTTTTCATAGCGCCGAGTTCTTCGGCCGACGGATTTCGGCTCACGCTATCATCAAGGCCCATGGCTTCGATCCTGAGCATGGAATGTGGCACCATGGGGACAATATTGGGGCCCAGCTTAAGCGTTTCCAAATGATCCAGATAGCTCTGTGAATTATCCCAGTGCACTAAATCCGCAACTTTTGTCAGTACATGTTTGGGCATGTTTTCAACGCGTGCAAAACAGGACACAATCGGGTCATCACCGTTTTTACGCTGCGCGCCAAACGCAAGGCCAAGACTGCAATTAGACATGACAACGGTGGTTGTGCCGTGGCGGGTGGATTCCGGCAGGCCAGGCGTGAGTTCAATTTCAAGGTCATAATGGGTGTGGACATCGACAAGCCCGGGCGTCACCCAATGGCCTTTTGCATCTAAAACAGTTTTGGCGTCTGCCATGTCCAGGCGCGCGCCGCGCGCTGCAATCAATCCGTCTTTGACGGCTATGTCGCTTATGGTTGCGGCGGATCCGGTGCCATCAAAAATCAGGCCGTTCTTGATCAAGATATCCCATGTCTTTGCCATATGCGCGCCCGTTTACGTTATCTTTAACTCTCTAATATCGTCACCATTAATGATATGGACGAGAAGATCAATGGTCTCTATCGTCACAAAAACAAATGGACGGGAGCGAGTATGACATCCATTGAGCAGTGGCGTAAGCGCGGAGAGATACGGCGTATACTGGGCTATGATATTTTCACTGTGGATGAAGGCAAAGCGGTAAAAGGCACGATTGTTTTAATTCACGGCTTCCCGACCTCCAGTTGGGACTGGGTCAAAATTTGGGATGTGTTAGCTGCTAATTACCGCGTCGTGGCGCTGGATATGCTGGGGTTTGGCTACTCAGATAAACCTCGGCGGCATACTTATTCGATCATGGAGCAGGCCGACCTTGTTGAGGCGCTGGTCAAGGATAAGGAATTAAAAGAGTATCATGTGCTGGCCCATGATTATGGAGACACGGTGGCACAAGAGCTATTGGCGCGGCAAAATGAAGGCACTGGCGTTGGGCGGTGGCAATCCATTTGTTTTTTGAACGGCGGATTATTTCCCGAGACGCATAGGGCTCTATTAATCCAGAAAATACTTCTCAGTCCGCTGGGCGGATTAGCCAATACATTATCGACAAAAAAACGGTTTGATGCGTCGGTCTCGCGCACATTTGGTCCCCAAACCAAGCCGTCAAGAGACGAGCTGGTCGCGTTTTGGAGCTTGATCAATCACAATAATGGCCGGCATATTTTTCATAAACTGATTACTTATATGACCGACCGGATTACGCATAGAGAGCGGTGGGTTGCAGCGCTATACGAGGCTAAAGTACCTACAGCTTTGATCAATGGATCATACGATCCGGTTTCGGGTGCGCACATGGTCGCGCGGTACAAAGAGATTATCAAGGAACCAGATTATATTGCCGAATTGGCCGGGATTGGTCACTATCCGCAAGTCGAGGCGCCGCAGCAGGTCGCAGAAAATTATGTGAAATTTTTATCAAGTCTATAAAAAATATGGCCGCCATCAAAAGGGGAAGATGGCGGCCGACCTACGCTTGGAAAATTAGGGAAAACCAAACGCAGATATGGTGTAAGCAGCGCTCGGGCTACTCTAAATTTAGAGCTTCCCGAGTACGATATGTCGTTTCTTACGGCATGATCACCGTATCGATGACGTGAATGATACCATTTGATGTTTTGATATCCGCCGTGATGACCTTAGCCCCGTCGACTTCAACGCCGTTTCTGCCATCAACGAAAACTTTTGAGCCTTCAACCGTGGCGGCTTTCATTGTTTTTCCCAAGAGTTTTTTGGATTTCACTTTCCCCGAAAGAACATGATAGGTCAGGATTGAGGTTAACTTATCTTTGTTTTCGGGCAGTAGAAGCATGTCGACAGTACCCGCAGGGAGTTTCGCAAAAGCGGCATCTGTCGGTGCAAAGACTGTGAACGGGCCATCGCTTCGCAGTGTCGCCTCTAGGCTTGCGGCTTGGACAGCTGCGACAAGCGTATTGAATGATCCAGCGGCAATAGCTGTATCAACGATATCAGCTTTCATCATTGTCTCGGCATGTGTGGACTTTTCTTTGTGATGACCGGCAAAAGCAGGGGCAGAGAGAAGGCCGATAGACAGAATAGCCGCAGCACTGGCACGTGTTGCAATTTTCGAAATAGACATATTGGTTTCCTTTCGTCAGGTTAATGGTCGTGACAGTAAGGTTACGCGTCAGGTCAAATGCTGGATTAAGTTTATTTGTAAGCTTTTTGTAATCAACGCTGCAGCGCTATATTATACGAACTTTGCCTGTGACAGAAAACCCGATTTAAATATCGCATGTAAAAGAGAATTAGATTTAAGATGGTTCCGTTTGCTGTTACGGTTTGTCTGTGAAAAACCGAAAACCTTTCAAAAAGACATCATCCATTTTGCTCTGCGGCGCGTATCTTAACCGCAGGAGAAACACATGTCTGACATCCAAACAAAGACCACGCTGGCAAGCGGTACTGAATCAAAGACCCGAAGGTCTGCGTCCGTGACGCAACTCCCGGGCCGCACCGACATTGATGCTGGGTTGATGGCGCGTATTATTACGGCGTCTGATAAACAGGCTTTGCGTGAGCTGTCCCTACATTATGCGCCGCGCCTGAAAGCCTTCCTGATGTACCGGGGTGAGCAAAGCCAAACCGCCGAAGATATTGTGCAGGACGTGATCATCCTGATTTGGACAAAAGCACCGCAATTTGACCCCCAAAAAGGATCATTTTCATCTTGGGCTTACCGCATGACGCGTAATAAATGGATTGATCACAAACGTAAACATGGCCGTATGCAGCCAACGGCGCCCGATATCATGTCTGTTATGAGTGATGATTTGGTGGAGCCCGCCGATATTGAGTTTGACAGACAAGAAGCATCTTTGGCGGTTCGCAAAGAAATGGCACTATTGCCGACAGATCAAAAACAAATTTTATATTTGGCGTTTTTCGAAGGCCTTTCACACAGCCAAATTTCTGACCGTACCGGCCTTGCGCTTGGCACGGTAAAGAGTCGCATTCGGTCGTCTTTGAAAAAGATGCGCGGCGGCCTTGAAACTTTTCGCGGAGAAGATCAATGAACAGCATAAGCCCCAAAGCTTATCACACCGTCCAAGACGAATGGCTGGCGGCCTACAGTGCGGGTCAGCTCTCTGACGCAAAACGTCTTTTGCTAGATTGTCAAGCTGCGATCAATCCGAAGCTAGGGTCGCGCCTTAACAAGATCGATATGGTCGGCGGCGCTTTGCTTGAGACGGCCAAAGGCGAAGCTATGTCTGATAATTTTATGTCAGGTGTTTTCAATAAGATCGATAGATTAGACGCAGCGGCACAAACCTATACGAAAGTAGATAAAAAATCCAAAAACATCGCCGAAGACTGGGTGCCTGCACCTCTAAATGAATTTTTAGGCCGGGCTGGGATTCCTTTAAAGTGGAAAAAAATGGGCTTTGGGATGGAACGCTTGCCGATATATCAAGATGGTAATGAAAAGCTTTATTTGCTCAAATCCCGCTCGGGGCTCAAGATGCCGCATCACTCGCACTACGGTGATGAGTGGGCGCTGATCTTGCAGGGCGGTTATAAGGTTGGCGATCAAGGTTATGTTCGGGGTGACCTTCACGCCGAAGACGAAAGCTGCAGGCACGGCCCGGTTGTTGACGACCATGGTGAAGCCTGTATTACATTGGTTGCCAGCATTGGCGGATTGAAGTTTACAAACCCGGCCTTGCGCCTGTTAAAGCCGATATTAGGTGTTTAGCGCTTAACCTGTTTGGTTTGCATATGGCTTGGTTTTAATAAGTGCTCTACGGTTGATCCCAAGGTGAATACATTATTATTCATAACATGGGGGCAACATGCGTAACTTCGAACTTGAGACATATTTTTCTGAATGGGAGTTTCGAGCCCGCTACCATATGACAGCGTCGGACGCGCAGAGCTTGACCGTCAAAGAGTTATTAGATTTGGCTGAGTTGCCACATGATATGCTCGGGAGTCTTTACTTGGGCTATACTGAGACATGGGGCGCGCCTGACTTGCGCGAGGCCATTGCCCAAACATACGACCATATGCAGGCTGAGAATATTTTGTGTTTCGCCGGAGCAGAGGAAGGTGTTTACGCCGCGATGCGTGTGCTTCTCAGCGCTCAAGATCATGCCATCGTGGTGGTGCCAAATTATCAAGCCGCCGAAACGCTACCGCTTGATATTTGTCAGGTGACAGGTGTGGCGCTTGATGCCGATCAGAACTGGCACCTTGATCTGAACGTTCTTCGCGATGCGATCCGGCCCAACACGAAACTTGTCTCCGTGTGTTTTCCGAACAACCCGACAGGAATGATCATTCCCGCCTCAGACTATGCGGAGTTGATCAATATCTGCCGTGATCATGATCTGTATTTATTTAGTGACGAGGTTTACCGCTTGCTTGAAACGGATGTATCCAAACGTATTGACCAAGCCGCAGATTTTTATGAAAAAGGGTTATCTCTCAATGTTATGTCAAAGGCCTATGGTTTACCTGGGCTGCGGATTGGCTGGATCGCAACCCAAGACACAGGTGTTTTGCAGCGGCTTGAGCGGTATAAGCACTATCTGTCGATTTGTAATTCTGCACCAAGCGAGCGGTTAGCTGTTATTGCGCTGGGGGTGCGCGGCAAAATCTTGGATCGAAACCGCGCCTTGATGCGCGCTAACCTTGAGAAACTGGATCAGTTTTTTACTGATTATCCTGACCTTTTTGACTGGGGGCGTCCGGATGGGGGCTGCATTGCTTACCCTAAATTTAAAGGGCGCGGCGGAGTGGAGGTATTTTGCCAATCTCTCGTAGAAGAGAGCAGCGTTTTATTACTGCCCGCGTCTATTTACCGTTCAGACCTAATGACCACGCCGCCGGATCATTTCAGGATTGGCTTTGGCCGGGCAGGGCTTGACGCGGGGTTGGCCGCGTTTCGAGACTTTTTAAACCGTCATCACAACAGATTGAGCGCATAGCCTGAGTCACCGTACATAACTTGCGCCGTTGACATCGAACGTGGCTCCAACAGCAGACGGGCACGCATCTGAGAGTAAAAACGCAATGAGGTTGGCGATTTCTTCGGGCTGTGCCACGCGGCCCAGAGGGATGTCTGCGACGGCTTTTTTGCGGTTCTCAATATCTTGGGGAGCCATGCGCGTCTCCACCCACCCCGGCGCGACGGCATAAAGATGTATATTTTCACCAGATAAAGCCCGTGCCCACGTTTTTGTCATGGCCAGGATGGCCCCTTTGGAGGCCGCATAAGCGGCATGATCTATGCCGTCGCCCCGGTGACCTGCCCGGCTCGCCACATTTACGATCCGGCCGCCGCCCACGTTTCGGTAATGCGCGATGGCGGCGCGGCAAATATCGGCAGGGGCTTGCACATTAACGGCCAGTGTCTTTGCCCACCCCGCGTCCCAATCATCCGCCGTCAGAGATGAGGGCAGGTAAACGCCGGCATTATTGATAACGGCGTCAATCCGGCCATGCAGATCCAAGGCTTGCTGGAATAACCGCTCGCCGGCTCCGGGCTGGCTCAGGTCTTCATAAAGGAAGTCTTTACCTGCCATGGGGCTTTTACGGCTCGCATGTGCGATGATCCGCGCGCCTTGCCCTTCGCAAATATTTTTAAGCGCTGCGCCAATGCCGCGCGAGGCCCCTGTTACGAGAATAGTTTTTTCTGATAGATTGATCATACAAATTGGGTAAATCAGGCTTGGGGGTTTTACAATCCCGAAGCGCTAGTAAAAGTCAGCAGTGTTCGCGACCAAACGCTCCTTATATTTGAGGGTATAGGCCCAAGACGGGCCGTCCTGACAAACCGCCTGCACCTGCCGCATAAAACGCCGACGGCTTAGGGTTTGGGTTTTTGCACCTCTTTTATCGCCCAAACCCGCAAATATGAGGCGAGGCTGTGGCGGTGACCTGCAAAAACACGCTCATCATCCATACGTGTTAAAAATCCGGCAAAAGACAGGCCTTGCTCTGTGACGGCGCAGTCGATCACGTCCCAAAACTCCGGCTCAAGAGCAACGGATGTAGGGTGACCATGCAGGGTAAGTGAACGTTTTTGGCGTACCATAGCAGGGAGCTCCTTGCCTGTGAGCATAAACAAAACCAGAAAATTTAAAAAGCCCTGAACTTGGCTTTCAAGATGTGATTTGTGCACTTGCAAGACCTTTGTTTTATTGATAATCAATAAAAAAAGGAGTGCGTATGTGGTACCAACCCGGAGACGTTGTCAGGGTTCGCGTTAACGGTTTTATCGAGCATGAAGGTATCATGACGGAAAGCGGGCGCGTGATTTCTAATTCCCGGCGGCGCGGCGCCGTTGTCGAAGAATCAGCGCGCGATTTTGCAGGAGGGCGAAAGGTTGAAACTATTGGCCGTCTTTCAAACCTACCTGTGGCACAAGTTTTAAGTAATGCACGGGCACGCTTGGGGCGAGGCTACAGCGCTTACAATTATAACTGCCAACATTTTGTAAGGGACTGTTACGGTCTTGGCCGGCGTAGCCCCCAGAAAAAACTGGCACTCGGCGCGGTAGCGTTGATAGGGCTGTTGGCGATTTTTTAAACCTCTATGATAAAAATATTCATTTGCGTGGCCCCTTTTACCCAGCCCCGTTGCAGACCGTAAAAATCTGTAATATAAAAATTCCAAGCGCTTTTGAAGAATCACGAGCGCGGTAACGGAGCGCTCAGGGGCACATTATGATCAAATTAATTTTCGGCGGCTTTGCCATGGCCGTAGGCTTATGTATGTTGGCAATTGTACCGGCGCAGGCGGGTGAAATCCGCGTGGGTGTTTGGGAGCATGATGCGGAGTTTTTCGGCATTGGCGGCAGTAAAGGCAAAGAGACCAGCGCCGCTGTCTCGTTGGATTACATCTGGGATTCGCCGGATTGGCTGTCTTGGGTGGATAGTCCTAGGCCTTATGTTGGCGGCTTGATGAACCTCGATGGCAATACGAATTTTGTTGGGGCTGGCCTTGAGTGGCAGGGCAATATAACGGACAATGTTTATGCGATTTATGCCTTGGGTATCTCCGCCCATGACGGAACCAAAGAAGTGCCCAGCCCGAATAATGAAACCAATCCGCAGGTGATCAATAATCTCGTGAACCGCAAAGCTCAAGAGATTGAATTTGGCAGCTCCGTACTCTTTCGCAATGCGTTTGGATTTGGTTATAACTTTAGCGAAGATATTGGCGTTGAGATCGTCTGGGAGCATCTCAGCCATGCGAAAATTTTCGATGAGGTTAATGAAGGCATTGATAATGTCGGCGTTCGTGTCTCACGGCGATTCTAAGGTTATACAGTCTATTTGCACTATTGATTTTTAACGTGTTCAGCCTTAGGTGACGGGCGCGAAGGATAGTGCATGACCGATTTTCAAACAATATCTGGCCTCGGACAAGTTGCAGAGGACTATGACGCGCTTCTCTGCGATATTTGGGGTGTGATCCACAATGGGCGCGAGCCATTTTTGGAGGCGTGTGAGGCATTAGAGCGTTTTCGCGCCGAGCGCGGGCCTGTTATTCTGATTTCAAATTCTCCGCGCCCGTCCGTATCGATACCGGAGCAGTTCCGGCAGGTTGGCGTTCCCGGTGAATTATGGGACGCGATTGTGACATCCGGTGATGCAACGATTGATGAACTTGCGCGCCGCGCGCCTGGCCCGGCTTTCAAGCTTGGCCCCGATAGAGACGACGGCATTTACGAAAACCTAGAGATGAATTTTTCAGACCTTTCGGACGCGGCATTTATTTCCTGCACAGGACTGTTTGACGACGAAAATGAAACGCCGGAAGATTATTTGGCATTGCTAACGGAAGCCCGGGATTTAAATCTACCGCTAGTCTGCGCAAACCCGGATGTTAAAGCCAAGCGCGGTAACAGGATTATTTATTGCGGCGGCGCGCTGGCAAAACTCTACGAAGAGCTTGGCGGTGATGTGGTCTATGCAGGTAAACCTCACGCGCCGATTTACCGCCTTTCTAAAGCATGGCTAGAGGAAACAGCGGGCTATCTGCCGCCGCCTGAACGTATTTTAGCGATTGGTGATAATATTTTTACAGATTTGCGCGGCGCGCAAAATGAGGGTTTTGACTGTCTGTATATTGAGGACGGCCTCTATGCTGATACAGCCGAAAAACTTACCGGCTTGCTGACCGAGCATGGTATCACGGCGCGCTACATGGCGTCGTCGCTGAATTGGTAAAGCGTATCAATACTAGAACTGAAGACACGAAACGGCTAAGTTAACCTGATGGGGAAGGCAGCACAGTTTATGAAAAACGATCAGAAATTTTATTTAGAAGACTTGGAAGTCGGCATGCGGGCGACGACCAGCATGGTGATAACGGGCGAAAAAATTGATACATTCGCTGAGGTTATTGGCGATTTTAATCCAATACATGTAGATGAAGAGTACGCCGCGACAACGATGTTTGGCCGCAGGATTGCCCATGGCGCGTTATCGGCCTCTTTGATATCGAATGTACTGGGCAATGATTTGCCAGGGCCCGGCGCAGTGTTTGTCGAGCTTAATCTGCGCTTTCGCCGTCCGGCCTTTATTGATGACGAGGTTATCGCGGTGGCTGAAGTTGTAGAAATTAACGAAAAAACAGGCCGCGTAAAAATGAAATGTTATTGCGAAGTGAACGGCAAGCAAATTTGCCGGGGAGATGCTGGTGTTGTTGTCTCAAAGCGGCCTAAAGACGACGCATAAATGCAGGTCATTCAGAGGTATACCGGGCTAAGCGCTGATGCGCAGGGCGCAGTTATAGCGCTCGGTAACTTTGACGGTCTGCACCGGGGTCACCAAGCCGTGATCGCGGCAGCAAAAAATATTGCTGACCAGCTTGGTGCGCCGCTGGGTATTGGTGTTTTTCGTCCTCACCCGTTTCGGTTTTTCAAACCCGATGCCGAGCCGTTCCGTTTGATGAGTGCGCGCACTCGCGCAGAGCTTTTGCCGACTTATGGCGTGAATATACTCTATGAAATCCCGTTTGATAATGAGTTGCGCGATATGGACGACGAGGCTTTCGTCGAGACCGTTCTGCATCAGGGCCTTGGAATTCGCCATGTTGTCGTTGGTGAGGATTTTGGGTTTGGGAAAAATCGCTGTGGAAACACCGAGAGCTTAAAACGTTTATGCGAGCAGCGCGGCATTGGAGTCACAGCTTTGCCGCCGGTTGGTCTTCATCACATTTATGGCAAGTACGGCTCTACCGAAGTGCGCGACGCGGTGCGCGGCGGAGATGTTTTTAATGCGGCGCATATGCTGTCGCGGCCATGGGTTGTAGACGGCGAAGTTCAAAAAGGACAACAGCGCGGACGCACCATCGGTTTTCCGACAGCTAATCTTGATTTTGGCGATTTAGTGCGCCCCAAATTTGGTGTCTATTGCGTCGAGGTTAAGTTACCGGACGAAGATGTCTGGCATCCGGGCGTGGCTAACACAGGAAACCGTCCGACGGTTGGCGGCGAGGAGGCGCGGCTAGAGGTGCATATATTTGATTTTGACCGGGATATTTACGGCCAACACGCCCAAGTTGCATTTCGTAGTTTCATTCGCGACGAAAAAAAGTTTGAAAATTTTGAGGCGCTGAAGGATCAAATCCAAAGAGACTCAGACGGCGCGCGGGCTATTTTTGGTATAGCGGACGTTGATTCCGGCGCGCCTAAAGTTGAGTTTCTTTAGGTCTCAAATAGTACATTTCACGTTTACTCATACTCAGAAGGGCATTGGAAAATGGGCGAAAAAAGCCCAAAGCCCAATGTCCGATTCCGAATTAACGTGAAATGAGCTAGTCGTTTTTATAGACCTTGCCTTCTTTCATCACGAAGTCCACGTCTAGCAGCGCGGAAATATCAGAAAGCGGGTTACCGCCTACGGCAATAAGGTCAGCGTGTTTTCCCGGCTCGAGGGTTCCTATTTGTTCGTCCATACCAATATGCTGAGCGGCCACAACCGTGGCGGCTTTAATGGCGTCCATTTCGCTCATCCCGGCCTCTACCATATAAAGAAACTCTTTGGCATTTTCGCCGTGTTTCGACACGCCTGTATCTGTGCCGAACGCGACTTTAACCCCGCCAGTCCAAGCGGTACGGAGCATATCCTGCATTTGCGGGCCGACTTCGAGCGCTTTCTTGGCTGAATTTGGCGGTAAGAATGTTTCATTTGTCGCCCAGTCTACAACGGTCATACCCGCGAGAACGGTGGGGACGAGAACAACGTCATATTTTTTAAACAGGCGCGCTGTCTCCGCGTCCAGATAGGTTCCGTGTTCAATCGATGAAACCCCGGCTTTCAGCGCGCTTTCAATGCCGTCTTTTCCGTGGGCGTGCGCGGTGACTTTGCGTCCCATTTTCTTCGCGGTCTCGACGATAGCGACAAGTTCATCATCAAAAAACTGCTGCCCCGTTCCGGCATTGGTGTTGGAGAGAACTCCGCCTGTGGCGGTGATTTTAATTACATCAGCTCCGCCTTTAACGGCGGCTCTGACGGCGCGGCGGCAATCATCAGCGCCGTCGCAAATCGTTTTTGATTTATGTAGGTCTAAGATATCTTCGCGGTAGCCATGGGCGTCGCCGTGCCCGCCCGTGGCTGAAATAGCGGGCCCTGACGCTTTGATATGGGGGCCGGGGATTTTTCCTGCATTTACCGCACGGCGCAAGGCAAAAATCTCTTTTGGCCCGCCAACATCTTGGACGGCTGTGAACCCGGCCATCAGGGTTTTGCGGGCATTGACGGCGGCGTTATAGGCGACGTCTCCGGCTTCCTGCGTGACGCCGTCTAAGCGGTTATTGGGGTTCCATTCCGAACGTAAGTGCACGTGACTGTCAATCATGCCGGGCATGACGAAACTGTTTTTAAGGTCAATGATAGTAGCTGTGTCGCTCGTCACATACCCTGCGATGATGGAGTCTATTTTCCCGTCCGCGATGATAATGGTTTGCTGCGTTTTAGCGGCTTGCCCGGGTACGGCTAAAACTATCCCCGCATGGACATAAGTCTGCGTACCGTCGCCCGCCAGAGCCGGAGCCGCGAGCAGTATAGCGGCTGCTACAATCAAGAGTTTTTTCATATTATCATCCCCGTATATTTTTGCTTACCATGCCAGAGAAATGGCCGAATGACAGCAGTAAATATCAAATGGGCGCTCGCGCCGTATCAGAGAGGTTGGCCTATGATTTTAGCGCATGATGGGCAATATCGCGGCGGCAAAAACCCTCCGGCCAAGAGATCGCCTCATCAATCGCTTTATAAGCTGTTTGAACGGCAGCTTCTAAAGTGTCAGCTTGCGCTGTCACGTTGAGCACTCGACCCCCCGCTGAAATCAGTCCGCCATTTTTACAGCGGCTTGTGCCAGCATGAAAGACAACGACGCCCTCCATAGCATTTGCATCAAGAATTCCGCCGATGGCGCTACCTTTTTCATAAGCGCCCGGATAACCTTTGGCGGCCATTACGACGTTCACGACCGGGTCATCAAACCATGTGAGCGGTGGTAGTTCGGCTAAAGCTCCAGCCTCAGCCGCGATGAAAATATCCATCAGGTCAGATTGCAAGCGGCGCATTAAGACCTGACATTCCGGATCGCCAAAGCGGGCATTATATTCAATCAACTTTGGCCCGTCCTCGGTCATCATCAGCCCGGCGAACAAAACGCCGACGAACGGATGGCCTTCATTATACATGCCGTCGATTGTGGGCTGTATGATTGTCTTCATCACGGTTTCAAGTTCGGTATCGCCAAATATAGGCGCAGGTGAATAGGCCCCCATACCGCCTGTATTGGGGCCTTTGTCGCCGTCAAAGGCGCGTTTATGGTCTTGGGCGGCGATCAAAGGCAAAGCCGTTTTACCATCCGATATAGCAAAGAAACTGGCTTCCTGCCCGCTCATGAACTCTTCGATCACGACCTTGGCGCTCGCGTCGCCAAACTTGCCGGAGAAAAATTCTGCAAGCTCGTCTTCGGCTGCTTTTTTTGTTGGAGCAATGACAACGCCTTTACCAGCGGCCAATCCATCAGCCTTGAGAACATAGGGCTTGGTCATGGTTTTAAGATGCGCTTTGGCGGACTTTAAATCTGTGAAAACACCGTAGGCCGCAGTGGGGATATTGTGGCGTGTACAAAAGTCTTTGGTAAAGGATTTGGAGCTTTCGAGCTGCGCGGCGGCTTGGGTGGGGCCAAAAACTTTGACGTTCATGTCTTGCAATGCATCAACAAGGCCGAGCGCGAGGGGTTGCTCAGGACCAATGACGACAAAATCATAGCCGCCGCGCTGGATGAGCGCAATCAAGCCGACCACATCATCAGCTTTCACGTCTACGCAATTAGCGGCCTCGGCAATTCCCGCATTACCTGGCGCGCATGTAAGGTCAGTGACCAGCGGGCTTTGCGCCAATTTCCATGCAAGTGCGTGCTCTCGCCCGCCCGACCCTATCAACAAGACATTCATATCAAACCCTATTCTCTGATTCCTGTGCGGCGTTTTAGGGTATATGGTGCGCCGAATCCACGAAAGACTTACAATGACAGACAGCCCGTCAAACGCTCATGAATTTACCGTCTCGGAATTGGCGTTTTCGCTCAAGCGCACGATCGAAGACCAGTTCGGCCATGTGCGGGTTCGAGGTGAGCTGGGACGCGTCACAATTGCAAAATCCGGTCATTGTTATTTGGATATCAAGGACGACAAGGCTGTGATTAACTCCATTATTTGGAAAGGTGTGATGAACCGCCTTTCCATGCGCCCCGAAGAAGGGATGGAGGTGATCTGCGAGGGTAAACTTTCGACCTATCCGGGCCGATCAAATTATCAACTCATTGTTGAAAAAATGGAACTGGCCGGAGCGGGTGCGCTCATGGTGCTGTTTGAGAAACGTAAAGCCGCGCTTGCCGCTGAAGGGCTTTTCGATGCAGGCCGCAAAGTTGAGCTGCCAT
Organism: uncultured Caulobacterales bacterium; assembly: GCA_964352785.1. Classification (GTDB taxonomy): domain Bacteria; phylum Pseudomonadota; class Alphaproteobacteria; order Caulobacterales; family Maricaulaceae; genus JACOMS01. The sequence goes on from CAYGTI010000008.1 coordinate 65,476, forward strand.
TTTTGCCCAAAACCATTGGCGTGGTCACGTCCCCAACAGGAGCGGTGATCCGCGATATTTTACACCGTATTACAGATCGTTTTCCGTCGCATGTTATTGTTTGGCCCGTGCTGGTGCAGGGTGACCGCGCGGCGGAGCAAATTGCCGGGGCCATTACAGGCTTTAACCACGCGCAAGGGTTTACTCGCCCGGATGTGCTGATCGTTGCACGTGGCGGCGGTTCCCTTGAAGATTTGTGGTGCTTTAACGAAGAAAGCGTCGTGCGAGCAGCAGCAGCCTCGAGCATTCCATTGATCTCTGCTGTGGGGCATGAAACCGACTGGACGTTGATTGATTACGCCGCTGATTACCGCGCGCCCACACCGACGGGCGCCGCCGAAGTCGCCGTACCTGTCAGAGATGAGTATCTTGAAACGACTGCTGATTATGGCCTGCGCCTATCGCGCGGACTGCGCCGCAACCTCAGCGACAAGCAAAACCAACTGGCCGCTGCGCGTCTCCCCCGTCTTGAGGCCGTCTTGGCTGCGCCCCAGCAGAGATTAGATTTGACGGCAACACGGTTGCCGCGTCCCGGACGTATGTTTGATCCGGCGCGGCAAAAATTAGCGCTTGCAAGTTCGAAACTGCCATCGCTTGGGCGTTTGCTCGATATGCCGAAACAAAAGCTGGATTTAATGTCTGCGCGGTTCCCAAGTTTGAGCCGCATTTTGGATCCACGGCAGCAACATCTTGCGGCGCTGACAAACCGTTTGCGCCCGGATGAACTGTCTCGCGCGACTGCGCGCCGATCTGAACGTTTAGAGAGCCTATCAAAATCTGCAAGCCTTGCTATGCGGCAAGCATTGGAGCGCCGCAAAAACGGGCTGGTAAAATCGGGAACACTGCTGGAGGCCTACTCCTTTCAGGGCGTTTTAAAGCGCGGTTATGCGTTGGTTGCGGATCAGGACGGCACTGTCGTGCGGTCCAGCCATACGGCCAAGGAAGGGCAGGGCGTGACATTAACTTTTCATGACGGCGCGCGTAGCGCGGTGATAGACGGCGCGCCTCAAACTCCCGCCGTCAAAGCAAAGCCTAAAAAACCCCGCGCACCCAAATCCCCAGACCTGCAAGCGGATTTGTTTTGATTTTTCCCCCGCGCGGGGTCATCTTAAGTCCAACAGGAGAGAGATATGCAAAATTTTAAACGTATGGGGGCATCGCTACTTATTGCAGCGAGTCCTTTTGTTTTCACCATGGCCAGCGCGGCTGATTTATCGGATCTGCGCGAGTCGATTGCGGTTGATTACCAAGAAAACCTCAAAGATTTATTTTTGCATTTTCATCAAAATCCCGAATTATCTTTCCGCGAGTTTAAAACTGCCGAGCGGCTCGCTGAGGAACTCTCTATGATAGGGTATGACGTGACCACAGGGGTTGGCGGCACGGGCATCGTTGCTGTTCTGAGGAACGGCGAGGGGCCAACGGTTATGCTGCGCGCTGACATGGACGGCTTGCCGGTCAAAGAAGAGTCCGGGCTAGACTATGCATCAACCGCTACTCAAGAAGACACAGACGGCATAGTCAAACCCGTGATGCATGCCTGCGGTCACGATGTTCATATTACGTCGCTCGTCGGGACAGCGCTACAAATGACCGCGCGCAAGCAGGATTGGTCAGGCACGCTTGTGCTGATTGGTCAGCCCGCAGAGGAGCGCATTTCGGGCGCGCGCATGATGATCGAAGACGGCCTTTATGAGCGCTTCCCCAAGCCGGATTACGCGCTAGCGTTTCACGTGGCTGCGGGTATGCTCGAGGGTAAAATACAGGTACCGCTAACCTCTGTGGCGTCCAGTTCAGACTCGATTGATATTATTGTTCACGGCGTCGGGGCGCACGGCGCGTCTCCGCATAAAGGGATTGACCCCATACTCGTGGGCTCGCAAATTGTTGTCTCTCTGCAATCTATTGTCTCTCGCACGATTGCCCCGCTTCAGCCGGGCGTTATCACGGTCGGCGCTTTTCACAGCGGCATAAAACACAATATCATCAGCGACCGCGCCGAGCTGCAAATCACAGTGCGCTCGGATAACCCCGACATTCGCGAGCAGCTCCTTTCCGGTATTGACCGCGTTGCCGAAGGCGTTGCCATCTCTATGGGCGTCCCTGAGGATAAAATGCCTGAAGTTATCCGCTCCACTCAAAGTACGCCGCCAACAATTAACGATCCTGAAACTGCGCAGCGCATTCGAGATGTTTTAACCACGGCGATGGGCGAAGAAGCGTTAGTGGACATTCCCCGCGAAGGTATGGGCGCGGAGGATTTTGCTTATTTTGTGGATCCGAAACACGGCGTCAAAGGTGTGTATTTCTCAGTCGGCGGAACGCCAGAAGACCAGATCAAAACCGCCCCGTCCCACCATTCCCCGCTGTTTTGGGTCGAGCCAGAACCGTCCATTAAAAACGGCACAGAGGCCATGGTGCGAGGTGCAATGGCATTATTTGGCGGCGAGTAAATATTGGTACAATTATTATGCTGAGTTACAGGTTTTATTAAACCGCTGCATCCTCGGAAAACTGCTCACGTAAAATCCGCTTTAATATCTTACCGCTCGGGTTGCGGGGGATGTCATTTACGAACGCCACGTTTTTGGGCTGCTTGAAACGTGCGAGTTTGTCTTGGCAATACTCCATGACCTCGCCTTCAGTTAAACTGTCATCGGATTTGATGATGATAGCCAGCGGAACCTCGCCCCATTTTGCGCTGTTTTGGCCGATGATGGCGACGTCTGCGATTTTAGGGTGAGAGAATAAAACGTTCTCGACCTCGGCGGGATAAATGTTTTCTCCGCCTGAAATGATCATGTCTTTCTTGCGGTCGCAAATATACACATAGCCATCTGTGTCCATGGTCGCAATGTCGCCGGAGTAGAACCAGCCGTCCTTGATGGCGTCTTTGGTGGCCTCCGGTCGGTTCCAATACTCCGTTAAAATATGCCGCCCCGCAATAATGACTTCGCCCGGCTCATTTGGGGCGCAGTCGTCTCCCGCCTCGTCGACAATACGGATTTTCGTATGAAAGAAGGCAGGCCCCGCCGAACCCGCTTTTTCCACGGCGCTTTTAGCATCTATCAGGCATGCCGGGCCGCAGGTTTCTGTCAGGCCATAGACCTGCAAAATATCCACACCCATTTTTCCAAAATGCAAAATCAAATCCACAGGTACGGGTGCGGCCCCGCAGGTAATCCAGCGCAGGTGGCTGTAATCGGGTTTGATATGATCAAAGGTTTGCACCATCGCGCCGAGCATGGCGGGCACGGCAAACATATTGCAGATGTTCTCGTCATTGATGGCTTGCCATGTTTTTATGGGATCAAACGTGCGCGGGACAATCAAGGTCACGCCGCCGTAAGCGCTGGAAATGGCGGGGGTCAGTGCGCCGACATGAAAAAGCGGTAAGCAGCAATAATAGCGGTCCCCGAAACGGGAATCGCACGATAGCGCTAGCGTGGTCAGCGACCAAAAAACAGAGCCGTGCGTATGCACGACGCCTTTGGGCAGACCCGTCGTGCCGGAGGTATACATAATATAAAGGCTGTCCATATCTCCGCTGCCCAGCGGGGGTTCATGATCGGGCTCGCGCTCTTGCAGCGTGGTATATGAGCGCGAAAGAGCCGTCACCGCAGCCGGCGTATCCGTACAAAGCCATGTGGTAATATCCGTTTTTCCAGCGGCAAGGCCTTGTAGCGCCGCCACAGGCGCAGCGAATTCCCCGGAATAGATCAGTACGCTCGCGCCCGCATCTTTGAGTATAAATTCCAGCTCGCTCGGCGTCAGACGCCAGTTTAGCGGAACCCCAATCGCACCAATTTTAGCAATCGCGAAAAAACTCTCCATAAATTCGATCGAATTCATCGCCAGTAAAGCCACCCGGTCACCGGGCTTAACACCGAGGTTTGTGAGCATATGGCAGGTTTGATTAATCCGCTTGTTCCATGCCGCGTATGTAAAACGCCGGTTCGTATCGACATCGACCCAGCCTTCCATGTCGGGGCTTAGGCGTGCGCGGTTGGCAATTAACGACCCTATGTTTATTCGGGGATCAGGCTCCATCGCCACCCGGGCTAAAGGCGTATACAGGCTTTGATTATTTTTCGCAGTCATATCCGTCTCCCCGCAGCGCGGCATGTGCCGTCTTCTGCAAAAATATTATCGCAAAAACTGACGCCTGTGGCAACGCGGTTGACCATAAAAAAAACCGCCCAGCGAGGCCGGACGGTTTATAAAATACCAAGGCTTTAGAGCGGGCCTAGCCCTCGGATTTTGTTTCTTCTTCAGCCTCGGGTGCGTCTTCAGCCGGAGCCTCTTCGGCAGGTGCGTTTTTCGCTTCTTCTTCGGCCGCCTTGGCAGCCGCTTCAGCCGCAGCAGCGGCTTCTTTGGCGGCTTCCTTGGCTTCAGCTTCGGCCTCTTTGCGGGCTTCGGCTTTTTCAGCGCGCTCAATCACGAGCTGCGCTGCTTTTGCGCCGGGCTTGCCTTTTTCAGGGTTATTACCGTGCGTCCACTCCCACAAGCCAGCAGCCCCGAGGAACCGGGCGACGCGGTCTGTCGGGCGGGCGCCTTTGGCCATCCACTCTTTGATTTTCTCGACGTCAAGCTTGACGCGGTCCTCGCTGTCTTTAGGCAGCATCGGGTTATAAGAGCCGACGCGGTCGATGAAACGGCCATCGCGAGGTGCGCGGCTGTCGGCGACAACGATACGGTAATAAGGACGTTTTTTAGCGCCGTGACGCGCCAGTCTAAGTTTAAGTGCCATGATAGTTTCCTTTGTGAATGACGATTAAATTACTTTTTTACTTTCGGGCCGCCTAAGCTAGGCAGTCCACCACCCAAACCGGGCAGTTTCGCGCCGCCCAGTCCGGGTAATCCTTTGCTTAAACCAGAGGGCATGCCGCCCATTTGTTTCTTGAGGTCTTCGAGCATGGCCGGGTCCATATCTGCCGGGTTAGGGGTCCCTCCGCCCAAACCTTTACCGCTCATACCTCCGGGCATTTTAGGCATTCCGGGCATACCGCCCATCTGGCTCATCAGGCCGGCCATGCCGCCCTTGCCCATTTTCTTCATCATGTCTGCCATTTGGCGGTGCATTTTAAGCAGCTTATTGACCTCTTGGATGCTCATACCCGCGCCGGCTGCGATACGTTTTTTACGCGACGCTTTGATCTTGAGCGGGTTTTGCCGCTCATAGGTGGTCATGGAATAGATGATACCTTGTTGCTGTTTGAGGAGCTTATCATCAAGGCCACCGGCCGCGTCGACTTGCTTTTTCATTTTACCCATGCCGGGCATCATTTTCATCAGGCCGCCAAGACCGCCCATTTTTTGCATTTGTCCGAGCTGCTTGGCCAGATCATCCAGATCAAAGCTGCCCTTTTTCATTTTTGCAGCGAGCTTTTCGGCTTCTTTCTGGTCGATCACCTCAGAAGCGCGCTCTACCAGTGAGACAATATCGCCTTGGCCCAAAATCCTGCCCGCAAGGCGCTCGGCGTCAAAGGCTTCGAGCCCGTCAAGCTTTTCGCCTGTTCCGAGGAATTTAATTGGCAAACCTGTGACCGCGCGCATAGATAATGCCGCGCCGCCGCGTCCGTCGCCGTCAATACGGGTCAGGACTAGGCCTGTTAGAGGCAATTGCGCGTGAAATCTTTGGGCCGTTTCAACGGCGTCTTGCCCGGTCAGGCTGTCCGCGACCAGCAGCGTCTCTATCGGGTTTGCGACTTTTGCGATCTGCGCGACTTCGGCCATCAACTCGTCATCAACAGTTGTGCGGCCCGCGGTATCAAGGAAGACCACGTCATAGCCGCCAAGCTTGCCTTCGCTCATGGCGCGCCGCGCAATGTCGACGGCGGACTGTCCGGCCACGATGGGTAGGAAGTCCACGCCCGCTTGCTGTGCCAAAATACCAAGCTGCTCCATGGCTGCCGGGCGGCGCGTATCAAGGGAGGCGAGCAGGACTTTCTTCTTGAGCTTATCGCGGATAAATTTGGCGAGCTTGCCTGTCGTTGTGGTTTTACCTGAGCCTTGAAGACCCGCCATTAAAATCGCGGCGGGCGGGCGGACCGAGAGGTTCAGGGCCGAAGATTTGGCCTCAAGTTTAGCATCATCATCCTCGCCGATTTTGCCGCCGAGCATATCCACCAAACCGTCATGAACAATCTTGACGATTTGCTGTCCGGGTTTAACGGCGCGAATGACTTTCTCGCCAACGGCCTCAGCTTTGATACGCGCAATGAAATCTTTGACCACCGGAAGCGCGACATCGGCCTCAAGCAAGGCGACGCGAATCTCGCGCATGGCCGCGCTCACGTCTTTCTCTGATAAAGCCCCCCGTCCGGTGAGATTATCAAAGACGCCAGTTAAGCGGTCGCCTAAGGCTTCAAACATATTTGCTCCATTTGGGCTTGATCCGATGGATCAAATTATCACTCCGCACAACGCCAAATATCCCGATGAGCGATAACGCCGATCAGGAGACCCCGCCTGCATCATCTCATTCGAGGATCGCACAGGTCAGAGCGCATTTGGAAATGCGCGGATTTGAGGGCGTATATGAGAGCCAGCGGAGAGTGTCAAGCGGCGTGTTTCGCGCGCCGCTTTAGGCTGCGAAGCGCCCATCTGGTAATATTTCCGCCTGCCCCAGCGCCGCAAGGGTTTCAAGCCGCTCGCGCACCGTGGCGGCGCGCGCATTTTTAAACTGGCTGCGAATATCCTCAATGCTGGCTGTCCCGGCCTCGCGCAGCGCCCCGCGTACAAGCCCCATTTGCTCCGGCAAGGTCTTGGGCCACGCCGCCGCGTCCGGCAGGCTCGGCTCGGACAAATCAAGCTCGCTGGTTTTGGCTTTGCCCGCATGCCCGTCCGGGTTTTGATATTCCGGGCGTAGCCAGCGAATATGGCCTTTGGCCTCTTCAAGGGCGCGTTCTTTGTTAAGGGCGACAAGCCGTTTTAGAATCTCTTCGTCCGATAAATCACCCGGCCAGCCATAGGCTTGGGCCGTGGCCGCGTCGATCTCATCATGAATTTGTTTTAAAATCCCAATCAAGCCGTCATCATAGATTTGCTTGTCCTTGCCCTCAATCACGTCGCCCGCACGTACCTTTTCAAGCACATTATACATTTGCGTCAGGGTCAATTTCGGATGCTCCGCCTGACGATCTTTACGGTGTGTGTCGAGGCGTTCGCCGAGGTCGCGGAGGTGGATTTTGAGGTCGGGTTGGTTGTCGAGGTCTGGGAATGGGAATGGATCGAAGCAGACTGTATTATTATACACTGGAGTTGGGCCTAAATCACCCCCCGTTGAAATCGCCCAAGTTTGGTGAAACGTTGAGCTAACCAAGGTCAAAATTATTGCATCATTAGAAGCAATTACCCTTAGCTTTTGATCTGGTAGAATGTTTGAATCCACAAAACTAAATGCTCGGTGCTTGGTAGTTTCAACAGTTGCGATGTAACGCTGTAAGTTCTGTATCGAACTGCGCAATCCGGGACGAGTTTCTTCAAATAACCACCAATTTTCTCGAACCTTTTTACGGCGTGTGTTTTTTCTGTCTTGATAAATGTGTTCTAAAAGGTGGTTGTATATAAATGTATGTTTCGCTTGTAGCTCGTTAAGCGAAATCCCGTTTAGGTCGATGATTAAATTTGGCGAACGTCCATTTTTTAACGCTGTCCCACCTAAGTAAGGTTTTATAACGGAATTATATGGAGCATTATAACCCCATTTTTGAGCAGTTTCTTTGCCTATAGTGAATGCTTTGATCCCATTTGGAATTATTCCCATCCATGATAAAAATTGATTGGCGGTTAAAGGTAAAGCAGAATCTATATTTGCTCCGGTCATTAAATTTGATTGAATTTTTCCACTTAAAGACTCTACTTCGATCTCGAAGTAAGTTTCATCAACTTTTGAACGTATTGCTTCAGTTATTGTTTCCAATCGTCCAAGATGGCTTCCCTTCATTGCAACTGTCATCGCTATTTCCACTGCTGCACCATCAGAGGAGCTCACCCAAGGGTGATTGTTGATAGCGTAAGTTATAGAAAGTGGTTTTTTCTTGTCAGAAAGAAAACTGCTCAATATTTGTCTATTTGAAATCATCCGAATTGAATCGGTCGAAATAAAACCAAATCTTTTTAAACGTTCTGAATTTTTCATATTAGTTGCAGCAATAAACCACCAATACATTACGAAATCCGCATTGCTTAGTGCTTTTCCGTAGACGGAGTTCAGCGCATCGACATATCCGTCCCCTAAATCTGATCGCATACGTTTATTTCCAATAAATGGTGGATTTCCGATAATAAAGTCAGCATCGGGCCATTTAGAGGTTCTTGGGTTTTTATAGTTGTAAACTTCCTTCCTTCCTAAACTATCTCGTACAAATTCACCTGTTATATTTGAAGCAATATAGCTCTCCCCGTCCCATCGGGTGACGATTTCGCCGTCATCATTTCGGTGTAACTCTGTGCTCTCCCATGTCAGCAGCGCGTCGCGCTTTTCGATATTGTGGAAATCTTTGAGGACGGGTTCGCTGGGCGCAGCTTTGCCAAAGGTTTTGAAGTGCCATTGCAAATAACCAATCCAGAGGACAAGTTCCGCCGCCCAGACCGCCCATTCATTGATCTCCAGCCCGAGAAATTGGTGCGGGTCGATGGTTTCGCCTTGCAGCATCAGGCGCGGTTCTTTCTCGCCCAAATCTTCGAGCAGCTTCAGCACGTCGGCTTCGAGCCGTTTCATCCGCTCCATGGCGACATAAAGAAAATTCCCCGACCCGCAGGCCGGATCAAGAACGCGGGTGGTGCAAAGTGTATGGTGGAAGTCTTTAACAAGCCTGCGCGCGCCGTCAGGGTCTTCTTTCTCCAGCCGTGCGACGGCGGCGGCGGTCACGGCCTCAAAATCCGCACGCAAGGGTTCCATGATGGTCGGGCCGACAAGGCGTTCCACATAGGGGCGCGGCGTATAATGCGCGCCGAGCTTATGGCGGGCTTTGGGCGAGAGGGCGCGTTCCAAAAGGGTTCCGAAAATAGACGGCTCGACATGTTTCCAGTCTTTTTCCGCCGCGCGTATCAAGAGCGACAATTGAACCTCATTGACAGGCAACGCCGGAATTGAACCGCCTTTTTCCGCGCGGAACAGTCCGCCGTTAAAACGCATAAGATCGGCGCGCACGGACACAGAAAACCCGCCCTTGTCCATTTTTGACCAAAGCTCTTCGAGCATGGGTGCCACGCTTTTGTGATTGCCGCTATCGCGCATGTCCTTGAGCAGGTTTTCAAAGCTCAGGCGCGGAATGAGGTCCACATCCTCTGCGAACATCGTAAAGAGACACCGCATCAGGAATTTGGCCACTTTTTCCGGCGGGTACTGTTCCGGCGGGTAACTCTTGCCCAGCTCCGCTAGCTCTATGGCGACTTCTCGCGTGACTTTGGCGGCATATTGCGAAGCATCCAGACTTTGCGGATCGGTCCAAATCGCCCGCAGGCGGTCGCGGACGGACTCGTCTTTGAGGTCTTTCAGGTAAATCTGATGATCTTTTTTATTCGGGAACTGTTCGTATTTTCCTTGCCCGGAAAAATCAGCGTAAAGCTCGATGACATAACCGACATCGACGATGATAATAAAGGGCGGCAAGCCTTGATCCGTCTCCAACGAATGGGCGTAACGCTCGGCTTGCTGCCGGGCCTTCATCATCTCGGTGACCCATGCCGCTGTGCCGCGTTTTGCGGTTCCGACCCGTTGATCTTTGGGAACGCTTTGTCCCGTCATCAATTCATATTGTAGTGTGTTCTTGGGCTTGGCGATCTTGTCGCTGCCCTGTTTGCCTTCCATGACAAAACAGCCCCGCCGGTAAAGGTCGATGAAATTTGCTTGGCCTGAAATGCGGTTTTTGACAGGGCGCTCGAACGCGTAATCATCGCCTTTTTTATCGGCTGTTGCTCCTGCCACCGCGTCTAGATCAAGACGGCTGATAAGATCGATCATGAAGGGTTGAAAGTTGGCACGCTCCGACGCCCCCGTCTTCTCCCACGTTTTGATAAATGCATCCCAGTTCATGGCCGCTCCTTTGGGGTAGCTTACGGGTTAAAATAAGACGTGCAACGAAAAAGGCAGTCGGGGGAGATGCCGCGTAGGCGATGTGTAACGTGCTCTGTAATAAAGTTATATGTTTCTGTTTGTAAAATAAGTTTGCAAAACAAACATATTTGTGATATTACCATTCATAAAGGAGATATCTATGACCCAGACGCCGACCCAAACACAAACGAAAGCTAGTATTTTAAGTGACCTTGATTATGTCAGAACCCTCGCGGAGGAGGGCCGCAATGCGCCTTTGATCGGGGGGCGTTTCGGACTGTGGTGGGGTTTTTTGCTGTGCGGCGCGTTATTGTTTCATTGGTTGATGGAGACGGGGCGCGTCGGCGCGCCGGGATATATGTTCGGCGTTCTGTGGCTTGGTTTCGCGGTTGTGGGCGTGATTGGCGGTCGAGTGCTGATCCGAAGCTTGAAAGGTAAGCCCGGCGCGAGCGCAGTGAATAACCGGGTCTCGCGCGCGCTGTGGACGGGCAACTCGGTTGTCTTGTTTACATTTTGGTTTGCCGCGTCGCTCAGTGCGGGTTTGGGCTATAATGATTTTTCTCTCATGAATATGATTATGCCGCTTGCCTTTGGGCTTTACGGGCTGACCAGCTATGTGACAGCGGCCATGAGCGGCGATAAGTGGATGTATATCCCCGGCGTTTCGGGTTTTGTGTTTATGGCGGCCTTACTGTTTATGCTTAGCTCGCCTGATTTGTTTTTGGTGGCTATTGTGGGCGTTATCGCAACACTTATCATCCCCGGCGGTTTGCAAATGCGCCGCGAACCTCGCGCGGTGGTCTAAGCATGGACTCCCCGCTTGATGACATAAACGATATTATTCACGGACGGTTGCGGCTTGGGGTGATGGCATATCTTTCCAGCGCAAGCCCGGCCAGCTTTCCTGAACTGCAGAGCAAAACCGGGGCAACCCACGGTAATTTGTCGACGCATTTGTCCAAACTCGAAGCAGCAGACTATGTCAGGCAGGAAAAAGGCTATAAAGGCCGACGGCCGCAAACGCTTGTACATTTGACAGATGCGGGCCGCGCCGCATGGATTGACTATCTTGCGGCTATGCGGGCTTTGCTTGGAGACGACATTCAACGCGCCGCTGAGTAATCGATATTTTCAAGTGGTTGAATAAAACTGGCATGGTAGATACAAGTTATCAAGACTATGAAAGTTTGTGCAAAATTGGGGACCCATATGAGCTATCTCGACGACAACGCCGCAGCTGGGCGGATATTACTTCCAGACCTTGTACGGGCCTTTGCGCTGATTGGTATTTGCCTCGTCAATGTCGGTGTGTTTGCCTATCCTATGATGGGTGGATATATGGAAGGGGGGCTGCAAACTTCTGCAGACCAAGCCGCATTCGCTGCCGTCAACGGGCTGTTCTTGCTCAAATCCTACACGCTGTTCTCATTTATGTTCGGGGCAGGGTTTGCCTATCAAATGATGTCAGCGTCCCGCAAAGGGGTCTCATTTAATGCCCGTTATGTCCGACGCGTCACGGCATTGATACTCTTGGGGCTTTTGCATGTCGGGCTGCTGTTCCAAGGCGATATTTTGGTCATGTACGGTATTTTAGGAGCCATCCTTTTTCTGTTCCGTAACGTGTCCGCAAAAGCCCTGCGCAATTGGGGTATTGGCATTTATTTGGTGCAAATTCTTGTCATCGGGTTTCTCGCTTTTGCCATGTGGGCCGGGACAACTTATGCGCCTGATGACATGGCGCTTGAATTTGAAAATATGCAAAAAGAGGCCGCATCTGCGCTGTCCATCTATGGTGACGGTAGCTTCATGAGTACCGTCCATCAACGGTTCAAAGAATGGGGCGAGGTGATTACATTTGGGATGTTGATGCAGGGATTTGGGGCGATGTCGTTTTTTCTGTTTGGGTTCTCGGCGGTCAAATACGGCGTTTTAAACGACGCGCAGGCCCCGATTTGGAGGCGTTTTCGCCGAGTTTATCTACCCATTGGCCTTATCGGAAGCGCCTATGGTGGCTGGGTATTAGCGAACGCACAGACAATGATGGGCACGGAGATGTTTACTGGAATGTTCTTGCTGACATTGTTCGCGCCGTTCTCAACCGCTGGCTATTTGGGCTTGATCGCAAAATGGGCTGAGGCTCCGAACGCGCCGCTAAAGACGTTTCTTGCGCGAGGGGGGACGGCCTCGCTTACGGCCTATTTGATGCAAAGCTTGATACTTTCCGTGATCTTTAATGCTTATGGGTTTGGTCTGTATGCATCTCTCGGGGCCGCAGCTTGTATCACGCTCGCGCTGGCTGTCGCGATCTTCACCATTTCGTTTACCAGCCTTTGGCGCAAAAAATATGCGCGCGGCCCGATGGAAGTGCTTCTTCGCCGCTGGACATATTGGGGGAAAGACTAGATAGCCCTCTTTTGAGGTGATTTATGACAAATCCATCCTGCGATCTTTGCGCGGCGGCTAATAATTTATCAGCTTTTGAGGTGACGGGTTCGGACGTTGCGCCAGAGATTACCCTGTGCGGCGTGTGCCAAATCGGAGCCGCTGACGGGCCTTTGGAGGGCCAACATTGGCAGTGCTTGACAACAAGTATGTGGAGCGAAGTGCCCGCTGTACAGGTCACCGCTTACCGCCTACTTCGCCGCCTCTCGCATCATAGTTGGGCGCAAGACGCGCTAGATATGCTTTATCTGGATGAAGAGACGCTCGTTTGGGCCGAGGCGGGCGTAATTGAGGCTACAGCCGAGGTTACCCGGGACAGCAATGGCACGATTTTGCAAAATGGTGATAGCGTCACGGTCATCAAAGATCTGCCGGTCAAAGGTGCCGGGTTTACCGCGAAGCGAGGGACATCTGTGCGGGGCATTACCCTAACGGATAATCCTGAACACATTGAGGGCCGCGTAAATGGTCAGCGGATTGTCTTGGTTAGCGCATATCTAAAGAAAAGCGGTTAGAAACTTGCTTTGCACAAAAATAATTCAAGCGCCTAAACATTATACTTGGGACTGAGATGTCAGTTTAAAAATTGTGTAAATTATAGAGTAATTTTGAATTAAGCTATTCTTCACCATCATTTCTAACGGAACATATACTCTTCCAATCTACCGCCTTGGCCGCTTAGATCAAAGGTAGTAAATGTTTGAAACGTCGTTGTTGTTTTCGAAATTTAAGGCGTATTGTTATGCCCCTGATGGTAACTTTGCGATATGGGCCGGAATTGCGGCGTTTCCATTAATAACCGCTGTATCGTTTGCCGTTGACTTTAATGGCGCCGAGCGTGCGAGGATTGAATTAAAGTCAGCGCTAGATAGCGCGTCGCTTGCCGCAGTTACCAATCAAAATATCACTCCCGCTTCCCGTGCCGTTTACGCAGAAACATATTTCGAAAAAAATTTTTCGCAGTCTAAATATTTCGATCTCGAAGTCAGAGATGCAAGTGCTAGCCGTGTTGAGCTTGTGGCTACGGGGGGTATACCTACGACCGTCAGCCGTTCGATCGGTATGAACAAAATTGATATAATAGAAGACAGTGTGGCCGTTCTGACAAAGCAAAACCCGATTTGTGTTTTAACGCTTGATCCCGAGGGTGAAGGGGCTTTCTTTGTCCAAGACGGCAGCAGCTTTTTGGCCCTGAACTGCGCTGTGCAGGTCAATTCAAACCATGAAAAAGCCGCGATTGTTGATGTCTATTCAGACGCCACAGCAAAGTCATTTTGTACGGTTGGTGGTAGTGATGGCAAATTTCTACCCTTTGTGAATACAGAATGCAGCGCCGTGCCGGACCCGTTTTTAAATATCCGGCCACCTGATACGGGCACCTGCATAAATGACGGCAAAACGGAATTAAGAATTCAGCAGACCGTTAAGGAAAGCCGCTATGGTAATGTCTATGTTAATGAAGTTGTTTCCGTTGTCGGGGATACGGTCACGCTAAGACCCGGGACCTATTGCGGTAAGCTGAGGGTTGATGGGTATAACGTGACCTTCTTGCCGGGCACTTACATTATGCGCAATGCAGAACTTGAGTTTAAAAAAGGCGCATCGGCGGTTGCCGACGGAGTGACATTCGTCATGCATGGCCGCGACGCGAAGGTAACAATTGAGCAAGGGTCCAGTCTAATTGTGAAGGCCCCAAAGACAGGACCTTATGCGGGAATGGCCTTTTATCAAAACGCAGAAGCCGCGCTAACCAATGGCAAAGGAAAACCTCGTCCCGGGAAATTCCCAACGGCAATCAGTGAGCTAAAAGGTGGATCGAGCATGAATATCGTTGGGACGGTCTATTTGCCGACCCAAGAAATCAAGGTTGGTAGCGATAGCGGGCTTGGCACCAACGCTCCGGCGACGTCATTTATTGGTTACCGTGTGGGCTTTGAAGGGGGAGCAAAGATCAAGATCGAAGTTAATTATGCGTCTGAAGGTCTGCCGCCTATATTACCCTTATCGGACGAAAGCGCGCGCTTGGTCAGGTAAGGTTTGACTTACCGCCGCCCGGCTTTTTCATCGAACAGTTCCGCAAGTTTTTCGGTCATGGCCCCGCCGAGCTGCTCGACATCCATGATTGTCACGGCGCGTTTATACCAGCGCGTCACATCATGGCCGATACCAATTGCGACCAGTTCAACGCCGGAGCGGTTTTCGATTTTATCAATAGCCAGACGAAGATGAGATTCGAGTAATCCGGTCTTGTTCTGGCTTTGCGTCGCGTCGTCCACGGGTGCGCCGTCGGAAATCACCATCAAAATGCGGCGCTGCTCAGGCCGTGCCATCAGGCGTTTATAGGCCCATTCCAGCGCTTCGCCGTCGATATTTTCCTTAAGCAGACCTTCGCGCATCATCAGGCCGAGATTTCGCTTGGCACGCCGCCAGGGCACATCGGCGCCTTTGTAGATAATGTGCCGTAGATCGTTGAGACGACCGGGATTGGCCGGTTTTCCCGCTGCCATCCAGTCTTGGAAACTGCGCCCGCCTTTCCAGGCGCGGGTGGTAAAGCCGAGAATTTCAGCTTTCACGCCGCAGCGCTCCAGCGTGCGCGCGAGGATATCAGCGCATACGGCCGCAACCATAATCGGGCGTCCGCGCATAGAGCCGGAATTATCAATAAGAATTGTGACAATCGTATCGCGGAAGTCCGTCTCTTTTTCTTCTTTGAAGGTCAGCGCAGACATCGGGTCTATGACGACACGCGTCAGGCGGGCGGTATCGAGCAGACCTTCCTCGAGATCAAATGTCCAGGCGCGCTGTTGCTGGGCGAGGAGTTTTCGTTGTAGGCGGTTGGCAAGCCTGGCAATAACGGACGATAGTCCGGCCATATGGCCATCCAGATATCCGCGTAGACGGTCAAGCTCTTCGGTCTCGCAAAGCTCTTCGGCCTTGATGACCTCGTCATGCGCGCCCGTGTAAACCGTGTATGGCTCCGGCATATTTGGCAGATGGGTTTGCTGCGGGTTGGGGTTAGGCGTTTGTTCGCTATCGTCGCTATCACCGTCTATGTTCTCGGCGTCGACCATATCTTGCGGGTCGGCATTTTCGTCTTCAATGGCGTCAGCGTCGGAGGCTTCGGTTTGCCCGGGCTGCTCGTCGCGCGGCGTATCCGGGCTTTGATCGGGTTGCTGGTCCTCATTTTCGCGCGACTCGTCATCTGTGTCGGTATCTTCGTCGCTGTTTGAGGGGCTATCCAGTAAATCCATATCACCTAAAAAACTGAGGACAGCTTTGGCAAAACCTTCTGTGTCAGACAGGTTTTCGGACAGCTCGCTTAAGGCCTTGCCGCCTTTGCCGACCACATAATCCCGCCATGCGTTCATGATCCCGTCAGTACTTTGCGGCAGTTTGCGGCCCGAAAATATCTCGCGCGCCAAAAGGCCGACGGCCTCGGGCATAGAGGAGTTTTCCTGATCCAACGTATTTTTATCAAATCCCCGGCGGCGCGCCCGCGCGTCCAATGCCGCATGAAGGTTGTCTGATACCCCGGCCATATGACGCGCGCCAAGCGCCTCGACGCGGGCTTGCTCGAGGGCTTCGTAAATTTCCCGTCCTTCGCCGTGGGGTGGTTGATGACGCGTAAAGCTGTCTTTGTCGTGCAGAGCAATCCGCAGCGCTAAGGCATCGGCCTCGCCGCGCGCTTTCGCGATTTGTGGCAGCGTGGGCCGGGGCGGCAGTGCGGGCAGCATCACTTGGTCGCGCACAATCCCAGCCACATCCCCGCCAAAGGACACTTCCAGTTCGGTCTCGCCGGACATGGCTTTAGTCGTATGACCGAGGGCGCGTTTGAAGGTATCGAGTGGCGTGGTGTTAGTCAATTTTAGTTCCCCCGCTGAGCGGTGGAGAAGACACTACGCGACCAAGACGGTTGCGGCGCTTTCTGGCAGTTCCGTCCCAAACGCGCGTTGATAGAACTCAGCGATGATCGGCCGTTCTAGCTCGTCGCATTTATTCAGGAAGGTCAGCCTGAAGGCCTGACCGATATCGCCGCCAAAAATGCGGGCATTTTCGGCCCAGTTCATGACCGTACGCGGGCTCATGACCGTGGAAATTTCACCGTCAATAAAACTGTTTCGTGTCATATCGGCGACGCGCACCATAGAGGCCAATGTCGCCCGGCCTTTTTCAGTATCAAAGGTCGGTGACTTCGCGAGTACAATCGCAGCCTCGTCATCATGCGGCAAGTAGTTGAGCTGCGTGACAATTGACCAGCGGTCCATTTGTCCTTGGTTTATCTGCTGTGTACCGTGGTAAAGCCCGGTGGTATCACCAAGGCCGACTGTATTGGTTGTCGCAAACAAGCGAAACGCGCTGTGGGGTTTAATCACTTTGTTTTGGTCCAGCAACGTCAAGCGGCCCTCGGCTTCGAGGATGCGCTGAATTACAAACATTACGTCCGGGCGGCCCGCATCATACTCATCAAAAGTGAGCGCGACCGGATTTTGCAGCGCCCACGGCAGCAGCCCTTCGCGAAATTCCGTGATTTGCTTACCGTCTTTAAGGACAATGGCGTCCTTACCGATCAGATCAATCCGGGAGACATGGCTGTCGAGGTTAATCCGTACCATCGGCCAGTTCAGGCGCGCAGCAATTTGTTCAATATGGGTGGATTTACCCGTCCCGTGATAACCCTGCACCATGACGCGGCGATTATAGGCAAAGCCCGCGCAGAGCGCCTGGGTGGTTTGATCATCAAAAATATAGGCTTCGTCAATTTCTGGGACATGTTCTGAGCGCTGGCTAAATGCGGGGATGTCCATATCGAAATCAACGCCAAAGGTTTCGCGCGCCGAAACCGTGGTATCGGGTTGGAAAATTGGGAAGGGGTTGTCGCTCATGGTTGGCTCCAAATAGGAATGGCTTTATGTCTCCAATAAGAGAGATGTGTTAGCCGGATATAATGATAAGTTTTATTATCCCAATTCTGTCGTCTTGAGGATTTTGTAGGCTTTGACCACGCGCTGGAAGCTCTCTTCTGTGGTGCGGTCACCTTTGTTGGCATCAGGGTGTAATTGCTTGACCAGCTGTGTATAGCGGCGGCGAACATCGGCTTTGTTGGCGGTCTCATCAAGGCCCATATCATTGAGCGCTTTGATTTGCATTTTCGTCAGGCGGCGACGCGGGGTTTCCGCGATATCATTGTCGCCGTCGCCAAAAATACCATAACCTTCGGACGTCGCGCTGGTTTGACCCGCGCGGGTTTTTTTGCGGGCTTGGGCCCGCTCGCCCGTATTTTTGCGCACATCCCATGTCGGGCGGTGACCGTGGCGGGCTCCCGCTTGCCATTCATGAATATCTTCGTCGGTCATTCCGGAGAAGAAATTCCAGTTTTTATTATATTCCCGCGCATGGGCTTGGCAGAAATTATAATATTCGCGCAGGCGATCCGGGCTCTTGGGCGCTTTGCAGCCCCCCATGGAGACGCAGCCCGCCCAGTCGCACTCTTCTTCGTCCGGGTTGAGCTTTTTCTTACCCTTGTTGACGCGAATATCGATGCCCTTGGGCTTGTAACTAAAATTATCTGTCATATGTCTAAATGTAGGAACTTAATCTGTGAGGAAAAGGACGCGCTAAGATGGGCAAAATCGGGTTGGCAATCAAGGAAAAACTGACAGAAAAGTTTAATCCGTCGCACCTTGAGGTCATTGATGAGAGCCATAAGCATGCCGGACACGCTGGCGCGCGGGCTCATGCTGACGAGCACGGTTCAAAACCGGGCTCCGGTGAGAGCCATTTTCATGTCGTTATAAAAGCCGCCGCGTTTGAAGGTTTGAGCCGATTGGCCAAGCACCGCGCGGTGTTGGACACTCTAGAAGACGAGATGAAACTGATCCATGCCTTTAGCTTGGAGGCGTCTGCGCTGTAAAACAGCTAACGCCATACTATTTCTACGCAATATAAACTTGTCATGCCTTCATCACAGGGCTTGCATTTTTGGGCTCCGGCGGTCATATCCCCGCCATCTGATTTCTCTTATATTCATAGGATTTTCGCCATGGCGCGCCAATTTTGTTACCATATGCAGGGCTTGACCAAAAAGTTCGGCAACAAGACTATTCTTGATAATGTCCATTTGTCTTTTTATCCGGACGCCAAAATTGGCGTTGTCGGTGTCAATGGCTCGGGTAAATCCACACTGCTTAAAATTATGGCGGGGCTCGATAGCGAAGTCACGGGCGAGCATTGGGCCGCTGAAGGCGTTAAGGTGGGATATCTTGCGCAGGAGCCGCGCCTCGACGAAACCAAAGATGTTTGGGGAAATGTGATCTCTGGTTGCGAGGACAAGCAGATTTTTGACCAATACAATGCGGTCGCCATGGAAATGGCTGAAAACTATACAGACGAGATAATGGAAAAAATGACCGCGCTGCAAGAGCAGGTCGATGCGCGTGATGCGTGGGATATAGATAGCAAGATTGAAATGGCGATGCAGGCGCTACGCTGCCCGCCCAAAGACTGGCCTGTCAACACGCTGTCCGGCGGTGAAGCTCGCCGCGTCGCGCTGTGCCAGATGTTGCTATCCAAGCCAGATTTAATGCTTATGGATGAGCCGACCAACCATTTGGACGCCGAGACAGTGGCATGGCTTGAGAATTACCTGATCAATTATAAAGGTGCGATCATTCTGATTACCCACGATCGTTACTTCCTCGATAACATTACAAGCTGGACGCTAGAGCTCGACCGCGGTCGCGGTCATCCCCACGAAGGTAATTACTCCTCTTGGCTCGAAGCCAAAGGCAAGCGCATGGATCAGGAAGGCCGCGAAGGCGATTCCAAGACAAAGGCGCTCAAGCGTGAGTTGGAATGGATCCGCTCTAATCCGAAAGCCCGCCAAGCCAAATCCAAAGCCCGTATCAGCGCCTATGATAAACTACGCGATGAGGCCGAGAACGAAGTGGTTGGCGTGGCCGATATTCGCATCCCAATGGGTGACCGTCTTGGCAATGTGGTCGTCGAGGCTCAGAATATATCCAAAGGGTTTGGTGATAAGCTGCTGATCAAAGATCTGTCTTTCCGCTTGCCGCGCGGCGGTATTGTTGGCGTAATCGGCCCCAACGGGGCAGGTAAAACCACGCTGTTTAAAATGATCACTGGTAAAGAAGAACCCGATGAAGGCGATTTTAAAGTCGGCGAAACCGTCAAAGTCGGCTATGTCGACCAAATGCGAGACAATCTCGACCCCTCCAAAAATGTCTGGGAAGCGGTCTCTGACGGTCTTGATATTATTACTATGGGTAAACGCGAAGTTCCCAGCCGGGCTTATGTTGGCGCTTTTAATTTTAAGGGTACAGATCAGCAGAAAAATGTCGGGCAACTCTCTGGCGGTGAGCGCAACCGCGTAAACCTCGCCAAGATGCTCTCCAAGCCGTCTAACTTGCTTTTGCTCGATGAGCCGACAAATGATTTGGACCGTGAAACACTCGCTTCGCTGGAAGTCGCGCTCGAGAAATTTCCGGGCTGCGCCGTGGTGATTTCCCACGACAGGTTTTTCCTTGACCGTTTGGCAACGCATATTTTGGCGTTTGAGGGCGATAGTCATGTGGAGTGGTTTGAGGGCAACTTCGCGGATTATATCGAAGATAAAAAACGCCGCCTTGGCCCGGACGCTGACATGCCCAAAAAGCTGAAATTCGTAAAGTTTGAACGGTAAGATCGCCGCGCGCTGTGTTTGACATTACAAGGCGCGGAGCCTATAGCCCGCGCCAACACAGGGAGCTGCATCGTGCATGTTCCTTATTTATATAAACGTATTTTCCCTGTGATACATGTGGGTCAATATAGAAAGACCCGATGACAACATTTTCAGACTTAAACCTCGCTGAGCCGTTGGCCCAAGCGCTCAACGCGCAGGGTTATACCGAACCCACACCCATTCAAGCCCAGGCTATTCCGTTAGTCCGGCAAGGCAAAGACGTGATGGGTATCGCCCAGACGGGCACAGGCAAGACGGCGGCTTTCGCGCTGCCGATCTTGGATCATATTATCCGCAAAGACATAGATGCGCCCAAGCGTGGAACGCGGGTTTTAGTGCTCGCACCGACGCGCGAGTTGGCCTCGCAAATTGCAGTCTCGTTTCGGGATTACGGCCAAGCCATTGAAGGCTTGAAAGTCCAAGCAATTTACGGCGGGGTTAAAGCGCAAAAGCAAATTCAGCGCTGCGTGGGCGGTAATGACGTCTTGGTCGCAACGCCGGGACGGCTGCTGGATTTAGTTGGTCAAAAGGCTTTGCGGTTGTCGGATGTTGAAATCCTCGTGCTTGATGAAGCCGACCAGATGATGGATATGGGCTTTATTCATGCGCTGAGGAAAATCATACCGCTTGTGCCCAAAGACCGCCAGACTTTGTTTTTTTCAGCCACCATGTCACCGGCGATCACTAAACTTGCAAAGCAGTTTTTAACAGACCCATCCCGCATTTCTGTCGCTCCCGCCAACACAACGGCGGAACGGGTAGAGCAGCGCTTGACCTTTGTAAATCAAAAAGAAAAACAGGCACTTTTAACGCTGGCGCTAGCGGATCCTGATGTTGACCGCGCGCTTGTGTTTACACGCACGAAACACGGCGCTGACCGAGTTGTTAAAAAGCTGGCTGCGGCAGGCATCGAAGCTCTCGCGATCCACGGAAATAAAAGCCAGAACCAACGCCAGCGGGCCCTAGAGGCGTTTAAATCTGGGGCCATACGTTTCCTGATTGCCACAGACGTCGCCGCGCGCGGCATTGATATTGAAGGTATCAGTCATGTGATTAATTTTGAAATCCCCAATGTAGCCGAGCAATATGTTCACCGTATTGGCCGCACAGCGCGGGCCGGGCGTTCGGGGTTGGCGATTGCCTACGTGGCTGAAGACGAGCGGCCGTATTTAAAAGATATTCAAAAACTGCTCAAAATGACTATACCCGTCCACCCATTGCCTGAGAATTTCAATGCCGAAGTTGCGCGTGTAGCACGCTTAAAGCCTGCGCCGCGTCCGGTAAATCCAGAAAATACCGGTGGCGGTAAAAAGAAAAAAGCCCGTCCGGGTAAATGGGCGCGTGATAAAAAAGCTGCCCCAAAGAAAGAGTGGCAACCGGATTTAAAGCAGGCGGTGATACCTCAATCCTCAGAAGAGGCCGCAGACAAACCTCGCCGAAATACAGATAATGGTCCGCGCGGTGCACGCCCTCCGAAAAATAAATCCGGTGATCAGCCTTCAAGCGCTAATGCTCGTTTCAAGCGTAAACCAAAACCCGGCAGACCCAGCGGCGGACGCCCGTCTGGCGGTTCTGGACGCGGCCACCGCGGTTGATCTTACACAGCCTTATTCTTGAGCGCAGTATGCAAACGGTTGACCGGGTGGCGTAAACTTAATGCCCCGTTAACCCTATAGTAAGGCGAATCCCTGCACCAACACTCACAGACAATTGAACAGCCTAGCCGCTTATGGGGCTTGGCGGTGTGAGGGTATATGAGGTTAGCGGGCTTATTTTTGAGCGGATCATGTCTCGTACTTGCGGCGTGCGGCGGAGGGGGAAGTAATTCTGGGAGTCTACCCGTTTCGCCGAATAACCCGCCGATTGTCGCGAGTGCAAACCCAGATCAAGTGGGCCAAGTCGGATTTGCATTTAGCTATGATGCTTTACAGAGCGGCGCAACATTTTCCGATCCAGATGGGCAAGCTTTAACAACGAGTGTTAGTATCGTGCCTGAAAATGGGGGGCTGTCAGTCAGCAGCGGCGTAATTTCAGGAACGCCTACTCAAACAGGTGATTTTACCGTCACTGCAACGGCCAGTGACGGCGCTGATGGGATAACGGATACATTCGTAATCAGCGTCACGGCGGATCAGGCGGCTGTGTTGGCAAAGTACCCGGGCGCGATCGACCTTAACGTTCTTGCAAATTATGCGGCGCCGAGTGTGCCGAATTATATCCGGCCTGCCAATACGGTCTTAAATCCCGTCACCGACAAAGGGGCGACTTTGGGCCGCGCTATATTCTATGATCAAGCCTTATCTGTGACCGGATTTGTCGCCTGCTCCACGTGCCATGAGCAAGCAAATGCATTCAGCGAAGGTGATGATACGCCAACCAGCCAAGGCATATTTGGAGAATTTACCGGGCGTAGTTCAACCCGTCTTGTTAATACGCTCTACGGCGAAGAGGAGCGCTTCTTTTGGGACGAGCGGGCTGAAAATATGGAGGATCAAGTTACCAAGCCCTTCAAAGACCATAATGAGCACGGGTTTAGCGGCGAAGGCGGGCGGCCTGATTTTGATGATATGATCGCAATCATGCAAGCAGATGCGTCTTATCCCGAGCTTTTCCGTTTCGTTTTTTTAGACGAGACGATTACCGAAGAACGTATTCAGTCCGCTTTGGCGCAATTTGTTCACTCCATTGTGTCGTTTGATTCAAAATATGATGCAGGCCGCGCTCAGGTTAATAATGATAATGATCCGTTTCCAAATTTCACAGCCGCTGAGAATGCGGGCAAAGCCCTGTTTTTGCGTCCCCCCGGCGGCAATAATGGCGGTGCAGGCTGTGCGGCTTGTCATCAACCGCCAGAGTTTGCCATACGGACAAATATGGGCACGAACGGGGTGGTCGGCGTTGCGTTGGAGCCGGGTGAATTTGACTTTACCAATACGCGCTCGCCGTCTCTGCGTGATGTTTTAAACGCGGCGGGGACGCGGCATTCCCGGCATATGCATGATGGGTCGTTGATAACTTTGCGGGACGTTATAAATCATTATGATAATATCGTTGTGCCTGCGGGCGAGCCTGAGCGCACAGAATTTTTAAACACAATTGATAACCGATTAGTCGATGTGGCAACGCCGCGTGTTCTTAATTTAAACGAAACAGAAAAAGATCAACTCATCGCATTTTTACAAACACTTACGGGGACTAACATTTACACAGATGAAAAATGGAGTAATCCGAATTAGCGTAAACGACGCTATCATGATGTGGCTTGGATAGTAAAAAACCCCGCATGTTACTTGCGGGGTTTTCTGTTTTTATGTCGTCTGCGGAATTTAAGTCGCAGATGCAGCGTTTGACTTTGTGATACGCTCAACTAGCGTGCGCACAATAGCCATGACAGACGCGGCGCCGAATACAGCTCCGAGACTACCAAGAATCAGTGTTAAATGCTCTCCGATGCCCTCGATCCCTCCGAGTGCGCCTGAGCCGCCAGTCATTAGAAAAATCGCCGCGATGATAACGCCACGCCGATGTTCATGATCTAAGAACCAGCCACTGGCTAATCCGAGCACCGCCAAAATGGTGCCATCAAAGCCTGTGTTAACAAAGGCCAATAAGATTGCCGCAATGACAGTTATGAGCCAAATGATTTTTGCAATAGACATAGGTTTCTCCCCAAATGTTTACGTCTGCGCGGTTTATTTTTATGCGTCAGAACGTCGCGACATTAACAAATCTTAACACATAGTCAAGCTCTGTTGGCGGCTAAGCAAGATAGGGAATACGGTTCATATTTCTCTATTTAAATAAAGATATAAGAATTTTTTTATATCTTTATTATTTTGGTTTGATATAAAACCGCATGGAAGAGATTGCGAGTGTCTTGAAAGTACTGGGCCACCCGGAGCGCTTGCGTATCTTGGTACTGCTGTCGCGCGGCGAGCTTACAGTAAGCGAGCTTGTGCATATAATGGGGCTCTCGCAGCCGCGTATCACACAATACATCAAATCGCTCGAGGAGGCTGATATTATTGAGCGCCTGAAAGAAGGGAACTGGGTTTTCTCGCGTCTGCGACGTGGCAATGACACCATATCGGCTTTGGTGGGAGCGGCGCTGGCGAGTCTTCCAAAAGACGACAACGCGCTTTTGGTCGATCATCGCCGTCTTGAGGAAGTGCGCCGCATGCGCGCGAAATCCGTTGAAGCCTTTTTTGTGGATGTGGCCAATGACCGGGGACAGCTTGGCGATGAGTATCTCCCGCAAGGTGATATAGAGCGCGGAATATTATCTATTATTGGGCAGGAGCCTTTTGACTATGTCGTTGATTTGGGAACCGGAACGGGCCGCGTTTTAGAGATTCTAGCCGGGCAGGTCCGGCGAGGCTCTGGTGTTGATAATAATAGCGATATGCTCAAAGTTGCGCGGCATAACTTATCGGGCGAGGGACGCCAGCACCTCACTGTGCGCCAAGGCGACCTTTACGCGGCACCTCTACCGGCTGGCACTGCGGATTTGGTCACACTGCATCAGGTGCTGCATTATTTGGAAGATCCGCAGGCCGCGATTTTTGAGGCCGCGCGGCTTCTGCGGCCAAGGGGTAAAATTTTAATCGCTGATTTTGTCTCTCATAGTCACGAAGACTTCAGAACAGATTACGCCCATCGCCGCCTGGGATTCAGCGGCGCTGACATTTCAGCGTGGATGGACACGGCAGGTCTTGAGTTGACGGAGACACGGCTTATCCCCAGCGACTCGAGCCGACCGGACGTCAAATTATGGCTGGGTGTGCGCCGCGATTCGCAAAGGAAAACCAAATGAATGCGTCTTCACATAGTGCAGATAAAACAATGAGTTCAAAGAGCGGTCTTGGACCGGTCGCGCGCACGGCAGGGACGCCCAGAGATGATGTTCATGTGAGTTTTGAATTTTTCCCACCCAAGAACGAAAAGATGGAAGATCAGCTGTGGGCCTCGATCCGCAAGCTTGAGACGCTTGGACCGGATTTCGTGTCTGTAACTTACGGTGCGGGCGGCTCAACCCGGGAGCGCACCCACCGCACAGTCACGCGTATGGTGGCAGAGACAGGCCTGAAACCCGCCGCGCACTTGACGTGCGTTGGTGCCGACAAGGCCGAAATTGATGAGATCGCACGGGAGTATTGGAATAGCGGCGTTCGGCATATTGTCGCGCTGCGGGGCGATCCGCCCGAAGGCATCGGTAAAGCCTATCAGCCGCACGGCGCAGGCTACGCCTACAGCTCTGACCTCGTCGCAGGACTGAAATCTGTCGCTGATTTTGAAGTTTCCGTCAGCGCCTATCCTGAGCGCCATCCCGAGAGCCCGTCATGGGAAATTGAAATTGATAATCTCAAGAAGAAAGTGGACGCCGGGGCCACGCGCGCGATCACGCAGTTTTTCTTCTCGCCGGACACATTTATGCGGTTTCAAGATCGCGTTCTGGACGCGGGTATATCTATTCCCATTGTGCCGGGCCTTATGCTCCAGCCGAATTTCGCGGGCCTCAAACGCATGTCTGACATGTGCGGCGTTCAAGTACCAAACTGGTATGCTGATTTGTTTGAAGGTTTAGAGAATGACCCAGACGCGCGGCAGCTTCTTACCGCGTCACTCTCCACGGAATTGACGGCTGAGCTTCATGACCGGGGGGTACGCCATTTTCATCTTTATACGCTCAACCGCGCCGATCTTGCTTTTGCTGTCAGCCGTGTTTTAGGTTTGCATCATCGTATGAATTTGAAAGCAGACACATGAGCGTTTGGGCAGACATTGAAGCGGCCATTCAACAGCGCATCCTGATTTTAGATGGCGCTATGGGAACAATGCTGCAAAAGCAAAAGCTTGAAGAAGCGGACTTTCGCGGTGAGCGGTTCAAAGACTGGCCAAGCCCGCTCAAGGGCAATAATGATCTGCTAGTTCTAACCAAGCCCAGCGCCGTTGAAAAAGTGCATAACGCTTTTCTTGCAGCAGGCGCTGACCTAATTGAAACCAACAGCTTTAACGCCACAACGATATCTCAGGCCGATTATGATATGGCGGATGTGGCCTCTGAAATTGCGCGGGCCTCGGCGCGGCTTGCGCGTAAGGTTGCGGATGAATGGACGGCCAAAACACCGGACAAGCCTCGCGCTGTTTTGGGCTCTGTCGGGCCGATGAACAAAACATTATCCATCTCGCCCAAGGTTGAAGACCCGGGCTACCGCGATGTCACGTTTGATGAGGTCAAAGACGCTTACGCTGAGCAAATGAGCGCCATGATAGACATCGTCGACGCTATTTTAATCGAGACCGTATTTGATACGCTGAACTGCAAGGCAGCGATTGCCGCCGCGCATCAGGTTTTTGATGAGGTCGGCTATAAAAAACCTCTATTGATTTCAGGAACTATCACCGACCGTTCGGGCCGTACACTGTCCGGGCAAACGCCGGAAGCTTTTTGGCTTTCTATTGCGCATGCCAAACCGTTCGCCGTGGGGCTGAATTGCGCACTCGGCGCAGATGAAATGCGCCCGCATATTGATGCGATTTCAAAGGCGGTGGATACGCATGTCATAGCTTTTCCGAACGCAGGCTTGCCCAACGCATTTGGGGAATATGACGAAACCCCAGAAGATATGGCGGGGCAGATTCAGCCGTGGGCCGAAGCGGGTATGGTCAATATTTTAGGCGGCTGTTGCGGGACAACGCCCGAGCATATCGCCGCGATTACCAAAGCTGTCGCGGCGTCTGGTGCGCGCAAAGTCCCCAAGATTAAACAAACGCTCCGCCTGTCCGGTCTCGAGCCGTTTCAAATCGCGGTTTAGAGGGCGTCATGGGCAAAGTTTACGAGCGTCTGACTGATAAGCTAAGTGCGTTCATTACGGCGCAGAAGATGTTTTTTGTTGGCTCCGCCCCTCTATCAGGCAGCGGTCACGTCAATCTATCCCCCAAGGGTTATGACACATTGCGTATCATCGATCCGCAAACAATTATGTATCTGGACTATGGCGGATCAGGTATTGAGACCCACGCTCATATTCTTGAAAATGAACGTATCACGCTCATGTTCTGCGCGTTTGAGGGCAAGCCGAATATTGTCCGTCTTTATGGCCGGGGCGATGTCTGCGCTTTCCATGATCCGGGTTTCAAAGAAAAACTCGCTACTTTTCCGGGTTTTGACCGGGCGAGAGCGATTATCACGGTTCATCTGACGCGCATTTCTGAGAGTTGCGGCTACAGCATTCCGTTTTATGACTATCACGGTGAGCGCGATCAATTACAGCGTTCACACACACACACAAAACCGTCGAAGATTGGCAGGAGTATCGTTACAGCCGCAATGCTTTAAGCATTGACGGATTGCCCGGCCTGACCCGACCTTCCAAGTAGATTGATTATGACCAACACCACTCAATTTATTAATATTGGCGAACGCACCAATGTGGCGGGCTCCGCCAAGTTCAAACGTCTGATTAAAAACAGCAAATTTGAAGAGGCTTTGTCCGTCGCGCGCCAGCAGGTCGAAAACGGCGCCCAGATTATTGATGTGAATATGGATGATGGCCTGATTGACGGCCAAGTAGCGATGACGCGGTTCTTGCAGCTTATGGCTGGAGAGCCGGATATCTCCCGCGTCCCGGTTATGATTGACAGCTCCAAATGGGATATTATTGAGGCGGGCCTGAAATGCGTACAAGGCAAAGCCGTTGTGAATTCCATTTCGATGAAAGAGGGCGAAGCGGCCTTTCTCGAGCACGCCAAAAAGGTGCGTGATCTTGGCGCTGCGGCTGTAGTCATGGCGTTTGACGAGGAAGGCCAAGCCGAAACGGCGGATCATAAGTTCCAAATTTGCGAGCGCGCTTACCGTTTGTTGACGCAGGAGGTAAACTTTCCACCCGAAGACATCATATTTGACCCAAATATTTTTGCCGTTGCGACCGGCATCGAAGAACATAATAATTACGCTGTGGCTTTTTTTGAGGCCTGCCGCCGTATCAAAGCCAACTTGCCCCATGCGCGTATTTCCGGCGGGCTGTCCAATGTCAGTTTTGCCTTTCGCGGCAATGAACCATTGCGCGAAGCCATGCATTCGGTCTTCCTTTATCACGCGATCCCTGCGGGCCTTGATATGGCGATTGTGAATGCCGGGCAGCTCACTATTTATGATGACATCCCGGACGAGCTGCGTGAGCGCGTTGAAGATGTCATCTTAAACCGCCGCCCGGACGCCACGGACCGCCTACTGGATGTGGCCGAAAAATACAGAGGTGACGGCAAGGGCAAAGCCCAAGTGACAGATCTTGAATGGCGCAAGGCCTCTGTAAATAAACGGCTGGAGCATGCGCTTGTGCGCGGCATTACGGATTTCATCATTGAGGACACCGAAGAAGCCCGCCTTGCTGCTGAGCGCCCGCTCCACGTGATCGAAGGCCCGCTGATGGACGGTATGAACGTTGTGGGTGATTTGTTTGGCTCGGGCAAAATGTTCTTACCGCAAGTGGTCAAATCCGCCCGGGTGATGAAGGCGTCTGTGGCGCATTTGATGCCCTATATGGAAGAAGAGAAAAAATTGCTCGGCACAGAAGGCAGTTCCAACGGAACTATCCTGATGGCGACCGTCAAAGGCGACGTGCACGATATCGGCAAAAATATCGTCGGTGTGGTGCTGCAATGTAACGGCTATGATGTTGTCGATTTAGGCGTAATGGTACCGGCGGACAAAATTTTGGCTGCTGCCAAAGACCACAATGTCGATATGATTGGGCTCTCTGGCCTTATTACGCCAAGCTTAGACGAAATGGTCTATGTAGGCTTGGAAATGCAGCGACTTGGCATGGATATACCTCTACTGATTGGCGGGGCGACAACCTCAAAAACTCACACGGCGGTCAAGATTGAACCTGCTTATAAAAACGGCTCAACAGTTTATGTCACAGATGCCTCCCGCGCCGTTGGCGTGGTCGGCGCACTGCTGGGTGATGAGAGTGAGACCTATACGGCCAGTATACGCAAGGAATATGTTAAAGCGCGTGCCTCACATGCGGCGAGTCAAAACAAGAAGGCCCGCTTGACCCTTAAAGAAGCCCAAGACAATGCGTGGACGACTGAGTGGGAGAGTTACGTGCCGCCCAAACCGACATTTTTGGGAACAAAGATATTTACAGCATATGATCTGAACAAGCTGCGGCCCTTCATTGATTGGACACCGTTCTTTGCCACTTGGGAGCTCAAAGGCCGCTACCCGGCAATCCTAGAGAGCGAGGCTTACGGCGAGGTTGCCCGTGATTTGTTCAAAGACGCCAATGCTATGTTAGACCAAATCATTGCAGAAAAATGGGTAACAGCCAAGGGCGTGATCGGATTTTGGCCGTGCGAGCGAGATGGCGACGATATCCGCGTGTTCACCGATGAGACGCGAACAGACACGCTCGCCCATTTCCATGGCCTGCGCCAGCAAATCAGCAAGGGCCGCGGCGGGAAGCCCAATTTCAATATTGCTGATTTTGTCGCGCCGAGCGGTGATTATATTGGCGGCTTTGCTGTCACGGCGGGCCTAGGGGAAGATGGCCGCGCGGAGCGCTTTAAGGCGGCGGGTGATGATTTTAACGCAATCCTGTTCCAAGCGCTGACGGACCGCCTTGCCGAAGCCTTCGCGGAGCATATGCATCAACGTGTTCGCCGCGAGTTTTGGGGCTACGCGCCTACTGAGGCCTTTTCGGGTGAGGATCTGATTGCCGAGAAATATGACGGCATCCGCCCGGCTCCCGGATATCCGGCGCAGCCTGACCATACGGAAAAAGCGACCTTGTTTCGCTTATTAGACGTGACCAAAGACGCGGCGATTACTTTAACACAGAGCTTTGCCATGCATCCGGCCAGCTCGGTTTCCGGGCTTTATCTGTCCCATCCCGAAAGCATTTATTTCGGCGTTGGGAAAATAGAGAAAGATCAAGTCGAAGATTATGCGCGCCGTAAAAACATGGATATGGCCGATACAGAACGCTGGCTCGCCCCTATTCTGAACTATGATCGATAAGCATAGGTTTCGAGAGCATTTTTCCGAGCACAATAAACACGGCAGCGCCTACGGCATAGAGCGCTGTGAATCCTGCCATGTTGATAGCCACAGCCGCTGCGCCTAGTTTATCAATGTCAATAAAGGGGTAGGGGTAAAACCCGGTCATCATGCCGCGCCCGATATTAAACATGCCGTAAACCATAGGGTAAATCACCCAATAAGGAATTTTGGAAAACAGCAGCGGGCGTTTGACTGCAAAAATCACCCAATCGAAAATATAAAGCGCGGGTATCAGAGTATGCAGCGCAATATTGGTGAGCGCGTTTAGGCCTTCTGGGTTGTGGATGTCTGCCAGCATCAGGTGATAGACGACAGCGACCACCAAAATATACAGCGCTATTGCGGCCCGCACAGCCGGGCGGTCAAAGACGCGGCGCAGCGCGCTGGCTTGGCTCAGAAATGGAGCCGAAAAAGCAAAGGCCACGAGGATAGTCGTCAGAATTGTAAAAAATCCGAAAAAGTACACATTTGCCGCCGCGAAACTCGCATGTTCACCCGACGTTACAATCAAAACATATTGCGTGATCAGCGCCGACCATGTCAGAAGAGCACAAAGCATGCGGTAAATCATCTGTGTTTTCATCGTGCTGCGACCCGCTTTTGAGCCCCTTTTGAGGCTACATTTTTTTAAATCATAAAAGACTAGATGCAAGCCGTAGCAACAATCAAGCCAATGTTGAGCGCCGCCTGCATCATAGCGAAACTATAGGGTTTTGCTATGGGTTGATGCTTGCAGCCGCATGAAAGTCTGACTAAATAGACACATGGACGGTGCGCAAATTATCATTGGTTGGCGATCAGCTCTTATTTTCGCGATTTGCTTACCCATTCTCATCTCTGCCCTTATTTTGATGTTTCGAGTGTGCGAGCGGCGGGCGAATGTTTATCTTGCGCTTGCCTTAATTTGCAGTGTGTGGAGCATGGGGCCGCAAATCATAGGGTTTGCCAATGGGTATGTCGTTTGGCCAGGCCTTACGTTTTTCCCGTTTAACACAGAACTCCTCATTCCGCCGTTCATCTATTTTCATGCTTATGCTTTGATGTCAAAGCAGCCTCTTGCTTGGCGTAAATATCTCTTAATCCCCGGTGTTTTGGCTGTGATGTATTATTTCGGCGCGTTTTTTCTGCTTGGGGATTACCAGAATAAATGGGCCTTTAGCAGAAGCTTTCATAGCCCTTATGTATCCCCGGTTTTACTTATCTTGACGTTGGTATTGGCCGTAATTTGTGCGGGCTTAACACTTCGGTTTATTCAAAAATATCGCATTTTTTTACAACATACAGAATCAACCGCTCAAGACTTTGATCCCGCATGGTTAATTTGGATGTTCGGATTACTCGGGACTGCCAGTTTTGTTTGGCTGAGTCTTGGATTATTGTCCCTGATCAATCCTGACATTAGCTATGTGAGGGCTTACCCCTTTCAGCTGGTAGTTATGATGATTTTTGC
This sequence comes from uncultured Caulobacterales bacterium, assembly GCA_964352785.1. Taxonomy (GTDB): domain Bacteria; phylum Pseudomonadota; class Alphaproteobacteria; order Caulobacterales; family Maricaulaceae; genus JACOMS01. The sequence continues at coordinate 97,280 of CAYGTI010000008.1, forward strand.
CGTCTTGGGATTTGCAACGATTAGCCGAACCAATGACGCTTTTCCAAAAATAGAGGCATCGAAAGGTAGTGCGAGCGAGCCTAATCCCACAAAGGATTGGGCTTCGGAAGCAAAGACGCTAAGAGACGCAGTTATTTCAAACGAATGGTATCTCGAGGCTCGGCTTTCAGTACGCGACGTGGCTGGCCGCATGGGAACCAATGAGACTTATGTCTCGCGAACGCTCAATCAAGGTCTCGGTCAGAGTTTCAACCGTTTTATCAATGACATGCGTGTGCAGTTTGCCAAAGATTTGATTAAATCAAAAGACACTAACCTTCTAAACATTGCGATGGACTCTGGATTTAATTCCAAGGCGACATTTAACCGTGTCTTTCGGGATATTGCTGGCGAAACGCCGTCAAGTTTCAAATCACGCTTATCTAAAAACGTCTCATAATCCGTATAATATCCCATAGTCAGTAAAACAGGTCTCAATTTCCGTATTGAGGCGAGAAGGCTCAATGACCCGTACACAAAGGTTCCATCGAAACAATTGATGGAGAAAACTATGTACTGCTTTAAACCTTTATTTCTAAGTGCTGCCCTTACGTTTACAGTTGGGCTATCTGCATCTGCCCAAACACCACAAGATACACTGTTGTCCCCTACCCAAATTCGCGCTGACATCACACTTGCGAAAGAGGCGTATAGCCGCGTTCACCCCGGGTACACACGTTATACAAGCGAGGCGGTTTTGAACGCATCCTGGGAGGCTGTTAATAGCAAAGCCGCTTCGCGTGAGGGTCTGACATTGGGTGAATTCTATACTGAACTTCAAAATGTCCTTGCGGGTATTCGGTGCGATCATACCAAAGCTGAACTTCCCAAGGCTATCGGTCAAGATAGAAATATTACGCCTGTTTATCTACCCGTGATTTGGCGGGTTATCGAGGGCCGCGGCTTTATTGAAAACCCCGGCACAACGGGGCTTAGCCGAGGTGATGAAATTATCTCAATTGATGGGCGGGCCCTACGGGATCTAATGAACGACGTTCGTCCGCTAATACCGTTTGACGGTAACACGGGTTTTGTTCGCGATATACATATGGGGGCATCACTTGAATTTATGGGCGGAGCTGTTGATCATTTCGGCGCGCTTTTATGGGATATAAGTCCGATGGCGGCTTTGACCGTAAAAACAAAAAACGGTGATCTAAAAACTAGTGATGTAAACCGTATCCTTCACAAGGATTGGAAAGCTCTCCTGCAGGACGGAAAGACCAGTACTGATTTTCCGGACGCTATTACCTTTGATAGGATTGGAGATAAGGCCGCTTATCTTAGGATTGATAGTTTTGTGAATTATCGCCAGCCCGTGAAGCCTGATAGTCTTTATGACCCTATTTTTAGCGCGATTAAATCTGAGGGTCGTGACCAACTCATCTTGGACTTGCGTGAAAATGGGGGAGGCTCCACCGATGCCAAGACCCGACTTTTCGCACATTTGATTAAGAAGAAAAACCGCTTGGTCAAAGACACGCAGGTTAAAACTCTCGATCATTCTGGCCTTGAGCCTTATATTTCGACGTGGGAGACACGGCTAATAAATCCAAACAAACTTGGCTTTAAGAAAAATGCCAATGGCGCATACTCGCTTCGCAAAATATTTGCCGATGATACAAAAATGATCCGTCCAGATAAGACCGCCTTTGCAGGGCAACTCTATGTTCTAACCAGCTCATCTAATGGGTCTGCAACAACGGCGCTCCTCGCAAAGCTAAAAGATATGGATAATGTGACGCTTATCGGCGAGGAAACAGGCGGAAGTGCTGAGGGTACTACGGCGGGCGTGTTGTTTTATCTTAAATTACCAGAAAGTGGTATTCGAACACGTATTCCTGTCATGCAGGACTTTAATGATGTGACAAGCTTCGTGCCGGGGAAGGGCATAACACCAGATATTCTCGCGCCAATGACAGCAAATGCTTTTTTAGACGGCAAAGACCCTGCTTATGAAAGAGCGCTCAAAATGATTACTAAAGAATAGCAAAGGACTCTACCGATTGTGTATTAGAGCTAAACGCTTTGCTGCTTAAACCTACGCCGTATAGCCAAAAACACGGCGTAGGATTTCGCTGGTGCGGGCGGCGGGATTTTCGCGGATCATGCGTTCTTCTTCTCCGATATAATGAAAGACACCGGACAGGGCATAATCAACGCCGTGTGTTATGAGGTTTTGTTTGGCATCGGCGCCAAGTTGCGGCGCAAACGGAATAGATTGCACTTGGCCCGAGAGCTGATCAAACAACCGCAGCGCGCCCGTATTCGCTAGCGCATTTTCCATCACCGGAGAAAACAGCGCCACAAGCCGGGGCGTTGTTTTGGTTTGCAGGTACTCGGTCGCGGCGTTGTCAGCGCCTTTGACAATGCCTATCGCGTCTTGAATGGATAGGCCTGATATGGCGTCCAAAAAAATGTTTTTGGCGACGGGCGCGGCGGTCTCTGCTCCCCTGTTGAGCTGAACTTCCAGATCATTGAGCAGTCCGGCAGCCCCCACGGCGCTCAAGACAGACTTTATGTCTTGGAGGTAATTTGGCAGTGGAATGCGGATGAGCGCATCGTTGAGGAACCCGCCATTAGCCCCGACGATACCAATCGCGTGCCCGACGCCTTTGTCGAGCGCCGCGCGTATCCCTTGTGCCGCATCCGCTTCGCTTAGAATGCCGGAACCTAAGATCGCTCCGAGGGCTTCCGCGTCGAGAGTTTCGCAAGCGGCCAGGCCAGCGGCGCTGGCGGCCAATAAAAAGAGGCGGCGGTCAAATTTATGGCTCATGGGAGACTCCTGAAATTTATGCAAGATTAGGCAGGATTGATCGCGGATTCAATGGATTTAAACAGAGATTAAGTGTTCTTGACGCGCTAGGCTGCGACAGCTTGGAGTTGGACAGAGAGGCTATATTCCCGCTATTATATATTCTATGCAGAGGTCGTCGTCTAATGGAGGGGAATTTAATGACAGATCAAAAACCGGAATCAGGCAGAGACGCAGAAAAATTACAGCGCGAACAGCTTGAGACTGAAGATGAGGTGTTCCGCCTTCCGGAGTTTAGCTACGATCAAGACGCGATCCGCCACGCGTTTGAGAGTGGTGAATATCCTTACAATAAAAAGCTCGACCGCAAGTCCTATGAGAGAACCAAGCTTGAGCTACAAACCGAGCTTTTGAAGGTTCAACTTTGGACAAAGCAAACCGGTCAAAAAATCGTCATTATTTTTGAGGGACGCGACGCGGCAGGAAAAGGCGGCGCGATCAAACGGTTTACTGAGCATTTAAACCCCCGCGCGGCGCGCGTCGTGGCACTTGAGAAACCGACCCACAAAGAACAAGGGCAATGGTATTTTCAGCGTTATATCCAGCATTTGCCCACGGCGGGCGAAATCGTCTTTTTTGACCGATCTTGGTACAACCGCGCCGGCGTGGAGCGCGCTATGGGGTTTTGTACGCCGTTTGAATATCTTGAATTTATGCGCCAAGCGCCCGAGATCGAACGTATGCTCGCGCGCTCCGGTGTTATTTTGTTTAAATACTGGTTCTCTGTCACGCGCGACGAGCAGCGTCGCCGGTTTAAATCCCGCGAGCATGATCCGCTCAAACAATGGAAGCTCTCCCCCGTTGATCTGGCCAGCCTTGATAAATGGGATGATTATACCGAGGCCAAAGAGGCTATGTTTTATTACACTGACACTGCGGACGCCCCGTGGAGCATCATCAAATCCGATGATAAAAAACGGGCGCGCCTGAACTGTATGATGCATTTTCTCAATAGCCTAGATTACCCCGGCAAAGACCCCAGCGTGGTGCACGATCCTGATCCGCTGATCGTCGGTAATTCGTCCCATCTGCTGCGTAGCAAAGAGGGGCTTCATACCAAAGGGTTTGGACTCTAAGTCCGAGTCTTAATCATTGGCGCCGCTGGGCGCGCGTATTTTCTGATACGTTGATGGACGGTTTTCACCTGTGTGGCATCTTGGCGTGTCTTCTTTCCATATATCTCTATTCTTTTCTTGATTTTGCAAATCACTCTCATTATCGAGTGAGTTCGAGTTAGTACAGAAAGAGACGGCATGTTTAAAAAAGCTTTGGTGGCGACGACGATCCTCATCGGCAGTTCCGTAGCGCTCACCGCTTTGGCGGATGAGGATGAAATTATTGTAAAAGGCCGTTATTTGTCCATTGACGAGCTAAACGCCGTCAAGACACCGACGCCGATTATCAATGTCCCGCAAAGCCTGACGATCATTGAGGAGCTTCAAATCCGCAATCAAGCGTTTACGTCCATCGGCGACATAACGCGTTTTATCCCGGGCCTAAGCAACAGTCAGGGCGAGGGGCACCGCGACGCGATTATTATTCGCGGCAATCAAACTACGGCAGATTTTTTCCAAGACGGCGTGCGTGATGACGTGCAATATTTCCGCCCGCTTTATAATGCCCAGCAAGTCGAAATTCTACGCGGTTCAAACGCGCTTTTATTTGGGCGCGGCGGCGTTGGCGGTATTATCAACCGGGTCACGAAAAAAGCTGAAATCGGCGATCAGTTCACCGGCCTGACGGGCAGCGTGGATACGTTTGGCGCTTACCTCGCGGCTGTGGATACAAATTATACATTGACGGAGACTGCGGGTCTGCGGGTTAACGCGTTCGCCGAAGGTTTAAATAACCATCGTGATTTCTATGACGGTACCCGGTTTGGGATTAATCCAACTTTGGGTTTTGAGTTGAGCCCGCAAACCCGGCTTGATCTGTCTTATGAATATTTAGATGATGACCGGGTTGTTGACCGGGGTGTGCCCTCACAAGACGTAGCAAACGGCCCTGATGTACCGCTCGAAGGGTTTGATAATACCTTCTTTGGCTCCCCGGATGAGAACTTTACAACCTTGCAGGCTCACATTTTGCGGGCCCGCATCAATCATGACTTTAGCGCGTCCCTGAAAGGTAATGTGGCGCTGCAATATGCCGATTATGATAAGCTCTACCAAAACCTCTTTGCTAGCGAAGAGGTAAGCGTTGCGAGCGGCACGTTCACCCGGGTTCAACTGGATGGTTACCGCGACCCAACGGCACGTCAGAACGTTTTGGTGCAAGGCAATCTGGTTGGAGAATTTGATACGGGCAGCATCGGCCACACCATATTATTTGGGGCCGAGTACGCCAGTCAAGACACGGCGAACTCACGGCTTAATAATGTGTTCGCCGCCAATAACGGCCCTCAACTGTTTATTCCATTCTCTGACCCGCTGGTCATTCCGGCCTTTGGCTTTACCAGCCCCGCCCGCAATAGAGAGTCGGATGTCAGCGTTTTATCTGTCTATGTACAAGACCAGATTGACCTTACTGACGCGTTTAAAGTTGTCTTGGGCGCGCGGTTTGATAGCTTTGACATTGATGTAAATGATATACAGCGTAATGAGGTCTTTTCCCGAAAAGATGAAGAGTTCACTCCGCGTTTGGGCTTGATTTATAAGCCTGCGGAGAATGTCTCGTTTTACGGCAGTTTCAGCCAGACATTTCTGCCGCGTTCCGGTGATCAATTCCTAACGCTTGATCTTGATACAGAGTCGACACGCCCGCAATTTACGGAAAACCTCGAACTTGGAGCCAAATGGGATATTCGGTCGGATCTGAGCCTCACGGCAGCCGTGTTTGAACTTGACCGCGAAAACTTTACCTCTGTTGACCCTGCAGATACCTCACAAACGATTATAATTGCAGGATCTAAAACTACCGGATTTGAAGTCCAATTAATGGGTAATGTGACGAAACAGTGGTCCATTAACACGGGCTATAGCTATATGGACGGGCAGGTTCAGGGCGGTAGCACGGACGGCAACCGGCCTCGCCAGACACCCGAGCACATGGCCTCGATGTGGAATAATTACCAAGTGAATGACCAGCTTGGCCTTGGTCTTGGCGCGACTTATCAAGGCAGCTATTTCGTGCGCGAAGATAATTTCGTCGAAGTTCCTAGCTATGTCCGGTTTGATGCGGCCGCGTTTTATGATGTGTCCGAGACGCTGCGTTTGCAGGTGAATGTAGAGAATTTGCTGAATACGGACTATTATCCCGATGCCCACAGCAATGATAATATTTCCACAGGCAAACCGCTAAATGCGCGCTTTACCCTGAGCAGCCGTTTTTAAGCTAGGTTAGCATGACTGATACATTTGCATTGTTCCTGCGACGCGCTCTTTTATAATCCGCTTGGGCTTTAGCTATTGCCTCTCAGAGAGCCTGGAAATCTCAACATTGCCGTGAAGATAGTAAAGGCGGTTATGTTGAGAGCCCTGCCCCCTGCCGTACTAAAGAAATAAGTGCGGCACAACGATATGCAAACGTCTCTCTGAACTGTGGCAACTATGCAGCGTGACGGATCGCGGCAGGCCGTGTAAGGCTTGAGTCATATGAGCGATAATCTCAATAACAAAGACGGAAAAGCCGTGCCGTCGCGGCGATTGTCGCGCCTCGCGGGGCTCGGCGGTATGGCGGTAAATATTGCCGGCGGCCTTGTTGTAAATGGCGCGCGGCAATTGGCATCAGGACAGCGCCCCCGCGCAGCAGACTTGTTAATGACGCCGGCAAATGCGGTCAAGCTCACGCGGCAACTTTCCAATATGCGGGGCGCAGCGATGAAAATCGGCCAGATGATCTCTATGGATAGTGGCGATTTTTTGCCTAAGGAATTTGCAGATATTCTGGCCCGTTTGCGTGCTGATGCCCAGCACATGCCGCGCGCGCAGTTAATTCAAGTCCTACAGCAAGAATGGGGAGAGGGGTGGGAGAGCACATTTGCGGATTTTGATTATCATCCCATCGCTGCCGCTTCCATTGGGCAAGTACAACGCGCCGTACTACCGAGCGGAGAGGAACTCGCGATCAAAGTACAATATTCCGGCGTGAAAGACAGTATCGACAGCGACGTCAAAAATGTGGCGTCTTTGCTGCGTATGTCAGGTGTACTGCCTGCAAATATGGACGTGAAACCGATCATCGAAGCCGGGCGGCTACAACTCCACCAAGAAGCGAATTACAATAGAGAAGCGGCCTATCTCTGCCGTTTTCGCGAAATGTTAGCAGGGGATGAAAACTTTGAACTCCCACAAGTCTATCCTGATCTTTCAACCGATAAAGTTTTGACTATGTCATATATTGAAAGCCAGCCAATTGAAGCCATGACCGATGCACCGCAACGCACGCGCGACCGAATTGTTTATTTGCTCATGGATTTAACCCTGCGTGAATTGTTTGAGTTTAAGCTGATGCAGACAGACCCGAATTTTGCCAATTACCGTTATAATACGCAAACAGACCGGCTCGTCCTGCTCGATTTTGGCGCAAGCCGCGATATTCCTGACGCTCTGGCCGCAGTCTATCAAAACCTTTTAAGGGCGGCGACTTCGGGTAGCAGTGAGCAGACATTCCAAGCGGCTATTGCGATGGGGTTTATGCCTGCAAATATGCCGGTTAAATACGCAGAGTCTATTTTGGAGATGATGGATGACGTGATCGAACCCCTCAGCCGGGATGAGCCATTTGATTTTGGCACCAACCCCCTTGCGGCGAACCTGCGGGATAAAGGCATGGCGCTCGCGCTAGAGCGGGAGCTATGGCATGTTCCGCCGGCAGAGATGGTCTTTATTCAGCGCAAGCTGGGCGGCGTTTTCATGCTGGCCAGCCGCTTGCGGGCCAGAGTCAATATTCATGAATTGATACGATATCATACTGGGGCTTGATGCGGCCCACATAAAGCGCCGCAGTTTCAGGAATATTTAAAGCTTCACGGATATACAAAGTGACAGGGAGCAAGATATGACCCAACTTGAAAAATCACTCGAAAAAGTAGATGCCGCCGGTTTTTGGATCGGGCGTATTTTATTGTGGGCGTCAGCAGCGCTTGTGGGATATTTAGCCTTCAAAATTTTGGGCACCTTAGATTATAGCCTAATGATCCGGTTGGGCGGCGCGGTTGTGATTGCTCTTATTTCATTGCCTTTACTGTGGATATTTTGGCGAATTATGGCGTTTTTTAATTGACCTCATTCACCTTATCCGGCTCGCGCAGTCTGTGATTTTGGGCTTGCCCGTAATGACAGTGATGACCTGCATTGCGTCATTTGGTTTGCATCCTCGTTTTTAGCGCAGTTTTATTTTTCTTATTCAGTTACTTAGGCTGCACTATCAGAGACGTTTCCTCGGTTTGGAGTTTTGCCATAGTCTGTGAGAATGAAAAATGATTGGCCATATTCACTGCGTACGACAAAGCTGCCGTTCCGGGGATTGAAACCCCGGCGCGGGCTTACATCCAAAATTAACTCGGCCAAGACATGTTTGCCAACGCCGATCTTATGACCTGTGCGCGCATTAACACATGGGCCGGAGTCAGGGATGAAATGGCCCTGACGGAATGGCTGCTCTCGGATGAGCGCAGCTATAGAATTGCGGCGGCGCGCTTCAGAGATTTAGGCCGCCTCCCCGCGCGTGCCGCGAAATATCTCGGCGGGACGTCATGTGATGTCCAAGACCCTGCGGTTATTCAATGCTCCAAACGCACCTATGATACTGTGCCGGAGCCAGAGGCCGCTGCGCTGAGCCAAAAAATCATATCAGCAGCCGGGCACGAACTTGGATTAATGTCGGCGTTAAAGACGATCACTGAGACTATGCTTTGCGCTGTAGTTAAATATCTTAGGGTGACAATGGCGCTGACCCGGCTTGGTGATGCCATAAATAATACAGATTTAAATGCGCCAGAGCCACCCGTTAAAGACGCCCCGAAAGCCAAACCTGGCTCTGCGCCTCCAAAATGCTCGCGCCGCTCATTTCGGTGGGCGTTGTCTCCGGCTAAAGCTTACGGCTTTGATGAGATGAAAGCCCGTTATGGGTATGATGTGCGCGGCACGTCAGCTTATTGGATAGAAAAACGCGCCAATAGTTTACGCCGCCGCTGGGAGGTCTATCACGCCTCAACACCGAAAAATCTCACACCAAAAAAATCAAAGGGTGATCCGCCCGAGCCGCAAAAATTAACCCTCACACCGGACATTGATGCGCCGCTCACTACCAAACACTTTGAGCCGGCGGACGCGGATTATAATAGTATCTGGCCGCCGATTGTGCTGCCTGCCGGGCCGCCCACACGGGACGCTGCGCAGGAGGCTTTTGTACAGGCCTTGAATACTGACACCGAAGCCAAACCTATAAAGCTGACGTCAGCGCTTGCGGCGCGGTTAAATCCATCTACCGCCAAAAACGGGCATCCGGCAAACGGTAAAGACGGACGGCGCGATAGGTTTTTTCCAAACCAGATTGCAGCGAATACCGCGGTGCCCGCGCTTGTCTCTGATCGCGGGGCGCGCGTTTCAGTCTTAAGCGTAGGGCTCAGCGCTGCGACGCGCGCACAGCCAAAACCTGTAAAAGCCAACCGCAAAACACGCCGGGCCAATGCCTCTAAGCGCCGCCAGCTTTGCCGCGCGCCGCCTTAGGGTGTTAGCCGTCAAAATCGTCCAGCGCTTGGGCCTCCTTGAAGCAAGCTTCGAGAATGCTGACCGCTTCGCGGACATGATCTTCGGTGATAATCAAAGGCGGCGCCATGCGCAGCACATTATCGCCTGCAGATCCGGCTAAAAGACCTTTAGCGAGCGCCATTTTTCGCACAGCAAGCACCGGTTTCTTAAGCTTCATGCCAACTAAAAGACCTTTGCCGCGCACATCGGCGACGACGTCCGGATAACGATCTTTCAGGCCTTCAAATTGCTGCTTGAGGAAGTTACTGACTTTGACAACATGATCCAGAAAGCCCGGAGCCATGATCGCGTCAAAGGCGGCATTGCCAACGGCCATTGCCATGGGATTTCCGCCATAGGTGCTGCCGTGGGTGCCGGGCACCATAACCGAGGCGACCTCTTCAGACGCGATACACGCGCCGAGCGGGAAGCCGCCGCCAATGCCTTTGGCTGCCGCCAGAATATCCGGGTGACCGCCGTCGACCCATTGGTGCGCGAAAAGCTTTCCGGTTCGGCCCGCCCCGCATTGGACTTCGTCATAAATCAGGAGCGCGCCATGTTCGTCGCACATGTCCCTCAGGCCGCGCAAACATTGTTCGGGCAGGGGCCGCAAGCCGCCTTCGCCCTGCACGGGTTCCACAAGAACGGCGGCTGTTTTCTCGGACATATGCTCTTTGAGCGCCTCGTGATCGCCAAACTCAAGGTGGATAAATCCGGGGATATCCGGGCCAAAGCCTTTAAGATATTTGGGATTGCCGCCTGCATTGATTGTCCCGAACGTGCGTCCGTGAAACGCGCCAGTAAATGTAATGATCTCGTAGCGCTCCACATCGCCTTTGTCATAATGATAACGGCGCGCCGTTTTCATCGCACATTCGACGGCCTCCGCGCCGGAGTTGGTAAAGAATACTTTCCCGGCCCAAGGCAGCTCTTCGCAATATTTATCAGCCAGCGTATATTGGCCTTGAATGCGAAACATGTTGGACAGGTGCCACAGCTTGTCGGCTTGGTCTTTGACGGCGGCGACCAAATCCGGATGGGCATGTCCCAAACCGTTGACCGCGATACCGGCGATGAAGTCGAGATATTTTTCATCGTCTTCTGTGTAGAGATAAACGCCTTCGCCGCGCACAAATTCCTGCGCGGGCGGCGCGTAACAATTGTAGAGGTGATCGCCTTTGGCCATGATGTATCCTTATGCTTTGAGACGCCAACCTGATTTGAAGACTTTCAAACAGGCGGCAAAGAGAATGAGATTAAGCACGGCGGTAAAAATTACGCCGTGAAGAATGTTACTGTCGGCCTCGCCAATGAAGCCGTAGCGAAACCCGTCAATCAGGTAAAAGAGCGGATTGCCCAGCGAGATCGTCTGGAAGGTCTGGGGCAGGATGTCGATATGGTAAAACGTACCCGACAGAAAGCTGAGCGGCAGAATGACGAATTGGTTGACCACGGCAAGTTGGTCAAATTTCTCCGCCCAGATACCAGCCAGAATGCCGATCATGCCCATCAGAGTTGCGGCCGCAAAACCAAAGTAAATGACCGCCCACCAATGAACGGGCCAAAGAATGGTAAACAAACACAAGCTGATCGCGGTGACAATAGCGACCAAAACGCCGCGCGTGACCGCCCCGCCAATATAGCCGAGCGTTAGCTCGACATGATTGAGCGGCGGCATCAACACATCAATGATCGAGCCCATCATTTTGCCGGTCATCAAAGATGAAGACGAATTGGCCGATGAGTTATTCAAAATGCCGAGCATCACAAGTCCGGGCGCAAGGAAGGCGACAAAGGCCGGATCAGCGCCGCCGCGCACTTCGGCAAACGCCAGAACAAAGACGGTCATATATAAAAGATTCGAGACCACAGGCGCGAGCAAAGTTTGCGGCCCAACGCGCAAGAATCGCCGCACTTCTTTGGTATAAAGTGTCCACAGCCCAAGCCTGTTCCATCTTCCAAATGTCCGTCCAGAAGGTAGAGCTTGCTGGGGGGATAGGGCCGGGTCTGTCGGTGTTTGCGTCATCAGGGTTCCATTATGCTATCAGAGCGGCGTATCACGGGTGTTTGTGCATACCAAGCCCGTGTTTAGGCTGTTTTGAGAAATAATTTGCCGCAATGGCGCGACTTTCCTATCGGGATTTACGACACAACATATTGATTTCTGTGGATAAGAGAATTCTTTATCTTGTGGTTATGACGCTAATGTGTACGATATATTGTGTTGAAGGGCGCTGCGAGCAACATCTTGTCACAACATATAGTATGTATGCGATTGCGCCGAGAATTTTGCGATTATTCGCACAGAGATATAAGGGGATCCACATGGCTTGGACAGAAGACCGGGTAGACGTTTTGACGAAATTATGGGCGGAAGGTCTCAGTGCCAGCCAAATTGCCAAACAGCTTGGCGGCGTGACCCGTAATGCTGTTATAGGTAAAGTTCACCGTCTTGGCCTGTCCGGTCGGGCCAAGCCGTCCCGTCCTGTGGTACGCGTCGCGTCAAAGCAGGCCAAAGCCAAAGCGCGTGTGGCGAGTGTGCCGCGAGCGCCGAAAACGCCTGCCGTTGTCGAAGTCGCGCCTCCGCCTCCGCCGCCTATCGAGGCCAAGCCGCTACCAAATGGTGAGTATGCTACAATTCTGACAATCCGTGATCATATGTGTAAATGGCCGATAGGTGATCCGTCGGCGTCTGATTTCCGCTTTTGCGGCCGCCGCCATAAATCTGGCGAGCCTTATTGTGAAGCTCATTGCAGTGTTGCGTACCAGCCAAGCCGCCGGCGGGGTTCTAGCCCCAAAGCGTTGCCGTCACGTTCCGGTACGAAATATATTCGCTAGATTTGAAAGAGCCTTTCGCCGGTTTAGTCCGGCGTGGGCTCAAAGGCGTATCCCGCTGAACGGACTGTCCTGATCGGGTCTTTGGTTCCGGCCTTATTAAGCGCTTTGCGCAGCCGCCCAATATGTACATCGACTGTGCGCGCTTCGACATAGATGTCGCGGCCCCAGACCGAATCAAGTAATTGCTCACGTGAGAACACCCGTCCAGGGTAACGCATGAAATGATCGAGCAGCCTGAACTCGGTTGGTCCGAGGTGGATCTCTTTATCGCCGCGCTTGACTCGGAAAGCTTTGACATCAACTTCGATGTCGCCGTGGCGCACAATATCATCCAGCAAACCTGGCTTGGCGCGCCTGAGCAGCGCGCGGACGCGGGCGAGAAGTTCCGGCGTTGAAAACGGTTTAACCACATAATCATCCGCGCCGTAATCTAGGCCTGTAATGCGGTCGGTTTCGTCGCCGCGCGCCGTCAGCATAATGATTGGAGTTGTGCGGGTTTCCGCCCGGTGGCGTAATCTGCGGCACACTTCAACACCCGAGAGCTTGGGCATCATCCAGTCCAGTAAAATCACATCTGGCGTACGCTCCGCCGCAAGCAACATCGCCTCGTCGCCGTCTTTGGCTATGCAGACATCATAGCCCTCCTTTTTGAAATTATATTCGAGCAGAGTCGCGAGCGCTTCTTCGTCTTCGGCGATCAATATATAGGGTATCATGGATGAAGCCTGATCAAAGGACGAGATGTCGTTATACGGATGTCCATTATGTTAAACCTGCCTACGTTGCGCTTGGTTTTTTATATGGCGCATAATACACAGTTTTATGACAATCAAAAATTTTCAGCGCTGGCAAGGTTTCAAATCTTTGGCGGCGTTGGTAGCAGAATTGAAAATTTTGTGCCGACATCTTTCGCGCTCTCGACAAACAGTCCGCCGCGGTGCCGCAATGTAATATGTTTCACAATTGCAAGACCCAGACCGGTTCCGCGTTTCACCGCCGCGTCTTGGTCTGTGACTTTATAAAACCGTTCGCCCAACCTAGGGAGGTGTTCGCGGTCAAACCCCGGGCCATGATCGCGGATACGCAGGACAGCAAAGGCAGAACCCGGATAGCTGGGCACAACGATCCGGCGTTTGTGAGCGACGCCAAACTCGGGGTCTTCTTTGAAAACCTCCCCGGGCTCCCAATCCGGTAACATGTTCAGCGTTAGGTTCACTGTACTATTTGCCGGGGCAAATTTAACGGCGTTATCAAGCAGGTTGAGCACAAGCTGTACTAACTCGTCTTGGACGCCGATGACGGGCGCATTTTTCGGGCCTTGATACTTAATCGTGACGCCGCGACTTTTCGCAATGGGTTCTACCGATTCGATAGCCGCGCGGGTCGCAAGAAAAAAGTCAGCGGTTTCTTTGGGGGCGTGATGCTCTATCAGTTCAATACGCCGCAAGGATAAGAGATCAGCGATTAGCCGCTGCATACGCTCGGCTTGCTGTTGCATAATGACCAAAAAGGCCTCTTGGGCCTCTGGGTCGTCTTTGGCATGTCCACGCAGGGTTTCGATATATCCTAGCAGAGAGGCGACGGGTGTTTTAAGCTCGTGTGAGGCGTTCGCCAAAAAATCCGCGCGCATTCTGTTCGAGCGGACAAGGTCGGTGATGTCGTAAAAAACGATAATTGCGCGGTGAACAGGATGTGAGCGGTGCTCCGAGATCATGCTGGAGCCCATAACGCGGATGTGACGCTCAACCGGGCGGTCGATTTGGAAGGTGACAGGCGCAGGATGTCCGCCGCCGAGTGTATCGGTTGCGAGGGCGCGAACCTCCAAATTTTGGATAATATTAGGCAGTGTTGTTCCCACATTATGTTTGGGAAACATCGTCTTGGCCGCTGTGTTGGCGTAAAGGATGCGCTGGTGATGGTTGATAATAATGATGCCTTCGGCAAAGCCTTCGGCTAATTTGGCTTGCTCTTGTAAGGAGAGATCAGGCGCATCTTCGGAAATACTGTTTTCGCGGGACTTTTGGTATGATAAATAAACGTAAATTGGGATACAGAATGCAAAAATAGCCGCTAGGGTCGACAGCAATGCAATATTGCTCGTCAGCGCTAATATGATAATCGCTCCTGATCCGATGAGGCAGATCACGATCATATCTCGCGCTAAAAATCGCCGCATGTTAAGCCTCCGCATCCGGAGCATTCATATGAGGCACATATAGAGAACTTGCAAGGGTTTCCTCTCTGCCAGGCGCTGCGATAAACTTTGCGTTATCAGCTTAACTTGTCCACAGGTTAATGTGTTATGTTTATCACAATTTGAAATAATTTCTACAATATTATTGTTTTTCGATAAATAATAATTGACTTTCGCTATTTTCTTTCTAAAAAACCTATATGGAGAGATGTATGCGATTTACACTTTTGATAACTGTCAGCCTCGTTGCTTTGGGCGGCTGTAAGACACTTGATGTTCGAAAGAATGCTACGCCTGTTGTGGCCGAAGTCCCCGCCCCGCCGCAAGCAAAATGGGTAGCTGCTGCGCCAGAGGATTTACCGGCTACGGATTGGGTGGGAACTTTTAATAGTAATGTGTTGCCCGCACTCGTAAGCGAAGCTTTGTCCGCCAACACAACGATAAAAGTTGCTGAAGCCCGGTTTGATGCCGCTGTTGCGCGAGCCAATATTGCGGATGCCAACAAATTGCCAACAGTCACAGCCAATGTAAGAGGCTCTCGCACTGTTGCGTCAAATAACGGTTTGCCGGACTTTACCAATCTGAGTTTGGCGCTCAATGCAAGTTGGGAGCCTGATCTTTGGGGCCGTATTCGTGACAATGCAAATTCCAGCGCGTTTGATGCGACAGCTTTGCAAGCGGATTATGCGGCGGCTAAGCTTTCAGTGGCGGGACAAGTTGCGCAAACATGGTTTGATTTGATAGAAGCGGGTTTGCTCTCTGAGTTATCCGTCCGCGAAGTTGAAACACAAGAGCGCGCTTTGCGCCTGACGACGCGCCGTTTCGAAGGGGGCGTTACAGGCTCCAGTGATGTCCGGCTTGCGCGCTCGTCCTTGGCCAGCGCCGAAGCGCTTCAGGCCACCCGCGCGCAGCGCGAGTCGGCTTTGGCTCGAAACCTCGAAGTTTTGCTTCGGCGTTACCCATCGGAAGCTATACTAGCGAACAAAGATTTGCCAGACCTGCCGCCTTTGAAGGGTACTAATACACCTGAAGATATGCTCCGCCGCCGGCCAGATGTGCTTGCGGCCGAACACCGTATGCGCTCGGCTGGATTACAAGTTGATGTCGCGCGCAAAGCGTTGCTGCCAAGTTTGACTCTGAATGGAGATATAACGTCTGGAGATTCAAAATTTCTCAAAAT
The DNA here is from genome assembly GCA_964352785.1 of uncultured Caulobacterales bacterium. Lineage (GTDB taxonomy): Bacteria > Pseudomonadota > Alphaproteobacteria > Caulobacterales > Maricaulaceae > JACOMS01. The sequence continues at coordinate 113,038 of CAYGTI010000008.1, forward strand.
TTTTGATGCGAACTCACTTGGTGAGTCGATTTCGGCCAGTATCGTGCAGCCTATATTTAATGCGGGCCGCCTTAAAGCAGATGTTGAGCAGCAAAAGGCTGTTTTGCGACAACAACTTGAGTCTTATGCTGGCACAGCCCTAAATGCTTATCTTGAGGTCGAAAATGCACTTGATGCTGAAAACCGCTTGGAACAGCGTGAAGTGGCGTTACGGGTTTCGCTTGAAGAGGCGGTGCAAGCTGAAGATAGGCTCTCCTTAAGGTATAGTGAGGGCCTTGCAACAATTCTACAGTTGCTTGATGCGCAATCTCGGCGTATCTCCGCGGAAAGCCAGTTGATTAGCGCGAGAAAAGAACGGCTTGCGAACCGGGTGCGGTTGCATGTGGCGCTCGGCGGCGGACTTGAAACACAAGAGGTTATTCAAGTGGCCTCAAGAGGATAGATAAATGGCGACGACAATTGGACTTTCTGGTGAACCGGAAAATAAAAAAGGTTGGCTGCGTAAGCTTTTAATTATTCTTGTGCCCATTGCTGTGGTTGTGGTTTTTGTTGCAGCGACAGTTATTATTATTGCGCTCAATAAAAAACCGGAAGAAAAACGGCGGCCTTTTAACCCGTTGGCGGTGCTTGCTGAAGTTGCGGTCATGGACAATATCCAACTTGTGGTCAATACTCAGGGCGAAGCCCGTCCCCGCACTGAAATCGACCTCGTGCCCGAAGTCGGCGGCAAGGTCATTTCTGTGTCGCCAAAATTTATTGAAGGCGGAATTTTTAACAAAGGCGACGTGCTTTACCAAATAGACACGCGCGATTACCGCGTGGCTGTGGTGCGCGCCGAGGCCGGAGTGGCCCGGGCGGAGCAGGTTTTGATCCGTGAACAGGCCGAGGCTGAAGTTGCAAGACGTGACTGGGAAGATTTAGGCGAGGGAGCCCCGTCCGATTTAACCTTGCGTAAACCGCAGATGGCAGAAGCGAAAGCTAGTTTGCAGTCAGCGCAAGCGGATCTCGATAATGCTAAAATTCAGCTCTCGCGGACATCCGTTCGCGCGCCGTTTAATGGCCGGGTTCGTACAAAGACATCAGACCTGGGTCAGTTCGTATCCCCGGGCTCGCGTTTGGGACGCATATTTTCAACTGATATTGTCGAAGTCAGGTTCCCGCTTACGGATAATGATTTGGCAAAAGTCGATCTGCCGATTGCCTATGTCGCCAAGGATAGGGCCTCCGCACCAGATGTGACGCTTAGTATCGTTATTGGCGGGCAGAAACAAGTTTGGTCGGGTAAAATTATGCGGACAGACAGTGTCTACGATACGCAGACCCGGGCTTTATTTGCAATTGCCGAAGTGTTTGATCCTTACGGTTCAGGTGCGTCCCAGAATGGTGTACCTTTAGCCCCCGGCCTGTTTTTGGACGTCGAAGTTAAGGGTAAAAAATTCGATAACATTATCGTTCTGTCCCGTGACGGGTTGCGCCCTGAGAATAAAGTTTTTGTGGCACAAGAAGATGGAAGTGCCGTAGTGAGAAAGCCCTCGGTGCTTGATACAAATGCCGAGCATGCTTATTTGAACAGCGGCGTTACGGCGGGCGAGTATGTGATCCTATCACCTGTCGAAGAGTCGCGCCTTGTAGGGCCGCTCAAAGTTCTCGATATTAACGATACATCCAAAGTCTTTATTGACCCGCCCAAGCCTCAATGGATGATTGAGAAAGAAAAACGTGAGGATGCCGAGAAGGCTGAGCGTAATAATAAAAAGAAGAAAAGTAAAAAGACAGACGAAGATGAAGACGCAGATGACGAGGAATCTTCTAACACAGCCTCCAAGGATGACAGTGGAAGCACCGCATCCACGAATGGAGACAAGCCCTAAAACGGTCAGGATAAACTTATGAATGCGATTGTTGCTTGGTTTGTAAAAAACCCCGTTGCCGCCAATCTTTTGATGGTGGCCATGTTCGTTGGGGGCGTTTTTGGTTATAACTCGCTGGATAGGGAGTTCATTCCCCAGACAACAATTAACGGTATGTCGGTGTCAATCTCTTGGCCGGGCGCGTCTCCGCGTGACATCGAGGAGCAACTCCTTGTCCGTATTGAAGAAGCTGTCGATGGCCTCGATGGTATTGATTATATTGAGTCCAATGGCCGCGAAGGCGGCGGCACAGTCAATATCCGAACAAAACTCAGTGTTGATTATGAAAAAATGCTCGATCAGGTCAAAGCCCGTGTTGATACGATCCAGAACCTGCCACCTGATTCTTTCCGCCCCGAAGTTTTCCGCTGGGATGCCCAAGTTGATATCATGTACTTGGCTTTGCACGGCAATGTCGACCGTCTTGAATTGCAGCGCGCGGCCACAGAGTTAAGGCTTGAGCTCACAAAGCTGACTGGATTGCAACTCACCCAGCAAATTTCTAAAATCCCCGAGCAAGTTACGATTGAAATTTCCGAGCAAGATTTACGGCGTTACGGCCTGACATTTTCACAGGTCTCAGACGCTATTGCGCGCTCGTCTGTGAATGTGTCTGCGGGAACGGTTGAGACGACAGGCGGTAATTTACAGCTTCGCGCGCGCGCGCTAGCGAATTCCAAAGCTGATTTTGAAGATATTATTGTCCGTCAAACGCAGGCTGGTAGCATTATCCGCGTCAAAGATATTGCAACTGTTATTGACCGGTTTGAGACCGAAAAGTTTTCTGCGACTTACAAGGGTGAAAATGCGGCTGTGTTTCAGGTTCTCTCTCCGGACAGCATGAATATTACCGATGCAGGGGAAGCTATCCGAAAGTTTGAAAAAGACATTAATGAGAGCTTGCCGCCGAACCTGACGTTCTCAATCTGGTTTGACGGATCGACTATGTTTGACAGCCGCATGAGCCTTATCGGCTCAAACGCTCTGTCCGGTATGGTGCTTGTCTTGATCGTGTTGATGTTATTTCTGCGCCCCAAAGTGGCGTTGTGGGTGACGTGCGGTATTGCCGCCGCTTTTATGGGGGCTGTTGCGGTCGCGCCTTATATTGGAATTACGCTGAACATGATTTCGCTTTTTGCGTTCCTGCTTGTGATCGGGATTGTTGTTGATGACGCGATTGTGGTCGGCGAGTCGATTCATTTCCATGCCGAGAACGGCATTACCGGGCAGCGCGGAGCGATTGCGGGCACGAACATGGTTGTCAAACCGATTTTCTTTGCGGTTGTCACGACAATAATGATGTTTGTACCGTTTATGTTGCTCACGGGCCCGCTAAGGGCAATTACGGCGCAGATTAGTCTGGTCGTCATTGCGGTGTTGATTTTCTCTTTGATCGAAGCGTTCTTTATTTTACCAGCTCACTTGCGCCACCTCGATCATGTCGAACCTGATAAATTAAATCCGCTGCTTAAGCTGCAAAACAAGATCGCGAATGTTTTGGTGACATTTGCTAGCCGGACATTCCGTCCGGTTGTCGCCCTTTTGATAAAGTTCCGTTACATCACCGTCTCGGTCTTTATTGGCTTGTTCATCATGGCGATCATGCTCTTGCAAGCGGGCGTCGCCCCTTCCGCTTTTGTACCTGAAGTCGAAGGGGATATGATTGCGTTTAACGCGCGGTTCCCAGAGGGGACAACCTATGAACGGCGCGAGCAAGTCCGCCGCCAAGTGGACGCTGGTATTGAGAGACTAAATGCGAATGGCCAAAAAGATTTTGGACTGAACCAGGATATTATTACCAACCCGGGTACGATTACAAACCGCAACAGTGTTGACGGTTTTCTGGGGTTAATTGACGGAAATCTTCGCCGCCAAATTTCCACCAAGGATATCGCAGACAAGCTCGAGGAATATGTCGGTCCGATCCCCGATGCGTTCCGTGTGAGTTACGGTACAACAGAAGGCGGTTCCGGCGGGGGCGGCGGTGTGCGTTTCGGTATCGGCTCAGCGGATCCTGAGGCTCTAAAAGCGGCTCTGCTTGATGTTAAAAATGAGCTTGAGTCCTACCCGGGTGTTATTACGGCATGGGACAGTCTTGAGAGTTCAGCCAAAGAAATTCGCTTTGAAATGAAACCGGGCGCGGAAACATTGGGCATTAAGCTGTCAGATGTGACCCGCCAAGTACGCGAAGCCTTTTATGGCCGCGAGGTTCAACGCCTGCCGCGTAACGGCGAAGATGTCCGCGTCATGGTGCGTTATCCGGAGGCCGCGCGCGAATCGATTGATAGCTTGCAAAATTTGCGTATTCGCGCCGCGAACGGTGTGGAAGTACCCATTTACTCCGTGGCTAACGTCTCTTTTGAGGACGGCGTCGGCCGGATCAATCGTCGGGATCGAGTCCGCCTTGAATATGTAGGCGCGCGCATTCGAGGCGAGCAAGAAGAAGTGGCCCGCATCCGCAAAGAGCTCAACGACGTGTTCTTCCCGCAATGGGAACTCAAACACCCGAGGGTGAACCGTATTGTCATTGGCGACGACGAAATCGAGACGAACCTCATGCATGAGTTACAGGTCTCGCTAATTGTGATCCTATTCATGATGTACGGGCTTTTGGCGGTCGCCTTTAAATCCTACGCGCAGCCGCTCTTGATTATGATTGCGATACCGTTTGCGCTCGTGGGTATGATATTCGGTAACATTATTACAGATGTTCCATTTGGCATGATGTCGCTGTTTGGCTTCTTCGCCGCGTCCGGCGTGGCGGTGAATGATAACTTGGTCTTGATCGATTATGTCAACCGTTTGCGCGCGCGCGGCGTTGGGGCATATCAAGCGATGCTTGATGCCTGTGTGGCGCGTTTCCGGCCGATTTTGCTGACATCTGTCACGACCTTTATCGGTATTACGCCGATTTTGTTTGAAACGTCCACACAAGCGGAATTTCTCAAGCCGATGGTGGTCGCCCTAGCCTTTGGTGTGTTGTTCGACTTCTTTCTGACCTTGATGTTGGTGCCGGCTATGTACGGTATTGGCGTGGATATTACGCGTTTCTTCCGCGGCTTATGGCGCGGTGAAAAGCAACCGGGCCTCGGTTCGACCTATGATCCAAAAGTGGCCCTCGCGTTTGAAACGATGGACGCGGAAGACCTCATTGACGCGCAGCCGCCCGGATCGCCCGGACTACAACCCGCAGAATAAATATTTTCAATCTATAATAAAAAAGGAAAAAGCATGACTTTAAAACATCTCATTGTCCCTAGCCTTTTGGCAATTACGCTCGCCGCGTGTTCAGCCAAAGAGGCCACAACGACGAACACGGCGTCTGCTCCGACGGCTGAAACTGCTGCTGTCACGACGCCTGTCCTCGGCACGTTTGGCATCGATATGGCGGCTATGAAAACGAGCGTGAAGCCCGGCGATAATTTCTTTGAATATGTTAATGGAACATGGCTCGATAATACAGAAATTCCGGCTGATAAATCCAATTATGGTTCTTTTACCATGCTCAGGGATTTATCGACAGAGCGTGTACGCGGCATCATTGAAGCGGCAGCCGCCAAAGATGCGGCCCAAGGCACAGAAGAGCAAAAGATCGGTGATTTTTATGCCGCGTTCATGGATACGGACGCAATCGAAGCCGCTGGACTTGTCCCGGTACAAGCCGATCTGGCCCGTATTAGAAGCGTAGAAACCCACACGGATGTGGCAAATTTGATGGGCGATCCACGTATGTCAATCACGTCTCCGGTTGCCGGCTGGGTTGATGTTGATGTCAAAGATATTGATAATTATATTTTCTATATCACGCAAGCGGGCTTGGGGATGCCTAACCGAAGCTATTATCTTGATGAAGGCGAAACGGAAGACGAGAAGCGCGCGGCCTATCTCGAGTTTTTGCAAACTATGCTTGGCGAAGCCGGGGTTGATGATGTCGACTCACGCGCTGCGGCGATCATGGGCCTTGAGACCGAAATGGCGAGAGTGCACTGGACGCCCGCAAAACGCCGTAACCGCAGCCTGACCTATAATAAAATGAGCGCGGACGAACTAGCCGCATACGCACCGGGTTTCCCGTGGGCCGATATGATGGGCGCGGCCGGGTTAGGTGATCAAACCACCTTCGTGGTACGTGAAAATGATGCGCTCCAAGGTCTGGCCAAGATATTTGGCGAGACACCTGTCAGCGTCTGGCAGGATTATATGACCGCGCATTATATGAGTAACATGGCGGCCTATTTACCAAAATCTGTTGATGATGCGAATTTTAAATTTTACAGCACAGCCCTGCGCGGTACCGAAGTTCAGCGTCCGCGCTGGGAGCGCGCGAGCGACCAGGTTGATAATTTCATGGGTGAAATTGTCGGACAAGTTTACGTCAAAGACTATTTCCCGCCGGACTCCAAAGCCCAAATGGTTGATCTTGTAGAAAATCTGCGCGGCGCGTTCAAAGACGGCATTGATAATCTGGACTGGATGAGCCCGGAGACAAAGATTGAAGCGCAGGATAAGCTGAAAAAGTTTAATCCTAAAATCGGTTATCCGGATGAGTGGACAGATTATTCTAAGCTCAAAATCACCAAAGGCAATTTGATCGAAAGCGTCAAGTCCGCAAATGCGTGGGCATGGAATGACATGATCGACAAACTAGGCGGGCCTATTGACCGCGGCGAATGGGGTATGAATCCGCAAACGGTAAATGCGTATTATCGTCCCTCGCTCAATGAAATCGTCTTTCCAGCAGCTATTCTCCAGCCGCCATTCTTTGACCCGAATGCCGATCCCGCCGTGAATTACGGCGGCATTGGTGCCGTCATAGGCCACGAAATGGGACACGGCTTTGATGACCAAGGCCGTAAAACGGACGGTAATGGGGAGCAGCGCGATTGGTGGACAGAGAGCGACGGCAAAGCCTTTGAAGAGCGCTCCGGCGGTCTTGCGGCGCAATATAGCGAGTTTGAACCGCTTCCGGGCGTAAACCTCGACGGCAAGCTCACGCTTGGCGAAAATATTGGCGATCTGACAGGTATCACCATGGCATACGCCGCCTATAAGCGCTCACTTGGCGGTCAGCCTGCACCGATCATTGACGGCATGACGGGTGATCAGCGCTTCTTCTTGGCTTATGGCCAAATCTGGAAGCGCAAGTTCCGGGATGATGCGCTTCGCACGCAAGCGAAAACAGGTCCACACAGCCCGGGCGAGTACCGCGCGAATGGGATCGTGCGCAATTTCGATGCTTGGTACGAGGCGTTTAATGTACAGCCCGGCGACGCGCTGTATTTGCCGCCCGAAAAGCGCGTCAAAATCTGGTAAGAAAACTCAGAGGAGCCCGCCAACCGGCGGGTTCTTTGTTTATAAGGGTATGTATGCTGAGCCTGAAAGATGTTTCTAAATCCTATAAAAAGAAAACTGTCCTGTCCGGCCTGTCTCATGATTTCTCGTCCGGTGTGACAATTATTACGGGGCAGAGCGGGGCCGGGAAATCAACGCTTTTACGCCTGTGTGCCTCTGCCGAAAAACCTTCTGCAGGCACGGTATTGTGGAACGGTGTGTCTCTTTACAAGAAACCTAAACCTTTCCGGCGGATTTTGGGTTATGCGCCGCAGCGTATTGATTTTCCCGAAGATATTACGGCGATGGATTTTCTGCGCCACATCGGCGCGCTCAAAGGTCAAAGCATGGCCGCCAGCACCCGCCAAGGCGGTGAATTGCTGGAGCAGTTTGGCCTTGGCACGGATGCTGATAATCTTATTCAAACCTTCTCAGGCGGGATGCGCCGCCGCCTTGGTTTATCACAAGCCTTTCTGGGGCAGCCTCAATGCTTGATTTTAGACGAACCGACGGCGGAGCTTGACCCGGAGACGGCGGGCCGCGTGCATGATATTATCTTTGCAGCCTCCAAAACAGCCGTTGTTCTGATGACAACACATTTGGCGTCCAGTTTGGGCGAATATAATTATGAGACGTATGTTGTTGAAAACCGGGCGGGCTAGTTGTGTTTCTTAGCCGCGTAACAACCTTCTTTAACATTCAATTTTCTCGTTACTTACGCCATCCCTTTCTGTGGTTGGTTGCGTTGGCCATACCAATCGCGGCGCGTTTTATGGTACCCACATCAGAGGCGTCTTATACGGTTGTCGCGATTAATAACGCTTATCCAGTCCTCACCCCGAGCGTGATCGGTATGGAACTGGGAATTATTACGGCACTCTTGCTGACCCCTCTGGCCTATATGTATCTTCGAAGCGGCCCCGCGCGGATTACCCCATGGCAAGTCGAGTCGGTAACGCCGGGCAGCCGCATATCTCAGATGGTCGGTTACTGGCTGGCTGATGTGGCGGTGCTGTGGCTCATTATGTTGTGCCTTGCAATTGCCGGAGTTATCCTATCTGCTTTCAGGCTTGAATTCGCGAACATCCGACCGCACGAAACGGTAATAGCTCTATGCCTCATCGCGGGGCCCGCGCTCGCATTTATTGCGGCCGTGCGGATTTTCTGGTCGGCGAGGCCTTGGCTGAGGGGCGGGCTTGGAGATGTCGGGTTTCTATTGTTTTGGCTCTTGAGCATGGTGCTCAGCATCCTTCTTTTCCAAACGGGCCTGCCGGGGTCTGAATTTGCTGATATTTATGGATTTGTTGCGTCCATGTCGGGTGCCGTCAGTGTGCCTATCGAAGCCTATACGGTGGGCTCTGCACCCAGCGCCAATGGTTTTATTGAGGTTGACGCGATGCGCGGCGTGACGGACTCAGATTTTCTGTGGTCACGGCTATTTTGGGTGTTTACAGCTTTTTTGTTAGTCTGCTTCGCTGGCCTTGTGTTCAAACCGCCTAAATATGGGACTCGTAAAAACCGCCTGTCAAAATTATGTACTAAATTACTGGTCAATACAAAGCTCTTTGGCGCAGTGGGCCGTATCAAATTGGTAATTTTTAATCGCTCCTCACAACGGCTTGCGCCCTTATGGTCAAATATATCTCAAATTTTAATGCCCGTTCCCTTGATTGTGGTGGTGATGAGCCTTTCTGTACTGGGCGCTTTTTTACCATTTCGCGGCGGCGTTGGCGCGACGCTGTGGCTTGTTTTAATTTTCCCCCTCACGCAGCATAGCGCCCGCTGGCAATCGGAAAATGTCTCGCAGCTGAAGCATGTCATGCCCATGGGGGCCGATATTTTATGGCTTTGGCGTCTTTTGGCGGGAGTCGTCATTGCATTTGCCGCATGCCTTCCGGCGCTCATAACAATGATCATAAATGGAACGATAGAGCAAATCCCGGATATTGTGTTTATCTCACTCGCCGTTCCGCTCATTGCCATGGCCATAGGGCAAGTGGCGAGGTCCGCCTTCGCGGGGCGGATGATACTTCTGATTATATGGTATGGCTATTTGAATATTTAGGGAAGGAGCAACACAGAGCTCAACCCCGCCCCGAGGTCTTAACAGCATCCAGCATGGCGCGGGCACGGCCTGAAAACGTATCATCACAGGCGGCGATTTGGATCTAGACTATAAATTCATTTGGTTGTCTATTTGTTGCGCTCATTAATTATAGTTTGAACGTTTGAATGTTGCAGAGAAATTGTAGAATTTGCAAAATGAATTGCATCAACAACTGCATTGCCGCCCTCTTGATAAGACAGCGAAACTAAATCACCGGGTTGGCTCATGCGCACTATTGGTGCCAAATCGCTTGGAACCGCAAAAATTTTGTTTGGGTGCCCTTTCACCAAAAAATAGTATGTCACGCTTTCATTGATAGTTTCTTGCCGGATGCGCTCAACTATACCGTTTGCTGTTTGATGGTTTTCTACATCATCTATCGCTATAGCGTTGCCGCGTCCTCGAAGGGCTTTGTTATAACTTCGAAGTGCGGCTTCCGTGGTTTTGCCCGAACCAACTATGCTATAGTCTTCTACTGAGACGAAAGCAGATGCTTTCACCAAACCAGAACTTGCTTTCAGTGTCATAAAGTAAGTCGGAACGCCGCCTATATTATACAGAATAGGGTTTGTTGCGCGGTAGCCAAAATCTTGAAATTCATCCTCGGCTGAGTCTCTAGCTGCGGTTTCAGTTGCTCCAGCCTGTTCATAAAGACGCATCCCCTTGGTGCGCGTGTTTACAAGTACAAAACCAACTGTTCCTTCGTCTGATCCGACCGATTGCATCCCCGTGTAAAAGTAAGAATTTCCATCGCTACCATAAACAAGCGACATGCCCTTGGTGGTCTGTAATACGTCATCAGCGCCTAGCCACGAATTAATCCAACCATGCTTGTACTGACCCCAATCTGTCAGTTGATTGCGAATAATGTGTGTTGGCTGAATCCGATCAACCCACTCAGGAGCGTTGCTATACAGATAGGACTTTAAATCACCTGTTTGCACGTCCAAAATAATTACCCCAACCGCATCTGCACCTTTAAAGCCGATAGTGTTTTTGTATTCAGTTATGACGTAATATGGTCGTCCGGTATCATCGATTTCAAATGTCCAATCAGTACGGCCCTTTGTCGCATATCCATTATCGTAAAGGTAACGCTCAGGTTTATCATAAAAATATGCACCTGCATTATATCGTAATTGCAATGCCTTACCGGCCAATTCTGTGACCAGCTTTACGTTGTTCTCATTGCTTGCAGATACCATGACATATCCGGGTGTTCCCTCTTTATTGTCGAGCCAACGTCGAAATTTTGAATGATTAAGGGGGCCAACCCAGAATAGTTCGCCATTTATAGCCTGAATAGACATGCGTCCAACTTTGACGCGGCTCCCTAATCCACGGTCCTCTCCTAGACGTTTTTCTGCCAAGTTTCGTGCAAGCCTGCCGTCAACACGCCGCACTTGCGACATATCAATTGTCGCAACGTCCTCAGAGAATTCTCCGATTTGCACTTCACCAGCGAGATCGTAGTAGGCTTTTGAGTGAAAAACCGCAGATGACGTTAGAAATGGTATGATAAAAACAGAGAAAATACTGACTACTAAAAGAGCATAAAGGGGGATTTTTTTTGATTTGATAGGATTCGGTAATTTTGAGTTTAGATATGCAATACCAAATAAAACAATGCTGTTAAAAAGGCACAGTATTGGCACATCCGTAAAGCCGTACTGCAAGGTTGGCAGTGTCAGCCAAGTATAAAGGATGTTACTGAGTATAATGAGCGGAACATATGCCCATCGTCCCGATATGTAGCGTGAGAACCCTCCAAAAATTATACCGAAAGTCAATCCGACCCATATGCTCATATTCAAAACCCCAATAGAATAGAAATAATCTACATATATATAGGTATCAAAACTACATATCACAAATTTCGGAGTATTTATTTAGTTTTGTTGTCCTGCAAATTCATGACTTAAGTCTGCGGAGGACAGTTTTTAAAACTATCTATAGCAGCCCAGCATATAGCTAATCTCGCCCTGAAGTTTTTACCGCATCCAGCATGGCGCGGGCACGGCCTGAAAACGTATCATCACAGGCAGCGATTTGGCTATAACGGCGGCGTAGTTTTCCGGGCGCATCTTTGAGCGCTTTTTTACCAAGTTGTTCTGTGCGCGCGTAGGCGCGGCTGAGCGCGGCGGCGGGGCCGTGTACGGCGATAAAGCCGCTTTTGACGTTGATCTCTTCGCTGGCGTAATGGCGTTTATAGCCGTCTGTACCAGCGCCCAGATCAATGCGGCTGTATCCCAGCCCGGCGGCGTTATCAATCAGCCCCTCAAGCAGTTGAATACCCGGCGCGTAATTTTGTAAGTCACCGTCATAGGCAACGATCCAGCTATGAAAGACGGGCCCGTCTGAGAGGCCAAGGTCAATCGCGGCGATACGGTCCCCGAAATAAAGCACCTGCATATCGCAGCGTAGCTTATCAGTTGAGGTCCAGAGATGCTCGAGCAGGTTGAGCGTCCAGTCAGCCGAGAGAACATCATATTTTCCGGTTTCGGTAAATTTTTGTTTCTTCCATGTGATGAGCTGATCAAATGCGGCGCGGTCACGGCTTTGAAACTCAAAACGGCGCAGGCCTATCTCCTCCTCGGCTTTGCGGATGCGGCGGCGATGACTTTTCAGGCTGCGGCGGTAGCTGCTGTCACGGGCGTCGCGCCAAGCCTCTGCCCCCTTAGAGATGTCCATCATCGTGGCCATGTCCGTTGCGGATGGATGCGGGGCAAGATCATCGCCGGGGTCGATGAGCGCGCTGTAGTGAAATGCGCCGATGCCAGCACGGCGCAGCATATCGCCGTAATCTATATCAGCCTGCGGCGCTGCAATGACGCCGTGATAATCCGTCATGGGCGCGCCGATGGGGCGGGCAAAGCCGCTCTTGCCCGGGCGCGGGCCTTGGTAAGGGAAGAACGCAATCGGCGTTTCGCCCTCATAGACAATTGCGATATGGGCGTCATCTCGAAGCCGGCCGATGAGGGCGGTGTAATCCGGATGAAAATAGGGACTGTAAAGCGCAGGGTTGCTGGCACGCAGGCGTGTCCATGCGGCTTTGTCAGCCGCGCTCAACTCGCCCGGTGTTATGACTTCAATCGTATGTGGCACGTATCCCCCGCCGTTAAACTTGCGCCCGAATGATAAAGCTTAGCAAAATTTGGTTAGGGAGCGCTTAAAATATGGCTCCGGTAAATAACGCAGGGCCGCCGTGCAGATTTTTTACTGTACGGCGCGCAAGAGGTTTGCATAATCGCCTCATGGGACATTCGCATTCACATCATCACGCTGGCGGGCACTCCGGCAGCCATTGCCCTACGCATGGGGCCAAGAACCGTCGCCGCGTGGGTATTGCCGCGCTTTTGACGGGGCTATTTATGATCGCGGAAGTGGCCGGGGGGCTGATCTCCGGCTCGCTGGCATTGCTGGCGGACGCCGGGCATATGCTGACGGATTTTGCTGCGCTCGCTATGGCATGGGGGGCGTTTACGCTGGCCCGCCGCCCGGCCAATTGGAAACATACGTTCGGGTTTGACCGCTTCTCTATTCTTGTGGCCTTTGTCAACGGGCTGACTTTGTTTGCCATTGCGGTCTGGATTATGGTCGAAGCGGGACAGCGGTTTTACGCGCCCGGCGAGATTTTGGCCGGGCCTATGCTCTGGATTGCCGTGGGCGGCCTGTGTGTAAATATTCTGGTCTTCTGGATATTGATGGGCGCGGATCAGGATAATTTGAATATTCGCGGGGCTGTTTTACATGTGTTGGGCGATTTACTTGGCTCGGTTGCAGCGATTGTAGCGGCGCTGATCATCATGCGAACAGGCTGGATGCCGATTGATCCGCTTTTGTCTGTGTTGGTGGCTTTGCTGATTTTAAAGAGCGCGTGGAGCTTGATCAAAGACAGCGCGCACATCCTGCTCGAGGGCGCGCCGGAAGGCATTGACCGCCGCCTGATCCGCGATGATCTGTTATCGGAAATCCCGGGCCTGTTCGACGTGTGCCATATCCATGCATGGAGTATCACAAATGATAGACCTATGATGACATTGGAAGCTTTCGTAGAACCATCCGCCAGTCTTGAAGTGATTAGCACGGCCATCAAAGCACGGCTGAAATCCCAATTTCATATTGATCATGCGACCGTAGATGTCAGCCGCGCAGAGGTTAAGGTTTTAGCCTAAAAGTCCCATACGGTCTTCAAATCTGCGGATAAAATCCATTTGCGCAGTATCTATAGGGCTCTCAATCTCGCCGATGCGCCGCATCATATCTGCGAGTTCTCTTGCATCTTGCTTACTTATCATTTTTTGTAAAATATCGATCATTGGAAAAAGCGTGGAGTCAGGTTGATTGAGGTATTGCGTCAAGCTGCGCATCTGAACGATCATGTCTTTTGCATCTTCAATGTTCAGATGCATATTGTCGTAAAGTTCACGCGCCATGGCCTTACTTTGCGTGTCGGTTACCCGCCCAAATTTATCCATTCTCGCTATGGAAATAAGTAAAACTGACGCCGCTTCTATGGGCTCTTCAACCAAATCAAGACCTTTCTTACCGGCCTTTTTTCGGTATCTCAGCTTTCAAGGTAAATTCCCGATTTCATTTGCAACATCGGTAATCTCACTTGCGCCGCGCGATATTCGGCTGGCATAGAATAAAATTCCTGCCACTGCCGCTAATATTCCCAAAATGACATGCATAGGATCCCCTCCCTTATGCTACTTTAGCGGGATGTGACCTAACTGCAAGTGGCCCAAGGGCCCATATCCACGTGGAAGTGATTTTTATGAGCCGCGTTATAGTCCGGGCTGAGTGTAACCCTAAATATGCGGCAGGCTTGCTCGCGCACGCCGCGCAGGAACTTTCGCTCAGCCCGGCTACCTTTCGACCAATGATCCAGCACGGAAATGCGGGTACCGTCTTCCAGCTCAAAGCCGGAGACGTCCCACGCATTGGCAAAAGCATGTTCGCTCCACTCGCCAGAGCTATTCCCGTTTTGACGGCGGCAAGAATAGGACCCGAAATGAAGGATAGTCTTGAGCGGGGACTTTAAATGCTTGCGGGCGAGCCGGTCAATTTCACGGGTCCAAATATAAGCTCCGATTGCGAGCGGGCATTGCATAACCGTTTGGCGTGCAAGAAGTCCATCATCGCTACCCAAAACGTCACGGGCGATTGTGTACCCGCAGACGTCCCGCTCACTTTTGGGCTCGGCCCGGGCCGAGGAAAACGTGACAGCTCCGTCGGCGATTTTCATACAGGTCTGGGATGATGAAAGGCTAAGGCGCAGCATTTGCGCGTGTGTCGATAATCCTGTTGGGGCTTCGATGTCGAGTTTGCGCCATGGTAAATGCTGGCTTGGAACGGTTTGATTAATGCCTATGAAAATTAAGACGCCTATCCCGGTTAGGAGAATGAACACGGCGGGAGAGCGGCGGCGCATAAAAGATTAATTCACAAGGCACATGACTTGGGCGATTCGGCGCGCCCGGCGGTAACGGTCCGCTTGCCGTCCATAGCTTTCGATCTCGATGGGATCAGCCTTGGTTTTGATGTCAGTGGGTATGAGGGTTTGCAGATTGCGAGGGGCGACAGAATAAATGCGTCCTCTGCGCGGACTTTCCGCGGCTACAACGCCAATGACTTCTCCGTCCTTGTCTAAAACGGGTCCGCCGGAAATACCGCCAAGAGATCCTTCGAGGCCGCGTGTGCGGCCAATCTCACTCCAAGCGAGAATTGGCTCTTTGGTGTCATAGCGCCCGCGAATAACCATATTGTGCCGCCCAAGGAGTGTCGCGGCGGCTTCGCCGGGGCGTCCTTGGGGGAACCCGAAGAAATATCCGCGTTCTCCGATTTGCCGGGTGGTGAACAAATCACTGGGTAACGGCTCGCGTTTCCAGGTGGATGTTAAAATGGCTGTATCTGAGTCGCGGGAGATCAAGGCCGTAACTTTTAGGGCGCGGCCTTGCCCCAGATTAATCGCTATCTGATCACACGAATCCACGACATGACGTGCGGTGAGCCATGTTCCCTGATCATCAATTGCAAAGGCGGTGCCGATACCCGAACTGGGTTGCCCCATTTCGACAAGAACAGATTGGTCGCGCGGCGACTCGCTGGCCAGCAGCGGGCCGAGCTCCGGTGGCGGTGGCGGCTGCGGCGCGTCTGTACGCTGCGAGGTGCGATAGGCATTAAGATAGATCAGCAGGACAATCGCCCCGTAAAGCAGCCAATCCGGTAAGCGTCGCAGCATCTTTTACCCGACGATTGCCAAAGCAAGCGTAATAGAGCCGGCCAGCTTAAAGGAAGCCAGAACCATAGCGGGCGCGACTTCGTCGTTCTCAATGCGCTCGGGCATTCCGCTGAAAATAGCATCCGTTACGCGAAAGAGGAATAATTGTAAAAACAAACTCACAGTGCCCCAAACGGCGACATCAATCAGGCCGATTTTGTTAATTAAGCAGGCCGCTAATGGAAGGGCAAGGCTGATGACCAGGGCCGAAAATGATATGGCGGCAGCCATATTTCCGTGCTGAATAAGCTCGAGTTCTTTGTGCGGCGTGAGCTTAACATAAATAAAGATACCGATCACGTAGATGACAGTGATGACCAAGAGGTAGCTGATGAGAACGGGAAGGCCGTTGGCTAAACTGTTAAGCGCTGCGTCCATGAAGTTTACCTTCCATTTTTATGGCGTGTGTGTGTCAGGTCATAAGAGATTGGTCAATAGATCAACACAGAAAGGGTTAGGATTGTGATGACGACTATATCTTACGGCGAGCACTGGCGCGAACTTTCTCGCTTTCTGATTTCAATTGCCCGCAAGCCGCCAAAATATCGCGGCCTCTCGGCGTTCTGATCGGCGAGGCAAAGCCCGCGCGGTTGACTAAATCTCCAAAATTTTCAATCGTGCCCCAATCCGAGCATTCATAAGGGCTACCCGGCCAAGGGTTGAAAGGAATCAGATTGACTTTTGCGGGGATGCCTTCGAGCAAACGAATGAGTTCTTTGGCATGGCTCGGGCTATCATTAATGCCTTTGAGCATGACATATTCAAATGTAATCCGGCGCGCATTGGATAATCCCGGATAATCCCGGCAGGCCTGCATCAACTCGGCGAGGGGGTATTTGCGGTTAATCGGCATGATTTTCTCGCGCAGCTCATCATTGGCGGCGTGGAGCGAGATCGCGAGCATAGCGTTGCTACGATCTCCGATACGGGCAATTTCCGGTACAACGCCCGACGTTGAAACTGTGACGCGCCTCCGTCCAATCGCCAGCCCGGTATCATCGGCGAAGATATCAATCGCGTCGGCGACATTGTCTGTATTATAAAGCGGCTCGCCCATACCCATAAAGACCACATTGGTCAGCTTGCGGTTATCTTGCGTGGTTGGCCATTCGCCCAAATCATCGCGCGCGATTAAAACTTGCAAGACAATTTCCTGGGCCGTTAGGTTACGCACGAGTTTTTGTGTCCCCGTATGGCAAAACTTACAGGTCAGCGTGCAGCCAACCTGTGAGGACACACACAGTGCCCCCGTCTTTGAGACATCGGGAATAAAAACACTTTCGACTTCTATGCCAGGGGCCATACGGATGAGATATTTCCGGGTGCCGTCTTTGCTGATTTGGCGCTCAACAATCTCAGGCCGGGCCAGAGAGAAACTTTTGGACAATGTTTCGCGCATAGGCTTGGCGATATTCGTCATATCGTCCCAGTCTGTGACGCCAAAATTATAAATCCACTGGAAAATTTGGCTCGCGCGCATACGCACTTTTTTGGGCTCAATGCCAATATCGGTGAGGTGCTGCGCGATTTCACTGCGGCTCAAACCCGGCAGACGGATGCACGTATCCTGAAGAGCAATGAATGGCTCAGCTTTAGAGTCTGTCTCGGAGACTGTATGTATCAGGGTGGTCGGCATGGCGCGCCTATATCATGTTTAGCCGGTTTGCCAAACGTCCATTTACGCGGCCCGCAGAAACGCGAACATCTATCACAGAGGGTTAGCTACAACTGGTTTTGGCTTTTTGTAGAGCGGCGGTCACGCCTTTAAGGGAAAAATCATAATATACTGTCGTACCGCGTTCTGATACGGCATCCACGCGCATCGTTGACCCCGCGCGCATGGAGTTAACAAGCTTCTTTTCGTCGTTACCGCTAGAGATAAAAGCCTCGTTCCGGGAGACGAACATCGGGATTTTGGCATTACCGACGCGCGCGGTGGGGGGGCGGTTGGCTTTAAGTTCAAAATCGGCCATCAAGCTGGGCTGTTCGGAGGCTGCGCCGGATTTCCAATTTGCGACCATAAAATAGATATCGCCGTGGCGCACGCTCTTAGGCGCTTTTGCAAAAGGTTTGGCAAGCACGTAACAAATGGTCTCACCGCCGCTGGCGCGGGTATAGGCTTCCCAGTCGCCATATTTCCCGATGAGGCGGGATCCGGCAGCGTCTGCCGTCATGGGCAACATCATCAAAGCTGTTATTAAAAAACCGAACCGATACACCATCATTACTCTCAATATTTCTCGCCGACTATTGCGCCTGAATTATCTTAAAGTCGCGTTAATAAAGGTGCAGTTTCATCGTTGGTATGGCATAATCCTGTGCGTAAAGGAAAGAGATATGACACCCGAAAACATCGCGCGTTATGCCCGTCATCTGGTTCTCAAAGAAATCGGCGGCCCCGGGCAGCGCGCTTTATCCAAGGCCCGTATTGTGATTGTCGGCGCAGGCGGTTTGGGCGGCCCAGCCGGGCTTTATTTGGCGACGGCGGGTATGGGGCATATTACTCTGATTGATGATGACGCGGTTGACGTGTCAAATCTGCAACGGCAGATACAGTTTGAAACGGCGGATGTGGAGCGGCCAAAAACAGTCGCGATGGCCGCCCGACTGACCGCGATGAACCCTGATGTTACCATAAAGGCGGTGACCAAGAGGCTGAATGCTGACAATGCTAGAGACATACTGTCCGGACATGATGTGATTATGGACGGGACTGATAGTTTCGAGACGCGGTTTTTGATCAATGCCGCCGCGCTGGATTTAAAAATTCCACTGATTTCTGGTGCAATTGGACGTTTTGACGGGCAGGTTAGCCTGTTCGCCTCAGATGGCTGCTCGCCGTGCTACCGATGCCTTGTTCCTTCCCAGCCCGAAGGCGTCGAAAGCTGCTCTGAGATCGGCGTGGTCGGCGCTTTGGCGGGAGTTGTCGGGTCAGTCATGGCGCTAGAGGCCATTAAACATGTGACCGGAGCCGGGCAGACGTTATCTGGGCGTTTATGGGTTTTTGACGGATTATCAGCCGAGAGCCGAACGGTGACGTTGGCCCGTGACCCGGCATGCCCGGCATGCGGTTTGGTTAAAGCGGAATAAGGCTTCGTTTGCGGGTATAGCTTGTATAGCCGACATTTGCGCCCAGCCGCGCGCCAACACCCGAACGTATGGGCGCAAGCGTAATGCCGTTCGCGCGCTGATAATTCACGGCCATGCCCGCCACAAGATAGGCGCTACCATCGACGCCCGGAAAGCGCTGGAAGAGATAGTTGGGATCATTAAGGCCATAGACCAATGTGAAAACTTTGGACGCATCCGCTCCGGCGTCAAAGCCGACAGTTGGCCCTTGCCAATAAATCTCTTGGCGGCTGCCGTCTTTCATCCAGAGCGTACCTTTACCGTAGCGCACGCCAATGCCTAAGGCACCGCCGCCTTCTTCGCCCGTAATATAACCCACAGGTGTGCCGCGTTCACGAAAGAGGCGCGCAATGACGGAGGCCGCTGATTCGGATGTGACGCCTAAATGCTTCGAAATACCGTCGACAAGTTCGTTTTCGCTTAACGTTCCGTTTTGCTGACCTTGGGCGGTTTTTGCGGTGTTTATATCGCTGTGACCATAAGGGTTGGTTGGATTTGTCGCGCAACCTGCCAAAAGGATCGTGGCAGCCGATAGGCTGATAGAAATGGTTTTTGTCAGGTTAAAAATGCGGGCCATGAGATATCCGATCTGTTGCGCAAGTATAGCTCTGACAGAATTGTCCAAAGACAGGGTTAACAAAGTGCGAATAAACGGCGGTCCGGCCATGAGCGCCGCGTTACAAATTTGACAGATAAAGTGAGTAGCCACAACGGCTAAGGTTTGTCATTAGGCGGTATGACAGCATCAAAAACATACCCTTATCACCGCTGGGCGGTTTGGTTGATTATAGGCCTTTTGATTTTCCGGCTCGGCGGTCTTTTATTATCGCCGCTGGGACTGCACGGCGATGAGGCACAATATTGGGCATGGTCGAAGGATCTTGATTGGGGCTACTTTACCAAACCGCCCATGATTGCTTGGGTGATTGCCTTAACGACAAGTGTGTTTGGCGATGCGGAGTGGGCGGTGCGGCTATCATCGCCGATCCTGCATTCTGTGACGGGCTATGTTATTTTCCGCACAGCGCAATTTACCTTTGATGCGTGCACGGGTTTTTGGGCGGTAATGCTTTATCTGTTAATGCCCGCGCTCTGGTTGTCATCGGGTATTGTTAGCACAGATGTGCCGCTTTTACTCTGTTGGGCGCTGGCCTTGAATGCGTGGCTACATCTACGGGAGACGGCGACATGGCCAAGGGCCGTGCAGCTAGGTCTTGCGTTCGGGGTCGGGTTTTTGTGCAAGTATGCGATGCTCTTTTTCCTGCCAGCGCTGGCGGTTGCTTTTGTCTTTGACAAGCCCACACGCAAAGCGCTCAGCGGTTTTAAAGGCCTTTTGGCTCTTATTGTTGCGGGTTTGATTATCTCGCCAAATGTTATCTGGAATATAAACCACGATTTCGCGACTGTGACCCACACCGTCGCGAATGCCAGTCTGCAAAAGGATATTCCGTTTCATCCCCTCGAGCTTTTGACATTCTGGGTAGATCAACTTGTTATTTTTGGCCCCATCACGCTGGTTCTTATGGTTTTCATGCTGGTGACGGCGCTCAAGAAACGTCTCGATAGCACGGCCATATGGATTGCGCTTTTCACCTTAAGCCCGCTTGTCATTATTTCGTTGCAAGCGCTTGTGTCGCGCGCCAATGCCAACTGGGCTGTGACAGCTTATGTGGCGGCAGCGATTTTAACGGCGCATTACGGCATTGTGTTTTGGGATCAAAGAAACACCCGGCTAAAGCGGGTGAAAACATGGTTGATCAGCGGCGTCGTTTTAAACACTGTGATGGGTTTGGCGCTTGCTATTATAACAATCTTTCCGTTTTTGGCGGACGCGATTGGCGCGGCCAATAGTTTCAAACGGCTAAGAGCTTGGCCGGAGACTGTTCAGGTCGTACAGGCCCGCGCGGAGCAGGGACATGAGGGCAATGAATTTTCTATGATTGCAGCAGACAAGCGGATCGTTTTTTATAGCCTGAAATATTATGGTCTTGGCGAAGAGAGACCTCTCAAGATGTGGATGTACCAGGCCGCGCCTGTGAACCATGCAGAGTTGACCGCACCTCTGCCCGGCCAAGACGGCCCCGTACTGATCATTAATTATTACAAAGATTATGTCGACGAGCTACAGGCTGACTTTGAAAGGCTTGTTCCGCTTGCGCCAATTGAGATTGATCTTGGGGGAGGTAAGGTTCGCAAGTGGGAATTATGGGCCGGTTATGGGTATACGCCCACCACTAACCGATAGTTATTTTTTGCCCCAGAGTTGCTCAAGGCGTTTGTCACGCCCGCAGCCATTTCGGTAATATTTATACCGAATAGGATTTTTCTTATAATAATCCTGATGATAATCCTCTGCATCGTAAAACCGATCTGCGGCCAAGACGGGCGTGACGATGGGCGCGGCAAAGGGTTTGGTTTGCTCGAGATTTTCTTTGGACGCGCTAGCCGTCTCTAATTGCTCACGTTTGGCAAAAATGGCGGTGCGGTAGCTTTTACCTTTATCACAAAATTGACCATCTGCGTCCGTCGGATCGACAGTTGTCCAGTAATATTCGACAAGATCAGAATAACTCACGGTCTCTGGATCAAAGGTAACTTTGACGGCTTCATAATGGCCCGTATTCGTGTAACTGACCTTTTTGTAAGTCGGGTTTTCGGTAAAGCCGCCTGTATAACCAGAAACTGCGGATATAACGCCGGGCAGTTTTTCAAAATCAGACTCGGTGCACCAGAAACATCCCCCGGCAAAGATAGCTGTATCCGTATTGGCTGGGGTGTGTATCGGGGTTTCCTGCGCGGAGACCGCAGACCCCTGTGATGCGCTACACGCAGTTAAGGTCAGGGCTGCAAAAGTCAGATAAAGTGTTTTCATGGTGGCTGTGTATGCCATGCTACCGTCACATGATAATCACAAATGCGCGATTATTCGCGAGTTCTCTTATAGGCGGCGAGGGCGCGCTCACGGGCGAACTTATGATCGACAATGGGCTCGGGGTAGTTTTCGCCAAGTTTTACGCCCGCTTCAAGCAGGACAAGCTTGGGCGCGTCCCATGGACTGTGCACAAATTTATCAGGCAGGTGTTTGAGTTCCGGCACCCACCGCCTGACATACTCGCCTTTGGGATCAAATTTTTGCCCTTGGGTTATGGGATTGAAAATACGAAAATAAGGCGAAGCATCCGCGCCGCTGCCCGCAACCCACTGCCAGCTTGCCGCATTGTTCGCCGGATCGGCATCCAGCAACGTATCCCAGAACCATTTTTCGCCCTCGCGCCAGTCTATCAACAGATGCTTGATTAAAAAACTAGCCGTGACCATGCGCACGCGGTTGTGCTGCCAGCCCGTCGCCCACAGCTCTCTCATGCCTGCGTCAATCAGCGGATATCCGGTCAGTCCGCTTTGCCAGCGCCGCAGGCTTTCATCATCGCTAGCCCATTCAAAGGCGTCAAAATCAGGCTTGTAATTTTGCGTGGGGAGATCAGGGTTGTAAAATAGCAGCATGTAGGAAAACTCCCGCCAGCCGATTTCAGATAGAAATTTATCACCCGCATCGGTGCGCTCTTTTGTTATGTGCCAGATTTGGCGCGGGGATATTTCGCCAAAGGCGAGGTGCGGCGAGAGGCGGGACGTGCCTTTTTTGGCTGGTAAATTGCGCTCATCCGCATAAGTGTCGACCGCGCCGTCTAAAAATCCGCTTAAAGCCTCCAGGGCACCTTGGGTCCCGGGTGTCCAATAGGGGTTCATTTTGCTCGCCCAGTCAGGATGGATAGGAAGTAAATCAAGATCGTCAACCGTCAAAGAATTGAGTTTACCCTCAAATGCCGTGGTGGTTTTGGGCACAGGAAGCGCAGGGGCCACGTCTTTCTCGCGCAAGATAGATTTCCAATAAGGTGTAAAAACTTTGTAATAGCCGCCGCTGCCGGTCTCGGCTTCCCAAGGCTCGTTGAGCAGGTTTGCTTTGAAGCTTTCAACCTTGACACCGTTATCGGTTAAGGCCTCTTTGAGCGCTTTATCGCGCTTGATCCCGCCGGCCGAATACCGCCGATTCCACATTACATGATCGGCGCTTGTTTCTTTGATGAGGGCAGGCAGAATATCCGTGCTTTGTCCGCGCCGAATGATCAGCCTTATACCCAAATCTTTGAGGTCCTTTTCAAGGCTCAAGAGGCTCTTATGCAGCCACCATTTTGAGGCCTCGCCCAGCGGGCGCTGAGCATTAACTTCCTCAATAAAGAGGCACACAACAGGCTTGCCGCTCTTGGCCGCCGCATAGAGAGCCGGATGATCAACAGTTCGTAAATCCCGGCGAAACCAGACAATGACAGGGTTGAGTGCCGCCATATTTATGAGGTTCTTTGAGTGAAATATGCGGCCGAAATGTCATAAAGGTCGGCCATGACAGATTCTGTTGTCGGCCAACGGCCTGCGCCTTTGCCGCGGATTTTATAGGCGTCTCCATCATCAAAATAGAAGATAGCATGGGCTTCTTCGCCGTCGGCTTGCGCGATGAAATTATTAAGTGACAGGTCCTTTAGTTCAAGCGCGGCGTTAAAACCGCCCCGGTGACGCCAGCAACTGGCGACGCGTTTTACCGCCCCGTGCAGAGGTTGTTTGATCTCGAAGTTTTCAATCGTATCACGCGGAATATCATCCAGCGTAATGTCTTCGCCAAAACCTAAAAGCGCGATGAGCCGTATTTTCGCCGCAGCATCCGCGCCGTCTACATCGGCGCTGGGGTCGGCTTCGGCAAAGCCTTTGTCTTGGGCCTCAGACAGGGCTTCACCGTAAGATTTCCCAGCGCTTATTTCGCCGAGCATATAATTGCTTGTCCCGTTTAGCAGCGCCTCAACCCGCACTATTCGCCCGGCTTCGCGCAAACACATCTCAAGCACAGGCATGCCGCCGCCCGCCGCGCTCGAGAAGGCCAACTGAGCGCTGGAGTTTTCAGCTAGGCCTAACAAATCCCGCCCGCCAGCAGCGATAGCTTGTTTGTTTGCACTAATGACATGAACGCCTCTTAAGAGCATGTCTTTGGTAAAGCCGAGAGCGGGCTCTATGGGGCCGGATACATCGATAAAAATATCGGGCTTGGCGTCAATCACATCCTGAAAGTCTGTCGTAATTTCCGAGTCTTTATAGCCTTGATCAAGGTATTTTTTCCGGTTTCGCACCATGATTTTGACGATCTCAAACCTATCCGGCAAGGCCTTAACCCGGCGGTAAATGCCGCCGCCAACAACGCCGCAGCCGAGCATGGCAATGCGTAATTTTTGCGGCCGTTTAGGCCGCACGGGCTTGGATGTTTTTGCGCCGATACTTGTATAATGCGGAACGCCGGGTGTTCCGATGCTAAATTCCAATTTATGCTTTTCTGCAAAAGCGAGGGCCTTTGGCGCAACCAATACATTGGCGCGCTTTCGCGCATCGTCCCACGAGATTGTTTCAAACCGCGCCGCATCAGTGTTGCGTTTCGGGTCTTGTTCGTAAACACCGTCCACGTCTTTGAGCAAAAGTGCTTTAACGCCCAAACGGTGCGCCACGTAAAGCGCCGTTAGATCAGCTCCGCCTTGCCCGAGCAGGGATGGGCGATCATTCTCGCCAATGCCGACATAGCCCGGCATGACGACAATATCGTGATTTTTTAAATCCAGTTCGAGTTGCCGCACATTCAAATCCACAAGCTCGGCTTCGGTGTGCGGCCCGGCGGCTTTGAGGCCAAGATCGCGCGCTTGGCGCACAAAAGCGGGCGCGCCAATACGCTCCAGCGCCAGCGCCAGCAAGGCGGCGGAGCGCCGCTCGCCAAGCTGTATGAGTTCCGGTAAATTTTTGGCCGTACCGTCCGGGCCAATTCGGCGGGCTTCCGCCATTAAAACATCTGTTTGATCCCCTTGGGCCGACGTCACGGCGACGACATTATTTCCTTGCCTGTAGTGGCGGTAAATTTCCGAGGCGGCGTTGGTATAATCTTCGAGCGAGCGCAGAACGCTGTGACCAAAATTTATGACAATAACAGGGACGGGCATAGAACCTCTTTTTAGCTGAATTTTTCATGCGCCCGCAAGCGGAAGACCAAATCGGCGCTCTACAGAGGCTAACTAGTCAGGCCTTTATAACGAGTCAACTCTCATTGGGACTTGCATTTAAGGTCACCGCGAATGTCGTTCCGTTTTCGCCTGTTTCGGTCAGTACAAGATCACCGCCTTGGTCGCGGGCAAGCTCGCGCGAAATGGTCAACCCTAAGCCTGTGCTGCCATGGCCTGAAGTGCTGGCAAAGGCTTTGAAGAGGTTGGCTTTGGCTTTTTCCGGTAAGCCTTGACCTGTGTCGCTCACCGTAATGCGTGTATGTTCTCCGGCAGGTTCTGCGCGCACGCTGAGTTCGCGAATGGCCGCATCATCCCGCAAGCCCGCCATCACTTGGGCCGCATTACGGAAAAGGTTGAGAAAAATGCGGTATGTGTGATCAGGATCTGCACTCACGCTCAGATCCGTTGGCACATCATTGTTAAACCTTATCGCCCGCCGCCCGGTGCCGAAACTTGGCAAGACGTCTGCCGCCGCTTCGCCGAGCAAAAGGCTAATGCGAATGGGCTCATAGTCCGGGGGATCATCTTTGGACTGGGAAAAGTTCAGCACATCGGCGCAGAGTTTGATACCCCGATCCACCGCGCGGACTAGGCGCTCGCCCATATGCGCAACGCGTTCATCCTTGTCCATTGCGATGCGGTCACTCACTAGCTGTGCGGACGTGAGTACATTGCGTAGATCATGATTGATCTTGGCCACTGCGAGGCCGAGAGTGGCAAGCCGGTCTTGTTGCTTAAAGGCCTGGCGCACGCTTTGTTTCATGTCGTAAAATTCGCGTTGCAATTGCCCGATTTCATCTTTGCGCGAAGAAGGCGGAAGATTCGAGCGGCGCGTTTCCGGGTCTTCGCGGAACGCGCCAAGGCCCGCCGCGAGATCTTTGATCGGCCTGACCACTACCAACGACAGCGCGCCGTAAAGCATTAAACCGGTGAATACTGCAATCAATAACGACAAGAGTAAAATGCGGTGACAATAATCCTGCAAAGCCTGCTTGAGCGAGGCTCTGGGCACGATATATTCAAGACTATCCTGCCCGTCCATTAAGGGGGTTGAGATCACGCGCAGATATCCGTCTTCTGATCCAAAGAAGTCTTTGAATGTATCCAAGACGGCCGGAAAACGGTCTGCCCCACGAATATCAATCACATCAAAAGGGCCCGTATCTGGCGGCGAGCCGAGCACTAATTCCGTCATGCCCTCACGCTTGGTCGAGAGCATAATCACATCTGTATCTTCCATAAACTGAGCTGAGAGAATTTCGCTGCCCTCATAATCCGGCACGCCCATCAAGGCGAGCGTCAAATGCCCGGCGCGCTCGGCCCTATCCCCCAGCCAGTTTTGCCGATAGATGGCTGCGGACGGGATAAAGATCAGCACTTCGGCAATCATAACAAAGGTTATGGCGAGTATCAGGACTTTGCCCGACAGACTTTTGGAAATCATCTGATCGATCATGGTTCATGCTTAAGCGTTGAGCTTTGAAAAGTCCAATATGATCGGCTCATGATTTACCGCTTTTGCAAACAGAATCATGTCGTCTTTGGATATGGCTGTTGTGGCATTATTTAGGAGGGGATGAAAATTGACAATGTCATGGTCAAACAAGGCTTTATCTAAAACAAGTGTGACCGCACCGTTTGCGTCATTCATCACTGAAAACAACGTTACAGAGCCGGGCGTAACGCCCAAATGTTCGAGCAGATTATCCGGCTTTGCAAAGGAGAGACGCTTGCAACCCAAGACCGGTTGAAGCCGGTTGATTTTGATCTGCGTCTCGCCCAGCGCGCAAATCAGAAAAAGACGCCCGGCTTTGTCTTTTAAAAACAGGTTTTTGGTATGGCCCCCGGGAAGGGCGGCTTTGATGTCCCGGCCTTCCTCGACCGTGAATATGGGTGCATGGTCAGTCGTTTTGTGCGCTATATTATTTGCGTCCAGCAGGTCAAAAAGGTCTTGTTGGGTGGCAGGCACAGGGGCTCCGGTTATCTAAAACACAGTCGTTTATCGGAGATAAGCAATAGCGTAGCACCGCACAAGAAAGATATGCGAAAAGCGTATTTCAAGGCTTGATCTTCTTTTCTCTTTAAGCCATATAGCCCGCCTACTACGGACGCGGCTTTGGTGCCTCGATACGCAAAATATGAGCGGGCGTAGCTCAGTGGTAGAGCATCACCTTGCCAAGGTGAGGGTCGTGAGTTCGAATCTCATCGCCCGCTCCAGATTTTCTTATCCCTTTGTTTTTATTACAAGTGCCTGAAAGCACTTAGTTTTTGCTACAGTTTTCTGCTACAGTAACTTGATAGGAGATCCTTGTGGCAAAACTAGCACCTCATATGAAAAAACGAGGCTCGAAATATATCGTTCGAGTTCCTGTTCCCACTGCGATACAGGGCATATTAGGCAAAGCTGAAATCACTCGAAGCCTAAAGACAGGCGATTTGAAGCAAGCTAAGAAGAATTACCACGATGCTATGGCGGAAATCCATAAAACATTCGAGACAGCATCTGCAAAGTTAGAAAACCCTAAGCCTGCATCTTTAGTAGGGTTTTCGCCTTTGAACGCGGTAACATCATGGCATCAGCTTCACAGAGCGGAGGTAATGGCGCGAACAAAGGCGATGTTTGTAAATACAACAGAGCTTGAAACTTACAAACTTGGATTACGGCAATCCCTAATTGAATTAACCTCAACCAATTCAGAACGGCGGTATAAAGCCGTTGAGCATTCGGCTTACCAGATATTGTTCGAAGCTGGCTATCCTTTAAAGTCAGACTCCTCAGTTCCCAACGTCGATTTTGACGACCTGAAATACTTAGACCTGTTAGAACATCTACTCTTGGCGAAGATTGAGCTTAAAGAATTGGAGCTTTCACGTCTTGGTGAGAAAGTAAGCTTCACACCGAATGGCGGTGTCTTCGTAAATAATATTGGGCAATTATCGTCGGTTACGGCTGGAACAACATTATCAAAGCTGATTGATGAGTTCATGAGCTTAAAAGGCGGTATCGGCAAAGGGAAAACAATTGGAGACAAGGATGCTGCCTTTGAATACCTCATTCGCTTGGTAGGCCCAAATTTCTTTGTCGAAAATTTAACACGAGACCATTTTATTCAAATCAGGTCCATTTTGGCGGCGTACCCTAAGAATGCAACGAAATTGCAGGTCCTGAAGGGGAAGACGCTTGTGGAAGCATCTAAATATGCTCAGCAACACAAGTTGCCTTTAATGGGTAAAGCCAATGCAAACAAAATTATCAAAAAGCTGAAACGCCTGATGAGTTATGCAGTTTCTACAGGGCTTATTACGTTAAACCCATGTGCGGAACTTGAATTCCATATTAGTCCTGCTGAAAAAGCTAATAATGCAATGGAAAAGTTTACTGACGAACAACTGACGAAACTATTCAAATCTCCCGCCTTTCATCCAGATTACCCCAAAGGCCCTGCGATGTACTGGGCGCCGTTAATAGCGCTGTTTCACGGTTTTAGAATGGAGGAAATTCTATTGCTGACTTTGGATGAAGTTAAAGTGGACGAAAAAACTGGTGTATCCTATTTTGACTTAACCGAATTCACTACTGATGATCTCAAGAATTCAAACGCTATGCGGCGCGTTCCTCTACATAAAGAACTTAGTAATCTTGGTTTCGACGCCTACTTGAAAAAATGTAAAAATCACAAAGGGAAGCGATTATTCCCCGAATTGAAAAAAGCTACGGGAATAGACCCAACCTACCGAAAACTATTTTCACCTAAATATTCACGCTATTTGGTAAAAGCTGGGGTCAAGACTAAGAAAACGGTATTCCACTCTTTTCGACGTAATTTCTCTGTCGCATGCGGCAATGGGGAAATCCCAACTGACTTTGAGAATGCTTTAGCGGGGTGGTCATTGAAGGGTGGGCAGGGCGGTACATATAAAAAGCCAAAAGATCTCTCGTTGAAGAAATTAAAAGAGATGATTGATAGAGTGGAATATCCTGATCTGGATTTGTCTCACCTGTATAGTTGAGGAAGCCGTAGCCTTAATTTCTCCACCGGACTTTGAGACAGCGTTTCTGACAATGCTAGTCCTACACTTAACTTAAGGCATTCACATATAATTGGCGTATGCTGACCATAGGAAACTCACTGGTACAGTTTTGAGGAGAGACATTTTCAAGTTCAAGGCTTACGTTCAGCCGTTTCGAGAAGGTCCAAAATCCATTCGATTTCTTTATCGTTTAGCTGAGATGCTTTAGAGATGAGCTTTTCCTGTCTGACGTCAGCGCCCATGGCACAGATTTAGGTCTGGGCTAAGAGAGACTTTTCGCTCATCTTCATCCTCATGGAGAGGAAGGTTAAACGGTTACATTTCATAAGAGCTATGCCCTAAAAGTTCTCGAACGGTATTTAAATCCACTCCTGCCATAGCTAATTTCGATGCGAAGTGATGGCGCATGTCGTGCCACCGGAAATTTGGAATATTTGCTCCATCTACCAAGCTAGACCAAGCATTTTTAACGTCCTTGAAAGGTGCATTCCCATTTTTATGGAAAACATACCTTTCTGGCTTACTTCTGTCGCCGAACAAAAAACGCCTATTGGAAAACTTTATCCTGACGACCCTGTTTATGAAATTTGATTTGAGTTATATTGATAGGAGTTCATTGTTTGTTTCCAGTTAGTTAAAACCAGAAGCATACGCTAGCTGACGTGTGCTATCAGTTCGTCAAACCCGACATTTCGCGAGAATGTTCCAGCGTTCTCGAAGTGTGGTATTGAATGCATAATATCTATTTGGCGTGTGTCTTGTACTAAGTGCCTCAAGAGTAATCGCAGAATAGCTCGGGCTTGGAGTGCGCCAATGCAATTATGCACCCCGCTGCCAAAGGCGACATGTGGGTTTGGCACTCTATCCAGCTTCAGCGTTTCTGGTTCTTTAAATATAGCAGGGTCATAATTTGCGGAAGCCCAAGAAAGACCAACTCTTTCACCCGGCTGAATAGTACGGCCCTCAATAGTGGCTCCATAGGGGCAAACGCGGCCAATGTGTGTCAGGGGTGAAACGACTCTCAGAAACTCTTCAACAGCCAAATTTACTCGTGTCGAATCAGAACAAATATATTCAAGTATGTCACGGTTTTGAGCAAACCAAGCCATCATAATTGTAATCATCGTGATAACAGTGTCTCTCCCACCTGCAAATACGAGGTTTGCCATACCAGTTTTTTCGTCTTCTGTAAGGGCGCGTCCATCCAGCTTCATTTTATGTAGCGCCGAGAAAAAGTCAGCGCTTGGTCTTAAAGAGCTTTGCTCTAGCTTACGGCGAATATAGCTGTCTAAAATTCGGCCTTTTTTAGCGTCATCGTCGCCATCCCGAAAAACATGTGTGCCCCATTCAATCCATATATCCGCTTCGCCAATATCCATATTGAGTAAGAGCGCCAGAGCACGAGATTGTAAAGGTAAAGCGAATTGCCTAACGAGATCAATTTCTGTCCCAATTTTTACATTTTGGAGCTCTTGAGAAATAAGAGATGCTAATTGAAGACGGTAATCCTCATCCATGGGTCGTCGAAACCAAGGCATAAGCTGCTGTCGAATTTCTGTGTGAAGTGGAGGGTCAAGCTCAATTGGAATTTGACGAACGCATCTGACTGACTCTTCTGAGGGGATAGGAATTCTAAAGGGCGCATTTGAGCTAAAATTCTGCCAATCTTTCGCTGCAGTTCGAACAGCACGCCAATCCAAGAGTATAAGTAGTTTTTCGTTGCCAACACTTACATCCATAACTTTGTCTTTTCTGACGTCAGAGAAAACATCGGGGAAATTATTTTTAGACTTCATTACATCTCAACTTAATCAGTTAAAAGTGATTTATTAATCTCTGAATGTATTGTATTTTCGCTAAATGAAAAAGATAAATAAAATAGTTTCTTCGGTTTTCGGTTTGGTACCATAATTTTTGGCATCTATCCATTTTCCAAATAGAAAGATGGCACTTGCATTTGTCACCTAAGCCCTTAGCCTCAAGCAATCAATTCGCCGACGCTTTGAACTCACACCCCACAGTACGCATTCGCTGAGGCAATTTGGTATGCGTGAGCCTTAAAAAAAATCGACATTCACTCAATCGGCTAAAAAGCAATAACAACTTATTTTTGTTCCCCGAACACTGAATACTTAGCTCTCTATGAGGTAATTTGGCTGACGTGAACGCCTTCGATCCACTCCGCATTGCTCCGCCGCTCATCTTTGAAGTCAGCTAAGGTTTACTCTCAACGTAAGCGTTTGGCTAACCCCACCTGACGGCGTTGATCCTGCTCTGGGATAAACCCGCAGAGCTGGCTTACATATGCTCTGACCAACATCCAGGACACCAAAATCTCAGACCTCGACAAGCTGCTCCCGTGGAACTATCTTGAGGAAAGTTAAACGGTTACTTTTAAACGGGGCTACGCAACTATCAAGACGCGAGTTTTTCCAGTTGAAAGTTTTAAAAAGATAACTGGGCTTAAGGCGGAAGGATCATCAATTGTCTAACGTCAGCGCATATGGCACAGATTTATGTCTGGGCTAAGAGAGACTT
>CAYGTI010000009.1:0-110801 GCA_964352785.1 uncultured Caulobacterales bacterium
GCGCCGGCCTGTCACGCCGGAGGCCGCGGGTTCGAGTCCCGTCACTCGCGCCATTCTCGTTTGAGAGATGTGGTGGTGACAAGAAAAGCCCCGGCCTTGTGCTGGGGCTTTTCTGTTTCTAACATCAGCAAAATTTTTCATATATGACGATAGGAGTCGTGCCGTCATGCTAACTGCCACAGAACCTGAGTATGCTGGGCTCCCCGGCGTATTTCATAGCGCCGTTGAGGCTGAGCAGTTTGCGGCCGCCTCAATATTTGCATTTAATGATGAGGCAGCCCGCGAATTGGGATTCGTAAGGGGTTGGGATCAAAGCTTAACGGCTCTGGATGTGCTGTCAGGGCAAGCCACTCTTACCGGATTGCCTGCGCTGGCAATGGCTTACAGCGGACATCAGTTCGGCCATTGGTCAGGGCAATTAGGGGATGGCCGGGCAAGGCTTGCCGGAGAGGTGAGGGCGATAGACGGCGCGCTTTATGAGTTGCAGCTCAAAGGTTCTGGCCGCACGCCTTTTTCGCGGGGCGGTGATGGTAAGGCCACGCTTGGGTCAGTAATGAGGGAATATATCGTTAGCGAAGCGATGGCGGCGCTGGGCGTGCCGAGCAGCCGTTCGCTTTCAATTGTCACGACGGGTGAACACATTCAGCGGCAAGTCTTGGAGCCGGGCGCGATCCTGTGCCGGGCTATGCGCAGCCACATTCGGGTAGGGACTTTTCAATTCGCGGCCTCCAGCGGCGATGTTGATCACATAAAAGCACTCGCGGATTTCGCGGTGGAGCGACTGTACCCCGGCGCACCGGATGACGGCCCGGAGCGCTATGCTTCTTTCATATCGCGGGTCGCAACCGCCCAAGCCAAGCTTGTGGCAAAATGGATGAGCTTTGGTTTTATCCACGGCGTCATGAATACGGATAATATGTGCGTCTCGGGCGAGACGATAGATTACGGCCCTTGCGCGTTTATGGACGACTTTCATCCGGGCAAAGTGTTTAGCTCGATTGATCGGCGCGGGCGCTATGCGTGGAACCGCCAGCCGGAAATGGCGCATTGGAATTTGGCGCGTCTGGCCGAGAGCTTGCTGCCGCTGCTTGGCGGTAATGAAGACGCGCAGGTCAAAGCGGCGGAAGCCGCGATTGCGAATTTTCCTACCGCGTTCCAGACTGAGTTTAACGCTCTGCTGTCCAAGAAGTTCGGGTTGGGAGATGCGGGCGTTGATATTGGGGCTTTTTCGGGACAAGCATTTAAGGTCATGACGGATCAGTCGGTTGATTTCACTCTGTTTTTTCGCCGTCTAACACAGGTTGCGACGGGCGGCAGCCGCGCTGATTTTCTGTCTTTGTTTAAGGAGGCTGGCGCAGGCGAGGCGTGGCTGGAAGAGTGGACGCGGGCGGCGGGCTTTAAAACGGCGTTGCCCGACGCGGTTCTCGGCAGCATGCGCGGGGCTAACCCTATCATTATTGCGCGTAATCACCGCGTCGAAGAGGCGATACATGCTGCAAATCAAGGCGATTATCAGCCCTTTCAGCAACTTACGGCGGCTTTGGCAGCGCCTTATGAGGATCGTCCAGAGTTTACTGATTTTGAGCAGCCGCCTTTGCCGGATGAAGTCGTTGAGCAAACCTTTTGCGGGACTTAGGCCTTCTTTGCCTATTTTCCAATGCTTTCTTGAGTACGATTAAACAAAAATGGACTATATACATCATATGAGGTCTCGTAAAAAACTACGCTGGATTGAGCGACGAGAAGCTAAGAAAAAATCTTGGAGATCACTTCCATTTGATATTTTAGACATCGTCGCCTTAGTTATGCTAATCGCTCTCTCTATTTTGGTTTTGCGCATTTCTTACATTTACGCTGCCACACAATCACCATCAAATAACGCTTTTCATAATTTCGGTACAAGCTTAGGACTTGGTTCAGCATTCGATTTGTGCCTTATCCTCTCAGGCCTTTTATTTATTTTCTGGGTTTTGATTAGTTTGACAAGGCTAGTTAAAATAAAGCGCTCTTTGACACTTATGTTCTGGCATTTATTTATTTTTATGGGAATAGGCCTGTTAGCCTTTGGTTCTCATGCCGCTATTAATTTCTAATATTCGCTTTTGGGGAATTGTTACAATTTTATAAGTTAAATTCTGACTAGCACCTCATGCCTTTCACGTTTCATCATGGCCGGAAGGGTATCGGAAAATGGGCAAGAAATCCCGATTTCTGACTCCGCACGAGGCCACGTTTACTCACAATCGGGGATCATGAGCTTTGATGGGCACTTAAAGAGAGGGGTTTTGATTGTTTTAGCGTTCGCTTTTAGTGGTAAAAAACGACGCGGGCTCACGGCGGGGTGAGTTCGGCGCGCAGGGACGGTAAATTTATCGCCACGTCCGCCATGACAAGATGATAATTCCACACAAGAAGATGAGATTGCAGGTTTCGCCAGATGTGAACGATCTGGCGGCGATCCAGTTTGGGGGTGTTAGTCCCGCTGGAGTGCGGTTTAACTTTTGGGGGCCGTAAATCGTTGGGCGTTAAGGCGATTGGCTTGGGCGACAGAGGGGTTAAACTTGTCGCCTTTAAGCTTGGCGTGCGCACCGCGTCAACAGGCTTTGATTTTTGCGAGTTCCTAGAGTGGGGCGCGAGGCGGAAAAGCCCGTTGCGATCTGTTAAAATCCCGGAGGCGGGGCGCACGTTGCGTGGTTTCAAGGCCGTCATTGCGGGCACTTTTACCATGTCTTGCGGTTTTGGTTCGGGGTTTGCGAGTTTCTCGCCCCGGCGTACCCAGCGCGTCATTGCCGCGTCTCCGCCAAGGTCGCGGCGAACCTGAGCTTGCCACTCAGGGTCAGCTCTGAGTGCGCTGAGCAGGCACTGGCAAAAATTGCGTTTCTCGGCTTTGTAGAGCGCAAACAAAGCGCGGCGTATCTCATATACGCGCGAGGCTGTTCCGCGCGCTGCTTTTTCAGGGGAGAACATCGTCCAAATTTGCGCAAACAAGGCCGTGATCAAATGTCTCAACGGTGCCGTATCAATAATTTCGGGGCCACCCGGAAAAGATAGCGGCGGTGCGAGACGTTTGGTTGAGGGCAAGCAAGTGGCGTCTGGCGTCGCGTCGGCGTATGGGTGAGGTGTTTTGCTTAAGTTTTTCATGGTCAAACCATA
Organism: uncultured Caulobacterales bacterium; assembly: GCA_964352785.1. GTDB lineage: Bacteria > Pseudomonadota > Alphaproteobacteria > Caulobacterales > Maricaulaceae > JACOMS01. The sequence continues at coordinate 3,154 of CAYGTI010000009.1, forward strand.
CACTTCATATGCAAACCGAGGATCATTCTGTTCACAAGGCCTGTTTATAAAGGAAAACCGCGGTTATAAAGTTGGAAGGATCTTCGCCCGGTAGAAAATGACGCGGTTCGGAGCTGGCCTCCCACGCATGATAACATTAAGCGCCGTGGTTCTTGATATATGTAAATCATAATCCTTGGCCATAGAGCGGGTTATATGAGAGTCTCTCGCAACTAGCTCTATAAAGTCACGGGGTGAGGCAAATTAGCCATTGCAATCAAGGGTCAGCCTTTCTAATTTCCAGCGATATTCAGAGTTTTTGAGTCCTGCTGGGGGCTTTCGGCACCGAAAGAGTTTTTATGACTGAGTTCCTCATGGGATATTTGCCCGTCCTGATCCTTTTCGGGATTGCGACGGTCTTTAGTCTGTTGCTGCTGCTTGCGCCCGCAATTTTGGCGCCGTCTGATCCGGACAGTGAAAAGCTCTCCACCTATGAGTGCGGGTTTAACGCGTTTGACGACTCGCGCATGAAGTTTGATGTGCGGTTTTATCTTGTCGCTATTTTGTTTGTGGTTTTTGATATCGAAGTGGCGCTGCTGTTTCCTTACGCTGTGTCTATTGGCGAGGTCGGTGTTTACGGCTGGTGCGTTGTCATGTTGTTCTTGATGGAGCTTCTTGTCGGGCTGAAATATGCTTGGGACAAGGGCGCGCTGGATTGGGAATAGGGAGCTGATATGTCGAGTCCGATTATAACTGCTGGTGCTGGCGCGCGCGACCTAGGAACGCCCGCATATGATCCCAAAAAGCATGACCCGTTTTTTGACGGCCTGTCGGATCAGTTGGCCGACAAGGGTTTTATCGTTGCCGCCTCTGATGATCTTGTGACGTGGGCACGTACGGGCTCGTTGATGTGGATGACGTTTGGTCTTGCGTGCTGCGCGGTTGAAATGATGCAGGCGTCGATGCCGCGTTATGATTTGGAGCGATTCGGTTTTGCGCCGCGCGGTTCACCCCGTCAAAGCGATGTTATGATCGTTGCGGGCACGCTGACCAATAAAATGGCTCCAGCCCTGCGTAAGGTTTATGATCAAATGCCAGCGCCGCGTTATGTGATCTCTATGGGGTCATGTGCAAATGGCGGCGGGTATTACCATTATTCATACGCGGTTGTACGCGGTTGTGACCGGATCGTCCCCGTTGACATATATGTACCCGGCTGTCCTCCGACCGCCGAGGCGCTAGTTTACGGCGTATTACAGCTTCAAAAGAAAATCCGCCGCGAAGGCAATATAGAACGGTAAGTTTGTGGAAGACCTTAAAGATCATATCCAGTCCAAACTCGGCGATGCTGTCAACGCCATTGACATTATCCATGGTGAAATGACGGTGCATGCCCGCCGGGCCGAGATCGTGACAGTTATCAGCTTTCTGCGTGATGATAGTCTTTGCAAGTTTGGCAGCCTGATTGATATTTGCGGCTCGGACTATCCGGAGCGTGAGCGGCGATTTGATGTAGTGTATCACATGCTCTCAATGGCGCATAATCAGCGCGTGCGTGTTAAAATTACGACGGATGAAGTGTCGCCAGTGCGTTCGCTGGTGGGTTTGTTCCCGAATTCTGATTGGTATGAGCGCGAAGCGTTTGATATGTACGGTATCATTTTTGAAGGTCATCCAGACCTACGGCGTTTGCTCACCGATTACGGCTTTGAAGGCTATCCGCTGCGCAAAGATTTCCCGCTCTCTGGCTTTGTTGAAGTGCGCTATGATGAAGAGCGTAAATCCGTTGTGTATGAACCGGTAAACCTGCCGCAAGAATATCGCAGCTTTGATTTCATGTCCCCGTGGGAAGGCGCGAAATATGTGCTGCCCGGTGATGAAAAAGTAGGCGGTGAACAGTGATCAGTGAGCAGGAAAAGCCCGTGTCGAGCCGTATTACGTCTTATCGTGATCTGATTGCGTGGCAGAAATCGATGGACTTGGTGGAGTTAGTATACGAAGGGTCTCGGGACTTTCCGAAAGTGGAAATTTACGGACTGACATCGCAGATTCGCCGTTGTGCTGTCTCTATTCCGGCAAATATCGCAGAGGGTTATGGCCGCAACAGTGATGGGTCATTTTTGCAATTTTGCCGGATATCTCAAGGTTCGCTTCGTGAGCTTGAAACACATATCCTACTGTCTTCGCGTCTCGGATTTTTAAAGCCCGATAAAACAAACGATTTGTTGGCGCGTGCTGACGAGATTGGTAAAGTTTTAAATGGCTTAATGAAGTCAATCGAAAGGCGGAAGTCATGAAAACTGATCACTGCCCACTGCTGACTGAGACTCTCTCATGACCACTACTGAAGCCATACTCGAAGGTGATGATCGTAATTTCACGATTAACTTTGGTCCGCAGCACCCGGCGGCGCACGGCGTTTTACGTCTTGTGCTGGAGCTAGAGGGCGAGGTTGTCGAGCGGGTTGATCCGCATATCGGGCTTTTGCACCGCGGCACAGAAAAGCTGATCGAACATAAAACCTATTTGCAAGCGCTGCCGTATTTTGACCGCTTGGATTATGTTGCGCCCATGAACCAAGAGCATGCGTTCTGTCTGGCGATTGAAAAGCTGGCGGGTATTGGCGTGCCGCGCCGCGCTGAGTTCATTCGCGTTATATTTTCGGAAGTTGGCCGTATTCTCTCGCATATGCTCAATGTCACCACACAAGCCATGGATGTGGGCGCGCTCACGCCGCCTGTTTGGGGGTTTGAAGAGCGCGAAAAGTTGATGGTGTTTTACGAGCGCGCGTCCGGCTCGCGTATGCACGCCGCTTATTTCCGCCCCGGCGGTGTTCATCAAGACCTGCCTCCCAAGCTTGTCTCGGACATGATCGAATGGTGCGACCAGTTCCCGCAAAAACTCAAAGATATCGAGACGTTGCTGACGGAAAACCGTATTTTCAAGCAGCGCAATGTGGATATTGGCGTGGTCTCCAAGCAGGATTGTTACGATTGGGGCTTTTCCGGCGTAATGGTGCGCGGCTCCGGTATTGCGTGGGACCTTCGCCGTAATCAGCCTTATTCCGTCTACAATGAGCTGGATTTCAAAATCCCGCTGGGCAAAAACGGTGATTGTTATGACCGTTATCTTTGCCGCGTCGATGAAATGTATGAGAGCGCCAAAATTATGAAGCAAGCGCTCGAAATGATGCCGGAAGGCCCGGTTATGTCCGAGGATAATAAAATTACGCCGCCGCGCCGCGCCGCGATGAAGCAAAGCATGGAAGCGCTGATTCATCACTTTAAACTCTATACCGAAGGCTTTCATGTCTCGGCAGGTGAGATTTATTCCTGCGTTGAGGCCCCTAAGGGCGAATTTGGTGTTTATCTGGTGTCCGACGGCACCAACAAGCCTTACCGCTGTAAAATCCGCGCGCCCGGCTTTCCGCATTTGGCGGCCATGGATTATCTCAATAAAGGCCATATGTTGGCCGATGTCTCGGCTATTTTAGGCTCGCTTGATATCGTGTTCGGGGAGATTGACCGATGAGTGCGCGCCGTCTTGCGATCCGTCAGCCTGAAGACTTTAAGCTCTCAGCGGGCGCCAAAAAAGATATCAAGGACTGGGTTAAAAAATACCCCAAAGGGCGACAACGCTCCGCGTTGATCCCGGCGCTGTGGATTGCTCAAAAAGATGCCGGTGGATGGCTTCCCGAGGTGGCTCTTCGCGAGCTCGGCGATATGCTCGATATGGCCTATATCCGCGTCTACGAAGTCGTGACATTTTACACGATGTTTAACCTAGAGCCTGTGGGGACGCATTATATACAGCTTTGCGGCACGACGCCGTGCTGGTTGCGCGGCTCTGATGACCTCATCGCGATGCTCAAGCGCAAAATTGGCCCGCAGAGGGCTTTGTCAAAAGACGGGAAACTTTCATGGCTTGAGGTTGAGTGCCTTGGGTCGTGTTCGAATGCGCCTATGGTTCAGATTTCCAACGCGGACGGCGATCATTATTATGAAGATCTGACAGCCGAGAGCCTTGAGACTGTGCTGGATGATCTTGTGGCGGGCAAAACGCCAAAACCGGGCCCGCAAAACTCGCGCCAGACGTCTGAGCCTGAAGGCGGGGCGAAAGTTCTGATCGGAACAGGTCACTTCCACAAAGAGAAAATGGTTCAGCTTCCGAATACGGATAAAAAAGTTGCTCTTAATTATTACGAGCCGGATCCGAAAGAACGCCGCGCGACTCGCGGCGGCTGGGTGGACCCGAATCGTAAGGCGAGTGCTGATCCTAAAAAGCGCGCCGGGAATATGGGGCGTGATTTAACTGTGGGACTTGTCGAAGATGCCCCCGAAAAGGCCCGGCCTAAGCGAAGCTCGGCCAAACCGAAAAAACCTAAGGTACTTTATACTGACGGACCAACGGACGGGGAACCTGACGATTTGAAGAAAATCAAGGGAATCGGACCAAAGTTTGAAAAAGACTTACATGCCAAAGGTGTCTATTATTTCCGGCAAATCGCAGCGTGGAAAGCTGCTGATATACAAAGGGTTGATGATATTATCGACTCTTTTCCGGGACGCATCCAAAGAGATGAGTGGGTCAAGCAAGCGAAAGCCTTTGCCATAGGCGCGTCTACGCGCACGACAAACGCGGCAAAGTCAAAGGGACGGGCATAAATGGCTGAACTCCTACAAGATAAAGACCGGATTTTTACTAATCTCTATGGTCAGCAAGACTGGCGCCTTGAGGGGGCGAAGGCCCGCGGCGCGTGGCTGGGCACCAAAGCCATGCTGGATCAGGGCCAAGACTGGATTATCGATCAGGTCAAAGCCTCTGGCCTTCGCGGACGCGGCGGTGCGGGCTTCCCAACGGGTCTTAAGTGGTCGTTCATGCCCAAAGAGGTGGGTAAGCGGCCTCATTATTTGATCGTCAACGCCGACGAGTCTGAACCCGGTTCCTGTAAAGACCGTGATATGCTCCGGCACGAACCGCATTTGCTCATCGAGGGCTGTCTGGTCGCAAGTTACGCGATGCGGGCTCATGCGTGTTATATTTACGTGCGCGGCGAATATATTCTTGAGCGTAACCGCCTGCAGGCTGCTATTGACGAAGCTTATGCGGCGGGTCTTGTCGGTAAAAATGCGTGCGGTTCCGGCTGGGATTTCGATATTTATATGCACCATGGGGCTGGCGCTTATATTTGCGGCGAAGAAACGGCGCTGCTCGAATCTCTTGAGGGCAAAAAAGGACAACCGCGTTTAAAACCGCCATTCCCGGCTAATGCAGGTCTTTATGGGTGTCCTTCGACGGTCAATAATGTGGAATCGATCGCTGTTGTGCCGACGATCCTGCGGCGCGGGGCGGATTGGTTCACACAATTTGGCCGCGATAATAATAAAGGCACCAAGGTTTTTTCAATTTCCGGTCACGTGAATACGCCGTGTAATGTCGAAGAGGCGCTATCTATTCCGATGAAAACACTGCTCGAAGAATATGCGGGCGGCGTTCGCGGCGGGTGGGATAATCTCAAATGCGTTATTCCGGGTGGATCGTCTGTGCCGCTTTTGCCAAAAGAGATTTGCGATACGGTTTTGATGGATTTTGACGCTCTGCGTGAACATCAATCGGGCCTTGGGACGGCGGCGGTGATTGTCATGGACAAGTCTACCGATGTCGTTAAGGCGATTGCCCGCCTGTCGTATTTCTACAAACATGAAAGCTGCGGACAGTGCACGCCGTGCCGTGAAGGCACAGGCTGGATGTGGCGCGTTATGGAGCGCATGGTGCGCGGCGAGGCGGAAACCCGCGAAATTGATATGCTGCTCGAAGTCTCCAAACAAGTAGAGGGCCACACGATCTGCGCGCTGGGTGATGCGGCGGCTTGGCCCATCCAAGGCCTGATCCGGCATTTCCGCCACGAGATCGAAGAGCGCATTGATAATTACCGTGCGGGTAAACCGATTTTCGTTCAGGCGGCGGAGTAGGGCGATGAAAAAAAAGTCAGAGGGCCATATAGATGTCTGACCTACGTAAAATCAATATTGATGGTACCGAGTACGAGATGCCTGGTGATCTGACGCTCATGCAGGCGTGTGAGGAAGCGGGTGCGGAAATTCCGCGTTTTTGTTACCATGAACGGCTCTCTGTAGCCGGTAATTGCCGTATGTGTCTTGTGGAATGGGTCGGCGCGCCAAAACCGCAAGCTTCCTGCGCCTTGCAAGTCAAAGATATGCGTCCAAACCGTGACGGTTCGCCTGCAAATATCCTGACAAACTCAGAGACCGTGAAAAAAGCACGCGAAGGCGTGATGGAGTTCCTCCTGATTAATCACCCGCTTGATTGCCCGATTTGTGATCAAGGCGGCGAGTGTGATCTACAAGACCAAGCTATGGCTTATGGCCGCGATCATACGCGGTTTGATGAAAATAAGCGCGCGGTTGACGACAAATTCATGGGGCCATTGGTCAAAACCGTCATGACACGCTGTATTCAGTGCACGCGTTGTGTCCGGTTTATTACCGAGGTTGCCGGCGTTGAAGAAATCGGACTGGCGTCGCGCGGCGAAGATGCCGAAATTACGACCTATCTTGAGCAGTCTTTGACCTCTGAGATGTCGGGCAATGTGATTGATCTGTGCCCGGTTGGCGCGCTGACGTCCAAGCCTTATGCCTTTAACGCCCGTCCATGGGAATTAGACAATATCGAATCCATTGATGTCATGGACGCTGTTGGGTCTAATATCCGTGTTGATAGCCGCTCTGGCCGCGTTTTGCGGATTTTGCCTGTCATCAATGATGATGTAAATGAGGAGTGGATTTCCGATAAAACGCGCTTTGTGTGGGACGGTCTTGCCCGCCAACGGCTGGATCAGCCTTACATTCGCAAAGACGGTAAACTTGTTCCCGCAGATTGGGACGAGGCTCTTGCTGTTGTTGCTGAAAAACTAAAAGGTGATCCTGAGCGGATTGCGGCGATTACGGGCGATCTCTGTGACGCAGAATCCATGAAAGCGCTCAAAGATTTAATGGATAGCCTTGGCGTTAAAAATATTGATTGCCGTCAAGACGGGACAAAACTTAGCCCTGAGACACGAGAAGGTTACCTATTTAACACGACAATTGCGGGCATAGAATCGGCGGACGCTGTTTTGATTATCGGGGCCAATCCCCGCATGGATGCGCCGCTCATTAATACCCGCATTCGTAAGACGTGGCTTAACGATCAATTGTCTATTGCAATGATTGGCGAGGCCGTTGATCTCACATATCCTTACGAACATCTTGGACGTAGCACTCAAGATATTGAGGCGCTTTTGACCTCTACCAAAGGGTTTGCGCGTAAATTTAAGTCCGCCAAAAACCCGATGATCATTATCGGTCAAAGCGCGCTGACCCGCGAAGATGGTGATAAAATATTGAAACTGTGTGGTGATCTAGCCGTCAAGTTCAAGGTTGTTAAAGACGGCTGGAACGGCTTCAATGTGCTTCACACGGCAGCCTCCCGCGTTGCGGGCCTCGACATGGAGTTTGTGCCGGGCGAAGGCGGAAAAGATACAGCGCAAATACTTGCCTCTGCCGCTGAGGGCGAATTGGACACGGTTTACCTCTTGGGCGCGGACGAGCTTGATACGTCTAAGCTTAGCTCATCTTTTGTAATCTACCAAGGGAGCCACGGGGATGCCGGCGCGCATGTCGCAGATATCATTCTGCCGGGCGCGGCCTACACAGAAAAAGACGGTCTTTATGTCAACACAGAAGGCCGCGTTCAAATGGCGTTTGCGGCTGTTGCGCCCAAAGGCGAGGCAAAAGCAGACTGGGCGATTATTCGCGCGCTGTCAGCGCATGCGGGCCGGGTTTTGCCATACGATAACCTTGATGAACTTCGTGAGAAATTATTTGCTGATCACCCAACGTTTGCCGGACTTGATTACGCGCCTGGCCACGACAGTGCGGCCGACTTTGATCCATCCAAGCTAGGCGCATCAGGTAAAGTGGATAGCGGTGATTTCATAAATTCGGTTACTGATTTTTATATGACCAACCCGATCGCGCGCGCGTCAAATGTTATGGCGGAATGTTCAGCCTTAGGCGAAAGTGCAAACATCAAAGAGGCGGCGGAATAATGATGACGCTCATTCAGTTTTGGTCAGAATTGTCGCCACTAGCGTGGTTTGGGCTTAAATTTCTGCAAGTGACAGGTTTTGTGCTTATTCTATCAGTAATCTTGGCTTTCTTAATTTTGATGGACCGTAAAGTCTGGGCAGCAGCGCAAATGCGCCGCGGACCCAACGTGGTCGGGCCTTTTGGTTTGTTGCAGTCATTTGCTGATTTGCTGAAATTTGTTTTCAAAGAAATTATTATTCCGGCGGGATCAGATAAAACACTGTTTATTTTGGCTCCGCTGATTACGTTAGTGACGGCCTTTCTGGCATGGGCAGTTGTGCCGATTGCGCCGGGTTGGGTCATGTCGGACATTAATATTGGCGTTCTTTACGTTCTCGCGATCTCGTCGCTTGGTGTTTACGGCATTATCATTGGCGGTTGGGCCTCTAACTCAAAATATCCTTTTATGGGCTCTCTCCGGTCTGCGGCGCAAATGATTTCCTACGAAGTCTCAATCGGATTTATTATCCTGACGGTTATATTTTTGGTTGGGTCTATGAACCTGACACATATTGTTGACGCGCAGGCGGGCGGGTTTTGGCAATGGCATATGTTTATGCTTGATTTTTCCAAGCCGTGGTCATTAGTTCTGGCTATCCCTATGTTTTATATGGGAGTTTTGTTCTTTATCTCAGCGTTAGCTGAAACAAACCGTCCGCCATTTGATTTGCCCGAAGCTGAATCCGAACTGGTTGCTGGCTTCATGGTGGAATACTCTTCGACGCCTTATTTGCTGTTTATGTTTGGCGAGTACCTGAATATGACCTTGATGTGCGCCATGTTTACGATTTTGTTCCTGGGCGGTTGGCATGCACCGATTGACTTGGGTTGGGATAAGCCGATTATCCCGCCCGTGTTTTGGTTCAGTTTGAAATGCCTATTCATGTTCTTCATGTTCGCGATCGTTAAAGCGATTGTCCCACGTTACCGCTATGATCAATTGATGCGCCTTGGATGGAAGGTTTTCTTGCCGACCTCCATTGCTGCCGTGATTTTTGTCGCGACGTGGGTGACATTCTTTGGCGACAAGATTGCTTAGGGGATAGAGATGACACGTATCAAGCAAATCATTCGCGGCGCGCTCCTGCTGGATTTCATTGGCGCTTTTGTGTTGGCAATGAAGTATTTTTTTCGCCCCAAAGTCACAATTAATTATCCGTTTGAAAAGGGCCCGCTCTCTCCACGTTTCAGGGGCGAGCATGCGCTGCGCCGCTACCCGAGCGGTGAAGAACGCTGTATTGCCTGTAAGCTATGTGAGGCCATTTGCCCGGCGCAAGCGATTACCATTGAAGCGGAGCCTCGCGAAGACGGATCGCGCCGCACAACGCGCTACGATATTGATATGGTCAAATGTATTTACTGTGGGTTTTGCCAGGAGGCCTGCCCGGTTGACGCAATTGTCGAAGGGCCAAATTTTGAATTTGCAACCGAGACCCGCGAAGAGCTTTATTATGACAAGGACAAGCTTCTTGCCAATGGGGATCGCTGGGAGCGGGAAATTGCAAAAAATCTGGAAATGGATGCACCGTACCGCTAGAGCGGCGCGGAAAAAGGGATTGATCTTATTGTGCTAACAGTCATCGCATTTTATTTATTTGCCACAATTGCCGTGGGCTCCGCTTTTATGGTGGTGGCAGCGCGCAACCCGGTTCACGCGGTCATGTTCTTGATCTTGACGTTTTTCTCGGCTGCGGGCTTGTTTGTGTTGATGGGCGCTGAGTTCATCGCGCTGCTTCTTGTCATGGTTTACGTCGGGGCCGTCGCCGTATTGTTCCTATTCGTTGTTATGATGCTGGACGTCGATTTCGCGGCTATGAAGCAAGGCGTTCTGGACTATATCGGTGCGGGTCTTGTTGTCGCCGGGCTGTTGCTGACTGAAATGATATTGGTAGGGGCTGTATATTTCATAGGCGATGATGCCGCGCCCAAAGCGCCCAGTGCAGACGTCTCGAATATGGAGTCCATTGGCCGGGTGCTTTACACGGATTATGCGTTCTTCTTTGAGGCGACAGGCTTCATCCTGCTCGTGGCGATGATCGGCGCTATCGTGCTGACCCTTCGCACACGGGACGGTGTTCGCAAGCAAAACATCACGGATCAAATCAATCGCACCCGCGAAACCGGCGTCGAGCATGTTGACATTGAGCCGGGGCAGGGAGTGGGCACATGAGTATCGGACTATCCCATTACCTCGTTGTTGCGGCGATACTCTTCACCATCGGTGTTTTTGGTATTTTCGTGAACCGGAAAAACGTAATTGTTATCCTGATGTGTGTGGAGTTGATCCTTCTCGCTGTGAACATCAACTTCGTCGCCTTTTCGGCGCACATGCCGATTGCCGCGGGTAATGATCCGATAGCAGGGCAAATATTTGCTCTTTTCGTTCTCACGGTGGCGGCGGCTGAGGCGGCAGTCGGGCTCGCAATTCTCGTGGTATATTTCCGTAATCGCGGCAACATTGCCGTCGAAGACATAGATTTGATGAAGGGTTAGCATCATGCTGTTTCAGACAATCGTCTTCGCGCCGCTGATCGGCGCTCTGATTGCGGGGCTTTTGGGCCGCAAAATCGGTGAGAAACCCTCAATGTTTATCACCACGGCGCTGCTTATTTTATCGGCTGTGCTCTCTTGGGTGGCTTTGTTTCAGGTCGGCTTTGGCCACGTTACCTCAGACATTCAAATCCTGCGCTGGATGGACGTTGGCGGACTCCAAGCCAATTGGGCGCTGAAAATTGATACATTGACGGCAGTTATGTTGGTTGTGGTCAACACAGTCTCGGCTCTGGTGCACCTCTATTCTTGGGGCTACATGAGCGAAGATCCGTCCAAACCGCGTTTCTTTGCTTACCTTTCACTCTTTACGTTCTCAATGTTGATGCTGGTAACGGCGGATAACTTTATCCAGCTCTTCTTTGGCTGGGAAGGCGTCGGGCTTGCCTCTTATTTGTTGATCGGGTTTTGGTATAAAAAACCTTCTGCAAACGCAGCCGCCATCAAGGCTTTTGTGACCAACCGCGTCGGCGATGTTGGGCTTGCCTTAGGCGTCATGATGATCTTCTTCGTGTTTGGATCGGTTAATTTCGACACAGTGTTTGGCGCTATTGCTGAGAATTCAGACCGCATTGTCTCGTTTTTATGGCTGGAGCTAAACGCGATTGAAATTATTGCGTTCTTGCTGTTCATCGGCGCGATGGGCAAATCAGCACAATTCGTGCTGCATGTTTGGCTCCCGGATGCCATGGAAGGCCCCACACCAGTATCAGCCCTCATTCACGCCGCAACAATGGTGACGGCGGGTGTTTTCTTGGTCTGCCGCGCCTATCCGATTTATGAAATGGCGCCTGTGACATCAGGGTTCATTACAGTTGTCGGTGCGTTCACGGCCTTTTTTGCGGCTACTGTTGGCTTGGTGCAAAACGACATTAAACGCGTCATCGCCTATTCGACATGCTCTCAGCTAGGCTATATGTTTTTTGCGGCGGGCATTGGCGCGTATAATGCGGCGATGTTCCACCTCTTTACCCACGCGTTTTTCAAAGCGCTGTTGTTCTTGGGTGCGGGATCGGTAATTCACGCGCTACACCACGAGCAGGACATGCGTAAAATGGGCGGGACGTGGAAGATCATCCCGACCACATATATTATGATGCTGATTGGAACGCTCGCGCTCACGGGTATTGGTATACCGGGCACGAAAATCGGCTTCGCTGGGTTTTTCTCAAAGGACGCCATTATCGAAGCGGCTTATGCGGGCGGCAGCGCTCAGGCGGCTTTTGCTTTCTGGGCGGGCGTCATTGCGGCCTTGATGACCTCTTTCTATTCGTGGCGACTTATCTTTATGACCTTCCACGGTAAACACCGGGGCGAGAAGAAGGTTCTGGATAACGCACACGAGTCTCCCATGGTGATGCTGGTGCCTTTGTTTGTTCTTGGCATTGGCGCTCTCGCTGCGGGTGCGCTTTTCTATGGCTCCTTCATGGGCTACGGCGCTGCGAACTTCTGGCAAGAGGCGCTTCCGGCTGGGTCTTATGCAGAGCTTGCTCCGACAAACCTCTACGCGGCAGCGGAAACGGGGCATGCCTCTGATGCGTCACACGGCGGCGGTCATCATGATTTTCCGCTGTGGGTTCTCTGGGCTCCTCTGCTGGTCTCTGTCCTTGGGTTTGTGATAGCTTGGTTTATGTATATTTATGACAACGGCGTTGAAAAACGCCTCAAATCCGAGGGCGGGCCTCTCTACCGTTTCTTACTCAATAAATGGTATATTGACGAGATTTATGACGCCACGATTGTGCGCGGCGTGAAGGTTCTGGGTGACCTGTTCTGGAAAAAAGGCGATATTGGTCTGATCGATAGATTTGGCCCTAACGGCGTTGCCGCTGCCGCTATGGCGGGCGCGAAACGATTATCATCGATCCAAAGCGGGTATTTATTCCATTATGCCTTCATTATGTTACTCGGGTTGGCTGTCATACTAGCCCTCGTCTTTCGGACAGTAGGAGCATAATATGTTTGAGAATGTTCCAATCCTAAGCCTGATCACGTTTTTGCCGATGTTGGTTGCTGGTTTCATGATGTTCATTGCGCGTATTTCCAAAGAGGAAGCGCGAAGCCAGCTTGAGAAGAACGCGCCGCTTGTAGCCTTGGTCACATCTGCCGCTGTCTTTATTTTATCCGTCATGCTTGTCGCCGCGTTCGATCCGGCAACAGCGGACTTCCAATTTGTCGAAGATACACCGTGGCTCGGCGGCGGCATTGAATATCGTTTGGGCGTTGATGGTATTTCTGTCTTGTTTATTTTACTCACGGCGTTCCTCACCCCGCTCTGTATCTTAGCAAGCCAAAAGTCGATCAAGTCGCGGATGCTGGATTATATGGTCGCGTTTTTAATTTTAGAATCGTTAATGATAGGCGTTTTTTGCGCACTTGATCTGGTGCTTTTCTACCTTTTCTTTGAGGCCGTTTTGATCCCTATGTTTATTATTATCGGTGTTTGGGGCGGGGCTAACAAAGTCTATGCGTCTTATAAATTCTTTCTCTACACGCTGCTTGGCTCTGTTCTGATGCTGGCTGCCATCTTATGGATTTATAATTTTGGCGCGCAGCAACTGGGAAGCGCAACGACAGACATCCGTATATTGTCCAAAGAGCTGAACATTCCAGCAGGCGCGCAGGCGTGGCTCTGGTTTGCCTTTTTCGCATCCTTTGCGGTCAAGATGCCAATGTGGCCGGTTCACACTTGGCTGCCTGATGCTCACGTTGAAGCGCCTACGGCCGGATCCGTGATCCTTGCGGGTATTTTGCTCAAACTGGGCGGGTATGGTTTCTTGCGCTTTTCGCTGCCGATGTTTCCTGAGGCCAGCTTGCAATTTGCGCCGCTTATTTTCTGGATGAGTATCATTGCGATTATCTACACCTCTCTGGTGGCTTACCGCCAGCAAGACATGAAGAAGCTGATTGCTTACTCCTCCGTGGCGCATATGGGCTTTGTGACGATGGGGATTTTTGCAGTCAATGTGCAGGGTATTCAAGGCGCGATTTTTCAGATGCTCTCACACGGCCTTATTTCGGGCGCGCTGTTCTTTTGTGTCGGCATAATCTATGACCGGATGCATACGCGCGAAATTGCTTTTTACGGTGGCCTCGTCAAACGTATGCCGGTTTATGCGTTCTTCGTTATGCTCTTTACCATGGCCAATGTCGGCTTGCCGGGCACAAGTGGGTTTGTGGGCGAGATACTGACGATGATTGGCGGCTTTAAAGTCAGTCCATGGATAGGCCTCGGCGCAGCTACAGGTATGATTTTATCGGCTGTCTATGCGCTGCACCTTTACAGGGCGGTGATATTCGGGGAGCCGACAAATGAGAAGCTTGACGATATTGAGGATATGACCGGGCGCGAAATTTTGATCCTTGCGCCGTTGGCTGTCTTGGTCATTGTTTTGGGTGTTTACCCCTCGCTTATAACCGATATTACGGCTGTCTCCGTTGACAGCCTCATTGCAGATTTTACTGCGGCTACCGCACAGGGATCCTAAGCCATGTTACAGCCCATCGCTCCCGAAATTTTACTGGCGTTCTCATCCTCAATGTTGCTGGGGTTCGGGTTTTCCAAAACCACAGACCGTACCGATTTGGTGCGTTATATGGCTGTGGCCATCTTGGTTTTATACGCGTTTTCCGGATTTATTTTGGGCATGCCGACGGGTACGGCGTTTAAAGGCGCCATTATTGTCGATGCTTATAGCCACTATGTGAAGTTTTTCATTGGTATGGCCGGGGCCGCAACGCTTCTATTCTCTAAATCATACCTTATCCCTGAGAAACTCGACCAATATGAGTATTCCGTGCTGCTGCTTTATGCGGTGTTGGGCATGAGCGTCATGGTTTCTGCTAACAGCTTGCTGACGCTTTATATTGGTATAGAGCTGCAAAGTTTAGCGCTTTACATTATGGCGGCGTTCCACCGTGACAGTCTGCGTGCGTCTGAAGCCGGACTTAAATATTTTGTATTAGGCGCGTTATCATCGGGTCTTCTTCTTTACGGTATCTCGTTGGTTTACGGCTTTACCGGAACGCTTCATTTTGAACGTATAGCCGAGGTTATTGCGCAAGAGGGTATGAGTTCTGGTATTATCGCCGGTATGGTCTTCATGCTTTGCGGCCTTGGGTTTAAGATATCAGCCGCTCCGTTTCACATGTGGACGCCGGATGTCTATGAAGGCGCGCCAACACCGGTTACCGGTTTTTTTGCGGGTGCGCCCAAGTTTGCAGCCATCGCCCTTATCGCGCGGCTTCTTGTTGGCCCGTTTGGCGAAATCGAGAGTCAGTGGCAACAGGTCGTGATTATTTTCGCTGTCTTGTCGATGTTAATCGGCGCGTTCGGAGCGCTCCGGCAAACGAATATTAAACGGCTTATGGCGTATTCTTCGATTGCGAACATGGGATATGCGCTCGTCCCGCTCGCGGCGGGCGGCGAAGCCGGTATTCGCGGTATGTTGATCTTCATGTCGATTTACGTGATTACTGTTGTAGGTGTGTTCGCCTGTATTTTACAGATGCGTATTCGCGACGGTATGGTTGAAGAAATTTCAGATCTCTCTGGCCTTTCAAAAAACAATCAAAGCCTTGCAGTTATTTTCTCCGTCTTCTTGTTCTCACTGATGGGTATTCCGCCGCTACTTGGGTTCTTTGGTAAATGGTTTGCGTTTACGCCGGCCATGGAGGCTGGGCTCATTTGGCTGGTTGTTATTGCGCTCGTTGCCAGTGTTGTCGGAGCCTTTTACTATCTGCGTATTGTGAAGGTTATGTGGTTTGACGAAGGTGATCGGGAATTTGTACAGCCTGCAACGTCTTTGCGTTTGTTATCCGGTTTTTCTGCGCTGCTTATTTTCATAATGATTATACCGTTTCTTGCGCTGCCAACGCAGGGCTGGATTACGTCTGCTGCGGCGAGTTTGTTCTAAATTCATTGCGGTTTATTTCGCACAGCACAATTGGCTCCACCAATGCCGAAGCCGTTAGGTTGGCTAAAAGCGGTGATCTTGGCCCGCTATGGGTTAGGGCCGATCAGCAAACAAAGGGAAAAGGCCGTAGAGGCCGTCCTTGGGCCTCAGAATCCGGCAATCTTTTTTGCACGGGTCTCTATCCACATTTCGGGTCTACGCAGCAGGCTGCTTTGCTCAGCTTTGCTGCGGCCTTGGCCGTATATGATCTGGCGGCCGTTTATATTGACACCGAAAAAATGTCACTGAAATGGCCTAATGATGTATTGATCGGTGGCGCGAAAGTATCCGGCGTTCTGTTAGAAACCGGGACGCATAATGATCAAGGGTGGATTGCAATTGGTATCGGTGTGAATTTGGTCTCGCACCCCGAGGCCGTTGAAACGAGAGCTACACACATATTGGCTCATATTGATGAGCACCGCTTAGTGGGGCCCGAGCCGGTTATGACCGGCCCGGACGCCGCTTTGGCTGTCCTAGCAGCGCAGTTTGACTATTGGCGAAATTTGCTTTTGAAAGAAGGGTTTTCGCCCATAAGAACGGCTTGGTTAACGCGCGCGGCTAATCTGCCCGGTGACGTGACTGTTCGCCTTTCGCAGGAAAGTTTTACCGGCAAGGCCATAGACCTTGGCGAAAATGGCGAGTTGCAGGTTCGAATTGCAGGTGGCACTATTCGCGCTGTTCATGCGGGTGATGTCTTTTTCGGCGCAGATGAAACGGGGGCATAATGCTTTTAGCTATTGATACAGGTAACACGAATACGCTGTTTGCCATACATGACAGTAAAGAGTGGATTGTGGAATGGCGCATTGCTACGGATGCCACGCGCACGGCTGATGAATATGCGGTTTGGCTGCATCAGCTTTTAGCGATGCAGGGGTTGAGCTTCAACGATATTAGCGAATGTGTTATTTCTACCGTTGTGCCGCAATCGCTGTTTAATATGCGTAACCTCGTTCGCCGTCACCTTAAAGCAGAGCCCATTATCGTTGGTGAGGACGGCGTAGAGGTTGGTATTGGTGTGCGTACAGATAACCCGCGTGAAGTTGGTGCGGACCGCTTGGTAACCGCGCTTGGAGCCATCAAATCCTACAAGGGTGATCTTATCATTATTGATAGCGGGACAGCGACAACCTTTGATGTCATTTCCGGCGACGGTTACTTTGATGGCGGCATTATTGCGCCGGGGATTAACCTTTCAGTCAAAGCCCTTCACGAAGCGGCGGCCCAGCTTCCGCGTATTGCCATCAAAAAACCCGATGTTGTCGTAGGGAAAAACACAGTCGAAGCCATGCAGTCCGGAATTTTTTGGGGCTATATCGGCCTCATTGACGGGCTTGTAAACCGTATCAAAGCTGAACATGGTCAGGATTTTACTGTCATCGGCACCGGCGGGGTTGCATCGCTTTTCGAGGGTTCGTCCGAGACGATTGATGTCTACGACTCACAACTGACGATTAATGGCCTGTATGAGATATGGCAGTTGAATAAAAAGCCCCGCGCCGTATAAGCGGGCTATGACAAAATCCAAAGATGAACTTGTATTCCTGCCGCTCGGCGGTAGCGGCGAAATAGGCATGAACTTGAACCTTTTTGGCTTTGGCAGGGAAGGGGCGCGTAAGTGGATCATTGTTGACATTGGCGTTACATTTGGCGGGGCTGATACGCCGGGCGTCGAAATCATTATGCCCGACACGCAATTCATCGAGGAGCGCAGCAAAGATTTACTTGGCATTGTCCTGACACATGCGCACGAGGATCATATGGGCGCGCTTGCGCGGCTGTGGCCGCGTCTAAAATGTCCGGTCTACGCGACGCCGTTTACGATGTGGCTTGTCAAAGACCGCCTCTCGGAATTTGGCCTTTTGGACAAAGTCGATTTGCGCGAAATTCCTTTAAAGGGCCGTTTCGATCTAGGCCCGTTTGATTTGGAATATTTAACGCTAACGCACTCGATCCCGGAGCCAAACGCCTTGATCATTCGCACGCCTTTGGGGGTTGTCTATCATACCGGAGATTGGAAGATTGATAATGACCCGCAAATTGGTGATCCTATAGATACGGAGGCCCTCAGCCGTTTAAAAGAGGAGGGCGTGCTCGCGATGATCTGCGATTCGACAAATGTGTTTTCCCCGGGATATGCAGGGTCGGAAGCGGGGGTTCGCGAAGAGCTCACAAAATTGATCAGTGAGTATAAAGGCAAAGGCGTAGCTGTGGCGTCTTTTGCCTCCAATGTCGCGCGCCTCGAAAGCGTGATGATGGCGGCCAAAGATAATCAGCGCTCGGTGTGCCTTGTTGGCCGCTCCATGCACCGCATGACGCGGGCGGCTAAATCTGTGGGGCTCCTGTCAGGTGTTGGATCGTTTGTTGAAGAAGAAACAGCCGCCAATATGCCCCAAGAGCACGTCCTGTATTTATGCACCGGCAGCCAAGGCGAGCCGCGAGCAGCATTATCCCGGATCGCGAATAATGATCACCGCAATGTTAAATTTCGCAAAGGCGATGTCGTTATTTTCTCATCCAAAATTATCCCCGGAAATGAGAAGGGGATCTTTGCGCTGCAAAATGCTTTGGCAGACGAAGGTATTGATATCGTTACAGAAAAAGACCGACCCATTCATGTGTCCGGCCACCCGTGCCGGGGCGAGCTTGAGCAAATGTACGAATGGGCGCAGCCGGATATTTCGATCCCCGTTCACGGCGAGCGCCGTCACCTCTTGCGGCATGCGGCTTTGGCGAGATCACTCGGGATAAAAAAAGCGCTTGCGCCGCATAATGGCGAAGTGATCTTGCTCGCGCCAAACGGCCCTCAAATTATTGATGTCGTGCCTAACGGGCGGCTTCACCAAGACGGCAATGCGATCGTCTCCGCCGCTGATAATGGTCTGCGCCTTCGCCGTAAAATGGCCTATGCCGGGCATGTGGGCCTCAGTCTGGTTTATAACCAGCAGGGCAAAATACTGTCCGGGCCAGAGCCGCGTATCAGCGGTTTCCCCGAAGGCGATAAAGGTGAAATTCTTGATGGTCTTCTGGATGAGGTCGCAGATGTAGCCGAATCTGTTTTTCGGCGTCTCTCCAAAAATGCGAAACAAGACGAGGATCTGGTCGAAGATAAAATCCGCTCCAAAGTCAGACAGCACATCAAAAACGCGACAGGCAAGCGGGCCGTGGTCGATGTCACAGCACACAAGGTTTAATGATGCTTGGTCCCTTAAATCATGTCGGTGTTGCCGTTCCTGATATTCAGGCCGCCATTAAAATGTACCGCCATGTGTTTGGCGTAACAGACATTACAGAGCCTCAGATTTTAGCGCCGCAAGGTGTTACGTTCGCTTTTGTGAATTTGCCGAGCGGACAAGTTGAATTGATTGAGCCTTACGGTGATGGATCTCCCATTACCCGCTTTCTTGAAAAGAATCCCAAGGGGGGGCAGCATCACATATGCTTTGAAGTTGAAGACATAAATGCCGCAAGCGTGGCTATGGCGCAGCGGGGTATGCGCGTGCTAGGAACGCCGCGAATTGGCGCGCATGGAACGCTTGTAATCTTCCTTCACCCTGGAGATGCGGGCGGCGTGCTCATCGAACTTATGGAAACGCCTCAAGAGGATCACTAATGGCACCGTTTTCAATGCTGGTTGTTTATCTGTTGATTTGGTGGGTGACCTTGTTTGCTGTTCTGCCCATGGGCGTTCGCGGTCAGGCCGAAGAAAATAATATCGTCAAGGGCACGGAACCGGGCGCGCCTGTAGATAGCCAAATGAAGCGCAAAGTCATAATGACAACACTCGTTGCGACGCTCATTTGGGTCGTTGTATGCGCGGTCATAATTTTTGATCTCGTAAGCTGGGAAACTTTTGCGCTTTACAAAGGCGAATAAGCCATGAATTTACCACAAATTAACCCTAATTAGCGTCTTCAAGGAAGAGCTATGCTTGTGACAATCGGCGCGAGCCGCTAAGCCACTACAAAACAAATAAGGGAACGCGCCATGCGCCTGTCGCATTATTTTTTACCGCTTCTAAAAGAAACGCCTGCCGAAGCGACAATCGCGTCGCATAAATATATGCTCAGAGCCGGTATGGTGAAGCAAAACAGCGCCGGGATTTATTCATGGTTGCCGCTTGGCTTTAAGGTTCTTAAAAAAATTGAGCAAATTGTTCGCGAAGAGCAAAACAAAGCGGGCGCAATCGAAATGCTCATGCCGACCATACAATCTGCTGACCTGTGGAAAGAAACGGGCCGGTATGATGCTTACGGGCCAGAAATGCTGCGGATGACGGATCGCGGTGAGCGCGAAATGCTCTATGGCCCCACCAACGAAGACATGATCACGGATATTTTCCGCTCTTATGTTCGCTCTTACAAGGACTTACCTAAAAACCTCTATCATATTCAGTGGAAATTTCGCGATGAGCGAAGACCTCGTTTTGGTGTGATGCGCGGTAGAGAGTTCCTGATGAAAGATGCTTATTCGTTCGATATTTCGCCCGAAGACGCCCGAAAGTCCTACAACCGGATGTTTGTTGCTTATTTGAATACTTACGCCCGGTTAGGCCTAAAGGCCGTCCCGATGCGGGCTGATACAGGGCCTATTGGCGGGGAACTCTCACACGAGTTTCTTATCCTTGCCGAGACCGGTGAGAGTGAAGTGTTTTGCCATGCTGACTTGGTCCATATGCCCGCTCCGGGCGATGTGGATTTTCAGTCCGATTTACAGGGTATAGTTGATGAGCGAACCTCGCTTTATGCTGCGACGGACGAAATGCATGACGCGGAGGCGTTCGAAGCAGTGCCCCAGGACAAGCGCCTGTCTGCGCGCGGCATTGAGGTCGGGCATATATTTTATTTTGGCGATAAATATTCCAAACCCATGAACGCTAAAGTGACGGGCCCTGACGGCAAGGACGTTGCGGTCATGATGGGCTCTTATGGGATTGGTGTCTCGCGGCTTGTTGGCGGTATTATCGAAGCCAGTCATGACGCAGACGGCATCATTTGGCCCAAGTCTGTCGCGCCGTTTGGAGCGGGTATCTTGAACTTAAAAACAGGTGATGAGCAAACGGATAAAGTCTGCGAAGATATCTATGGCAAGCTGACCCAAGCGGGTGTTGACCCGCTATATGATGACAAAGCGGATCGGGGCGGTGTGAAATTTTCACGTATGGACCTTATCGGATTGCCCTTTCAGATTGTTGTGGGCCCACGCGGCCTCAAAGAGGGTATCGTTGAGGTTAAAACCCGCGCGAGCGGTGAGCGGCAAAGTATGAGCCCCGAAGCCGCAATTAATTTCATCTCTGCGGCATTTGAAGGCTAGACCTGTGAACGCGCCCACCTCATTACCTAAAAAAGCCGCCGGCGGACAAAACCCGCCTTTCGGGCAGGTAGAGCGGCAAATCGCGCGGCGTTATCTAGGCGCTAAGAAAAACGAAGGCGGCGTGGCTATTATCGCCGTGATTTCTTTCACATGCATCATGCTTGCGATCATGGCGATGATCACGATTATGTCGATCATGAACGGCTTTCGGGAGACATTGATCGAGCTATATGTGGGCTCCCAAGGGCACATGTATGTGGCGTCGTCCAACCCGCAGCCCAATCCTGACGCGATGAAAGCGCTTGAGGGACGTCTTGCGGCGCTGCCCGGCGTTGATAAAGCGTTTGAATTTTCCGAAAACCTCTCGGGTATTCAGGCCAACGGCCAAATTAAGGTGGGGCAAGTTATCGGTATTTCGCCGGAAAACCTCAGCAAATTTGAGCTGATTGCTAATAATATTCAATATGGCAATCTGAACGGTTTCGGGCAGGGACGCGGCGCAGAGCACGAAATTGCTATGGGTGTTCATTTGGCTAGCTCACTGGGTCTTAGCGTCGGCGACCGGGTGACAATCCTATCTCCGCGCACACGTTCATCGGCCATCGGGCCGCCCACGCCGATCACAAAGAACTATACGGTTGGGGCAATATTTGAACTGGGTCTGTATGAGGCAGACGTCAGCTATATTTACATGGAACTCGATCAATCTAATTTACTGTTTTCCGGTGGTAAAAAAAGCGGGGAAATTCAAATCCGGCTTAATAACCCTGATGATATTGACCGTATGATTGAGCCGATCAAACAAGCCGCAGGCGAGCCCGTCTGGATTCAAACCTGGAAAGATAAGAACGATACTATCGCGACGGCTCTGCGCACAGAGCAGGTGGCGATGCGTATGATTTTTGTTCTTGTCGTCATTATTTCAACGTTCCCGATTTTGGCGGCAATGATCATGCTGGTGAAAAATAAATCCAAAGATATCGCGATCTTGCGCACGATTGGGGGGACACGCGCGTCAGTGCTGCGTATTTTCTTTATCGCCGGATCGACCATTGGTTTCCTTGGCACACTTACGGGATTGATACTCGGCGTCTTGATCTGCGTGAATATCGACGTGGTACAGTTGATCATCGAAACCGTCACTGGAACAGAGCTGTTTCCAGCGGACGTTTATCAGCTTTCTGGCGGAATTCCGGCAAAAATCGTCTGGTCAGAGGTGATAACCGTGGCTCTTTGCGGGTTTGTTATTTCTGCTATCGCAACATTCTTTCCGGCGCTGTCCGCCGCTAATACTGACCCTGTGGATGCTTTGAGATATGAGTAAGCGCCGCCCTATATTATCTGTCCGTAATTTGCACCGCTCCTATAAATCAGGGGGCGGGATGCTCAACGTCATGGCGGGCGCGGATATAGATATTTACCCCGGCGAAATGGTTGGACTCATCGGCCCCTCCGGTTCGGGAAAATCAACCTTGCTGCATGCGGCGGGGCTGCTTGAAAAACCAAATTCCGGCGAAGTTTATATTAACGGGCGCGAGTGCCTTAAACTGTCTGATGATGTTCGCACCGCTATTCGCCGCAAAACAATAGGCGTGGTCTATCAGTTTCATCACTTACTCAAGGAATTCTCAGCCGTCGACAATGTTGTGATACCGCAAATGATTGCCGGACAAAAACGCGGCCCTGCCGAAGCCGAGGCCGAGCGTCTATTGACCCTTATGGGATTATCCGCGCGTATGACCCACAAGCCATCACAAATGTCTGGCGGGGAACAGCAGCGCGTCGCAATTGCGCGGGCTATCGCCAATAAGCCTCAAATATTATTAGCAGATGAACCGACGGGTAATCTTGATCCAAATACGTCCAACTCTGTATTCAAGAGCTTGTTTGAGCTGACTCGCCGCGAAGGTGTCTCTGTGCTTGTTGCGACACACAATATGGGATTAATTCCCTTCATGGACCGCGTGGTGACCGTCCGAGACGGTCTCATTATTCCGTTTAAACCGGCCATTATAAAAGCGCCTCCAGCTTAAACCTAACCTTCATCAAGATCATTCTGTTCTTGGTTATGATCTGCGTTATGTCGCCGGTTCGAGACCAGATAAAACAAACCGCCCGAGACGATGATCCCAAGGCCAAAGAGAGCTTGTAGCGGGTTGTCTTGGATAACGTAAATCAGCGTAAATCCCGTGATCAGCAAATATATAATGGGCGTGGCCGGATAGGCCCATGTTTTATAAGGGCGCTCCAGAGCGGGTTCTCTCCAGCGCAATACAAAGACGCCAAAAACGGTCAAGAAGCTATTAAAGGCCAGCATGGCAGCAGCAAAGACCATGATGAATTTAAAACTCGATGTGAGAATGAAGATGACCGCAATAATGGATTGCAGGTAAATAGCGATATGCGGAACTCCGTCTTTGTTTGTCACGGCGAGCCACCGGAGCGGATAAAAATCCTGTCCAATCGCGTGCAAGGCCCTTGGGCCAGCAAGTGTCATCGCGCTGACAGACGAGATTAAAAGAAGCGCTAGCATTCCGCCTGCAATCCTGCCGCCGACATCACCGAATGCGCTGCGCGCCGCAATATAGCCGATTTCGACTTGTCCGGCCATTTCGCCGACCGGCGCAACGCGTAAGAAAACATAATTGAGTAGTAGGTAGATGAGCATTACCAGCCCTGTACCAAGGATCAAAATGAGCGGGAGGTGCTTTTGCGGGTTTTCAAGCTCGCCGCTGATATAGGTTGCGGCATTCCAGCCTGTATAGGCATAGGTTACATAAATCAGCGCGACGGCGAAGGCGGAACTTGTCATAATATTTATGTCGGATGCGACGGGCATGAGACGAACGGCTTGCGGTTCTGGAACGAGCCACAGAGCGGATATGCAAAAGGCAAGAATGAGCGCTATTTTTATGGCTGTGAAAATCATTTGAAAATGCCCGCTGCTGGTTCTGTTTCGGGCGTGAATCCACGTCACAATGAGGACAAGCCCAATTGCTAGCGGCTTGATCCAGCGTGTATGCTCTCCGGGGATTACTTCGGCGGTATAGACCCCGAAGGCGATGGCAATCGCTGCAATCGGCGCGGCAAAGCCAATCGTGGCTGAGACCCATCCCGATATAAACCCTGCAAGTGGATGATAAATACGGCCAAGAAAATTATACTCGCCGCCGGAGCGTGGCAGGGCGGCGCCCAGCTCAGCGTAAGAGGCCGCGCCGCACAGGGCTGCAATGCCGCCTAGGAGCCAAAGCATAAGTATAGGAAAGCCGTCTTGAATATCGACGAGTTGGAACCCCAAACTGGTGAAAACACCCATGCCGACCATATTGGCAATGATAACAGCAGCGGCGGTTTTGGGAGAATAATGTGTATGCATGTGGGCACATTGAGGGTGCATAGAAATTTGTCCAGAAAAATCATTGACATAAATGCGTATTATGGAGTAGAACAAAGCATGAACAATTAAATAAGAGTGAGGATAAGATCATGAAGCAACTTGTTATGGACGTCAGCGCGGGTATCATTATGGCAGGATTCGTGTCTATGATGACAATCTGGATGATGGTTATTGGCGGCTAGTTAAGTAGGACTATTTATGGCGGGACGACAGCCTCAATTTGTACATTTGCGTTCCCGCTCGCCCTATTCAATGCTCGAGGGCGCGCTCAAAATTAAAGAGACGGCGGCGCGGTGCCGAAGTTGGAGGATGCCCGCACTCGGCCTGACCGATACTAACAATATGTGCGGGGCGCTTGAGTTTTCTGAAATTATGTCCGGGCAGGGCATTCAACCGATTATCGGTGTTACGCTGTCTCTGGATTTAGAGCTTGAGTCTCAACCCGGGGAAATTCGCCGTGAACCTGACGGCACGATTGCGCTGCTGGCGCAGAGCGAAGCCGGGTATGAAAATCTCATGGCGCTGTCTAGTGCGTCCTTTTTGGATGTTGAAGCGACGGACCTTCCTCATGTGAGCGTGTCGCGCCTCAAAGAGCGGTGCGAAGGCGTTATCGCCTTGACGGGCGGGCCGGACGGCGCGCTCAATAAGCTAATTTGCCAAGGCCGTTTCGAAGAGGCGGAAAAATGGCTTGATAAGCTGGTCAGGTTTTTCCCTAATCGACTTTACGTGGAGCTACAACGGCACGGTCTTTCACATGAAATTGAAGCGGAAAAAACACTCATAGACTGGGCGTACGAAAAAGATTTGCCGCTGGTCGCGACAAATGAACCTTATTTTCTCGATCCAACAATGCATAAAGCTCATGATGCACTGCTCGCTATATCCGAGGGCAGCTATGTTCTTGAGAAAGACCGCCGCAAGGTTTCCGAGCAGCATTATTTTAAGTCTGAAGAGCAGATGCTTGAGCTTTTCAAGGACATTCCCGAAGCGATTGAAAGCACAATAGATATTACGCGCCGCTGCGCGTTTAAGTCCGAAAAACGAGATCCGATCCTGCCTAACTTTGGCGATGGATCACAAAGTGAGGGCGATATCCTCGCCCAAGAAGCGCGTGCGGGTCTGGAGGCCCGCCTTGATACAGTTGAACCCGCCACCAGCCGTGAAGATTACTTTGAACGTCTCGACTTTGAGCTTGGCGTCATCCGGCAAATGGGATTTCCGGGGTATTTCTTGATCGTTTCCGATTTTATCAAATGGGCAAAACAGCAAGGCATTCCCGTTGGCCCGGGGCGGGGCTCTGGCGCGGGCTCCGTTGTCGCTTGGGCACTTACAATTACAGACCTTGACCCGCTTAGATACGGTCTACTGTTTGAGCGGTTCCTGAATCCCGAACGGGTCTCAATGCCCGACTTTGATATTGATTTTTGCCAAGAACGCCGCGGCGAGGTCATTCATTATGTTCAGGAAAAATATGGCGACGCGCAGGTCGCGCATATTATCACCTTTGGTACGCTGCAAGCGCGCGCAGTGGTTCGTGATGTTGGACGCGTCCTGCAAATGCCTCTGGGCCAAGTTGATAGGCTCGCAAAACTTGTGCCCTCAAACCCTGCCAATCCTGTAACATTATCCGAAGCGATTAAAATGGAGAAGGGGCTCCAAGAGGCGCGGGCAAGCGAGCCCGCCGTGCGCGAGCTTTTAGATATCGCTTTACAGCTCGAAGGGCTTTACCGAAATGCGTCCACTCACGCGGCGGGTGTTGTGATCGGTGACCGCCCGCTCACTGAGCTTGTGCCGCTATACCGGGATCCTAGATCGGATATTCCAGCGACGCAATTTACCATGAAGTGGGCGGAAAAAGCCGGACTGGTAAAGTTTGACTTTCTTGGCCTCAAAACACTTACCGTCATTGACCGTGCCGTAAAGTATCTTGCCGCGCAAGGCATTGAATTGGACATTGATAAACAGAGCCCGGTAGATCCAAAGGCTTATAAACCGCTTGCGGATGGCTTATCGGCAGGTGTGTTTCAGCTTGAAAGCTCGGGCATGCGCGATACCCTGCGCAAAATGGCGCCCGACACGATTGAAGAACTCACCGCTTTGATCTCGCTATACCGTCCGGGGCCGATGAAAAACATCGATACTTATATAGACCGTAAATTTGGCCGCGTTGATATCGCCTATCCGCATGAGAGCCTCAAAACGATCCTTGAAGAGACTTATGGTATTATCATTTACCAAGAACAGGTGATGCAGATTGCGCAAGTTTTGTCCGGATATTCGCTCGGCGAAGCGGATATTTTGCGCCGGGCGATGGGTAAAAAAGACAAAGATGAAATGGCGCGTCAAAAGAACCGTTTCGTCGAAGGCGCTGTAGAGCGCGGCGTCGACTCCGGGCAGGCCGATCATATCTTTGAGCTTGTGAACGAATTTGCAGGCTACGGGTTTAACAAATCCCACGCGGCCGCCTACGCGATGATCTCTTTCCAAACGGCTTATCTGAAAGCCTATTATCCGACGGAATTTGTGGCGGCGACCATGAGCTTGGATATCGCGAATGTGGAGAAGTTGGCGCAATTTTACCAAGAAGCCAAACGCATGGACATCAAAATTGACCCGCCTTGTGTGAACCGTTCTTTTGCGGATTTCGAAGTGGCTGACGGAGCTGTACTTTATGCGCTCGGCGCGCTCAAAAATGTCGGGGTTGAGGCGATGCGGCATGTGGTCGATATTCGCGAGAAAGACGGGCCGTTCAAAGATTTATTTGATTTTGCCCGCCGTGTTGACACGCGTATCGTCAACAAACGCGCTTTTGAAAACTTGGCGCGCGGCGGCGCGTTTGATAATCTGGAACCCAACCGTGCCCGCTCTTTGGCCTCGGCCGCAACGCTTCAGTCTATCGGTGCGCGGGCGGCGCAAGAGCGCGCTTCGGCGCAAAATAGTCTCTTTGGCGGCGTGGATGTTGAAATGGTTGAGCCCGAGCTTCCCGAAACTCCGATCTGGAGTAATATTGAGCAATTAGATCACGAGCTTGGCGCGATTGGGTTTTACTTGGGCGGACACCCGCTTGAGAGCTATGCGGATCACTTGCAGCGCAAGAAAACGGTTATGGCCATTGATATTGAGGATGCTTACCGCTCCGGCGCGCGGGCGATGAAGCTTGCGGGTGTCGTGCGTCGCCGCCAAGAGCGCATGTCAAAGCGCAACAAACGCTTTGCCTATGTGAGCCTATCCGACCCAACGGGGGACTATGAGGTTTTCGTGGGTGAAGACTTGCTGGGGACAAATCGCGAGGCCTTGAGTGCGGGCGCGCTGATTATTATCAACGCGGCCGTTGATGAGCGGGACGGTGAACTTAAAATCTTTACGAACGCGATTGAGCCGTTGGAAGTGGCGGACGCGCCCTCGGTTAAAGGGCTTCAAGTTCGGCTGCGCACAGGTACGGCTGAGCAGCTTGATATCTTTCAATCCTGTCTCGAAGGCCTTGAAAATATGCCTTATGAAAAATCGGGATTTCTGGACGTGATTATTCCATTGGGCAATCAGCGCGAGGCACAGTGGCGTGTGGCGCACCAGTTTGGTATTGATGCAAAAATCCAGCAGGCGATGAAGGCTACTCAGATTATTGAAACGATTGAAGAAATCGCAGCTTAATTAATGCTTGCACCTGCGCGTATTCCTGTTATACGGCGCGCTCAATTCGCACACGGGTTACGGTGTTTGCCATATAGGCCTTCATCGATTCCGGTGAGACAAATGTCTTCACACCCCGTGTCTTGGCCAACCGGAAACAAGGAGATATCCATGGCTTTACCAGAATTTTCAATGCGTCAGCTTTTAGAGGCTGGGGTTCACTTTGGTCACCAAACACATCGCTGGAACCCAAAAATGGCACCTTATATTTTTGGTGCACGCTCTCATATCCATATTATGGACCTGTCCCAGACGGTTCCTCTTTTGCATCAAGCTTTGGTGCAAGCGCGTGATATCGCAGCCAAAGGCGGACGTGTTCTATTCGTTGGAACAAAACGTGCGGCCTCCGAGCCTGTTGCTATCGCTGCAAAACGCTGCGCGCAATATTACGTCAATCACCGCTGGCTTGGGGGTATGCTGACAAATTGGACGACCATTTCCAAATCTATCAGCCGTTTGCGCGAACTAGAAGCGATGATGGAAAACGAAGCCTCCAGCGGTTTGACCAAGAAAGAAACGCTCAAGCTAACCCGCGAAATGGAAAAGCTTGAAAAGGCGCTCGGCGGAATCAAAGATATGGGCGGCAAGCCGGATCTGATGTTTGTTATTGATACAAACAAGGAAGGTATTGCTATTAAAGAAGCCCGCCGTTTGGGTATTCCGGTTATTGCGATTTTGGATACGAATTGTGACCCTGATTCTGCGGATTTCCCAATTCCCGGCAATGATGATGCGGCGCGCGCAATTAGCCTTTATTGTGATTTGATTGCCGACGCTGTTCTTGATGGAATGACTGAAGCGCAGGCGAGTGTCGGTATTGATATCGGCGCGGCTGTTGCGCCTGTTGAAATGGCAATCGAAGCTCCGGTTGAAGTGGCGGCTCCTGTCGTTGAAACACCTGCGGCTGAAGTATCCGGCAATCCTGATGACATTTCTCTGATTGATGGTGTTGGCCCGACTTACAAGCAAAAGCTCGAAAGCGTTGGTATCACATCTCTCAAGCAAATCGCACAGCTTGATGAGGCCGGTACAGCAAAGCTTGATGCTGAGCTTGACCTTAAAGGTAAGATCGTCAGCGGTGAATGGATCGAGCAAGCCAAAGAGCTTCTTGCGGGTAAACCTCCGCGCGCAAAAATTGATCAGGAAGCGGCGAAGTCTGCTTAACCGATAATCACTGGCGGTGCTGACGCGCCGCCCTTATTTTCAGGAGAGTATCATGGCTCAAATTACGGCCAAACTTGTAAAAGACCTGCGCGATCAAACGTCAGCAGGCATGATGGATTGCAAAAAAGCCCTTACAGAAACAGACGGTGACCTCGAAGCCGCAATCGATTGGCTGCGCACAAAAGGTATCGCTAAGGCAGACAAGAAAGCTGGACGTGTTGCGGCTGAGGGTCTTGTATCTATTGCGATTGACGGCACCAAAGGCGCTGTGGTTGAAGTTAATTCAGAAACCGATTTCGTTGCGCGCAATGAGGCATTTCAAGGCGCTGTTGCCGAGATCACAAATCTCGCCCTGACAGCCGGTGATTTTGCGGGTTTGCAAGCTGCGCAAACCAAAGCGGGCGTGAGCGTTGTTGATTACCTGACCAGCCTGGTTGGTAAAATTGGCGAGAACATGTCTTTGCGCCGGATGGACGCCCTCGAAGTTTCTGAAGGCGTCGTTACGGGTTATATTCATAATAGCGTTGTTGACGGTATGGGTAAAATCGGTGTTCTTGTTGCGCTCGAGTCCTCTGGAGACAAAGATAAACTTGCTGAACTGGGTAAAAAAATCGCGATGCATGTTGCTGCGACGAACCCGCTGGCGTTGAATGTCGAAGACCTTGATGCGACCGTGGTGGCTAAAGAGCGCCAGATGCTGGGTGATGAAGCCCGCGAATCCGGTAAGCCTGAGAGCATTATTGAGAAGATGGTCGAAGGCCGGATGACCAAATTCTTTAAGGAATCAGTTTTGACAACACAAGTTTTCGTTATGGACGGAGAGCGCTCTATCGCTCAGGTTGTCGAAGACGAAGCGAAAGCCATCGGCGCTGATATCAAGCTCTCGGCTTACACCCGTATGGAGCTTGGCGAAGGTATTGAGAAAAAACAAGAAGACTTCGCAGCCGAAGTTGCAGCGGCTGTTGCTGGCTCTTAAGCCCGTTTTTAGTTAAAAAAATGAAGCCCCGTGTGCCATTCTTCTGGCATGCGGGGCTTCATTCGTTATTATTCGGGTGAATCAGCATGGCTTTGCACTGTGTTGGGGGGGAACAGATGTCTCAGGATTACGCATATAAACGGGTTCTGCTCAAAGTCTCCGGTGAAGCTTTGATGGGGGATCAAAGCTACGGTATTGATGTTTCGACGACAGACCGTATCGCCGGTGAAATTGCGCAGGTTCACGATAACGGCGTCCAAGTCGCGCTTGTGATCGGCGGGGGTAATATTTTCCGTGGATTGTCCGCAGCCGCTGGCGGTATTGAACGCTCGACCGCTGATTATATGGGAATGCTGGCTACAGTGATGAACGCGCTGGCTATGCAAAGCGCGCTGGAGCGCAGAGGTATCTCTACGCGCGTGATGTCAGCCATTCCTATGACAACAGTCTGTGAGCCCTATATACGCCGCCGGGCCGTTCGGCACATGGAAAAAGGCAGGGTTGTTATATTCGCTGCTGGTACAGGTAACCCTTATTTCACAACGGATACAGCGGCGGCCTTGCGCGCTGCGGAAATGAATTGCACGGCCCTGTTAAAAGGCACACAAGTTGACGGTGTGTATAATGCTGATCCAAAGACAACACCGGATGCTGTGCGTTTCGATCATTTAACCTATCAAAAAGTCTTAGCTGATGACCTTCGCGTTATGGACTCAGCGGCTGTAACCTTGATGCGGGACAATAAAATCCCCATTATAGTCTTTTCTATCCACAAAAAAGGTGGTTTTGATTCCGTTCTGCGCGGGGATGGTGACTGTACGATCATTAGGTCTTAGTTTGGCCATACGCGCGGGTGTATAAACCGCAAAGGAGTAAAGATGTCAGAATTTGACTTAAAAGACTATCGGAGACGCATGGACGGCGCTGTCGCTGCCTTGCGGACTGAATTTTCCGGTCTTCGGACGGGCCGTGCTAATGCGGCTCTTCTTGAGGGTGTAACCGTTAAAGCCTACGGGTCTACAACGCCGATTAATCAAGTCGGATCTGTCTCTGTTCCTGAGTCCCGAATGCTTTTAATAAGCGTATGGGATAAATCACTGGTGGGCGCGGTTGAGCGCGGCATTCGCGAATCCAGCCTGGGTTTAAACCCTATTGTGGATGGACAAACCCTGCGTATTCCTATGCCGCCATTAACGGAGGAGCGCCGCAAGGATTTGGTGAAAGTTGCGGGTACCTATTCCGAGAATGCCAAAATTGCGGTGCGGAATGTTCGCCGTGATGCGATGGAAATGCTCAAGCGACTGGAAAAAGACGGCTCCATGAGTGAAGACGAGCAAAAAGCGCATTCTGGAGATGTCCAAAAAGAGACTGATGATGTTGTCAAAATGATCGATGATAATTTAGCGATCAAGACAGAAGAGATCATGCAGGTCTAGGTTTTAGTGGATTTAAGCCCAAAATACGCGGCGGATTTTCCGCTCCATGTTGCCATCATTATGGATGGTAATGGCCGCTGGGCGAAACAACGGCACCGCCCCCGTGTCTTCGGGCACCGCGAAGGCGTAAAAACGGTTCGCCGTATTGTTGAAGATGCCGCTGATATCGGCATAAAGTATCTGACTCTTTATAGCTTTTCGACTGAAAATTGGACGCGCCCCAAAGCGGAAATTTCGGCTTTGTTCCAATTGCTCAAACAATATGTAGAGGACGATCTCGAAAGTTTGGATCGCAATAATGTCCGAGTGCGTATTTTGGGCAACAGGGACGGGCTTCGTGAAGACTTATTATCCGTGATCCACAATGTGGAGACGACAACAGAGCATAATTCCGAGTTTTTTCTCAATATCGCGTTTAACTATGGTGGCCGTGATGAAATCCTGCGGGCAGTCTCCCGCGCTGCAAAGGCGGGCGTCGATGTCAGCCGGTTAACCGAGCACGATGTGAATGCATATTTGGATACGACCGATTTGCCCGAGCCTGACCTGGTCATTCGGACGAGTGGTGAGCGGCGTATTAGTAATTTCCTTTTATGGCAAGCCGCCTATTCAGAATTTGTGTTTACTGACGTTTTATGGCCGGACTTCTCGCGCGCGGACCTAGAAGCCGCCCTCGCTGAGTTCCAAAGCCGCGAGCGCCGCTTTGGCAATCTAAACGCCGTAGAAGTGGCGTAACGTCAGGTGACATCAGCCCCCCAACCAACAAAGTCGACGCCGACCTGGAAAAATCTCGGGGTGCGGTTTGTTTCTGCGGTTATCCTTGCTGCCTTATGTTTTCTGCCGCTTTATCTTGGCGGGTTGGTGTGGGCAGTTTTGGTCATGCTCCTTGGAACACGTCTGATGTGGGAGTGGGTACGCATGGCAGACGCCGTGCCAAACCGCGCGGCTTACGCTATTCCCATTATAGGGTTGGTCGTCGGTGTTTTGTATATATACATGCAGTCATATGTGGCCGCGGCAGTAGCTATCGCGCTGACAGCATTTTTGGCGGTATTGGAACGGTCGCGCCGCGCGGGCGGGCTTTGGTCAGGTTTAGGCTTTCTGTATGTCGCCATTCCTTGTCTTTTTATTGTGATGTTACGCGGGAATGTCATCGGTTTTTCAGCGCCGGGTTTCGTTCTTTTGGTCTTTCTTATTGTCATTGTTGCCGCTGCGGACACAGGGGCTTATTTTGGCGGATCTTATTTTAAGGGGCCAAAAATTGCTCCCAAACTTAGCCCCAAAAAAACGTGGTCAGGATTTGTCAGTGGATTTATTTTTGCCAGCCTCATAGGCGCTATTTCTGCTATGTTCATTGGATTCCCGCCCTTGACGGGCGCTCTTCTGGCGATGCCCGTGATTGTCACGTCTGTGGTTGGTGATTTTTTGGAGAGCGGTTTGAAGCGCCGTCTTCAAGTCAAAGACACGGGCGGGCTTCTGCCGGGCCATGGGGGGCTATTAGATCGGCTGGATTCTCTGATGATGGTGATATTTGTCTCGGCTTTGGTGTTGCAGGTCTGGCCAAGTCTTTGGCCAGCCTAAGATGACCACGCGGCGTCTGACAGTTCTCGGGTCCACAGGATCCATTGGCGACAGCACGCTTGATTTAGTGCGCCGGGCTAAACCTGGCGAGTTTCAAATCTCCGCGCTGACGGCGAACCGAAATGCTGAAAAGCTTGCAGCGCAGGCAATCGAATTTAACGCTGACTTTGTAGCGCTTGCTGATATAACGGGGGAGCCAAAGCTTCGGGAATTACTTAGCGGTACGGGCGTGGATATAGGAATTGGTCCAGAGGCCCTGATCGAAGCGGGTGCGCGCCCGGCGGATTTTTGCATGGCGGCCATTATCGGTGCTGCGGGGCTGGAGCCTACACTTGCCGCTGTGGCTCAAGGACAGACACTTGGTCTTGCCAACAAGGAATGCCTTGTTTGCGGAGGTGACCTTTTCATGCGGCGCGTGGCAGAGAGCGGTGCTGCGCTTCTTCCTGTCGATTCGGAACATAATGCCATTTTTCAGGTCTTAGAGCGCGATAAACCCAAAGGGGTACGTCGGCTCATTCTGACGGCGAGCGGCGGCCCTTTTCGGGAAGCGCCGATTGAAACACTAGAAACAGTGACCCGCGAGGACGCTCTGGACCACCCTGTGTGGAGTATGGGGGCAAAGATCACGATAGATTCGGCAACATTGATGAATAAGGGGCTGGAATTGATTGAGGCCAGCTATCTTTTTGATCGCCCCAGCGCGGAGATTGACGTCATTGTTCATCCTCAATCTATTGTGCATTCGATGGTCGAATATATTGACGGGTCGATATTATCGCAAATGGGCTCGCCTGATATGCGCACGCCTATTGCCTATGCTTTGGGGTGGCCAAACCGTATGAGTGCGCCTGTGAAGCGCCTTGATTTAACCACGCTGTCCGGTTTGACGTTTTTTCAGCCAGATATTACAAAATTCCCCGCATTGAGGCTGGCCCGTGAGGCGCTTGAGGCGGGCGGGATGGCCCCGAATGTTCTCAACGCAAGCAACGAAGTGGCTGTGGGAGCTTTTCTATCTGGAAAGATTAAGTTTTTAGATATTGCAAGAGTGGTTGAAGCGGCCCTGAACCAGCATGCGGCTGCGGCGGATTTCTCAAAATCACTTTATAATATTGATGATATTATCGCCGGAGACGAATCTGCACGCCGCACTGCAAGTGATTTTATCAAAGCCTTGTAAAAAAACAAAAAATAGAACAAATTCCATTTTTTAAATTCTGTAGTTTCGTATGATTTCATTAATTGCATCGACGGTTATTTTCATCACCAGTTTTTTGGTGGTTTTGTCGCTGTTGGTTTTCTTTCATGAGCTTGGTCACTATTCTGTGGCCCGCCTGTTTAATGTGTCCGTTGAGCGCTTTTCTATCGGTTTTGGTCGGCCTATCTATAAGTGGCGCGCAAAATCAGGCACAGAGTGGGCGATCAGCCGTATTCCGCTTGGCGGCTACGTCAAATTTTTGGGTGATGCGGGCGCGGCCAGTAATCCTGATACGTCCCAACTCGAAGAGATAAAGCAGGATATTGGCGGAAAATACGGCGATGCTGCTCTGCAGAATTGTTTTCATTTCAAGCCCCTTTGGCAACGGGCATTAATTGTACTCGCGGGCCCTGTTGCAAATTTCATTTTGGCGATTGTGATATTTGCGGCTGTCGTTCTGATGTTTGGTCGAACCGCAGTGAAATCCGTCGTGACCGATGTCGTTGGAGGCAGCGCCGCCGAAGAGGCCGGCGTAAAAGTCGGTGATCACTTCCTGACGCTCGATGGCCACGATGTGAGCGAGTATATGGACTTCGTTGGATATGTCGCTGTGCGCAGCGGCGTCACTATGGATGTACGTGTCAAACGCGGCGAAGAGACGGTTGCGCTCACCATGACCCCGCGCCGTCAAGAACGGGTCGACGGTATTGGCGGAAAAAGCAATATTGGAACCGCAGGAGTTCGCGTTGGCGGACGTGATAATATGATAACGCGCAAGTACAATCCTATTTCAGCTTTGAGCTTTGGGACGAACCAACTTGGTAGTACGCTATCCATGACGGGCACCTATGTGAAGCGTATATTCCAAGGCCGCGAAGATGGCACCGCACTAGGCGGTCCGGTCCGTATCGCGACAATGACTGGTAAAACGGCGGTGGATACGCTCAAGATAGAAGCTCCGCTTGGAGCCAAGCTTAAGTATTTGTTTGAACGTCTTTTATATCTCGCAGCCGCTTTATCTGTGGGGTTAGGTGTCGCAAATTTAATGCCAATTCCGGCACTCGATGGTGGACATTTACTCTACTACGGTTATGAAGCGCTTGCGGGTCGCCCGCTAAGTGAAGCAAAGCAGGAGTTTGGATTTCGGATAGGGTTTGCAGTATTGCTGACCGCGTTGGTTTTTCTTACGATAAATGATTATGGCTACGTGCGTAGCATGTCCTCCTAAACGGTCGAATCTATGGGAATTTCTTTTAAATTTCAGTCAAATTTCCCGCGAAGATTTTTCGCAGTACTTGCGGCTGTGATGTTGTCGCTTGGCGTCCCTTCAACGCAGGCCCAAGACCCTACGCGGCAGGCCTCCGCCCCGCAAGCGCCGACTGTTATTCGGTCTATTCAAGTGCAGGGGAATCAACGGGTGGAAGCCAATACTGTGGCGTCCTATCTTCTTTTTGCTCCTGGCGATCCTTACAGCGAAAACCGCATCGATTTGTCGATTAAAACACTTTATCAAACGGGTCTCTTCGCCGATGTCAATATTGATCCGCGCGATGGTAATGTTCTGATACAAGTCGTTGAAAACCCTATTATTAACCGGGTAATTCTCGAGGGGAACAAATCTCTCAAGGACGAAAAAATAACAGATGAAGTCGAGGCGGAGCCCCGCTCTATATTTACACGCTCTAAAGTCCAAGAAGACGTTCAGCGCATAATTGAACTTTATCGTCAATCCGGCCGTTTCGCCGCTAACGTTGTCCCCAAAGTTGTGCAGCAACCCCAAAATCGTGTTGATTTGATTTTTGAAATCACCGAAGGTCCTGTCACGGGCGTAAAACGCATTAACTTTATCGGCAATAACCAATACTCTGATGGGGCCCTGCGCAAAGAGATTGTGACAGCAGAATCGATATGGTGGAAGTTCTTCTCCTCTAACGATAATTATGACCCGGGACGTCTTGAGTTTGACCGTGAGCAACTGCGAAAATTCTATACAGACCGCGGATTTGCTGACTTTCGTGTCGTCTCTGCCGTCGCCGAATTGACACCGGATCAAGAGGACTTCTACATCACCTTTACCCTCGATGAAGGCGAAGAATATCGCTGGGGTGAGATTACGGTTGAGACCGAGCTGACCACACTCAACAAAGATTTTCTTGAACGTATTGTGAATATAGACAGCGGCGAGATTTACAAAGCCAGCGATGTCGAATCGGCTATTGAATCGTTAACATTTGCGGCTGGAACATCGGGTTATGCCTTCGTCGATATTCAGCCTGACATTAAACGCAACCGCGATACCAAAACAGTTGATTTGGTCTTCAATCTTGTCGAAGGTCCGCGCGTTTATATCGAACGTATTGATATTGTTGGCAACACGACAACGCTTGACTATGTCATTCGTCGTGAATTGGAACTTGTTGAAGGCGATGCCTTTAACCGTATCCTTCTTGACCGGTCACGCAACCGCGTGCGTTCATTGCGGTTCTTCGAAGATGTGGAAATTACG
This sequence comes from uncultured Caulobacterales bacterium, assembly GCA_964352785.1. GTDB lineage: Bacteria > Pseudomonadota > Alphaproteobacteria > Caulobacterales > Maricaulaceae > JACOMS01. Next base: position 40,049 of record CAYGTI010000009.1, read on the forward strand.
GAGACGCAGGGTTCTGCTGCTGATCGCGCCGTTGTCGAGGTGAAAGTCACGGAGCAGCCAACGGGTGAATTATCCTTCAGTGCTGGGTTCTCCTCTGCTGATGCTTTTCTTGTTGATCTTTCTATTACACAAAGAAATCTGCGCGGGCGCGGGCAGCTTATGCGGTTTGTCATTCGTGCAAGCTCAAATCGGCGCGAAGTTGACTTACGGTTTACAGAACCGCGTTTCTTGGGTCGTAATCTTGCTGCGGGTATCGAGCTTTTTGATGTGACGCTTGATTTTCTTGAAGAGGCGGGTTTCCGTCAGTCCCGTACAGGCGGACTTGTCAGCCTGTCTTTTCCGGTCACTGATTATACATCCCTATCCACGCGGTATTCATTGCGGACTGAGGATGTTGAAGTGCCAACACTTGATTGTGTTTCAATTCTGGCCAATCCCGGGCAATCGTCTCAAAGCAGCCTGTGTTTACAGGAAGGCGGGCGCTTGTCCTCTATTTTGGGTTACACATTTGCATGGGACCGTAGAAACGATCCAATCACGCCGACACGCGGATTTGATTTGCGTTTGTCGCAAGACTTTGCGGGCGTAGGCGGTGATGTGCAATATTTACGGACCGATGTTAGAGGCAATCTATATCGTGGATTGATCCCGGGTGTTATTGCAAGTGCAACGATTTCTGGCGGTTATGTGACGGGTTGGGGCGGCGAGTCCGTTCAGGTCAATGACCGATTCTTCAAAGGCAGTAATGATTTTCGCGGATATGATAATGCAGGTATTGGCCCGCGCGTCCTACAAGTGAATAATCTGACCGGTGAAACCCGCCGGGGGAATGCTCTTGGCGGCAAGGCCTACGGACTGGCATCAACTGAGGTGAGTTTTCCGCTTGGAGTGCCGAATTTATTAGGTAGTTTGTTTTTAGAGGCAGGCACAGTGGGCCTGCTAGATGACGATTTTAAATTTGAGACGGTAAGTGGTGACTTTACGACGAGCACAATTGATGATCTTTCGATCCGGGCCATGGTTGGTGCGAGCATCTTTTGGGACTCGCCATTTGGCCCGATCCGTTTTGACTTCACACAGCCGCTTAAGAAATATCCGTATGACGAGCGGCAATCCTTCCAATTTACGACACGCACAAGGTTCTAATATGTTATTTTCTAAAATTACTCGCGCGACCGCTTTTGGCGTCGCAGCAATACTTATGTTTAGCACAGCCGCATTTGCTCAAAGCAAAGTTCTCGTTGTTGACTCTCAGCGCATTGTCAATGATTCAGAGGTTGGCAAACACGTAAAGCGCCAAATCGAAGCGATTGGTAAGACGATGGGTACCGAGCTAGAGCAATCCGCAACGCCAATGAAGGCGACTCAACAATCCCTTAGCGCTGAGCTTAAGGGCAAAACCCCTGACGAGCAAAAAGCAGCTATGCAAGCGCGGCCTGATTTGCAAAAACAATATGTTGAGCTTTTGACGACCGAACAAAAGGTCAAGCAGGAAGCGCAAATTAAGCAGCGCGAAATCGCCGTCACAGAACAAAAAGCCAAGATCCAAATCGCAACCAAAGTTCAGCAGATTATTGAATCGATTGCTAAAGAGCGCGGCGCTGATGTTGTTTTAGATAGTTCAACTATCATTTATGGCGCTCCGGTTGATATCACTGACGCAGTTTTAACCCGTTTAAACGCCGAAATGACTCGCATTCCAGTTGTCCGCGAGCGTATGCCACGTCCCGCACCAAAATAATAAAAGCGGGGGCAGAGCATGATTGATGAGTGCTTCTACAAGGCCTTAGGCCCCGTTCCGCTGGGTGAGTTAATCGCTGGCTTGGATATTGAGCCGTTAGATACAAAATACCTTGATGAAGTGATCAACGGCGTGGCGCCGCTCGAAACATCTCAGGCAGGGCAAGTCAGTTTTCTAAGCGCAAAAAAAAATAGAGACAGGCTCAGTACAGCGAAAGCGACGGCCTGTTTTATTCCTGAGAATATTGCCAGTCTCGCGGGCGATGAGTGCATCATTCCCCTAATCTCAAAAACGCCCCGGTCCCACTTTGGCCGCGTTACAAGCCGCCTCGTTCAGGAAATACGCTTGTTTGATGAGGAAGATGCGGACAAAGCCTCTTTTCTGAATTGCCGCATTCACCCGACAGCTATTATTGCCTCGAGCGTAAAATTGTCCGAGAACGTTGAAATTGGCCCTTATGCCGTTATTGGGCCTGGCGTTACAATTCGATCCGGTACGCGTATTGGCGCGCATGTCACGCTCGAATGTACGCATGTAGGCCGTGATTGTTTTATAAAACCCCATGCAGCTATCGGCACACGGGGCTTTGGCGTTGACGGTGACGAGAAGGGCATATTTGACCTACCTCACATCGGGCGTGTTATGATTGGCGACCGGGTTAGCGTCGGGTGCCATACCGCAATTGACCGCGGCCTGCTTGGTGATACCGTGATATCTGATGATGTCAAAATCGATAATCTGGTTCAGATCGCCCATAATGTGAGAATTGGCGAACGCAGTATGCTGGCGGGTCACGTTGGGTTATCCGGGAGCTGTCATATCGGTCAAGATGTTTTGATGGGTGGTTCTGCGGGTCTTGCGGATCACATTACTGTTGGCGATGGCGCCCGCCTTGCCGCTTATGCGGGCGTTATGAAGGATATCCCGGCGGGAGAGGTTTGGAGCGGCATTCCCGCTATGCCGCTGCGGGATCATATGCGAAGCATTGCCGCGACGAAGAAACTTACGCAAAAAACATAAGGCTGAATGATGTTATCGTTTGATCTTCCTCTTGGCCGCGATGCTATCATGGAGTATTTGCCGCACCGCGATCCGATGTTGTTTATAGATCGTGTGACGTCATTGGATGAAAACAATATTGTAATAGAATCGGACGTCAAAGCTGACGCTGAGATTTTCAAAGGCCACTTTCCGGGGATGCCAATTATGCCGGGCGTTCTCATTATTGAAACTGTGGCCCAAGCCGGGGCCTTGCTGGTGTCTCTGACACGGGGATTGGCAGACGATAAATTCATCGCGTTTACAAACGTTGATGAGGTAAAATTTCGCCGGCCGGTGTATCCAAACGAAACGATTATTGTTGATGTAGAAATTGTGAGAGTGCGTATGCCTTTCTATAAGTTCGCGGGCAAAGCGCGCGTCGGCGATCAAACGGTCGCGACGCTTAAATTCGCTGCCGCGCAAATGGATTACAGTCAGGGCACATAATGGCGACACACATACATCCGACAGCTATCGTTGATCCAAAGGCGCAGCTTGATGACGGCGTAGACATCGGCCCTCTTTGCATTGTTGGCCCGCGCGTGAAACTTCATAAAAATGTGCGTCTTGTTAGTCAGGTAAATCTCGCCGGGGACACGACAATTGGCGCGGAGTGTGAGCTTTATCCGTTTGTGTCTATGGGACATCCGCCGCAAGATTTTAAACACCGCGGCGGCGATGTCCGCTTGATCATAGGCGAGCGCAGTATCTTTCGCGAACTTGTCAATGTGCATCCCGGAACCGACGCCGGAAAGCGCGATACAATCATCGGAAATGATTGTTATATGATGGTGGGCAGCCACCTCGCGCATGAAGGTCATATGGGCAATAATGTTGTTATTTCCAACGGGGCTCAAATTGGCGGATGCGTCACCATCGGTGATCACGCCATATTGGGAGGTCTTTGTGCCGTGCATCAATTTACCCGTATCGGCGCACATGCCTTTGTTGGCGGCATGGCAACGGTGACGACGGACGTTATTCCTTACGGATCGGTTATCGGAAATACAGCGCATTTGGCGGGCTTGAACGTCATAGGTTTAAAGCGCCGTAATTTTGAGCGTAAAATTGTGCGTGATCTGCGCTCGGCCTACCGATTGCTTTTCGCCCAAGAAGGTACATTTTCAGAACGTCTGGATGATACGGCTCGTCTCTATGCTGATCATCCTCTTGTTATGGAAATTGTGAATTTTATTAAAAACCAAAATAAACGCCCTATCTGTATGCCGCACACGGGGGCATAAAATGAAGATCGGCCTTATCGCGGGCGGCGGTGATCTTCCAGTCAATGTCGTTCTTGGGGCACGTCAAACGGGGCATGATGTTTTTGTTGCCGCTATTGATGGATTTTCAGCGCCCGACGACTTTGATGCAAGTAGTTCTGTTTTCGGGCTTGCTGAATTTGGTAAAATGACCCGCGCATTTAAGTGCTTTGGCTGTACACATATTTGCTTTGCCGGAAATGTCGCGCGGCCAGATTTTAAAAATCTGCGGCCCGACCTGAAGGGATTAAAGCATCTTCCCGGCGCGGTCAAAGCGGCGGCGGAGGGCGACGATAGTCTTTTGGCCTTTTTGCTTTCAATCTTTGAAAAAGAGGGTTTTGAAATTATCTCCCCGCAAGAACTTTGCGCCGATTTGCTATTACCGGCAGGACATTTGGGTCAGGTGAAGTTGATAGCGTCTTACCGGCAAGACGCGGAAAAAGCCTGTAAGATGGCTTCGGCGGTCGGCGCGCTTGATATCGGGCAGGGGGCTGTCGTGTGCCGGGGCCTTGTTCTAGCCGTAGAAGCGCAAGAAGGTACAGACGAGATGCTACGGCGCGTCGCCAAGCTTGACCCGGATATACGCGGACGTACTGGCCAGCGCGAAGGTGTTTTGGCCAAGATGGTAAAACCGAACCAAGAAAAACGTGTTGATTTGCCCACTATCGGACTAACGACCGTAGAGCTTGCTGCGGCTGCGGGGCTTGCCGGTATTGTCGCCGAGAGCGGCCTGGCCTTTATTCTTGATCGGGATAACGTCATCAAGGCGGCAGACCAAGCGGGCTTGTTTCTTGTTGGACTACCGCCGCGCTCATGAGCGTGTCTGTTTTCATCGTTGCGGCGGAGCGCTCAGGTGATGACCTCGGCGCGGCGCTCATTGGGCAACTCCGTGCTCAAGACAAGGGCGTGAAAATAGCAGGCATTGGCGGCGCGGCTATGGCTGCGGCAGGTGTTTCGAGCCGCATTGATATTACGCCCTTATCAATTTTGGGGTTTACCGAAGCGGTTAAGGTTTACCAAATTGTTATGAAAAAGGTTCGCGAATCCGTGGATTTGATCATGTCTGATCCGCCGGATGGTGTTGTCTTGATTGACAGTTGGGGGTTTATGCTTCGCGTCGCGGCGCGTTTGCGTAAAGTCGGTTACCAAGGAAAAATTATAAAATATGTCGCGCCGCAAGTTTTTGCGATGCGCGAGGGGCGGGCGAAGGTTTTGGCCAATGCGGTCGATCACCTTTTGACCATTCATAGTTTTGATTCGCCGTACTTTGAGCGGCATGGCTTGCCTGTGACCTATGTTGGAAATCCGGTGTTCGATACGGACTATACAAGCGGGAATGCTAAGGCGCTGAGGCAGAAGCTGAATATAAAAAATGATGCCCCTATCGCGGCTGTATTATTTGGTAGCCGTCCCTCGGAAATAGAGCGGTTGACCGCGCCGTTTGCTGATGCGGTTGCTGCGGTTGCCGCCATGCGCCCTGATGTGCAATTCCTCAGCCCGCTCTCTGAAACTGTTGCGACGCAAATCCGCGCCGCCGCTGCCGAAGATACACGCTTGCAGGAGATTATATTTCTGCCGGAGCATGATAAATTTGATGTTTTTGCGGCGGCGAGTGCTGCGCTGGCCTGTTCAGGGACTGTCACAACACAGCTTGCCTGCGCGGGGGTGCCGAGCGTCGTGGCCTATAAACTCAGCGGCTTGACCTACTTTTTTGCCAAACGGATGTACAAGCCCGATTATATCTCAATCGTCAATATCGCGGCGAACCAACCGCTTATGCCCGAATTTGTTCAAGATGATTGCCAAGGCGATATTTTGGCGCATGCGCTTTTGGAATATCTAAACGATAAAGCCTTGGCCGCAAAATCCAGTCATGCTCTGGGGGCTCAAACAGAAAAAATGATGGGAAAGGGCGGCCTTGCCAGTGCAAGAGCCGCCGAAACCATTCTCGGTCTACTTAACGTCTAGAAATATCGACGTAGTCACGGGCAACGGCGCCGGAGTAAAGTTGGCGCGGACGTCCGATACGCTGGGTACTGTCTTCAAGCATTTCGTTCCACTGTGAAATCCAACCGGCCGTGCGGGCCAACGCAAATAATACGGTGAACATAGAGGTTGGGAAACCAAGCGCGCTAAGAACAATACCTGAATAGAAATCTACATTGGGATAAAGTTTTTTGGAGACAAAATATTCGTCTTCCAGAGCAATCTTCTCAAGTTCCATGGCGACATCCAAAATGGGGTTTTTGATGCCCAATTCACCCAAAACCTCGTGACATGTTTTTTGCATGACTCGGGAGCGTGGATCGAAGTTTTTATAGACCCGGTGACCAAAACCCATCAGGCGGAACGGATCCTGCTTGTCTTTGGCACGGGCAATATATTCGGGAATACGGTCAACGGAGCCAATTTCGCGTAGCATGTTCAGGCACGCCTCGTTCGCGCCGCCGTGGGATGGGCCCCAAAGACATGCAATGCCGGCAGCAATACAAGCATAAGGATTGGCCCCGGATGATCCGGCAAGGCGCACGGTTGAGGTAGAGGCGTTCTGCTCATGATCGGCATGGAGAATGAAAATCTTGTCCATGGCTTTTGTGATGGTGGGGCTGACGTGATATTTTTCGGCCGGAACAGAAAAACACATATTCATGAAATTCTCAGCATAGGACAGAGAGTTGTCTGGATAGACGTGCGGCTGCCCGATGGAGTATTTATAGGCGCGGGCCGCGATTGTCGGTATTTTGGCAATGATGCGGTGCATCGCCAAATCGCGCGCTTCATTTTCTGAAATATCTGTTTCGTCATGGTAGAAACCGGACATAGCGCCGGTGGTTCCGCAGATCATCGCCATAGGATGGGCATCACGGCGGAAGCCATGGAAGAAACGTTCGACCTGCTCATGCAGCATAGTGTGCTGCGTAATTGTCTTATCAAAGGCTGCAAATTCTGCCTTGTTGGGCAACTCACCATTATTAAGGAGATAAGCGACTTCTAGGAAAGTTGACTGCTCCGCAAGTTGTTCGATCGGGTAGCCCCGGTACAGAAGTTGGCCTTCTCCGCCATTAATAAATGTAATTTGCGACTCTGTACTGCATGTGGACGTGAAACCCGGATCAAACGTAAAGTGGCCGGATTTAGCGTGAAGCGTGCGGACATCAATCCCGGGCGCGCCCATTGACCCCTTATAAATCGGAAGTTCATAGCTGTCAGAACCGATTGTGACAGTTGCATGCCCTGTTTTTGTTATTTTGTTTTCCATGTCGTGTCTCTCCAATTTTAAGCGCTTTGCCTGTTTCAATTCTTTTCTAAATTTTCATTTTCCAATACATCTGCCATACGACCCAACGTTTCGTCTTTCCCCAAGAGCCACAAAACTTGAGATAAATCCGGTGAAGGTAACCCACCGGTCAGAGCCGCCCGCAAGGGTTGTCCCACCTTGCCAAATCCAATGCCCTTTTCGCTTGCATACGAATCGAGGACATTTTGGAGATTATCGGCCTCCCACGCGTCATAGTCTAGGCTTGCAAGCTTTAATTTTAAATCCTGTAAACGCTCGAGGGCTTCACTATTAAGGCTCTTACGGACTTTTGCATTTAGCAGTAAAGGCCGCGGCGTGATTAGATAACGGGCTTGCTCAGCCATGTCTTTGAGCGTTTTTGACCGAGGCTTTAATGTATCAATGGCGGCAGTGACGCGGTTGCGTTTTTGCACATCCAGCGGACCTTTATTGACGTCTTCAAAAAATGTCATGGCGAGTTCCATCAACGCGGTGTTGTCAGTGCGTAAGAGATGTTGTCCGTTTATGAAATCCATCTTGTCAAAGTCCAGACGTGCGGGGCTCTCATTAAGACCTGAAAGATCAAAAACCTCTTGGGCATCTGTCCCGAAGAACAGTTCTTGATCGCCGTGTGACCAGCCGAGCTTTAAAAGGTAGTTACGCAGGCCGTCCGGCACGTAACCCATGTCTTGATAGGCGTCTACGCCGAGTGCGCCGTGGCGTTTTGAGAGTTTTTTCCCGTCCGGGCCGTGGATCAGCGGAACATGGCTCCACTCCGGGATATCCCAGCCCATTGCGGCATATATTTGGCTTTGCCGTCCCGCATTGATGAGGTGGTCATCGCCGCGAATGACGTGGGTTATACCCATGTCGTGATCATCTACCACGACGGCCAGCATATAGGTGGGCGTTCCATCAGCCCGTAACAAAACAAGATCATCAAAAGTCTCGTTATTCCAGGTGACGCTGCCTTGAACATGGTCGTGAATTTTCGTTTGTCCTTCGGGTACGCGAAAGCGAACGGTATAGGGGGTATCGTCGCTCCTCGCGTTTGTGTCGCGCCACGGCGAGCGTAGAGCATGACCCGACTCGCGGGATTCATTTCGCAATATTTCCAGTTCCGCAGGTGTGCAGTAACATTTATAGGCCGCGCCTTTTTCGAGTAGGGTTTGCGCGGCCGCAGCATGGGCATCGACGTTTCGGCTTTGGTAAATGACGTCGCCGTCATGATCCAAACCGAGCCATGCCATCCCGTCCAGAATGGCTTGTGTGGCTTGGGGGGTTGAGCGCGCTTTGTCTGTATCTTCAATCCGCAGATGAAATTCACCGCCCATGCGGCGTGCATAAAGCCAATTAAAAAGCGCTGTTCGGGCTCCGCCAATATGCAGAAAACCAGTGGGCGAGGGCGCAAATCGCGTAATTACTTTTGCGGTAGTCATATGATCTTTTCGACTCTAGGTTAGAGGGACGGATGTTAGGGTGTCCTATCTCATATGCCAGATCAAATTAACAGGGTAATCCCTTCAAAATTAGCTAAAATGGTCAAGGGTTTCAAGCACCTTGAAACCCTTGAGAGCGGGAATACCAGCCTCATCAGTTTCGAATGGGGCGTGGCCGCATTCGCCGTCGGTATAAGCCTATATTTTTCCGTGCCGTTCGAGCCTAATTTAAACGTTATTGGCGGCGGACTTATTACGCTTTTGCTTGTTCATAGACTATTACCTGAAACGCGGGACATATTAAAAGTTAGTTTTTTGATTTTGATCTTGGTGGGGGCGGGCCTAGGCCGAAGTGCATGGCATACCAAGGCCGTTGAAAGTCCTATATTGCCCGATTTTGAGCGCGCTTATTCTGTGACTGGGTGGGTGAAAGCCGTTTCAAGCTCTGGCGGTCGGCAGCGCTGGGAAATAGCGGTGCAAACGATAGACGGTCTGGAACCGGGTGAAACCCCGAGAGTTATTCGCACCAGCGCAGCGGGTCAGGGCGTTATCGCAGGCGATGCGATCACGATCCGTTCAGTCTTGTCGGCCCCGTCGGGCCCGGCCGTCCCGGGTGGTTATGATCCGGCCCGAAAAGCTTATTTTGACGGCATTGGCGGGTATGGCTACGCAATTTCCAAACCCGAGCAGGTTGAGCTGGATCAGCTGCCTTGGTTTGAGCGCCTACAGCGAGACCTCGTGCGGGTCAGGTATGGACTAGCGCAGCGTATCATTGCAGCGGCTCCGCCGGAGACAGGAGGTCTCCAAGCCAGTCTTATTACCGGCATTCGTACCTATATTAGCCCGGAGCAAACAGAGGCGCTTAGAGCCGCAGGACTGGCGCATATTCTGGCCATATCAGGCTTGCATATGGGATTAATGGCGTTTGGGATATACTCGCTCTCGGCGTTTCTTTTGGCCTGTATCGTGCCGCTTTCGCGGCGTATGGACGTGCGAAAACTTGCCGCTTACGCGGGCGCGGCGGCGGCGACAAGTTACCTCATTATATCGGGCGCTTCGGTGGCGACGCAGCGGGCTTATATTATGGTCATGATTGTGTTTCTGGCTATCATCCTCGATCGGCGCGCTTTGTCGATGCGCTCTGTTGCCCTTGCCGCAGCTGTAACGCTGCTTTGGCATCCTGAAGCGCTTTTAAGCGCGGGTTTTCAAATGTCATTCGCGGCGGTTGGCGCGCTGATTACTGTTTACCGGTATTGGGATCATTCCCGTGTATACAAGCCGGGTGTAGTAGCCCGGGTGAGCAGTGCGTTCGGCTCTCTTGCGGTCACGAGTTTCGTCGCAGGCCTTGCTACGTCAGGTATTGCTGTTTTGCAGTTTAACCGGATGGCGACTTACGGCCTTGCGGGAAACTTACTGGCGATGCCTATATTCACATTTTGGGTCATGCCTGCCGCCATTGCCGTATTTCCGGCTTTGATGTTCGGGCAAGAGCATATCCCCCTTTGGGTTATGGGGAAGGGGCTAAGTTATGTCCTCATTATTTCCGAGGGTGTTGCAGGTCTGCAGGGCGCTGTCGCGCATATTGCAGCGGCCCCGTCTTGGGTGGTAGGGATTTACGGATTTGCGTTTACAGCGCTGTGCTTGGGGCCGTGGTATTTCAGGCTTTCCGGGCTTGTCCTCATGCCTGTGTGCCTGATCATTTGGGCCCTCACACCGCATCCTGACATACGGGTTTCAGAGAGCGGCGCTGTCGCGTTTTGGTCTGAAGGAGATGAAAATATCCTGTATGTCAGCCGGAAGCGGGCTGACCGGTACGGACGAGAGCAATTTGTCCGCCGCGCGGGCGAGACTATGCCTGATATTCAATTGTTTAAGGCGGGCTATTCCCAATGCGATGCGCTGGTATGCCGTGTGGAACTCAAAAACCGAACAATATCGATTACCGAATACCCGTCCGAAGTTCCGGAGGAATGCGCCAATGCAGACATTGTTATTTTGACAAAGCGCATGTCCGGCCCTGTTGCGCGGCGCGGCTGTAATGCGGTTTTGATTGATGCGCGCGTGTTGAGGAAAAGCGGATCGCAAGACATTTATTTAAAGCCGAATTCTGTTCAGCTTAAGCCCGCGCGAACATTAGCGCGCGCCGCGCGGCCATGGGGTTAGGGCTTATTGATAGCTACGGAGAAGTCCTACGAGCACACCTTGAACCTGAACGCGGTCCGGGCCAAATTCACGTGTCGGGAAGTCCGGGTTTTCCGCGATGAGTTCCACGGTCTGGCCTCTTTTCCATAAGGTTTTGAGCGTCGCTTCTTCGCCGTCAACAAGCGCGACAACAATCTGGCCATTTCGCGCCGTATCGGCTTTTTTAACGACAACAATATCCCCGTCTAAAATGCCGACGCCTGTCATAGACTCGCCTTCAATTTCAAGGGCAAAGTGATCGCCTCTGCCCATCATGCCGGGCGGTACGTTGATCGTGTTGTAGCTGTCTTCCAGCGCCATGATCGGATTACCTGCGGCGATTTTGCCCACAAAGGGTATTTCGGCTTCATCGTTGGCGGCGATAGGTATGGATGTATTCTGCATCTCCGGGGGAAGCTTTATGACTTCCAGCGCACGGGCTTTGTTTGGAAGACGGCGGATGAACCCGCGCTCCTCCAAGGCCGTTATCAGCCGGTGAATGCCTGATTTTGAAGCCAAGCCCAGCGCGTCCTTCATTTCATCATAGGACGGCGGTATTCCGGCTTCGTTTATTTTCCGGTCAATCAGAAGTAACAGATCTTTTTGTTTTTGAGTCAGCATAGGATCACCTTGAACAAATTAGCAACATCACCCTTTGTTCTACTGATGTTCACGTTAATGTCAAGCCAAGAGCAAATATGCCGTAAAATTTTGGTCTTCATGACTGCACATTACGGCAAATTTAGTCGCGCTTCATTTTGCTACTCTATATAAGGCGCTCATGATTAAGACTTACGCCCTCAAGCTAACTGCCGGAATTGCTTTTAGTTTATGTTTTGCGAACCTATCTTTTGCGCAAACGACCCGTGTTGGATTGCACTCATCTGCGGGCTCATGTTCAGGCTGTGATTTGTCCGGCAAGGATTTGCCGGGCATGATGCTGCGTGATGCTAATTTTTCAAAATCAATATTTAACCGCTCAAATTTATCAGGCGGCAAAATTCATAACACGGACCTCTCAGAAACTTATTTTAGAAAAGCCTTTCTTGTGCGGGTTGAAGGCACCCGTGTGAATCTTTCTGAATCAGAGATGCAGGATGCCACGTTAGTTGAGGCCAATTTTACCGAATCGATTTTCGCTAAAGTTGACATGCAGCGGGCCGATTTGGCGATGGGAACGTTTAGAACGAGCATCTTTGATGATGCAGACCTGATCAATATCTCCGCGCCGAGCGCCGACTTTACCGGCTCCCGCTTTATGGGTGCCAGCTTTGATAACGCAAACCTTCAAGATGCTAATTTGAGCAATACAGTTTTGAAAAATGTTAATTTCGGAAATGCGCGGTTACGCGGGGCATCGCTTGAAAAGGCGGATATTTCGGGCGCTGACTTTTCGAATGCGCTTGGATTAATCCAAGCACAGCTAGATTTGGCGTGCGGCAATCCGGCGACGCTGCTGCCGTTAGGTTTCTCCGTACCATACTGCGCGGATGCGGCTGTAGAAATGGCAAAAGAAAGCCATAAACATAAGAAAAATATAGCCAAGTCTGATTTTGCAGCTAAGCGGCTTGATCGTGCTGTGGAAAATTTAGAGCATTTGATGACAAACGTACCTGAAGCTACGCCTGAGATGCGGCGGAACCTTCAAAGTATTCACTCAGACCTTGTTTCGGCTCGCAGAGAGATTGAAAAGTAAGCGCTAGGATTAGGATATAATCTTATCCATTCCAGTGTTTATCGCTCGCGCAATTGCAAAAAGTCCAAACATAATGACGGCTAATATCCAGATGTTTTTGGAGCCAATCTGGTCTGCATCTTCATAGACCGGGTTGTCTACTATGGGGGTCGGCGCGTCTTTTAAAACCGCTAAATCTTGTCGAAGCCAGTCAATCTGGTCTTGGACATAAAAAGGGCGCCCTTGGGGAGCATGCCATCCCATAGCGCTGAATATATAAAGGCTCACACGAGACGTCATTATGCGGGGGTTACGTTGTAAATTGCTCTTTGCCGGATCATCATCAAAATAGCCAAATGCACCGAGCAAATAACTTCGAAACCCATCTTCAAAATCTATCATCTCATCAATGCTTTCTAGCCGAGGGTCATTGATCAAAGCTTTCCACCGGATGACATCCGAGCGTCCAAACGGATCACGCATCAAAATTTTAATGTCGTTTAGAACACCCCGGGCACCCTCGACCTGTACATTAGCGTCATTGTCCACATTGGTTGGAGTTTTCTCCAAGATTTCATTTTTCTTTTTATTGGCCCCGCGCTGAAGATCGCTAGGCTCCTTTGGTTTTACTGCTATTATCGTAGAAGACTCTCTATCTTCATGGTCGCCGTCTTTGAGCCCGCTCTCCGGTTCTGATTTACGGGTTTTATAAGCCGCGTAATTTTGAGCCTGTTCTAGCGCTTGCCGAAGCTCCATGAAACCGCCGGGGTCATCGTCAGGGCGGGTGGCGCGAAGTTTTTTGGCATAGGCTTTCTTAATGGCTTTCATGTCCGTCGTCGCGGCTTTTAATCCCAATATGTCCCACATGGATGACACAGCCTAAAAAACATCCCTGTCTTCAATGTCTTTAAGCCATTTTCCGATTTCCGCGCGGGTGATTTCAATGTCGGTTTCGTTCTGCCGGTCAAGCACGGTTTGGAATTCCGCCAATCGCCGTCCGATAAGCTGCCGAATATCGCCAAGCTGGTTTTCATAGGCGCGCTCAAGACGGGCGGTTAAGGCTGTGTTTTCAGCCTTGTCACGCGGGTGGACTTTGATGTTTTCAAGAGATTTGAAGCGCTTTTCAATGTCCTGGGCTGATAGGCTGCCGGGGTTTCCTTCAATAATCAGCTTGCGGCTTTGATCCGTTGAGACAATCGTGACCAGAACCTCCAAAATACCGGAGACATCATAGGTGAAACGAATATCAATTTCTTCTTGCTCAGACTTATTAACCGGGATCGGAATACTTAAATTTCCGAGCAGGACATTGTCGACCACGCGGGGCGACTCGCCTTGATAAATGGAGAGATTTATTTCCTTTTGGCCGGCTTGCAGCGCTGAATTTCGAACAACACGGCTGACCGGAATTACTGTATTGCGTTCAATGACAGGTTGAAAGTGTCCGCCTTCGTAAGACTCCGGCCCGATTTGAACGGCAACATTCGTTCCAAGTGTAAAGGGGCAAACATCTGTCATTACGACATCTTCGAGAGCGGCGTGGCGATCCACTAATCCGGCTTGTACGGCGGCGCCCAGCCCGACAACATGATCCGGGTCAAGATTATGTTCGGGAAAAAGTTTCAAAAGACGCGTCACCATGGCGCGTATGACGGGCATGCGAGTTGCGCCGCCAACGAGCACAACGCGGTCAATGTTTTCTGCGCGAAGGCCCGCATCCATGATCGCGCGCGAAATAGGCTGTCGCAGGCGTTTAACCAGTTTTTCGCAGATAGTGTCAAACTCTTCGCGCGTAATCGCTAAAACGCAAGGCCCGTCCGGGCCGCTAAAGTTCACGCTGGCCTCGCGGGCCGATGATAGCTGGATTTTGGCTTTGTCGGCAAGATCACGAAGGAGCCCTTTGTGTGCCTCTTTCAGTTTCGATCCGGTCTTGCCAAGCTGTAGGGTAAAGTGCGCAACAATAGCGTCCGTAAAATCCTCCCCGCCGAGAAAAGCATCACCGGCGGAAGAACGGACTTCCATAATGCCGTCAAAAATCTCCAAAATAGAGACGTCAAACGTTCCGCCGCCAAGGTCGACAACAAGAAAGGTATTCTCGTCCTCTTTTATATTCAAGCCGTAGGCGAGGGCGGCGGCTGTGGGCTCATTAATCAGCCGCTCGACCGTCAGGCCCGCCATTTTACCCGCCGCATATGTTGCCTTGCGTTGGATGTCGTTAAAATAGGCCGGAACAGAGATGATCGCGCGGTCAACCGCTTCGCCTAGAAAACTTTCGGCGTCGGCCTTTAGGCTGCGCAGGACCATCGCAGAGAGCTCTTCGGCGCGGTACGTCTTGCGGCCCATGGCGAAATCGCGATGGGTTCCCATGTAACGCTTGAAACGGGCAAAAGTTTTGCTGGAGTGCGTGACCAACCTGTCTCTGGCGGCTTGGCCCACAATGAGCTCGCCTTTGTCTGAGAGGCCGACAACGGAGGGTGTCAGTACACTCCCTAAAGCGTTTGGAATGAGGTGCGCGCCGTCATCAGTAAAGATGGATACGAGGGAATTTGTCGTACCAAGATCTATTCCAATAAGTGCCATGCATCCCTCTTTTTTACCGGAGGTATAGCGTAAAAGCGTTAATTTCAAATTGTAATTAGAGGTGACGGGTAAATTTCAGCACAGCTACTTAGGGGGGTTTTCTAAAAGTGCTTCGCGGTCCCAAATCACGCCGCCCATCCACTCTCCGCAGGCCGGGATAACCATGTGCATGGTCACAGAGGCATACATGCCGCTCTGAATATAAGGATCGCCCTGCATCGTCGCGTGAGCGGCAGCTTCATCTTTGGCGGCGATCAAAAAGAAACTTCCGACGATGTCTCCATCAGCCTCTTTGCGCATAGGTCCAGCGACCCGATAACTGTCATTATTTTCCTCAATGTGGATTAAATGACCTTCCAGATGTTTAAGGCGCAACGGAGCTGTCTCAGGCCCGTCCATACAGGTGAACATGAATGTGGGTGTATTGAGTTTTTCGACTCGTTTTGCAAGTTTTGTCATTCATACAAATTACCAGATACACGGTAAACCTAGCTGACATAAATCAATATATATTATGTGCGAGTTCTGACTGGATTATCAATATTGGGCCGTTATAAGACAGCTATGACTCAACGCGTTGCCCTATACCCTGGAACTTTTGACCCAATGACCCTCGGGCATATTGACATAATGAAGCGGGCCAGCAAACTTTGCGACAAACTCATCGTCGCCGTAGCGATCAATCGCGATAAAAACCCTCTCTTTGTTCTCGATGAAAGAGTGGAGATGGTCGAACACGCCATCACGCCGTTTCGCGATTATATTGATGTCGAGGTGCGCCCGTTTGAAGGTTTACTGATACATTTTGTTGAAAGCGTAGGGGCCTCTATGATAGTGAGGGGGCTGCGCGCCGTGTCTGATTTTGAGTATGAATTTCAGATGGCCGGTATGAATGATAGACTAAACCCGGATATTGAAACTGTATTCTTGATGGCTGATCCGCAATACCAAACAATCGCATCACGTCTTGTAAAAGAGATCGCGCGCCTCGGCGGCGATGTCTCACAGTTCGTGACACCCGAAGTCGAACTTCGATTAAAGGATAAATATACATGATACCTAGATTTTCTTTTGCGCTCCTGACTTCAGCCGCGCTTTTCAGTTCTGCCTGCGCGGCTGAAACGCCGAACACGGTGGCCCAAGACCTTGCGCCTGTGGTTGAAACCATACCGGCTATGACCAGCAGTGAGGGTTTTTCAGCGCCTGATAATGCGTGGCGAGACGTTGATCAGGAAGACGCGCTCTATATAGACACCACTCATGGCCGGATTGTCGTTGAACTTTTCCCTGAAATCTCTCCGGGCCATGTCGAGCGTATCAAGACCCTCACGCGCCAAAACTTCTATGATTACATTACCTTTCACCGGGTTATTGAAGGGTTTATGAACCAAACGGGCGACCCTAAGGGTGACGGCACGGGCGATTCCGATTTACCTGACCTTGAGGGTGAGTTCACATTTCGCCGGGCTCCCGATATGGGCGTAACGCTCGTGGGTACGCGGCCGCTCGAGCAAGGAAATGCCAGCGGCGGCGAAGTCGGTGTTGGATTTTATAAAGGGCTGCCCGTTGCGACGCAGCCTTCTGCGCAAGCTATATTGACCAAAGACGGCAAGGTTTTGGCGTTTGGATTACACTGCAAAGGCGTCACATCTATGGCGCGTAGCAGCAATCCAAATAGTGCGAACAGCCAGTTTTTCTTGATGCGCGGCAAAGCTGAACATCTTGATGCCGGTTACTCTATTTGGGGCAATACGGTTATGGGCCGCGACGTTCTCACAAAAATCAAGGTCGGCGCTGCTGACGACGAGGGCGGTTTTATACCCGACAAAATGGACAAAGTTCGTATGGGAAGTGACCTTCCCGAGGATGAAAGGCTTGCTGTTCAAGTGCTTGATACGGAAAGTCCCGCATTTAAGAACTACCTCAAAACATATAAAAAAGATGACGGAACCTATCCCGATATTTGCGATATCGAAGTTCCGACCCGCCTCAAACCCTAAGGATTTTAAAATGGCAGATAAACTTATCATTTCAGTCGACTCTAACTCTGGCGAAACCGGAAATGTGGTCATTAAACTACGGCCTGATTTAGCCCCTAAGCATGTAGAGCAAATCACACGTTTGGCTACCGAGGGCTTCTATGACGGATTGACATTTCACCGCGTAATTGACGGGTTTATGGCGCAGGGTGGCTGCCCTGACGGGACGGGCATGGGCGGCGCTGATGATAATATTCCGGCTGAGTTTTCCCGCGAACCGCATGCGCGCGGTGTTTGCTCTATGGCGCGTTCATCTAACCCCAATTCCGCGAGCAGCCAGTTCTTTATTTGCCTCGACGATGCGAGCTTCCTTGATGGTCAATATACCGTTTGGGGTGAAGTCGAGAGTGGCATGGATCTTGTTGATGCATTGCCCAAGGGTGAGCCGCCGCGCTATCCCGGTAAAATTGTCAAAATGACGGCGCATTAGCTGTTTTTACTAAGGCCGCAAATGTTTGACGGCCTTAGTAAACTTAAACTCTCGAGAGCCGTATCATGAAGCTCGATGCTTTCGATTTTGAACTCCCCGAGGCGTCCATTGCCCTGCGTCCGGCAAGCCCTCGTGACTCCGCGCGCATGCTGCAAGTCTCCAGCAGTGGTCAACTAAGTGATCATACCGTCTCCAATTTACCTAACATGCTGCGATGCGGCGACGTGCTTGTCCTCAATGATACACGGGTTCTGCGCGCGGCGTTGACGGCCATGCGGCCTGCACGCGAGCATGGCGGCGGCGGCGGCGTCGCGGTTACGCTTAATCTTCACAAACAGATATCTGATAATGAGTGGCGCGCTTTTGCCCGCCCGGCGAAGCGGTTACAGGTTGGGGATACGCTCATGCTGGCTGACGGGTTCTCGGCGCAGGTTTTAGACAAGCAAGACGGCGGCGATGTTGCCCTTCGTTTTAACCTTTCGGGGCAGGCGCTCAGTAGCGCCGTTGAGAATACAGGATCGCCGCCGCTTCCGCCTTATATTGCCAGAAAACGCGCACCGGATGCGCAGGATATTGACGATTATCAGACGATTTATGCGCAAGACGCTGGCTCTGTCGCCGCGCCGACCGCAGGTTTGCATTTTACCGAGGGTTTATTCGCGTCGCTCAAAAATAAAGGCGTTCAAATTGAACGTATCACGCTTCATGTCGGGGCGGGAACATTTTTGCCTGTTAAATCTGAAGATATATCAGATCATGAGATGCACAGTGAGTGGTTCACAATTGATAGGGATACAGCCGCGCGCTTAAATACAGCAAAAGATGAGGGCCGCCGCATTATAACTGTCGGAACCACGGCTTTGAGAGCTCTTGAAAGTGCTGCCAGCGGGGGACGCGTCGCGGCAGTGTCGAAGGAGACAGATATATTTATCACGCCGGGGTCGACATTCCATATTATCGACGGCCTGATGACGAACTTTCATTTGCCAAAATCCACGCTCTTTATGCTTGTTAGCGCGTTGGCGGGTTTGGGTGTTATGCAGTCGGCCTATGCTCATGCGATCAAAACCGGATACAGATTTTATTCCTATGGCGATTCAAGCCTGATTTGGAAGGCCGAATAATGGCTATATTCCCCTTTAATATTTCAGCGGCTGAAGGCCGCGCTCGCACAGGCGTCTTGCGCACACCGCGCGGTGATATCCGCACGCCGGCTTTTATGCCCGTCGGTACGGCAGGGACGGTGAAAGGCGTCTATATGGATCAAGTCAAATCGGCGGGGTCCGACATTATTTTGGGCAATACTTACCACCTTATGCTGCGTCCGGGGGCCGAGCGGGTCAAAAAACTTGGTGGATTACATAAATTTGGCGGATGGAGCGGGCCTATCCTCACCGATTCGGGCGGATTTCAAGTCTGGTCCTTGTCAAAGCTGCGCAAAATGAGCGAGGAGGGGGTGACCTTCCAAAGCCATATTGATGGATCAAAACACGTATTAACGCCTGAGCGGTCTATCGAAATACAAGCCGATTTGCTCGGCGCTGATATTTCAATGCAATTTGATGAATGCACGGAGTTTCCATCCCCGCATGACGCCGCTGCTAAATCAATGGAGCTTTCACTGCGTTGGGGGCGACGCTCTCTCGAAGCGTTTGGTGAGCGCAAGAATCAAACACTTTTTGCGATTGTGCAGGGCTCCACCTTCCCTGATTTGCGCGGAAAAAGCGCCGAAGCGAGTGTCTCTGAGACGGCGTCCGGCGGATATGGCGGATTTGCTATTGGCGGCCTCGCCGTAGGAGAAGGGCATGAGGCCATGTGCGAAACGCTTGATTTTACAACGCCTCTTCTACCCGAATCTCGACCGCGTTACCTCATGGGCGTCGGTAAACCCATCGACATTGTAGAGGCTGTTTACCGCGGCGTGGATATGTTTGACTGCGTGATTCCAACAAGATCAGGGCGTCATGGGCAGGTTTGGGCGGATACTGGCCCTTATAATATAAAGAATGCCCGGTTTGCGCAGGATGCTGCGCCTCTTAATGAAAGTATTGCGTGTCCGGCGTCTCAAGATTACTCTCGGGCCTATGTGCATCACCTGATTAGGTCAGGTGAGTTACTGGGCTCGATGATTCTGAGTTGGCACAATATTGCCTATTTTCAGGATCTGATGTGCCGAATCCGTCAAGCTATCGCAAATGGCGAGTTTGAGAGCTTTGTGAAGACCTTTCGGAGTGGTCTTAGCGGATAGGGTTTTGTTTGGCATGAAAGCCGGGACACCGCTTGGCCGCGCCAACGCCTATAAGAAATCCGAGCCTTTGCCGTCCGCGCCGGTCGGCGGAAATGCCTTGTTTCTCTCGTCTTGTTGCGCCTGAAGCATATCTTATGATCCCGCGGTAAGGGACAATAGATGTTGCTGCTGCGGTAACCAAGTCATGAGCCGCTTCTCCTGTATAGCCCGCACGTGTGTCGTGATCAAAATCCGGCCCGTTGAGGTCTTTGTGATTGATCTGCAAGGCTTGCTGGAGGTCGCTCATTTCCTTTTTGATGGACGCGCAGTTTGTGATCGTATCTGTACCATATGGGTTTTGCAGCAGTTTAAGTTGGCGTGGGACTTTACTCACACCAATGTTCAAATCCCGAATCGGTGTGGTTGCGGCATGGGGCAGGTAACGCACGGTCTCTCCATAGTCACCGTTTGGCATTGTAACGGGGTTGGGAATGTCGTTAATACTCGCGCATCCTGCAATACCAAAAACGGACACTGAAAGAGCCAGAGTGAGTGCTTTTTTTGTAATCGAAAAAATAGCCACTTTTGATCCAATTTTAGGGTTGACCTTAGCAGACTCCCCTCCTAGTTTCCGCGCGCTCTTGAGAGAGCCCGTAGCTCAGTTGGTAGAGCGCCTCACTTTTAATGAGGATGTCCACGGTTCAAGTCCGTGCGGGCTCACCAGAGCTTTCTTTTATCAAACAATGCTCTTACATGCCATGTCTGATTCTCTGTGCATGCAATATCTGTGACAGAGTGATGCATTTTAGCAACTTTTGAAAAATATTCGTTTGAAAGTCTGTAATTATTGGTAATGTAAGGCTGGCCAAGCGGAACTAAATCGTGTAGCCAAGTTAGATACATTGGCGGCGTTGTATCGCTGTCATGTTCTATGCGCAATTCTGCGTTAAATTAACTTGCGGCATAACTGCCGCTGTCGGAGGAAAGAATATGAAGCTCAAGCTTCTCACAGCGGCCGCAACAGCCGCATTGATGGCGGTGCCTTCGCTTGCATCCGCAGACGATTCCGGTTGGTATCTGCGCGGTAACGTGGGTTACGGCGCTCACACAGATATCGATTTGACGGGCGATGTTGTCGGCGATGTCCAAAGTGAAGGTAATGCAACTGGGTCTATTGGCCTCGGTTACGATTTTGGTAACAACTGGCGTCTCGAACTTGACGGTGCCTCTCTTTGGACTGATTTGGGCGCGGTAAGCGGTTACCCACAATCTTCGTCTAAGCTTCGCACACGTACAACGATGCTCAATGCTATTTATGATTTCAGCGATTTTGGCCGTTGGGCACCTTATGTCGGTGCCGGTTTGGGTGTTGCACGTGCTAGCACGACTACAGAGGCGTCTGATTTTCCGAGTGGCGCTTTAGGTTCGCCAGGAGTCGTTCCTGTTAATAGCCCTGCATGTCCAAATGGCATAGCTTGTGGTTTCAAAAACAGCACGTCGTCTCTTGGGTGGCAAGTACTTGCCGGTTTAGGTTATGATATTACCGAGAAATTGGTATGGGATACACAGTATCGCTATCTTAACGTTGGTGATGTCGGATTTCTCGGTTCAGTAAATCCTGTTGTTAATGGTGCCCCTCGGCCGGGCACTTTCACCATGGAAAATGTTGGCGCACATAGCTTGATGACGGGTTTCCGTTATAAGTTTGGTGCAACAGCGCCTGCTATGCAGTCGTGCTGGGATGGATCAAGTATTCTTGCAACAGCAACATGTCCTGCAAAACCTATTCCGATGAAAACATGTTGGGATGGCAATCAAATTGCTGCGTCTGACACATGTCCTGCGCGTCCAATGCAAACATGTTGGGATGGTTCAAGCATTTTTGCGTCTGACACATGTCCTGCACGTCCAACGTTCACATGTTCAGATGGTTCAATCGTTTCAGATCAGTCTATCTGTCCAATCGTCGTACAAAACCTTTGTCCTGATCAGTTCAGGTCCGAAATCATTTATTATGAGTTCGACAAAGGTAAGTCAGCGGAAACACGTAATGCTATCCAGCAGGTTCTTGACGCAGGTCAGTACTGCAAGGTCGACAACATCCGTGTTGTTGGTCATACAGACACGTCCGGTTCAGCAGCCTACAACTTGGCACTTTCGCAGCGCCGCGCATCTGATGCGCGCTCTGAGCTTGTGCGCCAAGGTATGGACGGCGCGCTTATCACATCTGAAGGTAAAGGCGAAACAGAGCTTCGCGTTCAGACTGGTGACGGCGTTAAAGAGCAGCAAAACCGCCGGACAGAAGTCTTGCTTCAGCTTTCACAGGTTGGCGGCGTACGCTAGACACATAGCGATACTGAATAAGCCTGACGGCCCGGTTTTAACCGGGCCGTTTGCGTTTCAAGGTTAGAGTTTGTCGCAAAACTGTTTCCCTGTGTTCGCAAAATTTGAATAAAAATTGCAAGATAGGCCCTATATCCGCTAAAGCCTATGACAATAATCCTGCGGAGCCTATTTTGACATCACCCCTTGTTCTACTCTCTCTCTGCTCTGATGAGCAGCAAATCGTTGACCAAGTGAATGGACAACATGCAGCGATGGTGTCTACTTTGCTGGAGTGGTCCTCCCAAAATTCGGGCAGTCGCAACCGCGCTGGTCTTGATGCGATGCGGACAATATTGATAAAATATCTGCAACGACTTCCCGGACAAATACGTGAAGAGACGTTAGCTAAAGGCTCTGTTGTGGGCTGTGACGGTGTCCAATCCGAGATAGATTACGCGCCTGCCATCCTTATGACAGTCAGGCCCGAAGCGCCGGTACAGCTCGTTTTAACCGGGCACTACGACACTGTTTTCCCCAAAGACAGCCATTTTCAAACGCCCACATATATTGACAAGGATACAGTCAACGGCCCGGGAACCGCGGATATGAAGGGCGGTATTCTTGTCATGGTAACGGCCCTTCAGGCCCTCGAATCGCATAAAGATAAAGACACTATTGGCTATAATATTTTACTGAGCCCTGATGAGGAGATCGGCTCTCCAGGGTCTGCGCCTTTGCTGGCTAAACTCGGAACGGCTGCGCATGTCGGTTTAACATATGAACCTGCGCTTGCAGATGGCTCTATGGCAGGTGCCCGCAAAGGTAGCGGAAACTTCGCCTTAATTATTCGGGGCAAAGCAGCCCATGCAGGGCGGGAGCATCATTTGGGACGCAACGCAATTGCGGCCATGTCGGAATTTGTTATGGGTCTTGAGGCGCTCAATGGGCAGCGGGACGGGGTAACATTTAATATCGCCAAGATTGACGGCGGGGGCGCTCCAAATATTGTCCCGGAGCTGGCGATTGGCCGCTATAATGTGCGCATGAAAGATCCGGCAGATATGGAATGGATCGATAACTGTATCGCAGAACTTGTTGAAAGAATTAATACGAAAGACGGTATTTCCGCTGAGCTAACAGGTGGCTTTACCCGACCGCCCAAGCCCATGGCACCTGCGAATGCGCAAGTTTTTGATTGGGTGAAACAGGCTGGCGCGCTCATTGGACAAGATATTAAATGGGCTCCCAGCGGCGGCGTCTGCGAAGGCAATAACCTTTGGGCCTCGGGCTGTCCCAACGTCGATACACTGGGTGTTCGTGGCGGGGACATTCATTCAGACCGTGAATTTGTCAAGCTTTCCAGTCTTGTTGAGCGCGCCCGCCTGTCTACGGTGATCTTGATGAAGCTTGCTAGCGGTGAATTTGATGCCCGTGCGGTCAAGAAAATGGCAATGGAACCGACTTCATGTTGATCGTTCGCCCGATTCGAAATGGCGATCTGGACATGCTTATTGACCTTGCGCGAAAGGCCGGGCCAGGGTTCACTTCCCTTGCTGTGGGTGATGATATCCTTGAAAAGCGACTTGAAAAATCGGTAAAGAGTTTCTCAAACTTGGATAATATATCACCTGACCATGCTTATTTTCTTGTACTCGAAGATACGGTCATGGACCGCATCGTTGGTATCAGTGCGGTAAAGGCGCAAATTGGTTTACGTGATCCGTTTTTTAATTTCCGGATTCTTAATGTCGCTCAAAAATCTGCTGTCACAGACCGCCGGTTTGATATGGAAGTTCTTGTTTTAGTGAACGAATATGGCGGCGCGACAGAGGTCGGAACACTCTTTATTCTACCGGAAATGCGGGGAACCGGGGCAGGGCGGCTGATTTCTCAGGCGCGGTACATGCTGATGGCCACAGCGCCGCAAAGGTTTTCAGATCAGGTTATATCTGAACTGCGCGGTCATGTGGATGATACAGGTTACTCACCGTTTTGGGAGGCGATCGGGCGTAAGTTTTTCGATATGGACTTTATCGAGGCCGATAATATAAGCGCTGAAAAAGACAATCAGTTTATTCTCGATTTGATGCCCAAATACCCCATCTATGCGGCGCTTCTGCCGCTTGATGCGCAGGCTGCGATGGGGCAAACTCATCCGTCGGGCGTCGGGGCGCGCAGGTTTCTCGAATCAGAGGGCTTCCGATATAATGGCGTTATCGATATTTTCGATGCGGGCCCGTCCATGAGTGTGCCCCGTAACGACATTCGTACCATTCGTGAATCCCGGATTATGACAGCGGTTAAAAATGACCCTTCAGGTGGCGGACAGCAGACGGCGTTGATCGGGAACGAAAAAATATCAGATTTCAGATGCGTTATGGATGCTCTTACACTGTCCGGCGATCAGGCGGTCATAAGCGAAGAAGCGTTTTCTGAATTAAACTTGGAGCCGGGTGACCCGGTACGAATATGGATAAAATCATGACGGGAACAGCATTTATCGGTGGCGTTTGGATGTCTGCAAATGGCGAGATTTTCGAAAGCTATGATCCTTCAAATGGTAAAAAAGTTTGGACGGGCACGGCAGCGTCCGCTCAGGACGTCGATGCAGCCTTTACGGCGGCGCGGGCGGCGTTTGAGGGCTGGTCACGCACATCGCTGTCTGCGCGTATGGATATTGTTGAGCGCTACAAAGCTCTGGCGTTAGCGGCAAAACCAGCCATGGCTGAACTCATCGCACGCGAAACAGGCAAGGTGCTCTGGGATGCTACGGGCGAGGGCGGCGCTCTCTCGGCCAAGGCGGATATATCGCTCACGGCCTATGCGGACAGAACGGGTACGCTGGAGCGGGACACGGCCTTTGGCCGCGCGTCCTTGCAGCACCGCGCCCACGGCGTGCTGGCGGTTTTAGGGCCGTATAATTTCCCGGCGCATTTGCCCAACGGCCAAATTCTACCCGCTTTGATCGCGGGAAATACGGTCGTGTTTAAGCCCAGCGAGCAATGCCCCGCCGTTGGTGAAGCTTTGACCAAGCTTTATGCCGAGGCCGGGTTCCCGGCGGGCGTCATTAACATGGTGCAAGGCGCGAGAGACACTGGCGCAGCCGTTTTGGGACACACAGAACTGGACGGTGTTTTATTTACGGGGTCTGCTAAAACGGGTGCGTTTATTCACAAAATGTTTGGTGGACGTCCCGAGATTATTTTGGCCCTTGAAATGGGCGGTAATAACCCTCTGATTGTCTGGGACGCCCAAGACGCAGAAGCAGCGGCGAGCCTAATTGTACAGTCTGCGTTCGTCACATCCGGACAGAGATGCACGTGCGCGCGGCGTTTGATTGTTCCGGCTGGGGCCAAAGGCGATGCGATTATTGACGCTGTTTTAGCTTTGACGGACCGTCTCACATTGGGTGCTTGGGATGATGAAAAGCCGGCCTCTATCGGTCCTGTCATTAGCGCGGATATAGCGGGTTTTGTTGTCAAAAGCGCACAGAGCCTGACTGATCTTGGCGGGAAAACTTTAAGGCCCGCTAAAATATCACCGCGCGGCGGCGCGTTTGTGCAGCCCGGTATCTATGATGTGACGGGTTGTGATGTCCCCGATGAAGAAATTTTCGGCCCTGTACTTCAGGTTATGCGGGCACCGGATTGGGACAGCGCAATTACGGCAGCGAACGCTACAAAATTTGGCCTAGCAGCGGGGCTGGTTTCTGACGATGCGGCGTTATGGGATGATTTTAAATCGCGCATCCGCGCGGGCGTCGTTAACTTTAACCGCCCAACAACAGGAGCCGCAAGCTTCCTGCCCTTTGGCGGGCCGGGCGCATCGGGTAATCATAATCCGGGAGCTTATTACGCCGCTGATTTTTGCGCGTGGCCGATGGCCAGTCAAGTCGCAGATATGCCCGAATTTATGCCAATGCAGGGTATGAAAGCATGAGTAAAAACAACGTATTAGCCATGGAAGCTAATTTTGATGGTCTTATCGGTCCGACCCATAATTATGGTGGTTTGTCCGACGGTAATTTGGCATCCGCAAAAAATGCGGGGCTGGTGGCAAGTCCGCGCGATGCAGCGCTGCAGGGCCTTGAGAAAATGCGCGCCATGTCTGATGCCGGGCTCTGGCAAGGAGTTTTGCCGCCCCATCAACGCCCGCATCTACCTACGTTGCGCCAAGCGGGTTTTACGGGTACTGACGCGCAGGTTTACGCGGCGGCATGGCGTGACGCCCCGGCGCTGGCTAAGAATACACTCTCGGCCTCCAGCATGTGGTCGGCTAACGCGGCCACGGTTAGCCCGTCGCCTGATTGCGCTGACGGGAGGCTGCATTTAACGCCTGCGAACTTGTCTACCATGTTGCACCGCTCGCTTGAGCACGAACAAACAGGCCGAGGACTTAGCTGTGCTTTTCCGTTCGCAGCGGTGCATCCGGCTTTGCCGGGGCAAAGCGTGTTTGCGGATGAAGGCGCGGCCAACCATGTGCGGCTTTGCGCGAACCGTGCGGGCCAAGGCGTTGAACTGTTCGTTTATGGCCGCGACGGCTACGCGCCCCAGCGCGCAGGGTTCCCTGCGCGGCAAACCCTGCAATCGGTACAGGCGATCGCGCGCTCGCACGGCCTTGACCCGGCCCGCACGGTTTTGGCTCTGCAATCTCACGCCGCGATTGAGGCGGGCGCGTTTCATAATGATGTTGTGTGCGTCGGCGCGCTCGAAACACTTTTCTATCACGAGCTGGCCTTCGCGGATACACAGGCCCTGCAAGAGGCCATATTAAGCGCTGCGAGAGGTCTGTTCACGCCAAAGTTTGTGGAGGTTACACAAGCCGATGTCCCAATTGAAGATGCGATCAAAGCCTATTTGTTTAATTCCATGCTGGTCAAATTCCCACAAGATGACAGGTTGACTTTGGTGGCACCTCTCGAGACGCAGGAAACGCCCTCGACCCGCGATTTTTGCGAAAAACTCACGCAGGGCAATGGCCCTATCGGCGCGGTCAAATATGTCGATGTACGCCAGTCCATGCGCAATGGCGGCGGGCCGGCCTGTTTGCGCCTACGCGTCACCCTAACAGAGCAGGAATGGTCGCAGGTCAATCCCGGTATGCGTTTTGATGCAAACTTGCACGAAAAACTAGCCGCTTGGGTGACCCGCCATTACCGCGAAAGCCTTGCGCCGGCTGATCTTCCTGATCCCTCCCTCATGCAGGAAAGCTTCACCGCACTTGACGAACTGACAGCCATTATGAACTTGGGATCTGATTTTTACCCGTTTCAACGGGCATCAGCTATGCAGAAGTAAGGTTCCAAAGTGAATTTTGCTATATAATGTACTGAAATGGGAAAGAACAATGTAGTCGAGACGTTTACTTTAAAGTCGGGCGCACAATGCCAGCTTCTAAATATCAAAAATGATCTCATTCCAAACTACTATTTGCTATGTTTTCCTCGGCAATTAGGAGAACCGTCCAGTGTTGATGTAACTGAAATGCTCACACTAGGTGTGACATTTGCCCAAAATATCTCTTTTGATAAACTCGGTGATAAAGAAGCATTCTCTGTTCTTTACAGTGGCTATAGCGCCCGCCGGGAAAAGGGCTGGCATGTACATATTGTTTTGCTCGGTAATCGGTGGGGTAAGGCATGGCTTTATGGTGTTCTGGCTCTTAAAAATTTATTACAAGCCGTAGGAATTAGGAAAGATGATGCTCCAAAACTCAAGAATTGAAAGAGAGGGGTGGCATCAACTTATGAAAGCTTTTGGCTTCGCGTTGAATGCTGAAACCTATGATGCACTTATTCATGCTTATTCGGAGAAGCATCGTTTCTATCATACGCTCGATCATATAGCGGCGTGTTTTTATCATTTGGAGGTTGTTGCTCAACAGGCGATTTATCCACATGAAATTGAATTGGCATTAT
The DNA here is from genome assembly GCA_964352785.1 of uncultured Caulobacterales bacterium. Lineage (GTDB taxonomy): Bacteria > Pseudomonadota > Alphaproteobacteria > Caulobacterales > Maricaulaceae > JACOMS01. Next base: position 68,183 of record CAYGTI010000009.1, read on the forward strand.
GGTTTCACGATGCCGTATATAAACTTTTTTCAAGCTCTAATGAAGAAGATAGTGCAGAGTTAGCCAAGCAGTTTTTATTGCAAAATGACGCGGAACCAGAGGTAACTGACCGCATTTATGATCTAATAATCTTAACAAAGGATCATATCGCGCCAACGTCAACAGACGCCAAAATAATGCTAGACATAGACTTAAGTATCTTGGGGACAGAAAAACACATTTATGCTCAATTCGAGAAAGACGTGCGTAAAGAGTATAAATATTTACCGTCTTTTATATTTAAGAAAAAACGTAAAAATATTTTACAGAGCTTTATCGGGCGCCCGCGTATTTATCATACATCATATTTTACTGAAAATTTTGAGCATCAAGCCCAAAAAAACTTAGCTTGGGCTATTCTCCAGCTTTAAAGCTTACATGCTCAGGCAACCATACGTCCGCCGCTTTTGGCGTAGGCTTGGGTTCCGCGTGTATAGACTGTATCGGTGTCTAAGATTTCGGTGAGGCCGTAGATTTTGTCGGATTTTGTCATGTGCGCATAAATTGGGGCGAAGTCCTGCTGCGTAGCCTCGAAGAGCTCTTCAAACGAGTCTATGGCAAAATAGACCTGCTGAAAATCATCAATGCGGTAATCCGTGTGCATAATCCGCTCAAGATCGAAATGAAGGCGGTTGGGAGAGGGGTCTTTGAGGCTAAAAACGCTTTCTGTTCGCGAGGACGCAATGCCCGCCCCGTAAATTTTCAGGCCATCATCCGTCTTCATCAGGCCAAACTCAACCGTGTACCAGTAAAGCCGCGCGAGATTTGTCAGGCAGTCATATTTAAGCGCGCGTAGCCCCCCCTTGCCATAAGCCTCCATATAGTCGGCAAAAACAGGCTGAGCGAGTAGCGGTACGTGCCCAAATACGTCGTGGAAGACATCTGGTTCTTGAATATAATCCATTTGCTCTGGCGCGCGCATAAATCGACCGGCCGGAAAACGGCGACTGGCAAGATGTTCAAAAAAGATGTCGTCAGGCACGAGGTGCGGCACAGCAACAACTTGCCATCCTGTCAATTTATAGAGCTTATCATTGATCTTATCGAAATTGGGAATGCCGCCCTCATTAAGATTAAGTGTTTCAAGTCCTTTGTAAAATGAGGCGACGGCGCGGCTCGAGAGCACTTTAATTTGGCGGCGATAGAGCTTTTGCCACGTTGCATGCTCTTGCGGTGTGTATGCGTCCCAACGTTGCTGGATTGTAAAATCTGCCGCTGGCGTTTGCGCGGCTGTGATGGGGTCATTAATTGCCATGGTAAGAGCTCTTTTGATATTCGCTACTCACATAGGTTTAAATCATGAAGATAACAGGTCGTAAATCAGCTAATTTAGTGAAAAACATGCCTTTGAGAGAGTTTGCAAGGTGCAGCGATAGAAAAACATGCCCCGGAGCGCCCTAAGCCATTAAGTAAGAGCAAAAATGACCTCTGTCATGGCGCGTTGAGATGTTTCATCGGATACGCCAATTGATAAAATGCCGAACCCATCAATGATGGCAAGTATCATTGCGGACTGTGCCTGTCTTTTTTCGTCATCAGCGGTATCAAGCCTCTGGCTTATCCAATTCAGAAAGCCTTCGATAATTGCTTTGGCAGCACTCGCGTAGGGTTCTTTGCCGCGCCCCGCATAGGCGGCTATTTCTACGCTGAGCCGCATGTAGGGCTGCATTTTTTCTTCATTTACTAGTCCTGCGCCAATTTCGAGAAGAGCCGCCGGGGCCATGCGCTGGCCCAGCGGAAGGGCTTCATTGAGCTCATTCGTCATGTCACTTGCGGCGCGCAAAAGAACTTCGCTCATGATCTCGGATTTATTTTTGAAGTAATAAAGAAGCATACGGTCGCTGACATCTGCAGCGGAGGCGAGTTGCCGCAGACTCGTGGCTTCAAGCCCGGTGTCCAAAACATAGGCTGATAACTTTTGTATGCAGTCTTCGCGCTGTGAAACTCGTCGTGTCATTTTTGCCTTGTAGTCAACACGACAATTTATTACAATGTAGCATACGCTACAAAATATTATTAGCTTTGAGAGGGAAAAACATGAAACTTTCGACACGCATCATATGGCTTAAAGCTGCCGCGGCGGCGCTCTTAATCGGCCCGGGATTGATTATGGTTACGGGGCCCATAAGCCCCTTAATGTCTGGGGTGAACGTGTTCCTTGATTTTGCATATCAGCCATTTGACGGCATGCAGCAGGTCACCGAAGGTGCCGCATGGTTGCTAAATGCTATCCTTGGCGGCATTCTGGTCGGATTTGGCGTCATGATCTGGATGATCGCCGAACGGGTGTACCGTCATGATATGCCCCTAGGGCGAAGTCTCATTCTTGTACCGCTTGTGTGCTGGTTCATCTGTGATAGCGCGGGCTCAATCCTTGCAGGCGCATGGTTTAACGCCGTGATTAATGTCGCAATCATTGTTCTGTTTTTAGTGCCGCTATTGCTAAAAACATCGCGTCCTTAAAACGCTTTTTGCCGTCCACATTGGGAAAATATTGAAAAGGGATAGGGGTTTAATCCTTATCCCTCTGACCCAATATGCCGAATAGGGTATCTTCGATAGACGGTTCTTTTTTCTTTGCCGCCTCTTCGTCCTTCTTTTTCTGCTCCTCGGTATCCTGAGGGTTAGTGTTTTGAGCATTCGGATCGGTCTCTTGTTTTTTTTGCGTACCAAGTAGGCCGCCGAGTAAATTATTTACGGCGTCCTCTTGTGTGGTCTTAGGCGGGGTCGGCGTAGCCCCTGGCGTTGTGGTGCCCTGTGACTGAGTTGATGTTTGGCCGCCTAAAATGCCGCCCAAAAGAGAGCCCGCCGAGCCGCCAATTCTCTCCGTCAATTCTTTTTGCACACGGGCTTTAGCTTGAGACGCCGCAATTTGACCCAGCATATCTGTATCCAGTCCGGCGGAGACGCTGCCAAAGCCGCCCTTCAGGCGTATCGGTATACCAAAGCTGGCAAGATCGTTGGCATTTTTATCTGTCAGGCGCGGCTGCAAACCAAAGTCGATATTCTGGCCGCCCAAATCAATCTGTCCGCCGCCTTTGGCCGCGACGCCAAAGCCGTTAAGGTCGAAATCTCCAATATTAACAATACCGTTCTCAATCGTAAATAATCCCGCAATATTGTTGAACTTGGTCGCGTAATCAGCTCCAATGCCGGAGGGGAGGCTGCGTGATGTGATCGCCGTGTCCAGTCCGGATAAGAGTTGTTGCAGATCAACACCTGAGAGCTGGCCGTTCTCGACTTTGAACGTGCCTTGGCCAGCTAAAGATTTCATAATGTCGGCCTGTGATAAGCCGCTACCTTTGATGGAAAACCCGGTATTCGTCTCGCCTGTGGCATTCGTGAACCCGGCCACAGCGGAAAGAAATGCATTTGTTTTCAGGTCATCCATCGCCACATTGAGTGTGACTTCCGGCTTGCTCGCAGCCGCGTCGAGTGTGGCCGTCAGCTTGCCAAGCCCGCCATACATGTTAAGTTTGGGAATGTTGGCGGTGAGTTTTCCGCTACGAAGCGCCGCGTCAATATTCGCCTCGCCCATTTTCAGGCGGTCGGTCACGATATTTTTGGTGTAGATTTTAAAGTTGCCATCTACCGTATTCATCATCGACACGTTTAATGGCTGCTCGCTCCAAGGCTGAATTTTCCCGGTGGGGTTTTGCGCCGCGTAACTGGCCATGTAGGGGCGAAGATCAAGACCACCCGGCAGATCAAGCGTGCCGGTTAACAGCGGTTTTGTACCCGACAAATCTATATCAAAGCGGCCGCCGCCGTTCAGGTGGTCAAGGGCAATATCCGCATTTTCAAACGCGATGTTACCGGGCGTCCCTTTGACAGCGCCAGAGACAGAAAAGGCCTCATAAATATCGCCTGTGGGGGTGCTGGGCGGGAGCTCGGTTCCGCCGGTCGCCGCGAGTTTGCGAAGAGACGGAATGGTTGCTGTCAGCATGCCATCAAGAGTGACGCCGTCCTTGAGACTGGCTGCGCCTTGATAACGGCCATTGATTTGTCCGTCCGTGAGCGCGGCGTCAAGATCAGTTAACCGGATGGCGTCGTTTTGGCCGGAGACAGTGCCGCTGGCTTTAATTTGGCCTATGGCACTTGCGTAAGGCACGTCTGTGCCTGTGAGGGCCGCAAATTCGGTTAGGGACGACAGCGCGCTCTCGAAAGTGCCGTTAAACGCCAGTGTTTTACCCAAGGTCACATCGCCGTAATATCGGCCCGTGGCGGTGCCGCCCTGTGTCACGGCGCTGACGCCCGACAATGTCATGACATCACCCTTCATGTTAACCTTGCCTTTAACGCCCGCATTTCCGGCGGCTGCCGCCTGCGGGATATCCAGTTTTAAAGCTTTGACAAGCGCTGGAACAGAGGGGGTATTGGCGCTGAAATCGCCATTCGCTGTGACCGCGCCGTCAAATGCGGCAGTGCCTGTAAATGTGGCGTCCAGACCATCACCTGTCATGGCGGCTTTAACGTTTTTCGCGCTAAAGCCTTTGCCTTGGGCGCTCATGTCAGCGGAGAGAGTCAAAGTTTTGGCAAGATCAATCCCGGCCATGTCCTGTTGTAGCAATCCCGCAAGCAATGGCACGTCGCGCACATCCACGTTGACAGAGCCGTTTAACACGGGTGTGTCTGCGAGAACCGCGTCGCCTGTGTAAGCGGCATCAAGCGCCGGGCCTTTGGCGGATATGTTTGCGCCTTTGGCAGAAAATGTGACGCCGTCATAAATGTAATTGCCTTTCAGGCTTACCGTCTTGGCAATAGAGGCGAGGGGTATGCCGCTGGGGATATAGGCGGCAAGCGCCGCGACGTCTGAGATATCGCCCTCTATATTCAGATCAAAGGCGATCGCTTCACTGGCCAGAAATGTGCCTTTGGCTGCTATATCGGCAAACGCGGTTTTTATTGCGGCGGATACCGGCGCAGCGTCGCCGTTTAAAAACTTTCTCGGCGTATCCAGTGACACATTCAGCGTGAGCGGCTCTCCGCCAAAAATGACATCGCCTTTGACATTAACGGGTTTGGAAAGACTTGGGAGCTTTAACGAAAGATTGGCCTCCTTTAAGTCATAAGACGTATCAGTCGCTGCATCCCTGTAGGTGACAGTTCCGTTCTCTATGGCAAAGAGACCAATCGCAGGGTCGATAGTGGCGTAACGGCCATCGCGTTTAAACGGGCCAGTGTCCTCTGTGGGCGTCGGCTCGGGCGAGTCTGCCTTGCTGCCTATAATCCAGTTCGCCGTGCCGTCCGCTTTTTTCTGCAGATTTATCACGGGGTTTTTCAAAACAAAGGCTTTAATCTCAACGCGCTTGGAGAGCAGCGGGAGTAATTTAATTTTGGCGTTCAGGCCGTCCATCGCGGCAAAAACCTCGCCGTCAAAACCCGCAGGGTTGCCAATGACAACCCGTTCTGTTTTTGCGCTGATCGATGGAAACACGGAGAGTTTTACATCGCCTTTAATAGACACATCGCGCGCAAGTTCCTTGGAGAGCTGCGTTTGGATTTTTTCTTTATACACTGAGGACGGCACAAGGGTGGGAATGATCGCCGCAGAGGCAACGAGCAATACGACGACAATCGCCAAGCCTATGAAAAATTTCCGCATGTCTATCTCCTAAGCGGGAAACGCTCTTTAAGGGTGGGTATACTGCATTAAATGAACGGGAGCAAAACATGTTCATGTCAATTCAGTTAAACGCAGTTCATGTCTGTTTTTTAATCCGGACTTGCGTTATAGTGATAAAGTAATCGGGGACCGCAAGATCAACAGGAGACATCATGTGTAATCAACATCAGCAGGATATAACGAAACAGGATCAGAAAACGCGCGGTATGATGGAGCGGCGTAGGCTCGTTCAAGCGCTTGGTGCTGGCGGAGTTCTAACCTTGGCACCATCTCTGAGCGGTTGTGCGACAAACCCCGAAACTGGCGCTAGCCAGTTTTTACTCGTTGGTGATAGCCAGCTTAATGAAATGGCGGCTTCAAGCTGGGCAGAAACAAAAAAGACTACGCCGATCTCGACGGACCCGCGTTATACAAACCGCCTCAGAAATATCGGCAACCGCATTTCGCGCGGCGCAGACAAGTCCAATGAGACATGGGAATATCAGGTCTTTGACCAAGAGACAAAAAACGCCTTCGTTTTGCCGGGGAACCGTGTTGGGTTTTACAAAGGCATGATGGACTTTACCGACAATGATGACCAGATTGCCGCTATCATGGGCCACGAAGTTGGCCATGTGACAGGCCGCCACGCGGCCGAGCGTGTGAGCACACAAATGGCCGGTCAGGTTGGCGTGGCTGGATTATCTATTCTTGGCAGTTCGCAAATGACCAAAGGGTGCCGTAATAAATCTCAGACTCAGCAGCAATATAATAGCTGTATGCAGAGCGCGAATCGTAATTCTCAATTACTCAGCGCGGCTCTGGGGATGGGTTTTACTGTTGGTATTATGCTACCATATTCGCGTAAACATGAAAGTCAGTCCGATCTACTCGGCGCAAAATATATGCACAAAGCCGGTTATGATGCGTATCAATCTGTGTCTCTGTGGGAAAAGATGGCCGAGACAAGCACAAACCGTCAGCCTGAATTTATGTCAACACATCCCGACCCCGCCCGGCGAGCGCGTGATCTGCATAATTACATCAAATATCAGGAAACACTCGGTAGCCAAGGGTGGCAATCCATCCAAATGCCCGATGCCTAATGCACAACCGCCCTTGCTAAACCCCAGTAAGGGCGGGTTTTTAATCGGCTATATTTGTGAAAACACGCTTGATAGGGGGCGGGCCTTGGTATAGACACCGTCCGCTGACACATATCAGATGATATGCCGCCTTAGCTCAGTTGGTTAGAGCGCTGGTTTGTGGAACCAGAGGTCCTCAGTTCAAACCTGAGAGGCGGTACCATTTCCCTTCAAAATTCTTAACTTCCGTTGCGAACGTAAACACATCATTTACCGTAACGCCGTATCTCCAAGGTAGGAGATATTATGACCGGTATCACGCTCGAACACCTCAAAGAAGACGATGTGCGCGCTTTACTGCGCCATCCTGATCCTGAAAAGCGGGCGCAGGCCGGGCAGCGTATCTGTCATAAAGTCCGGGCGGGCGAGCTCTCAAGCGGCGAGCGCCTGTTTGCCCGTAAGCTTTTGGATTATATGTCCCAAGACGCGGTTGCTATTGTTCGGCGTACGCTCTCGGTCACTCTTAAAAATTCGCCTGAATTGCCACGTGATATTGCCCTGCGTCTCGCTGCTGATATTGACAATATTGCCGTACCTATATTGACCAATTCTCCGGTTTTGACCGATGAGGATTTAGTTGAAGTCCTACGCTCCAAAGCCGCCGCAAAAGTTATGGCGATTGCCAAGCGTGCGCGCGTGAGCGGCACAATCGTGCGCGAAATTGTGCGCTACGGCGATAGCCGCGCAGTCGCCGAGATCGCGGCCAATGACGGCGCGGTCATTGACGAAGACCTCGCCGAAAGCCTGCTCGATGTTTATCACGATGATGACTTGATCAAAGAGGCCTTCATTTCACGCCGCGATCTGCCGGTTAAGGTTATGGAACGGTTGATTACGATCGTGAGCGAAGAGGCAGCGCTTTTGATGAACCGCCATCATGATATTCCCGTGGCCGTGGCTGTGGACATCGCCTCGCGAGCGCGCGAGCGCGCGACTCTGGATATTACCTACCCCAATATGCGTGAAAAAGACATGCAGTTTTTTGCTGAGCGACTTCATCAGGAAGGCCGCTTGATGCCGTCTTTGCTGATCCGCATGGCGGGGCTTGGGCGCATGGGCCTACTCAAATATGCTCTGGCGGAGCTCTCCGGCATTACGCCCGCTAAAGCGGCGCTGATGATCCATGACGGCGGACCGTTCGGCCTCAAAGCTCTATGTGAGCGCTCAGGTCTTGATCCGCAGCAAACAAAATTTATCCGTGCGGCCTGCGCGATTTTCCGCGATCTTGAAAACTGCGGCACCGAATATGATCAGGCCTGTTTTCAGTCCCTGATGGTGGAGCGTATGCTCACCTTGCCGTTTGATATGCCCGAGAACGAGCAAAACTGGTTCCTCGAGCGCCTCGACGGCCTAGAAGCCCATGCCGCCTAAATCGACTTAAAATGTCCGGCGATCATAATGACGCCAATAATAAGGAACCCGACCCCTGCGATAAGCTTGAGGGGGAGGGTGGAGAGATGTTTATCGGCTCCCGCGCCTAGCACAACCGCAAGGCCTGTCGAGAGGACCAAAGCTGAAGCGGCCGATAAAAAGACCAGTGTTCGGTTCGAGGTTCCATCCGACGCAAATAACACCGTTGCTAACTGAGTTTTATCACCCAATTCTGCGAGGAAAACAGTCAAGAAAATTGTGGCGTAGATATTCATTATTTGCTCTTTTTATTTGGTCACGGCTTTGCACCCGGGGCCTGCTACCGTCTTTCAATGGTGTGAATGTTGTTCAATTAGTGCAATTCGCATTGAAGTGGATTCGAAAATGGGTCTTTTTTGCCTATTCTGTTTGCCCATTTTTTGAAGACTCGCTGAACTCAATTTACCCCAGCATGCACTAATATAGCCAATTTATCAAAGGCTTGTGCCCATCCGCCTTCGCCATTTGAGCCAGCAGGAACGCCGATGTGCACCATTTTCATGTGCGTTTTACCGCCGCCAATATCTGTAAGCTCGACAATGATTTCGGTCACATCGGGGTGCCCTTCCGGCATGCCCATGCTTTGGGGTGATAGAATGTGGCCATCCGCGTCGCACAGGCTTTCCGTATAAACGAGCCTGTTTGGTGCTGTGATCTCTTTATATTCACCCGTGAACCACATCGTCATGGTTCTGTCCGGCATTTTCATTTCCATACAGATTTTGCGCCGCCCGCCGACGGTGACGTCCATCTCCGCGCTTGGGATAGTCATGCCTTTGGGGCCGTACCATTGCTTGAAAAGGGATGGGTCAGTCCACATCTGCCAAACGGTCTCGATTGGGGCCTCGAACACACGTTCTAAAACGGCCCATTTGTTTTCATTACTCATTTTTCCCCTCCATCAGTGTTTTTAAGGCAGTGTCCATTTGGTCAAACCGGGCGTCCCAAATCGGGCGGTATTGATCGGTCCACGACGCCAGCGCCTTGAGCGGCTCTGTGTTGAGCGTGCAGGGACGAAATTGTGCGTCCTGTCCGCGTGTTATCAATCCCGCATACTCCAAGACCTTGATGTGCTTGGAGACAGCAGGCAGGCTCATATCAAACGGCGCGGCGAGTTCATTGACAGTGGCTTGACCCGCTGCGAGCCGGGATAAAATGGCCCGGCGCGCCGGATGGGCGAGCGCCGAAAATGTTGCGTCGAGCGTCGAGCGGTGTGACATGCATTGCTATTATCCCACTTGGTTAATTAATTCAATGGTTAAATAAGGCGTGACTATAAAGGGTGTGTGAGTGGAAAGGATAAGCACCCCAAATGAAGTTAGGGCAATTCTAGGGCAGACCTTAACCCTGATCTTAGCGCCGACGTCTGTGCCAGCTTTGCCATTTCAAAAAGACGCGGTAACCGACCATCGCCAATTGCCGGATACCCGGCACTGAAAATATGAAGGCAAAACGGCGAAGCCCCGGTAATACGCGCCAAATACGGGCAAAAGCATCGACTGCGATAAACCAAGGCGGCTCGGTTGCACCGCTCATTTGCGGTGGATTGATGTCCCTGACGTGAAATCGCCCCAGTAAGTCTTCGCGTGTTTTACCGGCGGGCAAATCATGAGCGCTCAAAATTTCAATATCCGTCCACTTTATACGCTGCTGTTTATCCATACGGCTATACAGGCGAACCTCCCACCGGCAGACAGGACAATGGCCATCATAAAACACTTCAATTTCAGGCGAATAGCTCATGAAAGAGTGATAACGGGTCGCCGCCGTTCTGTCATGTTTTACGGTGTGGGGCGGTGTAAACTTTAGCAAACAGTCAAGCTTAGAGGGATGGTTGGAACGTTTTCATGGCGTCGCTACGGGGACAAAGCAGACATCCCACCAGAGTCTTACATTGGGCGATTTTAAGCCGCTGGACAGTGCGATCAAAACACCTATGTTTGGACTATAAAGCTTAGGGGGTATAGATTGTTACTTCGTCGAATAACGAAAAACGTCAAAAAGCAGAATTGGTTTGCCGTCGGGGTTGATTTCTTCATCGTGGTGATAGGCGTGTTCTTCGGTCTTCAGGTGCAGAACTGGAACGAGTTAAGGCAGGAGAGCTGGTTAGAGAACCAGTACCTGGAGCGAATGCATATTGATGTTTTAGAAAGCATCGCCGAGACGTCCACGACATTTCAGTTTCAAACCCTCGTTCGCACTGACTTAGATCGAGCCATTCAAGCCTTTCGATCGGACTCTGAGGTCCTTGAACTGGCGACAGACCAGTGTTTGGCAATATATTTTTCTCACATCTACGATGATATTTTCCTGCCTCAAGCGGCTGTCACTGAACTCATAGCCAGCGGGCAATTTTCTATATTGAAGGATGAAAGACTCCGTACACGTCTAATTGCGCACGCCCGTTCCCTAGGAGGATGGCAGGAGGCCGTTGACGGCATTCAGGTCGACAGAGTGGTTTTGTCCTCTCGTTATCCCGCTCTGATCGATCTCGGTTTGGTATTAGCCAAATTTACGGATGTTCAAACGGCATATCTTGCAGATGACTTAGACGGTCTCGCTGAATGCGACCTGATGGCTATGCGCCAAACGCCAGGATTTAAGAATGATCTGATAGATAACTCTTCTCGTCACACCGCTTACTTTGCCTACCTGTCGGAGCAGCAAGACCATCTGCGGCTGATTCATGAAGCGCTAGATGACGTTATGTCGATCAAACACAATTAGGGTGAACAATGTTACTTCGTAGAGTCACGAAACACGTCAAAGATCAGAACTGGTTCGCGGTTTTCATTGATTTCCTGATCGTTGTGTTCGGTGTCTATATCGGTGTTTGGATCGGTGGGTATCAGGAACGACAAGCAACGCTTGAGAAACAAAAACTGGTCGTCGAAGCCTTGCGCAAAGATATGATTGTGACTGTGCAGCTTAGCTCGCAATTTGGAAACGATATTGATCAAAAATTTGAGCGCTGGAAGTCCGCCAGAGAAGCAGACAGGCATCTGCCCCCAATATTCTATAGAATTCCAGGATCCGATGCGCCACCGCAGCAAATCTGGAATTCCTTGCAGCAGAATCAACTGACCGATCTTTTCTCGCCCGACCTGATCAGTGATCTGGGCCTCTACTATTCTGAACTAGAAGGCGTTTCGCATAAATATATTCGGTATATCAAATTTGTCGAAGCGGAGATTTTACCGGGTCTCAAGGAAGACCCTTCATATTTTTATCGGACGGAAGGGACGCGGCTTAAATCTCAATTTGAAGCCAGCATGGATCGGCTGTGGGAATGGCGCGAGGAAAATGTACGGCTGATCGGGTGGGCTAAATGTTTGGCAGTCAGACTCGAAACGCCGACCGGGGCAAGCGCGAATTGCATACCCGATTTAGGGACATCAGCGTTTGATAGCGATTGGAATACCCCATGATCTTTCGCCGCATCAAAGCCCATATCGCCAAGGAAGATTGGTTCGCTGTTTTTATCGATTTCATCATCGTCGTGTTCGGCGTGTTTATGGGTTTTCAGGTCAATAACTGGAATGTGGCGCGCGATGAGCGATCTTTGGATCAACGCTATATGGTGCGTTTGCACGACGAAATTAGGACAGGTGATGCAGCAAACACAGTGATTGCGGATGAGCTCAATACAACAATTGAGTACCTCACGGAAACAATCAGTGTTTTATCAAATTTAGACGCTGAGGATACGCTGACCCGCAATCTGTGTGACGCGGTTTTCGCTTCGCACATTTATCGTCCCGGTCGTGTCTCTATCCCAACCATGGATGAGTTGATTGCCAGTGGTCGTGCCTCGGTTATATCGGACGATCCTTTGCGCAGGGCTATCTTGCAACTCAGTCAACGCCGACAGGCAACGGACGATTTTAATGCGAGGATAAGCGGAGATGCCGTAGAACTGCATCGCAAATATCCCGAACTGATCAAACTTAATAGGGAGCTGACCTATGACCGGTTTGGTTTTGCCCCATACGGCGGGCATACGTGCAATGCAGAGTCAATGCGAGAAAATTTGGGATTTATGAATGATCTCACGGATAATCTTTACCGAATGGATTCCTACGTAAAGCTGACGCATAGTCTTGAGCTTGCAGTATTTGACGAAATACACACGTCGCTCGATCGGATTTTAAAGATCGATCATAAGGAAGAGCCGACGCCATGATCTTCCGACGTATCAAAGCTCATATTGCCAAGGAAGACTGGTTCGCGGTGTTTATCGATTTTATAATTGTTGTGTTTGGTGTGTTTATCGGTATGCAGGTTAGCAATTGGAACGATGCGCAAAGTTCAAAACGACAAGAGCAAACCTACTTGTTAGAATTGCGTGCAGAGATCACCGAAAATAACAAAGTAAACTCTGATAAAAATGAACTGACCTACATCGTCGTCGAATCTGGAGAACGCGCACTCGCCTTTTTGGAAGACGACAAACCTTGCGAGACAATGTGCTGGCAATTGTTAGTCGACTTTTTTCTTGCCTCACAGGTCGCCTCGGCTCCATTTTCCTCCCCGGTCTTAGAGGAAATGGAGAGGCTTGGCCTTCCTCGCTCACCCTCTGTAAAAAATGCTTTAGACAGCTATTCGAGCGGTATGGCATCTCTCTCCTTTTCCATTGGTGGCTCGCCTCCGTATCGCGATCTAGTTCGCAGTTTGTTACCCGTTAGCGCACAACGTGTTCTTTGGCGTGACTGTCACCGCATCGGAATTCGTGCCGAATATTATATTACGGACTGTGCAGTCGGCCTCAATGACCGTGAAATTATCGACGTGTTAGAAAAATTACGGGCCAATCCAGACATACACAAAGATTTGACATATTGGATTGGACAAAATGTCTTTCTGATTGGGGCGTTCAACGCCCAAAGCCAATTTAATCAAACCGCTCTCATAGCAATCGATCAAGAATTAGCGCGGCACTAATAATTTTCTTTAACGGTGTTCCTAGCGAGCGTCCTTCTTTGGGCGTATCCTGCCCCACGCGAGCGGCAATGATTGAGCGAATTTAAGCCGCTCACGTAATGTCTGCTGCGGGGCATGAAGCAGTCGTTAGACATATAAGAACTATCAATTACTTTTTTTTTATTCCCACCACTTAATGAGATATATTGAGTTCGCGGTCTAATTCCTGATGAAGGTCGATACGAAGCTGTTGCAACGCGACGACGACACTCTCTGTAAAGTGTCTGCGCCGAAATAAATTATCGGTAAAATGGTTTGGGAAACTGGGGTGGGCTTTCATTTTTTCAAATGCGCATCCTGTACCCTCCCATGTCAGCGCTGGCGTAAACAGGCTTGGGTAACGGCTGGACAATGTGACCCTGTCAGACTGCACATCGGCCCTAAACTGTTCAAAGCCAGCTATAGACTGGGTAAAGTTTATAATACTTGATTTTATGTCCTCATCTGAGATTAAAAGAATACGCCCAGTGGACAGAAGCTCTTCTATTGTTGAGGGCGCCACAATACTAGTCACATATATATGTGATTGGATTAGAGCCACACAATGCTCAGTCGTAAGCGGAACATCAGTCTCATTTTCAATAAAATAGCGTCCAAGTTGTTCCATACGTTCCTGAATAGTTACATCCCACTCAACAGAGGACTGATTGCGCGTTACCATATCAGACACTTCGTCATGTAGGCGTTCGAGATATTGCTGTTCAAGATGACGGTTTCCGTTGTTGACGCTCCAATTGGTGATCTGAAACGCAATTAGGATGCCTATAACGACGATAAAAAAATCAAGCCCCACAGCGAACCAATTCTGGTCTTTTACGTGTTGGGTTATGCTCCGAAGTAACAATGCGCGTCCCTTTTTCATATGGAAAATTGTAGCACTGTTTTCGAGTAAATCAAATGTTAGCCTTTATTCGCAAAGCAGCAGTATCAGCGTCTTATCTTTGGGCGTTTTTAGACTCCGAGCGGATGTCCTCTTTTGCCTTTGTTGCACTACGTGTAAAGCTAGGGAGGTGTTCAGTCTGCTTGGAATTATTCTCGCACAAGAGAAACATTTTTACCCTCGCTTTTGGAGATCGTTCCCACTTTAAAATCGTGGTTTCGCCTGTCATCCCCCAACCTGCAACAATCTTATCCTCGTTTTCAAAAACTGGGCGTGGGGCGGGTCGCCTTAGGCAAATAACCTTCGCATCAGGACATAGTGGCCGGTTTTATGGCTAGAGCGGGTTTATTTCTTCCGGCTGCGCCCTGATAGTAATTGCTCCGGCCTGAATGCAGGCCTATATCGGGGTGTATGAACAAGTTGGTTCACATTTCGCCCGAGGCTGACGGATTTTTAACAGTGGACGCGCTCATTGAGCGGGTAAAGGCGTATGATCCGTCTGTCGACGCCGAAATGATTGCGCGGGCCTACCAGTTTTGTAAAGACTCGCACGGTGATCAGATGCGCCATTCGGGCGATCCTTACTACAAACACCCGGTGGCCGTTGCGGGTATTTTGGCCTCCTTGCATATGGATGTGCAAAGTGTGTGTACGGCGTTGCTGCATGATGTTTTAGAAGATACGGGCGCGACCTTTGACGACCTTACAAATATGTTTGGCATCGAAATTGCGGAACTGGTGGATGGGGTCACCAAGCTGGGGAAAGCCAAGCTCTCAAGTCCAGATGCCACAAGAGAGCGCCGGCAGGCTGAGAATTTCCAAAAATTCGTTTTAGCCATGAGTCGGGACATACGGGTTTTGATCGTTAAATTATGTGACCGATTGCACAACATGCGTACCCTCGATTATCACCCCAAGGAAGCCTCAAGACGTCGTATTGCAACGGAAACGCTCGATATTTATGCGCCTTTGGCCCGACGGATTGGTGTTGACCGGATTGTTTCAGAGCTTGAAGATTTATCGTTTAAACACCTCCAGCCCAGCGTCTTTGAAAATATCAGCAAGCGCCTAGCGGCGTGGCGCGAAGGGCAGGATGTGGCGATCTCTCAGATGTCCATCGCGATCCGCGATTTGATGGACAAAAACAATGTCGGCGCAAAAGTCTATGGCCGTGAAAAACGGGCCTACGCCATATGGCGCAAGCTTGACCGTCAGGGTATTACCTTTGAAGAAGTTGCCGATATTTATGCGTTCCGTATCATCGTGGACAATACAGCCGCTTGCTACCGGGTTCTGGGTATTTTGCACACGCGCTTTCGCTGTGTTCCGGCGCGGTTCAGGGATTTTATCTCAGTACCAAAGCCGAACGGTTACCAGTCATTGCATACGACAATTCTGGGTACAGATAACACACGCGTTGAAATTCAAATTCGAACGACTCGGATGGAAGATGTTGCCGAACGCGGCGTGGCTGCTCATTGGACATATAAGAACGATTCTTATGCCTATGATCCGGAACGCGCCAAAGACAGCGGCGGTGATCCGCTGCGGCGGTTGCGCCCGTTGGTCGAGATGATGGAGCAAAGCGGGGATGCTGATGAGTTTCTTGAGCATGCCAAGCTTGAAATGTTTGCCGACCAAGTGTTCGCGTTTACACCTAAGGGTGATTTGATAGCACTACCGCGCGGGGCGACGCCGCTCGATTTTGCCTATGCGCTGCATACGGATATTGGCGATACCTGTATTGGCGCGATTATCAATAACCGTCAAAGACCGCTGCGCACACAATTGCAAAATCTTGATGTTGTCAAAATTATCCGAGGCGGCCAGCCTGAGCCGCAGCCGGACTGGGAAAATATGGTCGTAACAGGTAAAGCCCGCTCGGCTTTGCGCCGCTTAACACGCGATAGCGAAGTGCAGGAATTCGCCCGGATCGGCGCAATGATGGCCGAGCATGCTTTTGTCCGTGAAGGCAAGGGTTTTAGTGAAAACCTGCTTCAGGACGCGCTCAAGCGTTTGTCGTTCTCTAAGACGTACGACTTATACAAAGCGCTCGGCGAAGGCAGTCTTTCTATTTCGGTTTTTATGAACGCGGTGTTCCCCGGACGCGCAGATGATAATACGGTCATCGACTATACCAACCGTGAATTTATTAGTGATGATACGGCTAAGCTCTACGTTAAAGGTGATGGCCTAACGCCGGGCGTCAGTTTGCATTTCGCGAGTTGCTGCTCGCCTATACCCGGCGACCGGATTGTTGGCCTGCAATCCAAAGGCAAGGGCATTGAAATACATACGATTGATTGTGACATGCTCGCGAGCGAAAAGCATATGACAGACCACTGGCTTGATATTGGCTGGCGGCGCACGGCAGAGCATGCCGCGTCGAGCGGGCGGATTACCGCCGTTGTTCAGCATGTGCCCGGCGCGCTCGCAGACGTGACCAAGATTATTGGCGAGGCCGGAGGTAATCTGACGTCGATTAAAACGGTGAAACGCAGTATAACATTTTTTGATATGATTTTGAATGTTGATGTCACCGACAACCGTCACTTGTCACAAATTATTGCGGCGCTTCGTGCAAGTACCTATGTGGTGTCCGCGCAACGCACACGCACCGCCAATGAAGAGTTGATGACATGAGCGATATGAGTACAGATGATGTCTTGGATGTGTTTCGCCAAGCGGGCGCTTTGCTTGAGGGGCACTTCATTTTATCATCGGGATTACACAGCCCTGTGTTTTTGCAAAAAGCTTTTATTTTTAAAAACCCGGCGCTGACAGAAAAGCTTTGCAAAGCCTTGGCGGCAAAGGTAAAATCTCATTTATCCGAGGCGCCGGATATCATCGTGGCTCCGGCTATGGGCGGCATCATTCCGGGTTACGAAACAGCGCGGCACATGGGGCTGGAATCAATTTTCACAGAGCGCGAGAACGGTGAGTTCACGCTACGCCGGGGTTTCGCGTTAGAGCCCGGACAAAAAGTCCTGATGGTCGAAGATATTGTGACGACGGGTCTATCCTCGCGTGAATGCATAACGAGCATTGAAAAGACCGGGGCCAAGGTTATTGGCGGGGCGTGTATATTTGACCGCTCTGGCGGCAGCGTTGATATTGGCGTGCCTTTGGTGAGCCTTGCCGCGCGGCAATTCCCGGCCTACGCGCCGGATGATCTGCCCGCTGATCTGTTAGCTATCCCGGCGATTAAGCCCGGCAGCCGCGGCTTATCGTGAAGGCGCTAGAGCGATGACGTTAAGGCTTGGCGTAAATATTGATCACATTGCGACCGTGCGAAATGCGCGCGGCGGAACGCACCCTGACCCTGTGGCTGGAGCATTCGCGGCAATACAAGCGGGCGCGAGCGGTATTACCGCGCATCTGCGCGAAGATCGCCGTCACATCAATGATGATGACATGGCCCGTCTGCAAGCGCTCTGCACGGCTGAGAATATTCCGCTGAATATGGAAATGGCGGCGGTGCCTGATATGGTTGAGATCGCGAAAACCCTTAAACCTCACGCCGTCTGCCTTGTGCCCGAGAAGCGCGAAGAACGCACCACAGAAGGCGGTCTGGATGTAGCCGGACTGCATAATGTAGTCGCGCCGATTGTCCGGGAACTTGCAGAGGCTGGATCACGGGTTTCGCTTTTCATCGAAGCCGCGCCCGCGCAAATAAGGGCTGCAGCTCAAACCGGCGCGCCTGTCATCGAAATTCACACAGGCGCTTATGCGCATGCTTTGGATGATGGCGATATGGAAAAAGCGGAAAAGATACTGGACGCGATGAAAGAAGGCGCGAAGCTGGCTCATAGCCTCGGCATTGAAGTCCACGCAGGACACGGTATCACCTTTGAAAATGTGGCTGAAATTGCTGCTATTCCTGAGGTTGTCGAGCTTAATATCGGACACTTTTTGGTCGGCGAAGCGATCTTCATGGGGCTTGGCGGCGTTATCACGCATATGCGCGAGCTGATGGATGAGGTTCGCAGCCCAGACGCACAGACATGATTATCGGCATTGGTACAGACCTGTGTGATATTCGCCGTATAGAGCGAACTATAGACAAGCACGGTGAGCGTTTTTTAAATCGCATATTTACAAAAAAAGAGCGGGACTATTGCGAACATAAATCCGGTAAAGCCAGTTATTATGCCAAGCGCTTTGCGGCCAAAGAAGCTGCAGCTAAAGCCTTGGCCGGGCCGAAAACGGGATCGCTTTCGTGGCAAGATGTTGAGGTTATAAATGATCCGTCCGGCCGCCCCGTTTTGGCGTTATCCGGCGGGGCCAAAGCGAGGCTCGAGAATAGACTGCCTGAATTCCACACGGCTAATATGCAGCTTAGCCTGTCGGATGATTTTCCCTATGCCCAAGCCTTCGTCATCTTGGAAGCCATTCCCGAAAGTAGCGCGTCGTGACCCAAGGCGCGCAGACAGATACATCGTCGGGGCCCGCCGAAATATCTCGTAAGAGAGCATTTTTTGATACCCTAACCATGATGGTGTCGGCGTTGGCCATCGCGATTGTCCTGCGCACGCTTTTGTTCCAGCCCTTTCATATTCCGTCGGGCTCTATGGAACCCAACCTTATTAAGGGTGATTATATCATCACGACAAAATACTCGGTTGGTTATGGACGATATGCGGCGAGCCCGTTGCCGTTTCCTGCCGCAAAAAAACGCCTGCTTGAGCGCGAGCTTAAACGCGGGGATGTATTAGTCTTTAAGCCCCACGGAAATTCCAAGACTTTCATCAAGCGATTGGCCGGACTACCGGGCGATCAAATGCAAATGAAAGAAGGGGTACTGCATATTAATGGAACACCTGTCTCTCTCTCAAAGTCAGGGCTAGACAGCCTCATCGATCGGGCTGGTTTGGCGGATGTGTCTGAGGTTTGGCAGGAAACATTTGCGGGCGGCAAGCCGCATCTGATTTATGATAAAGTCAAACACAGCCGCCTTGATGATACGTCTATTTATACGGTGCCCGCGGGGTATTATTTTATGCTGGGCGATAACCGCGATAATTCTTTGGACAGCCGCGTGGCTGTCACGTCTGGCGGCGCCGGATATATCCCGGCGGTCAATATCATAGGCCGCGCGGAATTTGTGCTTTTGTCTGTTACGGAAGACTTTTCCGTTCTCAAGCCGTGGACGTGGGGGCATATGCGTAGTGATCGTTTTTTCAAGAGCTTAAGATGAGCCGGGAGCCGCACGAATTTTCTGCCCTTGAGGCCCGTATGGGCTATGTGATCTCAGACCGCAAATTGCTCGCAATGGCTTTGACTCATTCGTCCTACGGGGATGGCCGCCGCAAAACGCCAGATAATGAACGGCTTGAGTTCTTAGGCGACCGTGTGTTGGGGCTTTTAACCGCTGAGCTGCTGTATAAGAACGGACTTGAGACCGAGGGGTCAATGGCGCGAAAGCTAAACGCGTTGGTGCGCAAAGAAACCTGCGCGGATATCGCGCGGGATTTGAACGTGGGCGCGGCGCTGCTACTGTCAAAATCAGAAGAAAAACAAGGCGGCCGTGATAAAACGTCTATCCTTGGCGATGCTTGCGAAGCGCTGCTGGCGGCGGTTTATCTTGACGGAGGAATTCCCGCAGCCTCGGCGTTTTACACGGCGCATTGGGAAAAACGGATCGTGCGGGTTTTACGCAGTAGCGACAAAGATCCCAAAACAGAGTTGCAAGAACGCGCGTCCATCGATGGGTTTGAGCCGCCTGTCTATAAACTCAACGGGCGGTCTGGCCCAGATCATCGTCCGGAATTTATCGTTACAGTCACCGTACCGGGGTGCGGAGTTGGTGAGGGCGTAGGCCCGTCCAAGAAAGCCGCAGAGCGCCTTGCTGCGCTTGACTTATTAGACCATTGGAAAGGAGCGTCATGAGCTCATCACGATCAGGCTTTGTGGCCATTATCGGCGCGCCAAACGCGGGAAAATCAACGCTCGTCAATGCGTTGGTCGGAGAGAAAGTTTCCATTGTGACCCACAAGGTACAAACCACGCGCTTTCAAATTCGCGGGATCGCCATGATCGGCCCTGCGCAATTGGTGTTGGTGGACACGCCCGGTATCTTTAAGCCTAAAGAGACAGACCGTCTTTCGCGCTCTATGGTGCATGCGGCATGGACGGGCGTTGATGATGCGGACGCGGTTATCCATGTTGTCGATGCGCCTGCTTTTTTCCGTAATAAAGACGGTAGCGGCGACGCCCAAGATCGGCTCTCTTCTGAAGATACAGGTCGGGTTTTAGCGGGACTTAAACTGCGGGCCCACGCCAAGACTTATTTGGCGCTCAATAAAATTGACCAGATAGAGCGTGACAAGCTGCTCGAAATTATCGCGCACTTTCAATCCGAAGACATTTTTGCCGATATTTTCCTGATTTCGGCGCTTAATCATGACGGGGTAGATGATTTGGGCCAAGCGCTTGTCGCGGCAATGCCGCAAGGGCCGTACCTTTATCCGCCTGATCAAGCCGCTGATATTCCCTCGCGCCTGATGGCGGCGGAGATCACGCGGGAAAAACTATTCCTGCGCCTGCATGACGAGCTGCCATATGCCTCAATGGTGGAGACTGAAAAATGGACGGAGCAGAAAAATGGCGATATCCGTATTGATCAGGTTATTTATGTGAAGCGGGACTCGCAAAAGCCGATTGTTCTTGGAAAAGGGGGGCGCACCATCAAAGACATTGGCGCACAATCTCGCCGCGAAATGCAAGACTGGCTGGGCAAAAAAGTTCATTTATTTTTGTTTGTCAAAGTGCGTGAAAAATGGAGCGACGACCGCGCAAGGTATGCCGAGACCGGTTTGGAGTTTGATGTTTAAGGCGCAGGCTTATGAACTGGTCCGGTGAAGGATATGTCTTGGCCGTGCGCAAACACGGGGAAACGTCGGCCATCATTGAGGTTTTAACCCGCGACAGGGGTCGGCATCTAGGCCTCGTGCGCGGCGGCGTGAGCCGGCGTATGCGCCCGGTTTTGCAAGCGGGCAACAAAGTCAAACTCGACTGGCAAGCGCGCCTGTCCGAGCATCTTGGGTCTTTTAGTGTTGAACAACTCTCTGCTCGCGCCGCAGACTTGATGGAAGACCGCCTCTCGCTCTCGGGGCTCAACGCGGTTTGCTGCGTCGCGAGGGAATGCCTGCCGGAGCGCGAAGTTCACGAAGGCGTTTATGACGGGTTTGAAATCCTGCTGGAGCATTTGCATGACCCTGATGTTTGGCCCGCGCTATATGTGCGCTGGGAGTCTGGGCTGCTTTCAGCCATGGGGTATGGGCTGGATTTATCTAAATGCGCTGCGACGGGCGATACGAATGACCTAACGCACGTCTCGCCGCGCTCAGGCCGGGCGGTTTCAGCCGCCGCGGCTGCGCCATACAGGGATAAATTATTTACTTTACCGGGCTTTATGCGCGGCGGGGCGCAGGCCAATAAAGATGATATTGAAGCGGGTCTAAAACTAACGGGCTATTTTTTGGAAACCCGCCTGCAATGGGGCGTCAACCGTACGCTCCCCGAGGCCAGGGCGCGGATGATTGAGCGGTTATTAGAGCCTAGCGATTGAGCGGACTTTATTGCGCTAAATCCGGCGAATACCAAATCGGCGAACTGTAAGCGCGTTCTTGGGCGATGGGGTTCATATCTTGGGTGATTGTGATGCCTTCTTTGACGGCGTCGTAGACGATCCAGCGCGGCGTCGGGATTTCGAGGACGCGCACATAGTAAAATGCGCGCGCAGTAGGATCAAACTCCGGATCTTGCCATAAAGCCGTTAGCGCGCCTGTGTCGATTGTGTTTGTGTAACTCGCAGTCGCTAGATCAACAGTGTTACCCACGGAGGGTAATTTGCCATCAACGGGCTCGCGTATTTGCTTATCGCTCCAGTCAATGTCATAGACTTTTTCGTTTAATTGCTGGTCATCGCCATACCAGCCTTTGACAATTTGCATCCGGTCCAGATTAGCGCCTTCAGCGTCCTTGAGGGCGGAGACAATGAAGGTCGGCGCTTGGCCCGCGGCGGCTGTCAATTGACCTCCCATGGGCACGCCTTTAGCGTATGCGGCTGGCACCCAGTCATGGGTGAGGTCAGCTTGTGAGTAATCCCATCCGCCAAAAAACCGCACAGTCATACGCGGGCCTGTTGTGGCGTAGACTTCGCGCCGCATAAAGGCATCAAATATGGCGGCGCGGGTATTGGAGGTTGCCCATGCGGCTGCGTAGCCGCCCGCCAGATAATTCCAATTAAACCGCCCCCCGCGTGTCCCTAAATTCATCTGTTTCGTAATACGGTCAATGCCTTGCTCGGGCTCATTTCCCGTATGTTTGCCAAAGAATTGATCTTCGTCGCCCGTCGCAAGGCCCGTGTGCGAGTCGGTTGAGCCTATTAGGCCAAATTTATAGGGATTTACACCCGTGCGGGCTTCGATGCTTAGGCCGCGTTTTAAAGCTTCGCGTACATATTCACCCGCAAGCATTTCTTGCTTTTTTTGGATCGACATGTCCAAATTGCCGTTATCCCATCCAGTGTTTCCAAATCCGGCGAGTTCATCATTAGGCGACAGAAACGGGTGGGACTCGCTATCACCTTTAATTTGCGTGATCTCGACGACGGGCTCATGTTTAAGACGCCGCCTTGCATATTCAGCGGACATAGGCCCGCCATTTGGATCGGTGAGCTCGAACATGAACCCGTTGGAGACATTGCTGTTATGGGGAATGGCTAGAATCTGCCCACCTGTTTTTTCGCTATAGGTTTCCATCCAGTTCCAGAGGCCTTCGGGGTTGGTATTGGTCTGAGCTGTAAACGGTAAAAGCTGTTTGCCTAGCTCCGGCCCGTCCCGGTACATGACAACGCGGTGCAGATTGTTACCATCTGGCTGCGATGTATATTCAAAGCCTAAAAAAGTCGTGAAATTACCGGGATCATTGAACCGTTCGACAGTGCGAATAGAGCGCTTCCATATGGAGTCTTGGCGTTTGCGCTGTTGATCCGGATCCGCCAAATTTTTCGCCGCCTCCGGGTCACGGCCCAAATCTATCATTTCGGCGGTGGCTTGTTGGGAGGCTTCTGGTCCGGCCCTGAACATATCATGCCAGCGTTTGAGCGTGTCATTCGGCAGTAAAAACTTGGGTGTATCATGTAGCATCCGGCTAAAGCCAAGGCCGTCGCTATGGTCGGCGATCACAAGAAAATCGAGCGGACGGGAGAGCTGCGCTTTAACCCCGAGTGTTGAGGTGACTTCTTCGCCGCGGGCAAATCGAAGCGAGTCTTCGGGCCCAAGGCGCACCCCAAAGCCGAACGCATCAGGCGAGTTTGAGGTATGTAAATGGGTGTCGCCCCAATAAACCCGATCTGGATAAGCGGCCTAGGTGATGTCCTTATCTGATTTAGAAACGGCTTGGGTGATAGCGTCTTGCGCTGGGTCGGAATGCCATGCGAGCAAAGCGGCGGGCAGTACGATCACTGCGCCAAGTATATACCATCTCTTTTTCATTTAACTCTCTCAAACACAGTCTAAATTAGGCGCCATGGTCTTTGCCGAAAGGGTCTCTAATCTTGAGCTTTCGTGATTTTCGTGATCGTGTTTTGCGTTCTGGTATCGTAATAAATAATGACGTTGCGTCCGTCCCCTGCCATCATCTCATCGGTTACATATTCCGTAAAATAGATACGATTATTCTCAGCGTCTTCGAGATAAAAGGAGCCCGGTAGATCGCCCATCGTCACCTGCGCGCCGCCCATGATTCCGCGCACTGTTTTTAAGTCTTTAAGATATTGCCGGTCTGTGGTTCCCATCAAAAAGCCGCTCTCGATTTCCATTTCATAGACATTTTTCTCAAGTGTACTTGTATAGTCTATGGAAACGTATTGGCCCTCGAGCGCCGTTAGTTCGCCGGGCGATAGGGATAAAGCCTCGATATTGATCGTAAATGGTATCACCATATTGCGTTCTGGAAACTCCATATTGGCAGAGAACATGGGGTAAGCCCCGTCCTCTATGTCAGAAATAATACCAAACTCCGTTAGGGTTTCGTCGCTGTCAGTCTCTAATGTTAAATCAAAGTTTACGTCATGAGCGTTGCGATCTTGAGTATAAATATTTACGCCGTTGCTATTATACACTGTGTAGCGAGTTGGCATCTCTAGTCTTGCCGTGAACAGGCTATCTTTGTCTTGCCATTCATTTTGGGCTGTTTTCATGAGTATGGTGGATGTTCCGTTAGTACTAAAGAGCTCAAGCCGCTCACCGTCTGGGTCCGGAATGATATATGTTGTGGATGAAGACTCCGCATTTTGCATATCCATCAAGGCTACGCCGTCTTCAAACAAGCGGACGCAATCACCTAAGACTTGCGACCATTGATAACCTGCTGAGCTAATACAGTTATATGCGTCGCGGTCAGAGCCAGGCAGAGGCAAGGTTTCAGGATCGAAATCCTGCGTCGCGTCTTTGGGACCGCACGCGGCAATAACGGCGGCTAAACAGGCGATTGCCACGAAAGTCTTTTTAGTCATTAATATCCCCTTTTTTGGGCCATCCAATTTTATCGGCCTTTTGTGATTTAGGCGCAGCCAGAAGGTAGTTTCGGCGCGATCATTCTTTTATCAAACCTTGCCGCATCAAACCTGATTGCGAGGCGGGCGTATGAATAACAAATAAAGTTCAAACACAATCATCATCGAAAAATAGATGATACCCATAATCAGAGGAAGGTGCGGCTGCTCTGTTAAAACACCTCCGACCTGCAATGTTTCAAAATATCCGTTCGTTTCCAGAAACGCTTTCGTTAAACCCTTCATAGGCAAGGCCTCTTCTCCGAAGGCTATGATAGCAACAGCGAATAGGTAGATTAGAAATGCGGCGATTGAAATTTTTATTGCCCGTGATTTTTGCGCCGGGCTACGGCTCGTAAAGAGGAACCGTAGACGTGTTATGACCAAGCCTAAATAGAGATATAAGATGAGATTATTTTCAGCGCCTGTGTTCAGCATCAAAGCAGTTGCGCCGTAAACGGGCAGCAAGAACAAGATCGACGTTTTGCGCGGCATGAAGTTTATAAATAAAGCGGAATGCACCAGCAGAAACTCAAAGCCCATTAGCAATGCCAATGTTTGGAGGCGAGGGAAATCACCGGGAGATGGATGCGCCCATAAAGACCACATTTCCCAATTGAGCGCGCCGTAAATCAAAACTCCGAGCAGCGCCGCCGCCATAGTTTGCCCGTTTGCGCGCGAGCGATCCGGTTCTATGGTGTGCGCTTTGTGGTTCATCGCCTAGCTCCCCTCCAGATACGACACGCCAACATTAGGACTTAAGCTGTGTGCCGTGCAAGCCTTATTCTGGGAGGCGTCATCAGCATAAAACGTCTCCGCATTTTTCCATTTTGGTAGGCACAAAGTGTTATAGTCGTCCGAATCAATAGGCTGAGAGAAATATGTCAGACACGACAACCATAGATGACAGTGCTGCTGAGGATAAGGGCGTGATAGAAGAGCATATTGATGATGCGCTCTCGTCTCGCTATCTGGCTTACGCGCTCTCGACGATTACGCAGCGCGCTTTGCCGGATGTGAGGGACGGTCTTAAACCTGTTCACCGCCGTATTTTATACGCCATGCGGCAGCTTAAGCTAAACCCAGAGAACGCGCACAAGAAATGCGCGCGCATCGTTGGCGATGTTATGGGACAATATCACCCGCATGGTGATGCCTCTATTTATGATGCGCTGGTTAAGCTCTCGCAGAGCTTTTCGGCGCGTTACCCCTTGGTCGATGGACAGGGTAATTTCGGTAATATTGACGGGGATAGCGCCGCCGCGATGCGCTATACCGAGGCGAAAATGACGGCGGCCGGTGTCGCGCTTCTGGCGGGCATTGATGAAGACGCTGTTGATTTCATCCCGACTTATAACGAAGAAGATCAAGAGCCGCAGGTGTTACCCGCAGGGTTTCCGAACTTGCTTGCGAACGGCTCAACGGGGATCGCAGTGGGCATGGCGACCTCTATCCCGCCTCATAACGCCGCTGAGATTTGTGAGGCTGCTTTGCACCTGATCAAAACACCTAACGCGCGCATTGAGACTTTAATGCAGTATGTGAAAGGGCCGGACTTTCCAACGGGCGGTATTATTATTGAGCCCAAAGATTCAATGCTGGAGGCTTACAAGACAGGGAAGGGCGGCTTTAAAGTCCGCGCGCGCTGGACGACCGAAGATACCGGGCGCGGTCAGTATCAGATCATCGTCACAGAAATCCCTTATCAGGTTCAAAAATCACGCCTTATTGAAAAATTGGCTGAGTTGATTGAAACAAAGAAAGTCCCATGGCTGGCGGATGTGCGCGACGAGTCCGCTGAAGATATTCGCATTGTATTGGAGCCAAAGAGCAAAAATATCGAAGCTGACTTGCTGATGGAGAGCCTATTTAAGCTCTCCGGGCTTGAGAACCGCGTCTCGCTTAACTTGAATGTGCTGGACGCGACGCGCACGCCGCGCGTGATGGACCTTCGCGAAGTTATTCAGGCTTGGCTGGATCACCGCCGTGAGGTCTTACAGCGCCGCTCTCGTCAGCGCCTCGGTAAAATTGATGATCGGCTTGAAGTTCTCGCGGGTTATATGATCGCGTTTTTGAATATTGACGAAGTTATCAGGATTATCCGGTTCCATGATGAGCCTAAAAAAGACCTTATCGCGACCTTTAAACTGACCGAGCGCCAAGCTGACGCGATCTTGAATATGCGTCTGCGCGCGCTGAATAAACTACAAGAGATTGAGATTAAATCAGAGCATGATTTGCTCTCTGCGGAAAAGGCTGAAATCGAAGCTTTGCTGGCGTCGGACACAAAGCAGTGGGCGGCGATCACAGAGGAAATCCGCGCTATACGCGATGTTTACGGCGCGAAAACAGACATTGGTAAGCGCCGCTCCAGCTTTTCTGATGAACCCGATATCGAGATTGATTTAGCCACTGCTTTTATCACTAAGGAACCTACAACGATTGTTCTGTCGGAGAAGGGCTGGATACGCGCGATGAAGGGTAAAGTTGATGATATTTCAACGATAAAATTCAAAGAAGGGGATGGCCCAGCCTTTGTCGTGCCTGCCGAGACGACGGATAAAGTCATCTTGTTTGGCTCTAATGGAAAATTTTACACGCTCTCGGCGGACAAGCTTCCGGGTGGGCGCGGAAACGGCGAGCCGGTTCGCTTGATGATCGATCTTGAGGATGATCATGTGCCAGTGGGCTTATTCGTGCATGACCCAGAGCGCGAGCTTTTGGTGGCCAGCAATGAAGGCTATGGTTTCCGGGTCGCGGAGAGTGACATAATCGCCTCAACACGCGGCGGAAAGCAGGTTTTGAACGTTAAAGGAAACGCTGAAGCTGTGCGTTGCATAGAGGTGCGCGGTGACCGCGCGGCCATTATTGGCGAGAACCGCAAAATACTCGTGTTTGAACTGGATCAACTGCCGCAAATGGGCCGGGGTAAGGGTGTCAGGCTACAAAAGTACAAAGACGGCGGCCTTGCCGATGTGACGACTTTTGCCTCCGAAGACGGCCTGACATTCGTTGATAGCGCCGGGCGGACTAACTCCGTACCTGAGTGGAAAATACTGGAAGGTAATCGTGCTGGCGCGGGTCGTATGGCGCCGCGAGGGTTCTCACGCAAGAATGAATTTGCGCCGGATAAGCGGTTGTAAATAAATCGTTTTAAGCGCCTTGTGCATATTTCATAGCGGTGGGTATGAGTGATTTTGGCAGCATTGCATTTAGGCTTTCTGGATCCTTGATCATGACGTCTTTGCTGACAAAATGCGTGACAGCAAACCGGGTTTTGTTTTTTGCCGCTATACGCAGTGAACCTTGAGCTTTGACCTCATTGTTAGCGTCTGTGACGCTCACCCAGGCATAATATTTAGGAAAAGCCGCTCCGACTTGTGTTGGGTCTTTACGCAGAAGCGTAATTTCAACGGACACGTTTTGATCTAAGAGATTTGCAAAATATGCTGTCACGTCACGGGACAAGTTTAGATCAAATGTGCTGGCGGTAGGAAGATGCCCGTCATTGTGGCTGTTTTGCAGCGTTTGCATCGGGTTAAAGTTTATGCGCCTCAAAGATTGCGCTTCAACGATACTGTTTTGGGCTTGAACATGTATCTCTTGCGGTGTTTCGGTTTGGGAGCAGGCTACGAGCGCAAGCGCGCAAGTCACAGCAAGTAAGGCTGGGCGGAGGTTAGACGCGAGGCGGAAGAGCATTACATCCTGTTCCACATATACCCCAGAGCAATCCATTTCATCATCAGGCCGGGTTGCAGCGCGCCAAATAATCCAACCCCAAACCCAATAAGCAAAATGTGATTTACTGTAATGTCAGACGCCAGCAATGGCAGAACATAATAAGCGATGAATGCGGCGGGGACACCGAGGATAATTCCCGAAACAAATCTGAAGATCATTCCCAACATTCTCGCAGTCTAACCTGCCCGCCTTTCGCCCGCGTAAACGGCGGCAGATAAAATAGTGATAGGCTTTACAGAGCCTTAAAGTAGGTAAGAGACATGTGGACGCTTTAGGCTGCGACGTCGGTTTCTTTATGCCCTGCGCCATAGACGCAATTGCGGCCATTGGTTTTTGCGCGGTAAAGCGCCTCATCTGCGCGTTTAAACACATCACGGAGTTTCTCTCCGGGCATGACTTCGGCGACGCCTGCGCTGGTTGTAATGTTTAAGGCCTGACCCTCCACATAGACGGGGGTGCCGCCAATAAAGTCGCGGACACGGTCTGCGGCGAGTATAGCTTCGTCTTCTTTGGTGTCCGGCATGGCAATCATAAATTCTTCACCGCCGTAACGGCTAACGATATCGACGGCGCGCATGTTGGTTACAAGCCGAGCGGCGACCTCTTTGAGGATTTCATCGCCCATATCATGACCGAGTATATCATTGACCCGTTTGAAGTGATCGATGTCGAAGACCATAATTGAAAATGCGCTGCCTTTCTCGCTCAGGGAGTCAAACAAAGGCCGGATTGAATGATCGAAATAACGTCGGTTACCCAATCCTGTCAAAGGATCGGCCACCACCATCTCAAGGTTTTCGTTGAAGTTCTCACGCAAAGCATCTGCGTAGAATTTACGGCGGAGCTGTGTGTTAACGCGGGCAATGAGTTCTTGTTTCTCAATCGGACGCATAAGGGTGTCGTTAATCCCCAGATCATAAGCGCGTACCAGCTTGGCTTCGTCCTCGGTGTCGCCGACAACGAGGATCGGGATATCCCTGCTATCTTGATCGTAGCGCAGAGACGCGCAAATGCGGAGGCCGTCAAAAGTAGACGAGACCAGACTGATGATGATCAGATCGATATCTGTTTTAGGGCGGTCAACCGCTTCTTTGGGGTCAGAAATAAGCGTGAATTCGTGATGTGTGCCCAGCGGTTTTGTAATTTTGTTCGCCCGAATATCATTATCCTCGATGACAAGAATATGGCCGCGTTTTTTGTCAATTTTTTCCAGCATCGGGCGGGAGTTACCTGCTGAATGACCTGTGTGGCTGAGCAGTTGATCTGTGACCATTTTAAGGCGCAGCATGGAACGTACCCGCGCCATCAAATTAAAGTCCTCAATCGGCTTGGTGATAAAATCATCCGCGCCAGCTTCGAGGCCACGAATCCTGTCTTTGGTTTCTTCGAGCGCGGTCACCATAATGACAGGGATATGATAGGTTTTGGGGTTTTTCTTGAGGCGGCGGCAAGCTTCGAACCCGTCAATGCCGGGCATCATAGCATCCATTAAAATCAGATCGATTTTCTCGACATCGGCAATCTCAAGCGCTTCTTCGCCGCTGGACGCCATAACCGTGTCGTAATATTCGGCGGCGAGTTTGACTTCGAGCAAGTGACGGTTGGGTGCCAGATCATCAACGACTAATATGCGGGCGCTCATGTGCTGTTCCTATTTCACATATTCACGAATGGTCGTCAGGAAAGACGAAATTGTGATCGGTTTGGAGATATAATCTGCGCAGCCGCCGTCCAGTATACGTTTTTCATCGCCGCGCATGGCAAAGGCGGTGACGGCAATGATGGGAATGTCGGCGATATCTTCATCGTCTTTAATCCATTTTGTGACTTCGAGGCCTGACACCTCAGGAAGCTGGATATCCATCAAAATGAGGTCAGGGCGGAACGTTTTTGCCATACCGATAGCTTTGAGGCCTTCGCGGGCTTGGTGCACTTCGTAGCCGTGCGCGTCCAGAAGATCAGAGAACAATTTCATGTTCAATTCATTGTCTTCAACGATGAGAATTTTCTTCGGCATGATTTGTAGCATCGGTCCCATTTCACCTATTATTGCGTTCGTTGACGCAGCAGTCTTGTTATCCCTATTTAACACGAATAACCTTAATCAAGGGTATGCAAGGCCTTTAGACTTACTTAAAGAACATAAAAGGAACATTAACAAGTTTTGACCCCGTCTCTATGATCGACACTCCAACTCAATCTTCACCGCATGCGGCCCCGCGTGTCTTATGCCGTGACTGCGGCTCGCCAGTGCTCAATGAGTCTATGCCTAATGCCCAAATGTGCCCTAATTGCGGCACAAAGCGGCTTGTAAAGCACCCTGAATTATCCCGCCTGTCGATTGCCCATGTGGATTGCGACGCTTTTTATTGTTCTATCGAGAAACGGGATAACCCCGAATTGATCAACAAGCCCGTGATTGTGGGCGGCGGAACACGCGGCGTGGTGTCTGCGGCCTGTTACAATGCGCGGGTTTTTGGTGTTCATTCGGCCATGCCGATGTTCAAGGCTTTGAAAGCCTGCCCGCAAGCTGTCGTTATTCGCGGATCAATGGACAAGTATGTCTTTGAAGGCCGCCGCATTCGCGCAATGATGCAGGACTTGACCCCATTGGTCGAACCGCTGTCTATTGACGAAGCTTTCATTGATCTGACCGGGACAGAGCGCTTGCATGGCCGCAGCCCTGCGCAAAGCCTGATCCGTTTGCAAAATGATATCCTCAAAGAGGTCGGCGTAACCGTGTCCGTCGGGCTGAGTTATAATAAGTTCCTCGCAAAAACGGCGTCTGATCTGGATAAACCGTTCGGGTTTGCTGTGCTGGGACGAGAGGACGCTGAAGACTTTCTGGCGGATAAACCCGTTGATTTTATTTTTGGTGTCGGGCCTGCTTTTGCGCGCGCGCTGGGCAAAGCGGGTATTCACTCGGTTCGGGATGTGCGCAAGCGCAGCGATAGCGAGATGATGAAGCGTTTCGGCGAGGCGGGATTGCGCCTCTCGCGCCTCTCGCGGGCCGAAGACTATCGCCGCGTTAATCCCGAGAGTGAGCGCAAGAGCGTCTCAACCGAGACGACTTTCAACTCTGATATATCCAATATCGAGGACTTGAAAGACCGTTTGTGGCTGACATGTGTAAAAACGGCGGACCGGGCTAAAGCCATCGATATTGCGGGGCGGGTTGTCACACTAAAGCTCAAAACCCGGCACTTTGAGAGCCTGACACGGCGCAGAACCCTGCCGCAACCCGTACAATTGGCGGACACGATCTTTCACGCGCTGGAGCCGCTGCTTGAAGCGGAAGCCAATGGGCGTCAGTTTCGCCTTATCGGGGCGGGAATATCTGATTTAGCGCCGCCCGTGGGCGATAGTGGTGACCTCTTGGACCCGGCCGCCTACCGCCGGGGCATTGCAGAGAGGGCGTCAGACAAGGCAAGAGCTAAGTTTGGCAAAGATGCGATTATTAAAGGCCGGGCTTTGCGGCCTAAAACCGGTAAGCTGCCCCCAAAACTGCCGCGCAAACCCACATAAAAAAGGGGCCACAGGGGCCCCTTGTATGACGTTAAAGTTTCAACCTTAAAAGCGGGCTTTGAATCCGATTTGCACGGCGTGGGCTGTGACATCATCATTGGAGACAAGCTGCGGCGCGACAAATGGGATGAAGCCTTTGTTGTACACATATTCTGCGCCGACTTCGAGATATGGGGAGATCGGGTATTCCAGCGAAAACGCGTGCTGTTGATTATTTTGCCATGTCGTGGGCTGGCCCATCAAACCTGTTCCGACAAAGTCATCCCCAATATTGCCCCAAGACCCTGTCGCAGCAATTGATAGGGGCTTGCCGTTGACCATAGGCTTGATGCGCGCTTGAGCCACCAATGTCGCAAGCTTTTCATCAAAATTAATGTTGTCGATATCGTTTGGTGACCCAAGCGGATCAATCAAATAGGCGGGATCGACAAAACCGTTCGCATCCTGCGGAATGGCAGCACCCCAAGGTTTGAGGGTGGTCGTGTATTCAATCATGGCGTCAAAGAACTTGCTGTTATATTCGGCAAAACCGTTGACTGCGCTATTACGGTATTCAATCAGGTTAGCAGGGGCAGGGCCGTTCAAAATCCCTTGGAACGTGTGTGCAGTCCAGTTGTTGCGGTATATCGTGTCGTGAAGGTAGCCGCCGCCGAATGTAAAGGCATGTGCTTTGTTTTTACCAAAACGGAATTCTTTTTCCGCGTTAAAAGCATAGTTACCAATATTATTTTCTTCACCCGCATATGCTACACGAAGTTGGCGACCCGCAGAAAACGCGGAGGCTGAGACTTTCAAGCCGTATTTATAAAAACCCAGCTCTGCAACGGGTTGATCGGAGTGCGCCAAGAAGTAATGCGCGCCTTCATTATGCGTGAACGCATTGTAGCTATCAAAATTACCAAAATCGATGGTTTTGCGGCCAAACGCAGCATAAATCGGCGCTTTTTCTAGATTACCAAAGACAACAAAAGCTTTGCGAAGTTGGAACTCGTCTTGATCCGGAGCATATTCGGTTTCTGAGTATTCAGGTTGCAAATAGACGGTTGTCCAGTCACCAAATGTGCTTGTGAAAGCGAGGGCTGCATTGTTAATCGCGAAAACACCAGCTTCACTATCCGTTGACGGAGAGAAGAAGGGGAAGCGGGATAATATTGGGAACGCGCCGGGTTGATCCGTGCGCTGATACATGAATCCACCTTTAAAACCGCCGCCAAGGTAGACAGAGTTGCTCTTGAGGACGCCGTTCGCCCGGTTGGCCAAAAGTATAAGAGATTTTCCAGTCAGGTTCTCTTGCCAGTCGAGCATGCGGTCTGTGTGCGCGGCGCTTGTGCGGACAGTCACGCCCGCGACGTTGTAATTTGCGTTGGCGTCTTTGTAAAAGGCGTTGGCAGCAGAACGGCTATATTGTACGCCGCCCGGAGCCGACAAACCCCGAAGGCCAATGCCATTTGTCGATGTCGCAACATATGCGGGGGCCGGTTGTTGACCGTAATTATAGGTGTTTTGCGATGGCGCTGGGCGGTATTGAGGTTGCTCTTGGGCGTAACCCTGCTGCGGCGCTTGATATTGCGCCATTTGCTGTAGGCGCTGTGACTGCCAAGACGGCGCGCACGGATCGCAAGCATTGGAACCTGTGTAAACATAAGGCTGCTGCGTGGCTGCAAAACTGTTCGGGAAAGCTCCGCGAAGTTTTGTCATGTTGTGACCGGCAGCAACGGGTAGGGCGAGTATGCCGAGGCCTGTAGCCGCCAATAAAGAGAATTTAAATGTCTTGCTCATCGTAAGCCCCCAATTAAGCTGAACGGACGTTCTCAACGTCCATTCCGTGTTCGCGTACCTTGCGGTAAAGCGTAGAGCGCCCGATGCCGAGGCGGCGGGCAATTTCGGACATGTGTCCACTGTAATTTTCTATGGCAAAATGAATGAGATCGCGCTCAATGTCTTCGAGTGTGCGGAGGTGTCCATCCGGGTCTAGAATATTGACAGCATTATCGCCGTTCATTGTCTCATTATCGCTTACAAGCGTCGTAAGCGGGTGTGTTGGAGCCGATTGCATGACCGGGGATAACCCGGAAATTTGCGGGAAATCATGCGGCTGTAATGTCGTGCCGTCGCTCAGGATCATGGCGCGAAAGACGGCGTTCTCTAATTGACGGACATTGCCCGGCCATTCAAAATTCTTGAGTACATCCAGTGTTGCTTTGGCTGCGCCGGACACGTTGAGGCGTTCCTGCGCGTTAAACCGTTTGATGAAATGTTCCAGTAACAGCGAGATATCCTCGCGGCGCTCCCGCAGGGCGGGGACTTGAATTGGAAATACATTCAGACGGTAATAAAGGTCTTCGCGGAATGTATTGGCTTTCACAGCTTCGGCTAAATCACGATTGGTCGCTGAGACAATACGGACATCAACTTTGACTGGGCGTTTTGAACCAATAGGGTCAACTTCGCCTTCTTGGAGGACGCGAAGGAGTTTGACTTGCATATCCAGAGGCAGTTCACCGACCTCATCAAGAAAGAGCGTGCCTGTGTTCGCCTCTTGGAACTTACCCAAATGCTTGGCGTTAGCGCCCGTAAAAGACCCTTTTTCATGGCCGAATAGGATGCTTTCCACGAGGTTTTCTGGAATAGCGCCGCAGTTAACTGTAATGAACGGGCGATCTGAGCGCTCGGACGCGCCTTGTATGGCGCGCGCCACGACTTCTTTACCTACGCCGGACTCGCCTGTGATCAAAATAGGGATATTGGCTTTCGCGCCGCGCTCACCCATAGCCACAACCGAGCGCATAGACGGGGCATTCCCGACAAGATCTTCGAAACGTAAGCCGCCCGTGGATGTTTTCTTAAGGCGCGTCACTTCGCCGACAAGATTGTTAATCTCAAGCGCGTTGCGCAGCGAGACGATAATGCGTTCCGGACTGGCGGGTTTCACGATGAAATCACGCGCGCCGCCTTGCATGGCTTCGACAACCGTATCAATACTGCCGCGTCCCGTCAGGACAATGACAGGGAGCTCGGGGCGTTTGGTGTTAAGGTCAGATAAAACCTCCATGCCGCTAACGCCGGGCATGACTAAATCAAGAAGAACCAAATGAATTTTATGACCATCGGCGGCGTGAATCATATCCAGTGCACGGTCACCGCTATCGGCCATTAATGTTGAAAAGCCATTTTTCTCGACAACAACCTGCATTAGGCGCCGCTGAGTCGGATCGTCATCGACGATAAGAACTGTTTTACCCATTAATTTTCACCACGTTATGGGCAATTCTACCCGTTTAAGTCGGGTATTCCCGATCACCTATGCGTTGCAATATGGGACACAGGTGTAAAAATGCCCTTAATGTCGTGTAACTTTCGGAAAATGGGTTTTATGACCCATGAATACTTGATGACGGGCTAACCCTCGTGTTAACTCAGCACTCTATAATTCATAGCTTGAGGAAGATATAATGGCGGCTGAACACTCTGATTACTCACACGGCACAATGCCGGTACAGGCACAACGCGGTACTTTTAGCGGCTTCATGGCTGTAACGATTTACGGCGGCGCGTTTTTAGTCGTGACTCTTCTGTTCCCAACTCTGGTGTTCGGCGTTAATTTGGGGTGGTTCCCAGCTTTGGCGGCAACGCTTGTTGTCGGGATCGTTATCGGCTTGGCGTTGAAGCTCAAAGGCGCTTGGTATGCGACACTTATTGGGTTGGCTATTGTTTCAGCCATCTTGTGTGCCTTGTTCTCTGCACTGACCTAAGTGTCCAAAGACCCTAAGCCCACCCAAAGGAACTCACCTTGAAAATCACTGTACTCAAAGATGCGGGCGGCGATGAAGCCCGCGTAGCGGCCACGCCGGACACGGTTAAGGCATATGTTAATGCAGGTCACACCGTCTCTGTCGTTAAAGGCGCGGGCGCTGCGGCGGACTTCCCTGACGCGGCCTACAAAGACGCTGGCGCGAGCTTGTCTGCGAGTAATGCAGCGGCCGTCAAAGGCGCTGATCTCGTGCTTTCCGTGAATGGCGGGGATGCAGAGCTTGTTGCCAAAATGAAAAAGGACGCGGGTATTACGGGCCTTATGAATCCAACGGATAATCCAGACTACGCCAAAGCCTGCGCTAGCGCAGGCGTTACAGCGTTTGCGCTGGAATATATTCCGCGTATCTCGCGTGCCCAAAGCATGGATGTGCTTTCATCACAATCCAACCTGTCTGGTTACCGCTCTGTCGTTGAGGCCGGAGGCGTTTACGGCCGCGCGTTTCCAATGATGATGACGGCGGCAGGAACAATCGCTCCGGCCAAAGTGTTTGTCATGGGCGTCGGCGTTGCCGGCCTGCAAGCCATTGCCACTGCGCGGCGCTTGGGGGCTGTAACAACGGCGACGGATGTGCGTCCTGCGACGAAGGAACAAGTCGCCTCGTTGGGCGCTAAATTTATTGCAGTTGAAAACGAAGAATTTAAAGCGGCGGAAACGGCGGGCGGTTACGCCAAGCAAATGTCGCCTGAATATCAGGCGCTCCAAGCCGAGTTGACAGCCTCTCATATCGCCAAGCAGGATATCGTTGTGACAACGGCTCTCATCCCCGGACGCGCTGCGCCAATCCTTGTGACTAAAGCTATGCTCGGTACAATGAAACCGGGGTCTGTTTTAATTGACCTTGCCGTAGAGCGAGGCGGAAACGTTGAGGGCGCGAAGCCCGGAAAAATCGTTACCACCAAAAACGGTGTAAAAATTGTCGGACATCTCAATTGGCCATCACGGATGGCGTCCGATGCGTCAAATATGTTCGCGCGTAATCTTAAAAACTTTATGCCTTTGGTCACAGCCGAAGACGGGTCTTACGCGCCGGATTGGGACGATGAAATTATTCAAGGATGCGCGCTCACACGCGGCGGTGATGTCGTCCATGAGCGGCTAAAGTAGAACGGGGAAACGACTATGACTGCAATGTTGATTATGGCAGGCGGAGCCGCCGTTAGCCCTTTTGTTTTCCAGTTCACAATTTTCGTTCTAGCGATTTTTGTCGGCTACTATGTGGTTTGGTCGGTCACGCCAGCGCTTCATACGCCTTTAATGGCGGTCACAAACGCGATTTCTTCCGTGATTATTGTCGGGGCGCTTGTGGCTGTTGCGGCCGGCGCGCATGGCGGTTCTTCGATTTCAACATGGACCGGAACGCTGGCTGTCGCTTTGTGCGCGGTGAATATTTTCGGCGGATTTTTGGTCACGCAGCGCATGCTCGCCATGTATAAGAAAAAGGCGAAGTAGAGGCTATCATGACATTATCAGCTGACCTAGCGGCGGTTCTTTATACTGTATCCGCTGTCCTCTTTATTTTAGCTCTTCGCGGTCTTTCATCGCCTGAAACTTCCCGCCGGGGGAATTTTTACGGCATGATTGGTATTGCAATTGCGGTGGTCACGACTTTGCTCGTTGCGGGTT
This sequence comes from uncultured Caulobacterales bacterium, assembly GCA_964352785.1. Lineage (GTDB taxonomy): Bacteria > Pseudomonadota > Alphaproteobacteria > Caulobacterales > Maricaulaceae > JACOMS01. The sequence goes on from CAYGTI010000009.1 coordinate 105,506, forward strand.
TAGGGCAGCAAGCCATTATCATGACCGCTGGCGGTCTTGTCGTTGGCGGCGTCGTCGGTGCTTTGATTGCCAAAAAAATCCCGATGACAGACATGCCGCAATTGATTGCCGCATTTCACTCACTCGTGGGTATGGCGGCTGTGCTTGTGGCTGTCGCCGCGTTTTTCTCGCCCGAAAGCTTTGGTATTATGACTGAAGCGGGCATTAAGCCCTTTAGCCTCTTGGAATTGTCACTGGGTGCAGCGATTGGCGCCATTACGTTCTCCGGTTCAGTCATTGCGTTCGCAAAGCTTAACGGCAATATGTCCGGCGCGCCGATCATGTTGCCCGGAAGGCATTTCATCAACCTGGCCTTGGCTTTGGGGGCTGCCGCGTTGGTCGGCATGTTGATGAAGTCCGGCGGCGCGAACCCAAATCTTTTCTGGATTTTGATTGGCGTGACGTTCTTGCTGGGATTCCTGCTGATTATTCCCATCGGCGGCGCGGATATGCCTGTCGTTATTTCGATGCTCAACTCTTATTCAGGCTGGGCTGCGGCGGCCTTGGGCTTCACGCTTGGAAATATGGCGCTTATTATTACAGGCGCGCTTGTTGGCTCGTCAGGCGCTATCCTCTCTTATATCATGTGCAAAGCTATGAACCGCGGATTTATCTCTGTTATCCTCGGGGGATTTGGCGCGGCTGACGCAGGAGCCGCAGCCGGATCGAAAGAACAACGACCTGTCAAACGCGGCTCGGCAGAGGATGCGGCGTTCATCATGAAAAACGCTTCTAAAGTCATTATCGTTCCGGGCTATGGTCTTGCTGTGGCGCAGGCCCAGCATGCAATCCGCGAAATGGCGGATAAGCTCAAAGAAGAGGGAGTAGACGTTGTCTATGCGATCCACCCTGTGGCCGGACGGATGCCGGGGCATATGAACGTCTTACTTGCTGAAGCTAACGTGCCTTACGACGAAGTCTTCGAGCTTGAAGACATCAATTCGGAATTTTCCAATGCGGATGTTGCTTTTGTTATCGGCGCGAACGACGTGACAAACCCGGCCGCTAAAACGGATCCGCAAAGCCCGATTTTCGGTATGCCGATCCTTGATGTTGACAAATCTGCCACCGTGCTTGTTGTGAAGCGGTCTTTGTCGCCCGGCTATGCGGGCATTGATAATGATTTATTTTATGAAGACAAGACGATGATGCTGCTCGCCGATGCCAAGAAAATGGTCGAGGATATCATCAAGGCTTTGTAGGGTGATGGGGTTCGCGGGCGTCCCGGCTTTATGAAGCGGTTTGTTTTTATCGGGCTTGCCAGTATGGCTGTTATTTACCTGATACCGCTTGCGCTTGTGTTCTTTCTTCAACGCAGCTTGATGTATTTCCCGCCTGAAAACTATTTTCCGCCTCAAACTATGCAGCTTGAAGCGCAGGAGATAGCCCTTACGAGTGCTGGAGGTGATCAGGTTTTAGGGTGGTGGATGCCGCCAAAAGACAGTGCGCAACCTGTGATCATGTTCTTTCACGGAAACGGGTCCGCAGTTTACTCTAACTATGATATTTACCGTGATCTGCAAAGCCAAGGCTACGGCGTGTTTGCGGCGGGATATGCAGGATATCCGGGCAGTGGCGGAAAACCCTCACAGAAGGCCATTCTAAGCGGCGTTGAAGCGCAATATGACTGGATCAGGGATGCCGGCATCGCGCCTGAGCGTATTAGCTTCTTTGGGACATCGCTTGGAACGGGGATTGCCGTCCAACTTGCACTTAGCCGCCGCCCTGCGCGGCTTATTTTGGAAGCTCCGTTCAACTCCACGTTGGATATTGGACGGCTATCTATGCCCGTATTTCCTGTGAGCCTATTGATGAAAGACACGTACCGATCTGATTTGGCACTCAGCCACATGGACATGCCATTAATCTGGATGCACGGGACGAAAGATGATGTGATTCCGCTGGATCAAGGCCAAAAGCTATACGAGGCGTATATGGGGCCGAAGTCACATTTGATCATTGAGGGTGGAGAGCATACAAACCTCTGGATGTTGGGCGGCAGGGATTTTGTTTTATCCGCTATGCGCGGTAACGATAATAATTAGCAAATTGTATCAATGTCGGGCGTATCTCCGAGCAGGTAGCGCGGGCCAGCCCCTTTGGTAAAAGCCGTGTCGTCCGCATTATATAGGGCGCAGGCTTTCAACGACAAACACCCACAACCAATGCAAGATGAAAGCTTGTTCTTTAAAAGCTCTAACTTGTGTATGCGCTCATCAATATCGCGGCTAAAGTTGCGGCCAATCTTATCCCAATCCGTTTTCGTTGGTGTACGGTTGTCCGGCAATTGGTTCAAAACATCAGTGATCTGCTGCAGTGAGAACCCCAATCTTTGAGCGATCACAATAAATGAAACCCGCCTGATATCCGAGGCTTCGAAAACACGCTGCCCGCTGGCATTACGGCTCGAGTGCACAAGGCCTTTTTGCTCATAAAACCGCAAAGCAGAGACAGCGACGCCCGTTCTTTCGGCAACTTTTCCGATCAGAAATCCTTTTTTTAACGATTTCATAAATTTTCTCCAAAAATACCTTGACCTCAACTTAACTTGAGGTCGTAGCGTCTCCAACATCAAGGTGCAATTTTTAATGGAGAGATATATGACAAAAGCAGTTTTAGAGCATATAAATATTACGGTGCAGGATGCCCCGGTACTGGCTGAGCGCCTTTGCGAGCTTTTTGACTGGCGCATTCGCTGGTCGGGCACGGGCATACATGGCGGCCAGTCTGTGCACGTTGGCGGGAAGGATAGTTACCTCGCGCTCTACACTCAAATACCGTCAGCAACTGGCATTCGAACAAATTACAGTCAGCCAAATACTCTTAATCACATTGGCGTAGTTGTGGCCGATCTGGAAACGACAGAGGTACGAATAGTAAAGGCCGGATATAAACCCTATTCACATGCGAATTATGAGCCGGGCCAGCGGTTCTACTTTCGTTATGATGATAATATAGAATTTGAAGTTATATCCTATGGCCCACACTCTGAAGCGACATCGCCATAAAAATAATGACATATTTGCAAAATCGGACTTGCAACCATCCACCCGCGCAGTTATATCGCCACCGTTGCGAGATGCGGTCCCTTCGTCTATCGGTTAGGACGCCAGGTTTTCAACCTGGAAAGAGGGGTTCGATTCCCCTAGGGACTGCCAGTTCGCTACCTTATCCCAAAAAAGATACTTTCAGATTATTATTAGCTACGGCGGGACGGGTCACGGCTTGTGTTGAATATTGATTGTGTGCTTGCAAAGCATATTATGATTCAGGCTTTGATATACTTTCAATATGTAATCTATAGTTGATTGCGAGTTAAATTATGCCATAAGGAGAGAGTGATTATTTTAAGGCGAGGACTGAAGGGGGGCTTATGATAAAACGGCTTGTCCTGATTTTGTGTACGGTTGTTCTTTTTGCCGCATCGGCCTTTGCTAAATTACCGGAGGAGGTTTTAACACCCTACAAAGCTTACCGTGCCGCGTTAGAGCAGAATGATAATAAGACCGCAACGAAACAGGCCTTAGCTGCATGGGAAGCCGCAGAAGAGCTTTTAGGTGATCATAAAGCTACGGGTGATTTAGCATTGAACTACGCTAACATCATGCCAAACTTGTTGGTGAAAAATCCCTACAAAAATTATCAGACACGTGCCAAAGCTTATCGGCGTTCGATTGAGCTCGCGCATTTTTACGGCGATGAAGCGCATATCATTGAAATCCAGCGCCGACTGTACCTCGCAGATTTGGATTTGACTGTCACACGGCATAGAATTTCTGCTGGTGGCCGTAAAAATAAATCTGTTGGCTCGGTCTTAACGCTAAAAAATACAAAGGATGCCATATCGGATTATAATCTTAATGGCTCTACATTTGATGCTGATTTGCATGTGCTTTATGCGCGTTATTATCAGCTCAATGACAAGCCCGAAAAAGCCGTTGAATATAGTCAAAAAGCCATAAATCTTTTTGAAACACGGACGGACGGTTACTTTTCCAAGTACGAGTTTTTTGTCCGAATTTATAAAGGCGATAGCCACTTATCTTTGAGTAAAAAAGATGAAGATATTGATCAATCTATAAATGCTGCGCTTGAATATCAGGTGGTCATGCAAAACTTGGAAGGGAAATTACCTGCTAAGCACCCGTTTATTCGCGAAGCTTTTACGGGTTGGATGAGGACGCGGTCCGACATCGAAAATGCTGGAATGCTCGAAAAAGCGGAAGCAGCCGGGCTCTGTGAATGTTGGCCGTTCGAGAATTATAAGAATAAGGTTGTTCCACTTAAACGAATTCCGCCTATAATGCCGCGCAATGCTCGCCGTTCTGGGCATGTGTATGTGACCTTTGATGTAAAAGAAGACGGCACGACGGAAAACATCAAGGCCGCGAGTGCCTCAGACAAGGTTTTTGAAGAGCCAGCACTTAAATCGGTTCAGGCTTGGGAATATTCTCGGCTTGATGCTGAGTCTGATCCGGAAAATAGAAAAAACATATCGTCAAAAATAACGTTTATTCTTTCCGATTCCCGCGGAAACAGAATTCCAGAATAAAAAGCCCGCTCAGATTTGGCAGGCTCCCAACATTTTTACCGTCCTATGAGCTTGGGTTTGGCGGCTAAGTTATTCCGGTCTTATGAAAAAAGACTTGGCCCGGCGGGCGGACTTGGATAAGTCCTCAGTTATGAAAAATTTTCTTATCCTGCCACTTGCCGCCCTCAGTTTTTCTGCCGCGGCACAAGACGTCCCGTCGCCGCTTGACCTTGGCCCCTCAGAACCGTTGACAATTGTTTCTGATAATGACGCACACGCCTTTTCCGTAGAAATAGCGGACGAAGCTGAAGAGCAAAGCCGAGGACTGATGTTCCGTGATTCGCTTGCATCCGATGCAGGTATGTTGTTTGAGTTTGAAGCGCCAAAGGTCGCCAGTATTTGGATGAAAAATACAGCGATTCCGTTGGATATTTTGTTCGTTCGAGAGAATGGTGAGATTCTCAAAATTACTCATTCAGCAACGCCTTACTCGCTGCGTAGCAACTCGTCAGAAGGTGTTGTCGCTGCCGTACTTGAAATACCGGGCGGACGCAGCCGCGAATTAGGGATTGAGGCGGGCGATCTTGTCCAGCATGAGTTTTTTGGAAATCAAAGCGTAAAAACAGGTGAATAACCTCTTGCGCTTTACTAAACTTTCTATAATACGCCTGTTGTCCTCGTCGGGGCGTAGCGCAGCCTGGTAGCGCACCTGTTTTGGGAACAGGG
>CAYGTI010000010.1:0-110295 GCA_964352785.1 uncultured Caulobacterales bacterium
GGATGACGATGAGCGAAAAGTCTCTCTTAGCCCAGACCTAAATCTGTGCCATATGCGCTGACGTTAGACAGAAAGTACTGCGATTACTCCGCTGCCTCAACCCGCTCCGCCCTTAGCACCTCCGCGCGGGCTTCCACCTTGCTGACAATATCATCAATCATATCGTCATTATCCGTCTTTCCGGTCTTTTTTCCGGCGCTGTACATCATGCCGTAGCCGGCGCTACCGCCCGTAAAGCCGATGTCGGTGTAGGCGGCTTCGCCGGGGCCGTTGACGACGCAGCCAATGATGGACAGCGAGATCGGTTCGCTGATGTGGGCGAGGCGTTCTTCGAGGGTTTGCACGGTTTTGATCACGTCAAAGCCTTGGCGGGCGCAGGACGGGCAAGAGATGATGTTGACGCCGCGCGTTCGCAAATTCAGGCTCTTGAGCATATCAAAGCCGACTTTTATTTCCTCAACCGGGTCAGCCGATAAAGACACGCGGATGGTGTCGCCGATCCCGGCCCATAATAAATTGCCCATACCGATGGAGGATTTGACGGTGCCGATGCGCGTGCCGCCCGCCTCGGTAATGCCTAAATGCAGCGGTGCATCCGTCGCCTCCGCCAGTGCGTGATAGGCCGCGACGGTCAGGAACACATCAGACGCTTTGACGCTGATTTTATAATCCTGGAAATTTTCATCCTCGAGCATACGGGCGTGCATGAGAGCGCTTTCGACCATGGCGTCCGGGCAGGGCTCGCCGTATTTCTCTAAAAGGTCGCGCTCCAGGGAGCCGCCATTGACACCAATCCGGATGGAGCAGCCATTGGCGCGCGCGGCGGCCACCACTTCTTTGACCCGGTGCTGACCGCCAATATTGCCGGGATTAATCCGCAGGCAGGCTGCGCCCAAATCAGCGGCCTCGATCCCGCGTTTATAATGGAAATGAATGTCGGCCACGAGGGGCACAGTGATCTCTTTGAGGATATCCGGCAGCGCCGCTGTGCTGTCCGGGTCGGGGCAGGAGATACGGACGATGTCCGCGCCCGCCGCTGCGAGATCATTGATCTGGCCCACGGTGGCGGCCACGTCATGGGTGAGCGTGTTGGTCATGCTTTGCACGGCAATGGGCGCGTCGCCGCCGACGGGGACATTGCCGACCATAATCTGACGGCTTTTGCGGCGCTCAATTGCGCGCCACGGACGGATGTGATCATAGTCTTGCATAGGGGCCTCGATGTTCAGGGCTTGGTGCCACAGATTTATGACGGCATAAAGACGTAATTGCGGGCAATCCAGCGCAGCGGCGGACTATTGAGGTGAAGGCGTCGTTGTCGTCTCTGTGGGCTCCGGTTCGCCGGATAGCGCAGCAAGGGTCTCAGGCGGGGTCACGGCCGTATCGCGGGGCACGGCGGGCATGGGCACATCGGTCATCGGGATGCCTTTGCGGCCCAAACGGCCCATCAGCTCTCCGCCAACATAAAGCTCCAGCGCGCCGCTATCGCGGGCGGATAATGTGACGTTGGCATAGATGCCCGTTTGCCACGACTCGCCCGAAACCAAGATACGCGAGATGATCGAATTACCGAACTGGTCTTTGATCTGCACCCATGTCGGGGCGGTGGCTTTGAAGGTCATGAGCTCCGGGTCAATCGGCGAGACGACAGGGGCGTTGCCGGGAGCGTTGAGATTTGTGGCCGGGTTTAGCGCATTTGATTGTGCATCCGTTTGCGAGCCATACCAAAAGGCCAGAACAGCGGCGCAGCTCATGATCGTGGTCGCGGCAAAAAACCCGCGCGGTAGACGGATTTGACGTTTGGGAACAAAATGCGGCGTACTGCGGCGGCCCAGATTTTCCGGCACTTTACTGTCAACTTTATAACGCTCTACGGCAGCGAGGCCGTCCATGCCCAGATGTTGTGCATAGGCCCGCACATAGCCGAGTACATAGCCGATAGATGGCAGCGCGGCGGTATCAAGCTGCTCTATGGCGTTTAAAAATACGGACTGAATTTTAAGGGTTTCAGAGATTTCGGAATGGGTCAAACCTGCGTTAACGCGGGCCAGGCGCAGGTCTTGGCCGATATGGCGGGTAGGTTCGGTTTCTGCCTGCACGTCTGGATCGGCTATAGGCGCGGCTGTGACCGGCTGTGAGTTTATATCACTATCTGTGTTGCCGGGTGTTTGAAGAGCCGCGTCTATCGACTCATCCTTGCCCGGTTCTTTGTTTTGGGCGTCCATGTCCCTGCCTTTATCCCGCTCTGAATATCGCGCTGCTTATACTTACGCCCATCTGGTTTACCAACTGTTTACCACAGCTTATGAAACTTTTTTAGGGTTGGCGCGGCTTGGCGCGCCGCCGCGCGTCTGCCGCGTCTTACAATCCCGTCATGCCGCAATCCGCCGCATGACATTTACCTCAAAAGCGGCTATGTTAGCATAATGAATATGCTGACTTCAAAACGTTTGCCATGGATGGCGCTCCTCCTTTCGGGCGGATTGTTGTGCGGGGCGTGGTTTTTTCAATATGGGCTCGGCTATGCGCCGTGTCAGATGTGCTATTGGCAACGCCATGCTCACAAAGCGGTTATGGCTTTGGCTCTATTATCGCTGGCGATGAATTATATGCGCGTGGGTAAACCCGGATTTTGGGCCAGCATCATTGGCTTGGCTTTCCTCGTTAGTTTTGGTTTGGCGCTTTGGCATGTCGGCGTCGAATATACGTGGTGGGAGGGCCCCAAGACCTGCATGACAGGAACACCTCAAGTGGGCGGCGTGACGGGCGAAGATTTGATCAACAGCCTGTCCGCGCCATTTAAAATGCCGGGCTGCGCCGAGGTCGCGTGGAAATTTTTAGGCGTGTCTATGGCCGGGTGGAACGCGCTGGCTTCATTATTTGGAGCGGGACTTGCGTTTCTCGCTGCCGGGAGAACGGCTCATGACAGATAGACCTGACACGCCCGGCGGATCGCGCGCAACGCCGCCGCGCATTGCTGAAATGCTACGCGTCGATCATGCGGGAGAATATGCGGCGGTGGCGATTTACCAAGGTCAGCAGGCCGTGTTTTCCAAAAGTCCCAAGACGCAAAAAATTGCCAAGCAACTCGGCGAGATGGAAGCCGAGGAGCAAAAGCACCTCTCTGCGTTTGATGAGATGTTGGTGGCGCGCGGGGTGCGGCCAACCGCTATGGCCCCCGTTTGGAACGCTGCGGCTTATGGTTTGGGCGTGGCGACGGCTCTGATCGGCGAGAAAGCCGCCCATGCGTGTACCGAGGCGGTGGAAACAGTCATTGAGCAGCATTACGCGGATCAAATTGCTGATCTTGAGGGTGACAAAGAGCATGCGCAGCTGCGCGAGACGTTCACAGAATTTCGCGAGGATGAACTGCATCACAGAGATACAGCCGTTCAAGAAGGCGCAAAAGAGGCGCCCGCCTATGGTCTGCTGTCCGCGATTATCAAAACAGGCTGCCGGATTGGCATTAAAGTCAGCGAAAAAATTTAACGGACATGCGTCCTAAACGCCGCTCAGCGGCGTTAAAGTTTTACTGATGGTAAAATGAAACGCTGCGCCATGCGTTTTACTCGTATCACACCAAATATCCCCGCCGTGACGCCGCGCGATTTTTTTGGCATTGGCCAGTCCCATACCGTTTCCGGGATACTCGTCTGCCAACACAGCGCGGCGAAGCGGCTTGAAAATTTTATCAACGAGTCGGCTATCGAGACCAATACCGTTATCCGAGACAATAAATTCCGATGCAGTCTCTCCGCTTGTCACATTTACGTCAATCTTGGGCTGACCTTTATTGAAGGTAAGTGCGTTGAGCAGCAGGTGATAGAAAACCATACTGAGCTGGGATTTATCGGCCACAAGCGTGGGAAGCGGCGCGCACTGTATTATCGCGTCTGTTTCTTCAATCACGTCTTGGAGCAAGTCTTTCGCGTTTTCAAATGCGGTCTGGCTGTCTGTTGGCTCAAAGGCTCCGGCGCGCGTATGAAGACGCGAATACGTTCGCATTTCATGGAGCAATGTTTGCCCGGTTTCGCTAGCCGCTAAGATCATGTTAAGGTGTTTAATGGAACGCTCGTCTAAGACGCCCTCGTTGCGATCCATCAGCATTTGCGCAAAGCCTTCGACGTGGCGCAGCGGCGCGGAGAGGTCATGAGACACAATATAGGCATATTCGTCATACTCAGCTCTCAAGTCCGAAAGCTCCGCTTTGACGGCGGCTAATTCTTGTTCCAATGACGGCATAGGGGCTGTGTGGCCTATTTGCTTATTTTGGCGGGAGACAAACAATTTCCACCCAAAAGTTTTCGATACATTGAACAACCTTCATGAACTTTGCAGCGTTGACGGGTTTGACGATATAACAATTAGCGTGCAGATCATAGCTTTCGAGAATATCCGTGTCGGCTTTGGAGCTGCTGAGCACAATCACAGGGATCCGTTTCAAAGCCTTATCGCTTTTAATGGCGTCGAGGACTTCGTGGCCATCGACGCGGGGGAGATTTAAATCAAGAAGTATGATGTCCGGCGTTATCGCCTCTTCGAAAGAATCGCGCTTAAACAGATAATCCAGAGCTTCTTCGCCGTCGCGGGCGACATTTAAGTTATTGCGAAACTTGGCGTCTTCAAACGCTTCTTTTGTCAGTTCAACATCGCCAGGATTGTCTTCGATGAGTAAAATTTCAGCCAGTTTTGCTTCGGTCATGTTGATATCCCCTATCGCCTATTTTCTGAGTGTGAAAAAGAACGATGACCCCTTTCCGAGTTCAGAGGACACCCAAATTTTTCCGCCATGTCGTTCAGTTATCTTCTTGCAAATTGACAGCCCGATTCCCGTCCCTGTATATTCACCACGTCCGTGCAGTCTTTGAAAGACTTCAAATATCTTTTTGGTGTGTTTTTTATTAATGCCAATGCCGTTATCTCGCACTTCAAACTGATAAAAGTCGCCAAGGTCTAGGGCGCTCACGTGAACATGCGGCTTGGCACCCTCTGCTCTATATTTAATGCCGTTATGGATTAAATTTTGTAGAAGCTGAAATATTTGAGCTTTGTTGCCGCTGACAGACGGAAGATCATCATGCGTGAGCTGTCCGCCAATCTCGTCTAATCGCTCACTGAGATCTTTAGCGACGACATCTACCAGACCGTTCACCTCAAACACTTCCATCTTGTCTGTATCGTGATTTACTCGCGAATAAGCAAGAATATCGGCGATGAGCTGTTGCGCGCGTTCGGCTCCGTCTGTGATAAAGTTTAAATATCGAGAGCCTTTTTCATCTACAGAGAGTTCGGTTTGTAAGTGCGTTTCAAGCCGCTCCGAAAAACTACGAATCATACGCAACGGTTCTTGTAAATCATGCGAACAAACAAAAGCAAACCGCTCAAGTTCTTCGTTAGAATCTATAAGCTTATCAACTAAAACGGCTTGTTTTTCCTCAGCGACCAAGCGGTTCGTTATATCAAGAGCAATTGCGACATACACGGGCTTGGACTCATATTGAGCCCGTTGGAGGTGGATTTCAACATCATAAGTACTGCCGTCTTTCCTTTCGTGGCGGGTTTCAAAAATGATTTTGTCTTTATCGCCGTTTGTCAGCGGCGCGGTAATGTCTTTGAAAGTGTCTTCTGTATGCTCGGGTTTGATGTCGATAGGTGTCATTTGCGACAACTCGGTCATGGAGTAACCGATATTGTCTCTGGCCCCTTTATTTAGGTGGACAAAGTTCAGTGATGCGGCGTCAAAAATATAAATTTCATTGAGCGAGTCTTCGAGAATTTTCCCTTGATCTTTTAAATCTGTTTCTTTTGCTACTATGGCCGTAATATCGCGCGCGATACACAGAATGAAGCTCTCGTTGGTAGAGTTTTCAAACCTTACTTTTTTTGTGAAAAGTAGCCGTTTCGAGCCGTCCGGAAAGACGATATGTTCTTCTGTTTCTGAGTGTCCCGCGTCAAAGGCAAGTTGATCATGTTTGAGGAATTCTTTGGCGTCTTCGGGATCATAGGCCTCAAGTGTTGTTGTCCCAATGACCGTTTTCCGAATGTCTTCAGGATAAAGATTTAGGAAGGCCGCATTAGCTTGAACAATGCGAAACTCCGAGTCCTTGACAAATAAAAGATCCGGAATGTTTTCAAATAAGGTGGAGAGAAAGTTCTCTCGGTTTTTGAGTGAAAGTTGATTGGCCTTCAAAATATCTGATTGGTTTTTGAACCTAAGACCATTTCGATTAAACAGCATGGCATAGTAAACACTAATGCCTATCAAAAGAGATAATAGCGTACCTGCGAGTAGACTGACTTCTGGAAGTAAAGATTGATGTTTTTTCTGGAAGACAGACGTTGGGGAGAGTTTCACAGTCCATGATCTATTAAACAATTTTAAATTTGACGTCGCGGCCCATTTTTCTAGACTTTTATTTGTCTCTAGGAGCCGCTCAAAAACAACGTCACCCTCATCATATATTTTTAGATTCAAAGGATTGATAATACTTTCAGGTAGAAGCGTATCAAAATAAAAATTGATATCTGTAATGCCCGTTACAAAGCCATCAAATGTGTTTTGTTTATAAATGGGGATATAAGAGATGATCGCTTTGTAGCCTTGGACAAGATCAAGCGGCGGCGTCAGGATAATCTGATTGTTTTTTTGCGCCGTGTCTAAAATATTTTTTCGGGTGTCATCATAGGCTATGTTAAGGCCAACAACATTTTCATTACCCTCAATCGGTTCCACCCATCTAACGTGATGGGTGTTATCCACCCACTGAACGGCGCTCAAATTATCATTATGATCAACATAATTTTGGGCGTCTTTTTGCCATTCAGCTTGGGGTGTTCCGCTCCGCCCGCTCCAGCGATCACCCATGCGGGCTAAGGCCAAAATCGTCGCACTCATACTTTCAGAAATTAGGCTTGTTGTTTTATCAAGCTCTTCTTGAGTGAGTCTTTTGATGAGCGCATCTTCGCGTTTGTCAAATTCGAGCCAAAGCACCATTGATGAGAAGACGCCGATCGCAGTAACTAAAACAGGAAAGAGAAAGGATATGCGCGGTGTTTTTGGCTTCGTCGTTACAACGTGCGGGCGAGGCTTACCAAGACGATTACCTGATACAAGCTGATCCATTTTACCTGTCTTTCATCATGTATTTTACAGGTATCGTTAAGCGTCATAACCCCTACATTTTGAGACCAGCGACCCAGATGACAGGTCTATAGTAAAAATATGTATAAAACCCTAAACCATTGATTTAAAAGGTTAATAGAACGACTTGCATGGCTAGTATTATGGCGTGTTAATCCCGATCATAAGTAAGCGCCATAAACACGTCCTCGAGGTCAGGCTCTTCGGTGCGTAGATCGGCAATCGACAGGCCGGCCGCTTTGACCTGATTCAGCATGCCTGAAATAGAGTCCTTGCCGCTACGGTAGCTTATAGAGAGCGCGCCTGTGGCTAATAATTCTGCGTCTAAGTCCTTCAGGCTGCCTGGAATCTCAGTGATTTTTTCAGTCGGCGTAATAACGAGTGTGCGTTTGTCCAAACGTGAGAGCATGACCGATTTTTCCTCATTTGCCGTGATATCGCCATTATGAATGATAGCGATGCGGTCACACAGCGACTCGGCCTCTTCGAGATAGTGTGTTGTTAGGATAATCGTCGTACCGCGCCGATGTAGCTCTTGCACATAATCCCAAAGCTGACGCCGCAGTTCAATATCAACTCCGGCGGTGGGCTCGTCCAGTATCAAAACGGGCGGGTTATGGACCAGCGCTTTGCCGATTAGTAATCTGCGTTTCATACCGCCGGAGAGCTGGCGCACATAGGCATCGCGCTTATCGGCAAGACCCAAAGCTTCAAGTATTTCGTCTGTCCGGCGTTCAGCTTTCGGCACTCCGTAATATCCGGCCTGTAACTCCAGCGCCTGATAGGGCGTAAAAAACACGTCCATGGCAATTTCTTGGGGGACAACTCCAATGGAGGCGCGGGCTTGGCGTGTATCCGTATCTATATCGTGTCCGCAGATTTTGGCCTCGCCCGCAGATTTAACAACCAGGCCGGAGAGTATATTGATCAACGTAGACTTACCTGCGCCGTTAGGACCGAGCAGCCCAAAAATCGAGCCACGCGGGACAATCAGGTCAACGCCTTTGAGGGCGACTTTTGCGTCTGCTTTGCGTGTTTTTTTATAAGTCTTGTGTAGACCTTTAATTTCAATCGCGGGTATGGACGTCATATTAGGCCTAACAGGAATTGACGCGGCGCAGCGGCTCGCTTATCTGTGACACGTATCACTTAATCAAAGAGGCCCGAATGTCAAACAGCTCTGACTTGCCCCACGACGCAAAGATTGTCAGCTCAACGCGCGTGGCTTGTGACGGCGGCGGCGGGTCGCTCGGTCATCCTAAAACGTGGCTAGATATGGGACAGGCCGCGAGTGTTGAATGCAAATATTGCGACCAACTTTTCGTTTTGGATACAAAAGCGGCGCCAAGTGCTCACTAGGTTTTTTAGCCTAGTCTTCGACGGCTTCCATATACATATCCAGCAAGGCTTCTTGCTCGGCGCGCTCATGAGCTTCTAGCTTGCGCAAAGAGACCACTTTGCGAAGCACTTTATTGTCAAAACCAAAGGTTTTAACTTCGGCGTAAACCTCGCGTATATCGGCGGCAAGTTCTGCTTTTTCCGCTTCGAGCCGTTCAATCCGCGCGATAAATTGCCTTAGTTTTTCGCGTGTGGCCTGCCCCATGGAATCGGCGCGTTCACTGTCACTCATCATGATCTGATCCTGTCGTTAATATTTGCCGCATATTAAAAACCTGCGCGGGCTTTTACAAGCCATAGGCGTCATTGATGTCTTTTCGTGACAGATTGTTGTGGATGGAATTTGGCTGTACACTGCGAAAAAGAATCGGGGATAAGCATGAAAAAGAATTTAAAACGCCTAGCACACGCGGTGTTTGCTGTGCTCATCGCCGGGCTGACTTATGTGTTCGCTGTTTTAGTGCCTAGTGTTGATAAAAAAATGAACGCCGTCACGGCGCATGCGCCTTACTCTGTTTCCGATGAGGCGCGGGTATTGCACGAGGCGTTGGTGGTGGCAGATTTACATGCTGATGCTCTGCTTTGGCGGCGTAATCCGGAAAATCGCCACACACGCGGCCATGTGGATTTACCGCGCCTGCGCGACGGCGGAGTGGATATTCAGGTGTTTTCGGCGGTGACAAAATCTCCGCGCGGCTTGAACTTTGACGGCAATTCCGGCGATGCGCCTGACGACATCACCACTTTGGCACTGGCGCAGCTTTGGCCCGCTCGAACGTGGACTTCGATTTATGAGCGCGCGGTGTTTCAAGCTCAGCGCCTGCAGAAAATTGAGCGCCGCAGTGCAAATAATTTAAAAATCTTGCGCAGGAAATCTGATCTCTCTGCGGGCTCTGATGTGATGTTGGCGCTGCTAGCAACGGAAGGGTCTCACCCGCTGGAAGGTAAACTTGACAATATTGATGGGCTGTATGCGCAAGGGTACCGGATGATGGGATTGCAGCACTTTTTTGATAATGAACTGGGCGGGTCCTTGCATGGCCGCGAGAAGGGCGGACTGACCGAGTTTGGCCGAGCCGCAGTGCTTAAAATGCACGATATGGATATTATGATCGACGTTGCCCATTCCTCCGAGGCCGTCATACGGGAGGTCTTAGCGCTCTCGCCGAAGCCCGTCTTGATTTCCCATGGCGGGCTGGCGAGCTTTTGCCCGCGCACAGCCAATCGTAATATGCCGGATGATATTCTGATCGAAATCGCGCGGCGCGGCGGCATTGTCGGGATTGGGTATTTTGACGGGGCTATTTGCGACATTACTCCCAAAGGAATTGCCGCGACGCTTCTGGCCGGCGTTGATCTTTTGGGCGAAGACGCAGTCGCGCTGGGATCGGACTTTGACGGCACGGTGACGACGGCGCTTGATACATCAGAGCTTGCCGTAATTACTCATGAGCTTTTAGAGGCGGGCATGCCGGAACCTGTCATTCGCAAAGTTATGGGCGGTAATGTAGAGCGCTTTTTTGCTCAGAACTTGCCGGACTAGGCCATTCATGAGAGCCGGGTATCAGGCTGCTTGAGTTTCACTGAAATCTATTTTTGGCCATGTAAAAATAAAGCTGCAGCCATGGCCAGGTGTGGATTTCACGTGGATTTGACCGCCGCTACGCTGGACGATTTTTTTAATAATTGTCAACCCCATGCCGCTGGCCTCAACTTCGTCCCGGCGTCTTAATGTTTGGAACATTTCGAAAATTTTGTTGTGGTAGTTCGGGTGAATACCGGGGCCGTCATCCGCGACTGTAAACTCAAAGTACGCTCCCAAGTCCCGGCCTGAGATTATTATTTGTCCGTTTTCTTTATCATGGTGTTTAACCGCATTGTTGATGAGGTTGTGAAAGACCTGTTTGACGGGCATGCGAGAGACGATAATATCGTTTAATGTCTCATCGATATTGAGAGTGAAGCTGTTAGGTATGTTGAGTGTTTTGCTGATGTCTCGAACAAGGTTTTTGGCTGTTATGGGCTCTGGCGGGTGTTCTTTGTGAGTTGCCCTCGAATAATGTAGCAAATCATCTAGCAACCGCTCCATCCGGGAGACCCGTCCGCGCATTTTTTTTAGCCGATCGGCATTCACGGCGTCCAGATTTTTTCCAATGTCTTCTTCGATCCAAGCGCTTAAATTATCTATCGCGCGTAGCGGCGATTTTAGATCATGTGATGCGATATAGGCAAATTTTTCTAAATCATCATTGGATTGTTTCAGATCATGCATAGCCGTCTGAATGACCATTTCGGCTTCTTTGCGCGGCGTAATATCTCTTACAGTTCCGGAAAATACTTCATGGCCACGAATACTTAAGCTATTGATTGACACTTCGACAGGAAAAAACAGACCGTTACTATGTCGGGCCGTGACTTCTGTTGTTGCGCCCATAGTCTCCGGTTCTGTGAGTGATATTTCCGGTATGAGTAAGTTAAAGTTTTTCCCCGCCGCTTCACGCGCTGTATATCCAAAAATATCCTGGCAGGCTTTGTTGTAACTTTGAATATCGCCATGCTTGTCCAGTGTGAAAAGTCCGTCCACGGCATTTTCAAACCTGTCAGTTAGCCGAGTTGCTGTGTCTTGATGGCTTTGCGCGAGATCTGTGGCAAATTTTGCCGCACGTTGATTTGCGCGGGCAAACAAAACGAACACGGTCAAAAGCATAATGTCGATAAAGATACCGCCAAGAAGAATAATCCAAGGCTTGCTACTGATATTAGCCTGCCGAAAAGAGGCTTTGCTCCAAATATCAAAAGACCAATTACGCCCGTACATATTGACAGTGGCTGTTGTTTTAAAAAGAGGGTTAGGGTCAAAATCATCAATGCCGGCATGATTCTCATCATAGAGCACGGTGCCCTGGTCTGTAATTTTTATTCCGATATGACGCCGATCTGTTTCCAGCGTACCCTTCATAAGTTTTTCGAATATGAAAGGTGCGTAGACAAGGCCTGAAAATGTCTCTTGCTGCGTTTCTGTCTCCGATTTTTCCAGCGCGCTGCGAATAGGTACATAAAACAAAAAGCCCGGTGTTTTTTGCGCGTCCTGGACTAAGACTATCGGACCTGTGATATGCGGCTTGCCGTCGTCGTGGGCTTTTTTCGCGGCGACGTAGCGGTTACTTTCATGAGCAATGTCAAGTCCGAGAGCCGCCGCGTTGGTGCTGAGCGGTTCAATGAAGGTAATGGGCAAAAACTCATCTTGGGTGTGCCGGGGGTGTATTTTAAAATCAGGCCGCGTTTTGCGCTGCTGCTCTAAGAAGATATTTCGGCTGTCCTGAGATACGTTATAAATCACGCCAATCCCGTTAATGCCAGGATATTTGACATCGATATTCAGAGCATCGCTGTAGGCCTTCCATGTTTGCGCATCAAGCGCTTCATCGCGGGTCTCAAGGAAAGCGGCCGCAGATGACAATGTATCTTCATATTTACGCATGCGTTCCGAAATAAGCTGCAGCGTTTGCGCTGTTTCGCGCTGATATTGCGATATGACCTGCTGGGTGTGCTGAGAGCGCGCAATATACCACGCGGTAATCGTCAGTATGAGCGAAGCGAAAACGATAAACCAATGAAACCAATGCAGTTTGCCCGCCTGCTCAATGCGGGCCTTCTCGGCCATAACGGCCTCAATATCTAATGTGCTTTTATGCGGCATCTGGTCTTTGCGGAGGTTTCTCTTGTTTTTCCAGCGAGATTTACCAGATTTTTGCTTCGGATTGATTAAAATACCGGGCTATAAAGAACGTTTACGGATTACCGTTAATGAAGACATAAAGAGCTGCTAAAACGCCGTCATAGATGCATTCTTCAGCATCTGATCAATATTTTCGCCTTTAAAATAACCAAGGCGATGCGTGCTTTAAACGGATGCTGCATTTTGGTTGAAACAGAGAGCCTTGCATGGTGAATGATGCTCGAACATCTTATTTCCCCGATGTTTACAACCTTTTGCCCGGACTACGGTCCGGGCTTTTTTGTATTTTGTAAAAGGCTTATTTGAGGGCGGCTTTCAACTCGTCAACCAAATCTGTACGTTCCCACGAAAACCCCCCATCATCCTCTGGCGCACGGCCAAAGTGACCATAGGCGGCCGTGCGGGCATAGATGGCTTGGTTCAGTTTCAAATGATTGCGAATGCCGCGCGGCGTCAAATCCATGGACTTGCGGATGGCTCGCTCTATCACGTCGCCTGTAATCGGGTTTTTATCGTCAACATTGACATATATGGATGTCGGCTCCGCAACACCAATCGCGTAAGAGACCTGAATATCGACCCAAGGCGCGATACCGGCTGCGACAATGTTTTTGGCAAGATAGCGCGTCGCATAGGCCGCAGAGCGGTCAACTTTTGTTGGATCTTTACCGGAAAACGCGCCGCCGCCATGAGGGGCCGCTCCGCCATATGTATCGACGATGATTTTACGTCCCGTCAGACCGGCATCTCCGTCAGGACCACCAATGACGAACTTTCCAGTCGGGTTGATATGCCAGCGGGTTTTATCCGTTATCCAGCCGTCCGGAATGACTTCATAGATATAAGGTTTTACGAGGTTGGCAATGTCGTTTGAGTCCATGCTCGCATCCAGATGCTGGGTTGATAGGACGATAGCGGTCGCTTCCACGGGCTTTTTCTTATCGTATCGGATCGTGACCTGTGATTTACTATCCGGGCCGAGCTGGGTTATACCTTCATGCTTACGGGCTTTGGCCAGGCGCTCGAGTATTTTGTGGCTGTAATGGAGAGGTGCGGGCATCAACTCGGCAGTGTCAGAACAGGCATAGCCGAACATAATACCTTGATCGCCAGCTCCCTCTTCGGTGTGAAGTCCAGTCCCGCCGTCCACGCCTTGGGCGATGTCCACGGACTGGGCATGCAAGAGAATGCTAACATCGGCATTTTTCCAATGAAACCCGTCTTGTTCATATCCAATATCTTTGATCGCGGCGCGGGCGCGCTCTTCGATCATGGCGTTCGTGATTTTATCTGTTCCACGTGTCTCGCCGGCAATCACAACGGTGTTTGTTGTCGTCAAAGTTTCGGCGGCAACACGCACATCCCAAGGACTCATGCCGTCTTTGACTGACTCGCGAAAGAAAAGATCGACGATTTCGTCAGAAATCCGGTCAGATACTTTATCCGGGTGTCCTTCTGAGACAGACTCTGACGTGAATTCGTAACTTGCGCGGCTCATAGGAAGCTCCTGGTCTTTTGGTAATCAATGTTGGCCGCCAACGCAGGCTGACTGGCCTAATGTGGCTAATAACGGTAATGTTCCGGTTTATAAGGGCCTGATTGGGATACACCAATATAGTCGGCTTGCTCTTTGCTCATTTGCGTCAGCTTCACCCCGATTTTCTCAAGGTGCAGACGCGCAACTTTTTCATCAAGATGTTTGGGCAGCATATAGACTTTGTTCTCATATTTCTTGGTTTTCGCGTGAGCGTCTTCCCACAGTTCGATTTGCGCGAGAACTTGGTTTGTAAACGAGGCTGACATGACAAAAGACGGATGGCCCGTCGCATTACCAAGGTTTAGCAATCGGCCTTGAGATAGCAAGATCATGCGGTTCCCTTTAGGGAAGGTTATCATATCCACTTGGTCTTTGATGTTTGTCCATTTATGATTTTTGAGTGCCGCGACTTGGATTTCATTATCAAAGTGACCAATATTGCCCACAATCGCCATGTCTTTCATTTCGCGCATATGCTCAATACGAATGACGTCTTTGTTGCCTGTTGTGGTTACAAAAATATCGGCTGAGTCCAACGTATCTTCGAGGGTTGTGACCTCAAACCCGTCCATCGCCGCTTGCAGCGCGCAAATAGGATCAATTTCTGTCACTTTGACGCGAGCGCCTGCGCCGCGAAGCGAGGCGGCTGAACCTTTGCCAACATCGCCGTAACCCAGAACAACCGCCGTTTTACCCGCCATCATCGTATCTGTTGCGCGGCGAATACCGTCAACGAGGGATTCTTTACAGCCATACTTATTATCAAATTTTGATTTTGTGACCGAGTCGTTCACATTAATCGCGGGGAAGGGAAGCTGGCCTGATTCCATCAATTCATAAAGACGGTGAACACCTGTTGTTGTTTCTTCGGACACGCCGACAATCTGGTCACGCATCTGTGTGAACCAGCCCGGGCTGGCGGCCATACGCTTTTTGATTTGCGCAAAAATAGCGGCCTCTTCCTCAGAGGCGGGTTCGCCTTCGATTAGGCTGGCCTCGCCGTTTTCTACCCGCGCGCCCAAAAGGATGTAAAGGGTTGCGTCGCCGCCGTCATCAAGGATGATGTTAGGCCCGTCTGCAAACAAAAATGACTTATCCAGATAATCCCAATGTTCCTCGAGTGTTTGCCCTTTGATGGCAAAAACCGGGACGCCCGCAGCAGCAATTGCGGCGGCGGCGTGGTCTTGGGTAGAAAATATATTACAAGAGGCCCAGCGTACATCCGCGCCAAGGGCGGTGAGGGTTTCGATCAGGACTGCCGTTTGTATGGTCATGTGCAAAGACCCGACGATGCGGGCGCCTTTGAGAGGTTGGCTCTTGCCAAATTCTTCACGCAAGGACATTAGCCCCGGCATTTCAGTTTCAGCAATATCAAGTTCCTTGCGGCCATAATCGGCGAGGGAAATGTCTTTGACGGTATAATCGTGTGCGCTCATCGGAGGCGTCCTTTATAAATGCTCAAGCCGAGCGTGTCTTTGCGCAGGGCAGCGCTATGTTGCTGCACCCTATATGCGGATGGCGGTGAGGGGTCAATACATATAAAGAATTATTTATATCTTTATATGATGTGATTTCTCAAGCAAATTAGAGAGAAGCGTCATTTGAAGTTTATGGTTCAATGGGCTAAGGTCGCCTTGCTTTAAACTAGGCCTTACAGAGTAGCTGCATTCCTCAAACACAAAACATATCTCGCGCTGAAGCGCCAAAGGCCTCTATCATCATTGTAAATTACAATGCGGGTGAGTGGCTGCGTAAATGCGTGCAATCGGTGAAAGATCAAACGCTTAACAACTTTGAATGTTTTATCATTGATAACGGCTCCACGGATGGCTCCATGGAGGCACTACCGGAATTAGATAAGCGCTTTGACGTCATTATGGCAGGTCAGAATTTGGGGTTCTCAGCAGCGAATAATTTGGCGGCCAAAAAAGCCCGCGCGCCGTGGCTCGCCCTGCTCAACCCCGATGCGTTCGCACGGCCTGACTGGCTGGAAAACGGGCTTGAAACGACGCAGCTCTCGCCCCGCATCACCATGGTAGGCTCGGCGCAGTATATGGCGCTGGAGCCAGAGGTTTTTGATGGGCTAGGTGACTTTTATAATGTTTGCGGGCTTGCGTGGCGCGGCGGGTTTGGTCATCCGGTGACAGATATTCAAACGCGCGAGGCGTTCGGGCCGTGCGGGGCGGGCGCGTTTTACCACCGCGAGACGTTTTTGCGGTTAGGCGGATTTGACGAGCGTTTCTTTTGTTACCACGAAGATGTGGATTTGGCATTTCGGATGCGGCTCGCGGGTGGCATCTGCATGCAATCGGCGCACGCGGTTATTGACCATGTCAGTTCCGGAGTATCGGGCCGCGCCTCGAATTTTGCCGTCTATCACGGCACGCGCAACCGGATTTGGACGTTTTATAAAAATATGCCGTTGGTGCTGCTTATCTTATTCATGCCCGCCCATATCGCGCTGAATGCCGTCATGCTGCTGTGGGCCCGGTTTCGCTCAAGCCGCTTTGATCCAACATGGGCAGGCGTGCGCGACGGCTTCAAAGGGCTCCGCTCGATGCGCGCTGCGCGTAAAAAAGTGCAATCCGAACGCACAGTTTCATTTTTGGCGGTGCTACGGTTTTTAACATGGTCGCCGAGGATGGCTATAAAGCGCGGCGTACCGAACATCGGCTCAGGCCGCCTAACGCCTGTCACGAAACTTTAAGTCTTACGCGCTAAGACGGCTCTAAAACCTAAGGGATCGCCTCATGAGCCGCAAACCGCAAGACTTTATCAAACCTAACACCATTGCTTTTGAAACGCAGGCTTTGGTCAAGCCGACGGGCTTTCGCGAATATGACGCGCGGTGGTGGTTCGGTATTCCTGGTCATGAAAAAGACCCAGAGCTAAATCTTTACGGCGTTCAAGCGCTGGGCGAGGGGCTCGGGACGCTGATGTATGAGCGCGGCACAGCCCCCAAAATCGCGGTTGGGCACGACTTTCGCCATTACTCTCTGTCTATTAAACAGGCGTTGATTATCGGCCTTATGAATGCGGGTATCCAAGTGCTTGATATTGGGCTCGCGCTGTCGCCGACGGCCTATTTCGCGCAGTTTCATTTAGACTGCCCCGGCGTGGCCATGGTGACAGCCAGCCATAACATTAATGGCTGGACCGGCGTTAAAATGGGTATTGAGCCGCCATTGACATTTGGCCCGGATGAAATGTCCCGCCTTAAAGAGATTGTGCTGGGCGGGATATCCAAACCCCGCGCGGGCGGGTCTTACCGCTATGTGGACGGGGTGCGGGGTGCCTTCATTGCTGATCTGATCAAAGACGTGCAGCTTGAAAACAAGATTAAAGTTATTGCCGCTTGCGGGAATGGCACAGCGGGCGCGTTCGCCGAAGAGGTGCTGACAGCCGTGGGCGCAGAGGTTGTGGCCGTAGAATGTGATCTGGATTACACTTTTCCCAATTATAACCCGAACCCCGAGGACATGAAAATGCTCCACGCAATGCGCGATGCCTGCCTTGAGCACGGCGCGGATGTGGCGCTCGGTTTTGACGGGGACGGGGACCGCTGCGGCGTTGTAGATAATGAAGGAGAAGAGATTTTTGCCGATAAAGTGGGTGTGATGCTCGCGCGAGATTTATCCCGGATTTATCCAAATGCCCAATTTGTGGCGGATGTAAAATCTACTGGATTATTCCTGACCGATCCCGTTCTAATCGCAAACGGTGCCAAGACAGATTACTATAAAACCGGGCATTCCTATATTAAACGACGCTCCAAGGAACTCAACGCTCTTGTCGGGTTTGAAAAGTCCGGTCACTATTTTTTCAACGCCCCTATCGGGCGGGGCTATGATTGCGGCTTAACCTCCGCGATTGCCATTTTGCAAATGCTAGACCGGAATCCGGGCAAAAGCATGGCAGACCTGCGCCGGGCCCTGCCCAAAACATGGGGTAGCCCGACCATGAGCCCGTACTGCTCGGACGAAGAAAAATACGGCGTCGTTGACCGGGTTGTGGCGGAATACCAAGCGGCGAGCGCGGCGGGTGAGACGATTATGGGGATGAAAATTCGAGACGTGAACACCGTCAACGGCGTGCGTCTTACGCTCGAAGACGGGACATGGGGTCTCGTGCGGGCGAGCTCAAACACACCTAATCTTGTGGTCGTTGTCGAAAGCCCCGTGTCTGAGGCGAATAAAACAGGCATGTTCCGCGAGATCGAAGCCCGCCTCGCTAAATATTCTGAAATCGGCGAGTACGACCAGAAAATTTAATCAAAATCGCTTGGACATTTTGTTTTCTTCATCCAGCTTAGTGAAGTATTATTCCTGACCTTTGCACAAACGTCATAATTGATTACACGACTTACTTTTCCGTCAAGTTTTCCATCACTATCATCTTGAAAATCAATTTTGACATGACTGTCCTCGTAATTTTCCTGTTGAAAAGTCCCAATGCACATATAATCGCCTTCACCGAGGCCTCGTTTGAGCAAAATAGTTGCGGAATCGTCTTTTTTACAGTCCGTCGGGTGATCGCAAACTTGTAAGAACTCGCCAATTAACGCGGGGCCTTGGATTAAAACTGAACGAGCCTCGTCATTTTCAAACCAACTGAATTTGGACTTTTTTGCGTTAACGCTTTCATGCCCATATGCAGCTTTATGTAAACTTCCGACCAGTTGCTCTGCACAGTGGTTCCCTTCAAAGAACAGCCATGTATCCGCTTTACTTTTATATTTATCCTTATCGGAATCGTTAATCGCTTTCAAAATTTTATCTAATTTTTCATCAGCTTGATCGGCTGCTTCATTACCGTCGACGGTCCATATAACTTGTGCTGATGTCGCCGAAGAAAAACAAAAAACTGACATGGCGCTGAGCAGCGCCGTTTTCATAGTGTTTTTAGTTAATAGATAATGTCTCATAATTTTACCCTTCAAACCTTATATACTGGCACATAATAGCCCACGTGACAAAAATAAGAAAATAGTTTTCTCAATGATCAGGGATAGACTTTAGCAAGATAAGGTTTTTTGCCGAAAGCCCCGTGTCTGAGGCCAATAAAATCGGCCTGCCTCGTGAAATATTCTGAAATCGGCGAGTGCGACCAGAAGGTTTAGAAATCTTATAGACCTTACGTCTTGCTCCTTCGTTTGCGCCGCGATAGCTTGCGCTACATTAGTAGACACACTCTGCAATATCGGGGACGTAAGGGATGACACAAAATATAACTCGGCGCGGCCTTTTGGCAGCAGGAACAGCAGGAAGCCTTGCAGCTTGTACGTCGGCGACGCTAGAGACTTTCTCTGTGTCGCGCGAGGCGTCTACGGGCGTATTTGCTCACGGGATTGCCAGCGGTGATCCTTTATCAAACGGTGTTATCCTCTGGACGCGAGTCACGCCTATCAACCCGAATGATGGCCCCATTGAGGTCAAATGGCAAATGGATCAAAGTCCTGATTTTACCAATCCGAGCACTTCGGGCACAGCTAGCGCGAGTGCGGCCTCAAACTGGACGGTTAAAGTGGACGCGGGCGGATTACAGCCCGGCACATCCTATTATTACCGCTTTCAGACAGATATTTATACGTCGCCTACGGGCAAGACTTTAACCCTGCCAGAAGGCAAGACGGCGGCGGCGCGGTTCGCTGTGGTGTCGTGCTCGAACTGGCAGCAGGGCTATTTTAACGCGTATGATCATATTGCGCGGCAAGATCATTTTGATGCCATTATTCATCTGGGTGACTATTTTTACGAATATGGCGCGGATAGTGTCTTAGGCACAGAGATGGCCAAAATGGGCCGCTTGCACGAGCCTCGCCACGAAATCATCAGCCTTTCTGATTACCGCACGCGTCACGCCCAATACCGCACGGATCCGTCGCTGCAAGCCGTCACGGCAAAAATGCCCATGATCGCCATTTGGGACGATCATGAAATGACCAATGATAGCTGGTCAAAAGGCGCTGAAAACCACCAAGAGAATGAAGGCAGTTGGGAGGCGCGTAAAGAGGCCGCTTTGCGGGCCTATTATGAGTGGATGCCTGTGCGTGACCCTGCGGCGGGTAAACCGCGCGAATCTTTGTTTCGAGCGTTTGAATGGGGGGATTTACTAACACTGACGGCCTTGGAAACACGGCTTTTAGCGCGGGGCGAGCCGATTATTATTGATGATTATTTTGACCTTTTGAAAACAGAGGGCGGGCCTGAAAAATTTAAAGTCGAGTTTTTAAATGACCCGGCGCGAGACATGCTGGGCGACGCGCAGCTTGACTTTGTCGCCAGCACGCTAAAGTCCTCTAAAGACGCGGGCAAGCCGTGGCGTCTTGTGGCCAACCAAGTTGTCATGGGCAAAGTTATGACACCTGATATGACGCCGCATGTGACCGAGGACGCTTTGGCGGCTATTGAAAAAGCTTGGAGCGGCGTGCGCACATTCGTCGAAGTCTCCAAATACGGCTTGCCCGTTTATCCCGATAGCTGGGACGGATACCCGGCCGCGCGCGAGAAGCTTTATGCCCGCATGAAATCTGAGGGCGTCACTGATATGTTCGTCATCACGGGTGACGCGCATGAGTTTTGGGTCAATGATTTAAAAGATAATGGCGGTGATAAGATGGGAATAGAAATTGGCACCACGTCGGTCTCATCTGAAACATTAGCGGCCTTTATGCGCGAAGCGACGGAGCCCTATGCGCTGTTGATGACGCAGGCCAATCCGGATGTGCGTTATTACAACCCCCTCAATAATGGCTATGTTGATATTACGTTTGAGCGCGACCGCGCGCAAACGCGGCTGATCGGCGTCGATAATGTTTTATCTGAAGATTATAGCGTGTTTGAGACGGCGTCGTTTACGGTGCGTCCAACCCGCACAAGCCTAAAGGTTGCCAACCCCAAGGGGCTGAACCTTAAGCAGCGCGCTTTGTTTAACGGTCTGGGATGATCGTCTCTCGCGGATTGTCATAAACATGTGTTTTGAATCGGCCCGTCTCTTGGGCTAAGCTCCCCCTAGCGGAGGTAAAACACATGCGGATCGGTATTTTATGGGCTGTTACGAGTGTTATGCTTTTGGGATGTACAGCAGGTCCACAGATGACAAAACGTGATATTAAACCCCCTGTTTCGAATGACAGCGCTGCGGGTCAAGTATCAACATTGTGGCCCACTTTAACCGGAGAGCCGCCGCTTGTGATCGCGCACCGGGGCGCATCCGGTTATCTGCCCGAACATACGCTTGCGGCTTATGATCTGGCAATTGACCTAGGCGCGGATTATATCGAACCTGATTTAGTCATTACCCAAGACGGTGTTCTTGTGGCGCGCCATGATCGTTATCTCTCTTCGACTACAGATGTCGGCACCCGCCCTGAATTTTCTGAGCGCCAAACTGTTAAGCCGGGATATGACACGCCGGATTGGTTTGTTGATGATTTCACGCTGGCCGAGCTTAAAACCTTGCGCGCGGTGCAGCCGCGCGCGGGCCGCTCAAATGCCTATGACGGTGACTATAATATCCCAACCTTTGATGAGGTTCTAGCGCTGGCCACCGAGAGGTCACGCGAGCTTGGCCGTACCATTGGCGTTTACCCCGAAACAAAACGCCCGTCGGAATTTGAGGCTGCTGGCTTGTCTCATGATATGGCTCTGCTGAAAAGCTTGGAGGCCTATGGTTATAATGGTATTGACGCGCCCGTCTTTATTCAATCTTTTGAGGCGGATAATCTTAAGCGCCTCGCGGACAAAACAGATATAAAGCTTATATATCTCTTGGCGGATATTCCGGAATTGTCCGTGGAGGATATCGCCGTATTTGCCAGTGGCATAGGGCCTTATAAAAAAATGCTGCTAAACGAGGGTCAAAACTCCACCGGATTGATCGAAATGGCGCACGCGGCGGGGCTTACCGTTCATCCATGGACATTTCGTGATGATGATCTTGATAAAGCTATCGCCGCCTCAATCGAAGACGAGATCGCGGCCTACATTCGTCTGGGTATTGACGGCTATTTCTCAGACTTTCCGGATACCGCGCTTAGGGCACGAGAAAGATTCACGCCCAAAGCCAATACACTCAAACCCAAAGAGTAAGTTTAAGCAACTTTCCTGCTAATCAGCCCGCGGTTGACGAGGCATTCTGCGATTTGAACCGTGTTGAGTGCCGCGCCTTTGCGCAGATTATCAGACACGATCCACATATTCAGCGTATTGTCCTGTGTGCTGTCCTCGCGGATGCGCGAGACATACGTCGCAAACTCGCCGACACATTCGACGGGTGTCATGTAACCGCCGTCTTCGCGCTTATCGAAGACCATAATACCTGGGCTCTCGCGCAAGATAGAGCGGGCTTCATCGGCCGAAAGCTCGTCTTCAAATTCGATATTGACAGCCTCGGCGTGACCAACAAAGGTCGGCACGCGCACGCAGGTCGCCGTGACTTTGATTTTCGGGTCGAGAATTTTCTTGGTCTCGACATTCATTTTCCACTCTTCTTTGGTCTCGCCGCTATCCATAAATTCATCAATATGCGGGATCACATTAAAGGCGATCTGCTTGGTGAAATTATGCGGCTTAAGATCATCATTGGAGTAGATGCCTTTGGTTTGCAGCCACAGCTCGTCCATATTTTTCTTACCGCCGCCAGAAACAGATTGGTAAGTTGAGACAACAACGCGCTTAATTTTGGCGCGGTCATGCAGCGGCTTAAGCGCAACGACCATTTGAATAGTGGAGCAATTCGGATTGGCAATGATGCCCTTTTTTGTATAGCCTGCGACCGCGTCTGCATTTACTTCTGGCACGACCAATGGCACGTCCGGATCCATCCGCCACGCTGAAGAATTATCAATCACAATCGCGCCTTTGGCGGCAATTTTAGGTGACCACTGTTTTGAGACCGTGCCGCCTGCGCTCATCAAGGCCATGTCGACTTTGGCAAAATCAAAGGTTTCAATGTCATGGCATTTAAGCGTTTTATCGCCGAAACTGACTTCGCGGCCCACTGATCTGCGGCTGGCGACGGCATAAACCTGATCAATCTCAAGATCGCTACCAGAGAGAATTTCGAGCATTTCTGTTCCCACATTGCCTGTGGCACCGACGATTGCGATAGAATATCCCATTTTAGCCTCTAATTTTGATAACAAATTGCGCCGCGTTCCTTAGGCGAGTTTTGGGTCTCTGTCTATGTGAATATGGAGTGGTGCTTGCGTTGGAGGTGACTTAAACTTACGGGCCTGTCAGGGCATCTTTCATCCCGGCCATCCAAGCGTTTCGGTTCACGTCATAGGTTTTGAACGCTCCGGCAAAATCCCACGCGCACCAGCTCATGCCTGCATACTCAATGGTGCGGCGGCGGGTTGTCAGCCAGCGCACGCGCTCGGCATGGGACGCTGTATCTATAACGCCAAATTCTCCGACAAGCACCGGAAGACCTGTGCGCTTTTGAAACCGTCTTGCTATATCATAAGTGTCTGACAGCTCGCGCAGATCATCCGCTTTTCCCCAGCGGCGTCCAATGGGCGGCGCGCTTTCCATCCACGACGCGCCTTGGTGCGTAAATTCATAGGGCCCGTAGTCGTGAAAGGTCGCGACCAAATAAGGATCATCCGGCCAAACAACACTGTCGAGCGTATCAATGGAGTTCCAATCATCACCGCCCATAATTAAAGGCCGCACAGGATTAGTTCTACGAATCACAGGAATTACCTTCGTATAGAGCGCGTTCGCCTGGGCCATTGTCATCGGCGCGATAGGCTCATTGAGCACTTCGAAATAAACATTCGCGGGCGCATTTTGATAATGCGAAGCAATTTGTTCCCATATGGCAAGAAAACGCGGCGTCTCGCCGGGTACATTTTCCATCAGTTTTTCATAATGGTGCACATCAATAATCACGCCGAGGCCGGCTGCTTGCGCTTGGCTAACAACCTCGTCAATGCGCGCGATAAAAGCGGAGTTGATTTTGTAGGGCGGGGAGGTTTCTGTGTGGGCGGCCCAGCGGATAGGCAAGCGTACCGTGTCCATCCCGGCCTCGGCAATGGCGCGGAAATGTCTTGCCTCGATGGTATATCCCCATTCACCTTCAACTTCGGCCTCGAGCGCATTACCCATATTCATGCAGCGGCGCACCGGAAAGTAATCCTGCCGCACGGAGATGTGGTTGAGCGTGGCCGTCGGTATTTTATCCGGCATTTTTGAATCCGTCATAGCGGATACGGGTTTTGGCGGAGGCGCAGTTTCTAACTTTTTTGATACGGACGGTTCTGCTTCGGGCTGCGGCGTATTTTGAGCTTGCTTCTGCGCGAGCTGCGGCGGCGGAATGAGGCCCGCATCATCCGACGCGCCGCACCCGGCAAGTAATAGAGCCAGCGCAAGACTTATTATTGATGTGGTCTTAAGTGTCACATGCGCCCTTTAAAACGATCTGAAGACTGGTCAGCCACGTTTATATTCTATATTCGCTACGCGATTGTTAACTTTGAGTTTGGGCACTTTCATGCGTCATTTGTTTTTCTCCACTGAGGGCCGTATTGATCGCCAGAAATTCTTGATCGGGTTTGTTTGCGTTTCCCTATTTGTGTTTGCAGGCAACACGCTTTTGCGCACGCTGGGACAAAGTATGACAGGGTTTTATATTGCGCTGTTTTTCCCGTTCATCTCATTTTATATAATCTACTGTGTCTACGGGAAAAGACTGCACGATATGGGGCGCACAGTTCGCCCGTTTTATATTATGATATTTCTTGAAATTGTAGCTGTGATTTTTGTGATGCTGAGCTTCGGCGGCGCGGATTATTTTTCCGAATTTTCGCAATTTGACCGCAAAGACATTATTGACCCGGCGGTCACCCAGGATATCATCGCGCGTTACCAAGATAAAGTTCAGGCCAACATGCCCATTATTCGCCCTTTATTGCTCGGCATTCCGCTATTATTTACGCTCTGGCTGGGCGTGGCTAAAAGTGATCCCGGCGAGAATAAATACGGCCCCATGCCGAGCGTCTAGACCCTTAATATTTTAAGCCATAAAGCCAAGATCTTTGAGTGCAAAGTTCGAAAGCGACGGAAACACCGAGGCTATTTCAGTATCGGTCAATCCGTACCATTTACCCAGAGTGGCGGCATATTGCTCAACCGAGACATTAGGGATTAAACGGCCATTGCCCGCATCATAATCGTGTCCCGTATCATAGGGTGGAATATCCCCGTAAATTTGATTGCCGTTGACGGCTCCGCCGACGATGAAATGATGCGCGCCCCAGCCGTGATCCGTGCCGTTTCCATTTTCGACCAGAGAGCGGCCAAAATCAGAAGCGGTAAAGAGAGTTACATCATTTTCAATACCCATTTCTTGGGTCGCGTCAAAAAAGGCGGCTATGCTGGCCGCGTAATCACTTTGCAGGCCCAATAGGTCTGTGGCTTGGTCATCATGGGTATCAAACCCGCCAAGACCGACAAAAAACACTTGGCGGCTCATATTAAGCGCGCCGCGAATGCTAATTGACTCGGCTACCGCGTGCAGTTGTCCGCCAAGGCGAGACCCTGGGAAAGCGGTTTGCAATGTTGGCGCGCTGGCCAGCGCGCTGGAATAAGCCTCATTAGATTCGAACGTCCGGTTGGCAATCGTGGCTGCGTCGCGCTCAAAAAGGTTTGCTCTTACTGTGCCGATATCTCGGTACTGATCAATTAAAAGCTGTGCTGCACTGTCCGAACGGGACGCGGGGCCCAAAAGACCGTTATTATTATTTCGCAAACGGCTGACTTGCGGCGGCCCTGACGTGTTTAAACTATATTGCGTTGTCGTCTCGCCTGAGAGAAAAACCGTGTTGCCAGAGGTTGAGATCGCGGAGAATGTTGAGGGTTGTCCCGAGATTTGATCCGAGAACCGCCCGCCCCAGCCACGGGTTTCGCCTTCAGGTGCTGAACTCATCCACGTGGATTGTTGATCATTATGGGAGAATAAGCGGCGGGGTTGAGCTTTGCCGCCTTGGTTGAAATCCGCCTGCGTGAGAGGCTCAATTAATGGCCCGACATTGCCTAAAATTGCGGCATTACCAGCGTCAAACAAAGACTTTATAGGATCAAGCCCTTCGGGCAACGCAAAACTGCGTCCGCCAAAACTTGCGGCATTTACCGGAGACAACTCGCGCAGCCGCGCCCGTGTGCGGGATGAACCGCCGACTTGCGCCGCGTAATCCGCCAGAAGTCCACTTCGCAGCGCCGCGTAGCGATCATATGAAGGTTGATCATAAGGCAAGACCGTATCATGGGCATCTTGGCCGCCAAAAAAGAACACACAGACGAGCGCCTTATAACCGGACATATCCGCTGCGTAGGCCTTGGAATTGCCTAGCTGTCCTAAAAGCCCGGCGCTGCCCGCAAACGACATGGCTCCGGCTCCGGCTGCTGTGGATAAAAAACGTCGCCTGTTTAGTGTACCCATCATCTTACCTTTGCACCACATAGCCGGGCGATGTCATAATCATGGTAACCGCCAGCCTGACCCTTGCAAGGCGGTCCGCTTGCTCATCTGTTGTCCCCGAACGCACGGGCACCTCGTCCATGATCGCTAAAATGCGCGTTTTCGTCTCTGGGGCCAACGTGCTGCCCGTTAGTATAAGGTCTAAGCGGTCAACCAAGCTTTGCGCCGTGTCTGCCAGCGCTATCTCTGCTGAATAATCTGCCGTGATGCCATCTGTGATGTCCCCGGATATATTTCCGGCCGTATCGTAAATAAATCCGTTGATAAAATTGATATAGGCGATGACGCTGCTTTCATTGATGATTTGCAGCTCCGGTGCCGTCAGGCCTGCTGCGGCGGTTTCTGTACCGGGTGCCAAAAATCCGGGGCGAAAGAAATTAAACACGGACGGCGAGCGAAATGGATGCTGTCCGATAGCTGACAGATTATTTAGCGTGCGCTCATCTCTGGAATTAGGCGTCGTCTCGCTAAACGCCCGCGCCCAATTCACAAACCGCACCATGGGCTCTCGGATCTTCCCTGTTTGAGTGCCCGCAAAGGCTGAACCGTTCAGCGCGTTTGTGTCGAGCAGTATAGCGGCCAGTGTTGCTTTTAAATCGCCGCGCAGCCCCGTGCCCACGGCTGAGCCGTCTGGTAGCGTATAAGTTCCCGTCTCAAAACTTGCGGCGACGCGCTGCACATAGGCGGGAGACGGGCTTGAGGCCGTAAAGCGCTGAATGAGTTGCCGTGCAAGAAAGGGAGCCATATTAGGATGATCAAAGATAGCGTCCAGCGCCAGATCAAGGCTTTGCTCGCCGGATGTGCCCGCCGGTATTGTCGTTCCTAGAAATGATTTTTCCAGCTCTGAGTGATGCTGGGCATAAACCACCATAGGGTTGTAAAGAGGTTCCCGGCTGCCGCCTCTGCCGTAAAAGTTCCCGCTATCCCAACTCAACCCTGTAAAGACGCGGGCAAGGCCAGTAATATCTTCATTGTCAAATATCTCAATGGGTTGACCACCCGTGCCCAAAGTTTCCGTGCCGTCCGGGTTTAACTGCGTTAAGCCGAGGGTGAAGAGCTGTAATAATTCGCGCGCGTAATTTTCATCTGGAACGCGCCCGGAGACAGCGTCGCCTTTGCGGTTGCCCCGGTAAGTCAAATAAATACCCATCGCTGGGGAATATGTGACATCTTCGAGTAGGTCGCGGTAATTCCCAAACGCATTATCTGACAGGATATCCATGAACTGTCCCATGGACTCGGGGAAGTTCCCCAATTGCCCTGCGTTGGACACGACGACGATTTCTGATAGCGCCAGAACCATGCGTTGACGTAATTGATCATCACCGGCAATGGCCGCGTCAAAAAACAGATCACCGATTCGGCGCGTTGGCACACGTTGGCCTTGGGGTAAGGTCGCCATTTCGCTTAATATATCCGGCAAGTAAATTGTGGCCGGTTTGGCAAATTCGGCGATGATCCAGTCAGCAACCTCTGTCCCTGTTAGGGTATCGATATCTGCTTGCGTCGCGCCAAAAGTAGCTTTGCCTAAAAAGCGTGATGTTGCGCTTTGCGTGGCGAAAATATTCGACACCGCTGACGGCGGCGGGTTTGTGGTCACCGGCGGCGGCGTAGGCGCGGCGCTGGAACTGCCTCCTCCTCCGCAAGACGATAGCAGTAGAGCCGCGGCGAAGGTTATCGCCGATAAAAGCTTAAGCGTGGCTTCGCTGCTGCGCCGTTTTAGCATACATGATCCCGGCATGTGTTCGTCTTTGATTATAGTTTGCATCTGACTGTATTTTTTACGCTTAAGTCAATAGATGAAATCACAACGCGGTTACTGATGTGTCACTAAATTCGATGGTTTCGATAGAAAATGGAAACTTTACGTTGGCGTAATATCTAAAATATACGCTTATTTTTTTGATTTAGTGAATTGCACTCAGTCAGCTAAACGCAAAATACATTAAGGCTTGAGTTTCACAGAGTTTGTGGCATTTTGGCAAAAATTTATGGAGGCCGATTTGGGCAATTTACTACTCTCACCGTCAGGACGTATTGACTCGGCTAATTTTATGCGCGCCGCATATGTGCTCATCGCGGTGACATTTCTGATCAATTTATTACCGATGGTCAGTGTCGCTCTTGGCGGGGCGCTCAAGCTTTTATTGATTGTCACTTACTATTGCTGGGTTGTTTTGTTTATCAAAAGGTTCCGTGATGGCGGCAAGTCTGCGTGGATGGTGTTATTGCCCATCGTCGTTTTTGGTATTGCGTCAATGATTATCGGGCAAATCGTCCCGCCTATGTTTGCGCCTGAGCTTTACAGCAACATGCAAGAGGCTATGATCGAAGCCGCAGCCGGCGGTGATTTCGGCTCTATCATGGCCGCAACCATGCAAATTACCAAAGAATATGGCGAACCGCTGGCCAAGAAAATAGCCCTGCCCAGCAGCGTGATCTTTGCCCTTGTCAGCTTCGCGATTGCCTGGGTCTTTAACGCCATGATCAAGCACGACCCAAATGCGGGTTAGTTCGGGCGTATAGCCGAGCTTAAAAGCCTTAAATAGATTAATGTGGCGATCAGAGTTTTGCTCGGCAGTAGAAAAGCACCTGCGTGTCCAATGTTCATGACTTGAAATTCTCGCAAACGTTTCAAAATATAAGTGATGTGAGCGAGGGTTTTGAAAGTTCTGTGGATTCGTAACACTGTAGGGCTGGAACCTCTCTCATAAGCATTCGTTTTTGATAACATTCAAAAGTCTGCTATTGTTTCATAAACATGAGGAATGAACTGTGTCATTGATTTTTATAGTAGGGGTGATTGTCAGCTATTTCTTTTTTTATGTATTATCATTCTATGGTTTGCTTTACCGTAACTATAAGAAAGATATTAGCGTTCTGCATAATGAAGTTAGTTTCAAAACTTATCTGAGAAATCAGAATGAAATTTCGTATTCGTTGCTTCCCAAAGGAGGGCCTGAGTGGTTTCGGCGGCTTTTCTGGATGATAAGTTTCATCGTTCTAATGATTATTATTTTTGGATATTAGTGCTGATTAAATCAGAACTAACGCCTCACGCCTTTGTCAACATAGAAGTAGTGTGAACTATTCAGGGGGAGAGAAGGCTACGGCGCTTTGACGGACACTGTCAAAGTTTCATACTAATCTAAAGGGATTGTATGAAACTCGCGCGTCATTTATATACCCAACTCGTTGAAATATATAAAGAAAACGGCCTCAATCAGAGAGGGCCGGAAACAGGGGGCTAAAATGGCGTCATACCAAGTCACCCAGCAAGCTATAAAAGGCTTGGTGTACCTCCATAGATACCGTTTCCTGACCATCACACAATTTGCAAAAATCACCGAGCTTTCAAGAGACCAAGCCTCGGATAACCTACGCCGCATGGAACGGCTGGGCTGGCTCTGCCATATTGAAAACACGCCCTTAGCCGGGCAGGGGCAGACACCTCGTGTAATTCGCGTTTAAATGGATTCTAAAATTGGGTTTTTCGCTCATTTTTCGATGCTTTTCTGAATATAATTAAACCTTAAATCCTGACTAGAACCTAAAGCAAAAGAGTATACTGCGCTTGTGGTGCATGTGTCCCTCAATGCTTGCTCAATCGTAGGCGGTCTAACCCTGGCAGGGCGGCTTTAAGCTGCCTTTTCCATAGCCTCAGCCAAAGCGACGTCTTTTTCAGTCACGCCGCCCGCATCATGGGTGGTGAGCGTTACGTCCACGCGGTTATAGACATTGAACCATTCAGGGTGATGATCCATCTTGTCGGCAATAATGGCGATGCGCGTCATGAAGCCAAAGGCTTCGGCGAAGTCTTCGAACTTGAAAACTTTGGTGATAAAATCATCGCCGCCTGTCCAGCCGGGCAGGCTCTCGACGGCCTGTTTCGGGTTAAGTAAAGTCATATCAGTCTCCACAAAAAATAAACAAATTTGAACCATAATCATGCCTGAGTCTGTCGGCATTGTCATCTTGCGTTATAGTAAAATGTTCTTACGACGCCGGATCATTCATGAGGTTACTATTTTTATGCCGCCATTTTCCTATGATCGTCCGTCGCCCCGTTGGTTTTGGCTTTTGTCATGGGTGTTATTTGTAGCGGTCTTGGTATTTGTCACATATGAGTCGCTTGAGCCCACACCGCCGTCCGCCGATATTACCCATGCTGATAAAGTTATGCATTTATTGGCTTACGGCTTGCTCACCGGATTATTTGCTCTGGCGATGCCGCGCATAAAGCTATTTTCAGTCTTTCTCTGGCCGAGTGTTTACGGTGCGGTCATTGAGGTCGCGCAAGCCCTTATGCCCTATGGCCGGACCGGCTCTTTGTGGGATTTACTCGCCAATATGACGGGCACATTGTGCGCGGTCTTGGGCTGGGTCTTACTGATCCGTTTGGCGCGGCGGAGACGATAAGTCTCTCCCCCACTGATGTAAAAATTCTCCTGTCAGGGGAATAATTCATGTTTCACCTGAAAATAACGTAAAACAGCGACACTTCTTTGTATCTCAGGCTTGGCTTT
Source organism: uncultured Caulobacterales bacterium (assembly GCA_964352785.1). Lineage (GTDB taxonomy): Bacteria > Pseudomonadota > Alphaproteobacteria > Caulobacterales > Maricaulaceae > JACOMS01. The sequence goes on from CAYGTI010000010.1 coordinate 30,825, forward strand.
CGGGCATTCATCCTTCATTAACCATAATTACGGCAGGAGTTGCTGTGTAAAGGTGCAATGATGTTTAAACAGCCAAAAAGGTTAGCCGCCGGATTACTTGCTGGTTCGATGATGACGAGTCTGGCTTATGCTGGGAATGCATCTCCGCCGACCTATGTGCCGGATCTGTTGCCGCCTAATCCGCAATCTGGCGAATGTTATGCGCGGGTTACCCTTCCAGGGCGCCGGGATATAAAAAGCCAGACCGTTCTTGTCAAAGATGGATTCACGGAGATTGATATTTCCGAGCCGCAACTACGCTCGCGCCAAGAGCAGTTTTTAGTCAAAGAAGCCAGTGTTCGTTATGAGGTTCGTCAGCCGACATATCAATCTATCACGGAACAGGTCATGGTGCGCCCGGCCTATGACAAGCTTAAAGTCACACGTCCGGTATTCTCCACGGTTCAAGAAACTGTATCTCTCACAAAACCACGTCTCGTGTGGAAACGTGGGAACCCGGCGGCGTTGCGGGCAAAGGGTTACCGTATTCATTCCACGGCGGATGGCCGTGTTCGCGGGCCGGGGTACCGCGGGCCCGCCAACCACAACGCGGCCCAACCGCAACTTTGCGGCCCAAGCTGTGAGGTCTGGTGTCTGGTCGAAGAGCCGGGCGAGTCTGTCACCTATACGCGAAAAGTTCTGACACAGGATTCGTCTGTGCAGCGTATTCCGGTTCCGGCAAAATATACGCGATTGACAAAACAAGTGGTGGCCGATCCGGGCGGGGTGAGGGAAATAGCTATCCCGGCCGAATATACAACTTTGATGATTGAGGAACTCACCGGGAGCGGCGGCGTTCGCGATATAAACAGGCCGCCCGTATATGGAAGTGTTGGTCGCCGCGTAGAAACCGAAAGCGCCCGCCACGAGTGGCGGCGTATTGTTTGCAATCCCGGTACCCATCCTGCGGACCGGCGTACACACGCTGCTCAGGGTGTAAGTTCTAGCGGATCTGCGACCTCAGTATACCAATATGAAAGCGCGCCATCTGGCCGTATTTACAGCGGCCCGTCTGCATCAAACATGCGGTCTTACTCCGGTTCATCTAGCACTCATGCTCAGATGTCTTCCGCGAGGTCAACGTTTGCGCCTCTTGTAGCGCCTCTGTCTTCGTCCTCTAGCTTAAGACATGCGAGCCGGACTTATGGATCCGTCACAAACCGTCCAAATATTTCTGCACCCCAAGCTGTAAATTACAAAGCCCGGACAAAACCCACGGCCGTCAGCATCGGAAGTGAAACACATTATGTCGGATCTGACTTACCGACATATTCTGAAGATTACACCAAGCCGCCAATGAACGCTCAGCCGATTGTTCGAGCTCAAAAATCGACAACGGCCCGGGAGAAACGCCGTTATCGTTAAAGCGGTTTTATAAGGATAAATTCGCGGTCACTGTGATCGCCCACAATGAATTCGTACTCACCTATTTTCTTAAATCCATATCGGCCGTAGAATGTCTGCGCGCGGATGTTTTCAGAGTAAACACCTAGCGTCATCTCAGAGGCATTTTGAGCTTTAGCATACTCAATTGCGGCTAGCATTAAAGCGTGTCCAATGCCCTTGGAGTGGTGGCCCTCTAATAGATAAAGCCTGTAAATTTCAAGCGCGCCCGCGCGCGCGGGTTTGCAGGGCAGAGCATTTGGTTTCACCATGCAGTATCCGAGTAATTCCGTATTTATGTCCCTGTTTGCGCAGGCTACAAATATTTTCCAATCAGGCCTCGCGAGAGCCCTTCGGTAATAGTCTTCGGAATGATTATCGGCCAAAAACCGTTTGAGATTTTTGGCCGAATAAAGATCGATAAATGTTCCGGCAAATGTGGCCGCGCCAAGCACGGCCAATTTCTCAATGTCATTGGTATGACCCTCTCGAATGATCATTCCGATGAGAGCAGGTTAGACTCTATTCCAAGTCGTCTTGATCAATCAACCCATCACTGGCGACTTTGTCTCTGTCGAAATACTCCTTGGCCAGTTTAAACACCACGGGTGAGAGTACGATCAAAGCGATCAAGTTCGGCGCGGCCATGAGGCCTGTTAGGCTATCCGCGATGAGCCAGAACGTGGCGACAACCAAATTACCTTCACCAGTCTCAAATGAGAGCGCAAATGTTGAAGCGAACACGGCCAGAACCCAAAAGATACGAAAAACGGGTATGGACTTTTCTTTGAAGATAAAAGCCGCGCAGCGCTCCCCGTAATAAGACCAACCAATAATCGTCGTAAACGCAAAGATACATAGGCATATTGTGACGATATGTTCGCCGAAGCCCACGAGGGTGGCATCGAAGGCCGCCGCTGTTAACGGTACACCGATTTCGCAGCCTACAGGCGTAGAGCCCGAGGCCAGAAGTTCTAATATGGCCGGGCTAGCTATACACTCTGAGCTCATGACGCCTGACGTCAAAATAACCAGCGCCGTGATGGTACAAATAATCAATGTATCAATAATGGTGCCGAGCATGGCGATTATACCTTGGTTGACCGGATCATTATTCTGGGCCGCCGCATGTGCGATTGGAGCAGAACCTTGTCCGGCCTCATTAGAGAATAAGCCTCGCGCTACGCCTTTTTGCATCGCCAGCATCATCAAACCAATTGTGATCCCTGTGCCTGCGCCTTGCAGACCGAAAGCTCCTTGGAAAATCATGCCAAAAGCTGCGGGGACTTGGTTTGCATTTGCTAAAACAACGAACAAAGCGGCGGAGATATAAATCAAAGCCATAAATGGCACCAGCTTAGATGCGACAGCGCCAATGCGTTTGATGCCGCCAAAAATCACGCCAGCCACCAAAACAGAGAGAATCACCGCCACCCAACGCGGGTCTGCATTGATTAAACTGTTACTTGCCAAAGCGTCACCTATGGAATTTGCCTGCACAGCATTGCCAGTAGAAAGTGAGCCTATGATTCCGAAAAGAGCAAACGCCATGGCGAGGGGCATCCACTTTGGGCCCAAACCGTTTTTAATATAATACATCGGGCCGCCGACGCGGTTCCCGTTGGCATCGATCTCGCGGTAACGCACAGCCAAGACGCCTTCAGCAAATTTCGTGGCCGTTCCAAGGATCGCGGTCACCCACATCCAGAACACAGCCCCAGGGCCGCCGATCGCGATGGCCGCAGCAACCCCGGCAATGTTGCCAGTTCCAACGGTGGAGGATAGAGCCGTCATCAGCGCTGCAAACGGAGAGACGTCGCCTTCTTCAGCTTGGCCAGACCGTTTCTTGAACAATTGGCGGAAACCATATCCGATTTTTGAGAGCGAAATGAACCGCAGACCGACAGTTAAAAAGGCCCCAACCCCTAGGAGCAAGACCATCATCGGCGGCCCCCAAACAAAATTGTTGAGAGCTTCCATCCATACGCTGAAGGTTTCCATATTATCCCCTATTGATCTTCAATTTATCAGCGCCGACCATAAGCGGGTCTGAACACGTTGCAAGAAGTTTCCCGCATTTGGGACTTTTCAAAACGGCTTAACTTGTTATGGAGGGCGACACGCACAAAAAAGGATCATCGTCATGTTCGAAGCCTTAACCCCCCGTCCGCCGGACGCAATTATTGCCCTTATGGAAATGGCGAAGGCCGATACGAACCCGCTTAAAATTGATTTGGGCGTGGGCGTTTATAAAAGCGATGATGGGGCGACGCCGATTATGCGCGCGGTCAAAAAAGCCGAGACGCTGTGGCTGTCCGAGGAAACCACAAAGTCCTATGTCTCGACCGTCGGTAATGCGGCGTTTCGCGAGCTCCTCTCAGAGATGATTTTCGGCGATGATAACCCGGTGTTGAGTTCCGGCCGTATGGCCAGCGCGCAAGCGGCGGGCGGCTCCGGCGCGCTGCGTCTTGGGGCGGAAATTATTGTCGCGGCCAATCCCAACGCCGCGATCTGGGTCAGCACGCCAACGTGGGCTAATCATGTGCCGCTGCTCAGCTCCGCTGGGCTTGAGCTGAAATCCTACCCTTACTATAACCGTGAAACCCTTGGCGTGGATTTCGAACATATGATTGCGCATTTGGAAACCCACGCGCAGCCCGGTGATGTGCTTCTGCTGCATGGCTGCTGCCACAATCCGACGGGCGCGGATTTATCCCCGGCGCAGTGGGACCGGATCGCGGATTTGCTCGCGGAAAAAGAGCTTACGCCTTATATTGACTTGGCCTATTTTGGCCTCGGCAAAGGGATCGACGCCGACACATACGGTGTGCGCAAAATAGTCGCTAGCGCGCCCGAGGTCTTGGTCGCAGCGTCGTGCTCCAAGAACTTTGCCCTGTATAAAGAGCGCGTCGGCCTGATCTGCGTCATTACCAAAGACGAAGCCACGGCTAAAATCGCCCAAAGCCAGCTTGGCGCAATCCAGCGCAAGCTTGTCTCTATGCCGCCGGATCACGGCGCGGCGCTTGTAGCCCGGGTGCTGAGCGATCCAGCGCTTAAAGCCGAGTGGAATGCGGAGTTAACCCACATGCGAGAGCGCATGATTGCGCTAAGGCTGCAACTCAGCGAGGCCATGAACGTGCAGGGCGGGGAGGCGATTGCCGCCGCGATCAAAGATCAAAACGGCATGTTCTCGACCCTGCCGCTATCGCAAGCCCAAGCCGAGCGTTTGCGCGCGGAACATTCCGTTTATATTATGAACTCGGGCCGGATGAATATCGCCGCCGCGAACACGGAAAATATCCCCCGCCTCGCGGACGCTATTCTGGCCGTTCTTTAAGGCTAAGCAATGCGATAAACCGCGACCAAGAGCTGCGGCGCGCTCTCTTTCACAATGCACGTTCGGGCGCGGGTTATGTCAGACGATATTAATCATGCCTTTGTGATGGGATTGAATGTGAGCATTCAATCCATCTCTCACTCTCCAGGGTGGTAGATACGCTGGGCGCGGGCAAGGACGTCGTCTTTGTAAAAAGCGGCGTCTTTGAAGCTACGATCTGCGTAGCTTTGAGCTTGATCATAAAAATGCGGTGAATTTGGATCGCCGCTTTGCCCGCCGGCCAAAAGCGTTTTGGCTTTGACCCGATCGCCGAACTCTACGGCGGCCACGAAGCTGTTGCCCCGTGTCCCGTAGATTTTCTTTGTAGTTACTTTGCCGCGCTGACCATAAGCGGCCAGAGCGCCCCAGCGGCTCGACGCCATCCCGACGGGGAGGCTGGGCGCGGCATCGTCAAAGGTCAAATTGATATCGCCGCTGGGACGTTGGAACCGATTGATCTCTCCCCACGGCGTATTCCATGTTCCGAAGTCAGCCTCCATGTCGGTCAAGACAGCTTCAAAGATGTTTAGCCGTTCGGCATGTGACAGCTCTGTACTGAAATAATTCACAGCTTCCATAGCACTATATCCGTCAGGGTAGTCCACGGTTTCAAAGAATTTGCTGCCGTAAAAATGCGCCACCGACATGGCGGCGGAGCTGGTTGTAACTGTGTAATCCCAGACCCGCAGAGCTTCAATAGCAGATGAGGTTTCGGCATCACCGATTTGGACATTACCGACCCCGGCGTCATAGGCCTCGATCAGCGACGGGATCAGGACTTCAAACGCAGCCAGACGCGAATCATAGGCGGCGTCAATCAGCGTATCGAGGGTGAAGTCTTTTTGACCGGTCAGCACGCGCACCGCATTGACACCGCGAAAGTTCTCCGGATCCGGGGCCATATAGGCCGGGTAGTCTTGGGGCTTAGGGCTATACTCCTGTGCGGCGGTGAACGGCGTCGAATTACAATTCTGTATCCAGCCGTTTTTCGGGTTAAGGAGCGAGATAGACTCGTCGACCGTGTGAATACCCTGCCAGTCCGTCGCTGGATTGCTTCCGTCGACTGGCTTGGAGTAATCAAACCGCGTATCTCGCTTGGGTATAAAATTACCGTGATAATAGGCGATATTACCGCTGCTATCGGCGTAGACCGTATTGTTGGAAGAATTGGTACGGATAGTCATCATCTCGCGAAACTCATCATGGTCTTTGGTTTTTGTGCGCAGAAAGGACTGTTTGAGCGCATTGACCGGATCCCAATTGATCTTTGTGGCGACCCACTTGCCGTCCTCCATATGGGTGATCGGGCCGTGATGGGTGTGATATGTCGGGAAAGTGCGCTCTTTGACTGTATTGCCGTCTTTATATTTTAGCGTGACCTCAGAGACAGTGACCGGGCGATTTTCGTTACCATAGCGGTAAAAAAGTGTGCCGTCCTCTTCATAGACCTGCTGCACGAATTCATCCATGAAATCGAGATAAGTAGAGGTATGCATCCAGCCATTATGCGCGTTAAAGCCCTGATAGACAAAAAACTGACCCCACGTGACCGCGCCGTAAGCGTTCAGGCCTTCTTCGCTGACGACATGCACTTCGCCGCGAAAGTAAAACGACGTATGCGGGTTAATCAGCAACATGGCATTGCCCGATGTGGTGATATCTCCGGAAATTGCAAAACCGTTGGAGCCGCCGGGCTCGTTCATGACGGCGGGTTTGGCGGGCGCCGTTTCAGGAGCTTGCTGGGGCGTCCCATCCGCATAGAATGATCTGATACCCGAGAGCGGGATTTGCTCAATATCGCCGCCAATCGAGCCTTCGGAGAAAAACATAGGCATCCAAGGCTCGAACCGGGTCAAAAGCTTAGGCTTAACATCTGGATTAGACGCCAAATAATGATTAAGTCCATCCGCATAGGCATCGCAAAGCGCTTTGATCCACGCCGGCGCACCCTCATAGGCGGCCTTGGCCTCATCGATTGTCATATAAAGCCGGGCGCGAAGGTCACTATAGAGTGCGTCTTCGCCGTCGATTTCGGCCAACCGCCCTGTTGCCCAAATATAATTTCGTTCAATTCGGTTAAAGTCGTCCTCGGCTTGGGCATATAAAAGGCCAAATACGGCATCTGCATCTGTTTTCGCGTAAATATGGGGTACGCCGTAATCATCGCGAATAATCGTCACTTTTGCGGCTCTTTGCGACAGGCGCTGGGATTCAGTCTGGATGGTGCTTGGCGTACATGCCGCAAGGTTGATGAATACGGCTACTACGAAGAGCATAACTAGATGAGTGTATTTGGTCATAAAGTATCCCTTATCTGCGCAAGGCTGAATACAAAGCCTTGCGAGTCGTCGCGAACTCTACTCAGCAGCCACCAAGCGTGTAGCGGTCGACAATTCCATAGAGATCAGTTGAGACACGCCTTGTTCGGCCATCGTCACGCCAAATAGGCGGTTCATGCGCGACATCGTCACCGCGTTATGGGTAATGGCGATGAATTTGGTTTGGGTTTGCTGGGTCATCGCGTCAAGCAGGTTACAGTACCGCGCGACATTGGCGTCATCCAGCGGCGCATCGACCTCATCAAGAACGCAGATCGGGGCCGGGTTTGACAGGAACACCGCAAAAATAAGCGCCGTCGCTGTCAAGGCTTGTTCTCCGCCTGACATGAGCGACATAGAGCCGAGTTTTTTACCCGGCGGGCTCACCATAACTTCAAGCCCGGCTTCAAGCGGATCATCGGATTCTGTCAGGGCCAGAGAGGCTTCGCCGCCGCCAAACAACGAGGTAAACAAGCGCCCGAAATGTCCATTGACAATATCGAAGGCTTTTAAGAGTCGCTCGCGTCCCTCAGAATTAAGCTCATCAATGCCTTCACGCAAACGGGCAATCGCGGCCAAGAGGTCTGTGCGTTCAGTGATCATCGCGGCGAGGCGTTCTTCTTGTTCTTCAGCTTCGACGTCGGCGCGCAGGTTGACCCCGCCCATGCGCTCACGCTCGCCTTGGAGGCGGTCAAGTTTGCGCTCTATATCGGATTCGGTCAGGCCGCTATCTGCGGGTAGTTCGCCTAAATATTGCGGCAAATGATCTGGCTCGCAGTTTAGCGTCTCTGCGATGCGGGCTGTGGTATCTTCAACGCGTTCTTGCGAGGCCGCGAGGCGCGCTTCGGCTCCGGCGCGTTGTTCGCGGGCTGTGCCGTGCGCGGTCTCGGCGTCGCGGGCTGCACTTTCTGCCGCCTTCAGAGCTGTTTCAGCCGAGGCTAAAAGATCCGCAGCGCTTCTGCGACGAGTTTCTGCGGCGCCCAGTTCAGAGAAGAGTTTTTTACGCCGTTCTTCAAACTGATCCGGGCCGGATATAGCTTGAGTTAGGATCGCCTGTGTTTTTTCTTCACGCAGGGTGAGGCTAGACACGCGGGTTTTTGCGGTCTCGGCGCGGCGCAGCCAGTCTGTGCGTTCTGTCTCAACCGCTTTAAGGCGAGCGGCGCGGGCGTCTGTTTCGTTCTTGAGAGTGCGGTAAACGGCGCTGGCCTCATCTGCTGCGGCGCGCGCGTTGCCCAGTTTTTCAGATAGTTCGGCTTGCTGGGCCGTAAAATCTTCACCGCCTTGCAAATCAGCGTTTGCCTGTTTGGCCTGCTCCCATTGCTGGGTTAGTTCCGTTAGCTCTCGGCCGAGGCGCTCAAGCCGGTCTTCAATGGCGCGTTTTTCTGCGCCTTCACGGGCGATATCTGTTTCATATTGCGTGAGCGCTGCCTGAGCAGCGCGGTCTTTACGCTCTATGTCCGGGATAAGCTGACGGGCATTGCGGGCTTCTTGTTCAGCCTCTTGCCGCGCGGCCCGCGCCATTTCGAAGTTTTTAGCGGCCGCGTCTACCAACTGGCTTTGCGTATGAATATCGCCGGAAAGCTCCGCCAGGCGTGTTTGTTGTTTGAGGCGGATAGCGGCGGCGGTTTCGGCTTCGGCCTGAATTTCAAATCCATCCCAGCGCACGATCCGTCCCGCAAGTGTGACAAGACGCTGACCCGGGCGCAGCGATGCTTTGAGGGCATCGATTTGCGCATCGTCCGCAATTCCGATTTGTGATAGACGCGCGGTAAGCTCTGCCGGGGCGGCGGCCACATCCAATAGAGACGAAAGCCCGCCGGGGAGGTGCGTATCAGGCGTGGCTGCACCTTGCCAGCGCATTGGCGCGGGCTCTGAAATGGAGGCCTCAAGGTCTTCACCGAGGGCGGCGGCCAAAGCTTGTTCATAGCCTTTTTTCACATCAATTTTTGATAAGGCGGGCGTCCAGTCAGCGTTCATCCCGCGCGAGAGGACTTTTTCAAGTGCGGATTGCTCAGCGGTTAAATTTGTTAGCGCCTGTTTGGTTTCTGAGAGTGCGTCCCGCGCGGCGTTATCATGCTTTTCAGTTTCGCTGCGCGCAGCTTGCAAAGATTGCTCGTGTGTGCGGGCGGTTTCAAGCGCGTTTTGGGCATCTTTGACGGCGGCGGAAAACAGATTTTGCGAGCCGCCCGGTTTGCTTTGGGCGATTAACTGCTCAAGTTTGTCTTTGGCGCTGCGCTGTTCTGATCTCAACCGCTCAAGGCGTGTTTCTGATTGTGCTAATTCGCGAACGGCGGAGTCTTTACGCGCGTTTTGATCAGCGGCCCGGCGGGTTAGTTCGTTGTAATCGGTCTCAAGCGAAGAGCGCGCGGTGATGGCGCGATCCGCGTCATCTGCTGCGGCGTCCAGAGCAGCGCTCATATCTTTGACGGCGGACAAGCTTTCAAATTCTGTATCAAGCCGGGCCGTCGCCTCGGCGGCGTCAGCCAGAATGCCCGTCTCGCGGCTGATATCCGAGGCGAGTTGTTCGAGTTGGGATTCAAGTTTGCGGATTTCAGTACGCGCGGATTTTTCGTCCTGTTCAAGCGTATCTTTCGCGGCGTTCAGGCGCGCGAGCACGGCGGCCGCGATGATTTGTTCCTCGCGCTTAGGATCCATATGAGAGGAAAGATCAGAGGCCGCGCGTATCATTTCAGAGGCTTTGGCGGCTGTGTCCTGAACGCGGGCTTCGCAAATTTTCAGTGTCTCTTGCGATTCCGAGAGCGTTTGCAGCGCAGCGCTCCAGCGTTTGAGCCAAAGCAGCGCCTTATATTCATGAATTTCACTGGCAAGGCGCTTGTAGCGTGAGGCCTGCCGTGATTGACGGCGCAGGGATGTAAGCTGACTCTCAATCTGAGTGACCACATCATCAAGGCGGGCGAGATTGGTTTCAGCCGCCCGCAGCCTCAATTCTGCCTCATGGCGGCGGGTGTGAAGTCCGGAAATGCCGGCGGCCTCTTCGAGGATCCTGCGGCGGTTCGCAGGTTTGGCCGAAATCAGTTCATTAATTTGGCCTTGGCGCACAAGGGCCGGAGAGTTGGCTCCCGTGCTGGCATCAGCAAACAAAAGCTGAATGTCTTTGGCGCGAACGGTCTTACCGTTGACCTGATATTTACTGCCCGAACCTTTGGTAATGTAGCGCGTTACCTCAAGTGTATCATCATCGTTGAATATTGGCGGCGCGAGGCGCGCGCGGTTATCAATGGTCAGCATGACATGGGCTTGGTTGCGTCCGGGCCGTGTTTTGGTGCCATTGAAAATGACATCATCCATTCCGGCGGCGCGCATGGCCTTGGCTGAATTAGCACCCATGACCCAGCGAATAGCTTCGAGCAGGTTTGATTTCCCGCAGCCGTTCGGGCCAACAACGCCTGTCAGTCCGGGCTGGATAATAAAATCCGTGGGATCGACGAAGGATTTAAATCCGACGAGTCTTATCTGATTAAAGGCCAGCGATCCCATGAGAGGTTAGTTTTCTGTCGTCTCGGCTGGAGCGGCGGCATCTTCGTCTGCGCTGTTCTCTGTGGGCGCCTCCTCGCCGAGGAGCGGTGCTAACACTTCGTCAAATGACTCGAGCGTGAAAAGCTGTGTTCCGCTGACTGTCCGCTTGACCATCTCGCCATTGATAAAGAAAGACGGCGTGCTGTTCACCCCCGCATCAATGCCCGCTTGGACGACATCATCATAGCGTTTATTTTCCTCTTCGTTAACCATACAGGCCTCAAAATCAGCTTCGGATAACCCTGCAGCTTTGGCGATGTTGACATATTCTTGGCGAATATCGGAGGAACCCATGATGGCGCGTTGGCGTTTAAACTGCAGCGAGATATTCTCAAAAAATTTGGTTTCATCCGCGCAATTCGCAATGAGAAATCCGGCGCGCGCTAGGTTTTCAGGGCTTGTTGGGAATTCGCGAAAGACAAACCGGACTTTGCCCGAGTCGATGTATTTTTGTTTAAAATCCGAATAGACTGTGTTGTGGAAATTGGCACAGGCACCGCAAACAACAGACGCATATTCGACGACCGTGACCTTGGCATCAGGATTGCCAATGGCGTGATCTCCGGCGACTTCATAGGCTGTTTGTTCGCCTGTCGGCGCGGCGGTTTTGTTGGTGTCCCCGCAACCCGAAAGGGCAATAGCGGCCAAACTTGCCACAATGATGGGGCGGATACGCGAATCAGTTTTTATAAAGTGCAACATAGGGCAGTCTCGCAGTTTGGCGCCGAAACGCAAGTTGATGTAAAGATTTGTTAAGGTTTGGCGAAGGCCTACGGTCGGAGCTAACGCGGTGTGGGCATAGGACTCGTAGTCATGGCCTCTGGCGTCATTTTCTCTGGCATCATCGGGGCGGACACGCCGCCGGATAATTTTTTCATCACCAGAGATGAGAGGCCTGCGGCTGAATTATCGCCCTTCACAAATTGACCATCCATTATAAAGCTGGGAACACTATTAATACCGCCCGCTTGCGCCCGCATGACAGCACGGTTGATGCGATCTTGAACGTCTTTTTTACCAAAGCAGGCATACATGTCGTCTTGGGTTGCCATTCCGGCTTTCTTCGCAAACGCCTGATAGACAGGCTCGAGGTTCTGCGACTCCATGGCTTTGAAAACCTTGTCTTGTGATTGCATCTGATCAATCAGGTGTATGAAATATTCATCTTCCGGTGCGCATCCGATAATGGCAAACCCTGCCCGCGCGAGATTGACGGGGGACGTTGGAAACTCGCGCATCACAAACCTTACGTGACCCGTATCAATATGATCGGCTTTGAATTTGGGCCAACCCACCGAAAACCAATGTCCGCAATGGGGGCAGGTCACAGAAGCGTAGGCGATGATTGTCACAGGGGCGTTCTCTGCCCCGATGACGCGGTCATCCGGGCTTTCGGTAAACACATAGTCAATATCCGGCAGAGGCGCGGCGGGGGGGTGTTGGCCTTCTGCGTGATCATGGCCTTCATGCGAGGTTTGTGCGTTGGCCGCAAACGGCACGACGCTCACACTGGCGATCAGCAAAAAAGTTATGGAAAGGAAGGATTTGAATGTCATGATGATCGCTTTTCTACTTAGGGTCTATGTGTCTTTTGCCAACACTTTGCGGCCAAGGTTTGTCAAAGCCTGTTTTAAATCAGGATCACTCACATTTTCTAGCCCTGATTGCAGCCGGTCTCCGTCCTGTTGAGAGAGCCCGCGCGGGGCCGGTCCATGTGTGGTTTCGGTCCTAAGCTTTGTTTGAATGATTTTGAGGCGCTGAATATGATTTGGGCCTAAAAAACCATTTGCGCGTGCAATGATGCTCGCACTAGAGGCCATGATTAAAGCGGCGGCAGGTCCGGGCGCGGCGAGCACAAGCGTGCGGCTTCCTTGGCTTCCGGAAAATTTAAGTGGCCGGGAGAATTTAGCAAAGCGAGCCCCGACAATATCGCTCCAATGCTGGGCAAGGCCTGTGCTGCCAGACCCGTGCGTTTTCGCGAGTGGCCGCATAATTTTTGCCACCGCATTTCTGGCATGCGGCGCGGCGCGGTATTGCGGTTTGCCGCGTTGGGTCTCTAGCCACCGCGCGGCAGCGGCCCGCGTCTCGCGAACATCGTGTGCATTTATGTCATCATAGCGGCGTGTCATTATTCCTAAAATGGCCTATTGAAGCCGCTGGGTAAAGTAGGCAGATGTGACGTGGCTATGAATAATCGGAAAGATATACACACGCTGCGCGCCGCGCTATTGGCTTGGTATGAGGCTTCGGGGCGTAGTTTGCCGTGGCGCGTTCGTCCCGAAGAGCGCGCAAAGGGGCAGGTGCCTGACCCTTACGCGGTTTGGCTGTCTGAAATTATGCTGCAGCAAACAACTGTACCGCACGGTACGCCCTATTGGCATAGGTTTTTGGCTGAGTTTCCAACGATCACAGACCTTGCGAACGCCGAGCGGGATCAGGTTTTGGCGATGTGGGCGGGCCTCGGATATTATGCTCGGGCGCGTAACCTGCATAAATGCGCGGGCGTTATCAGGGATGAGCATGGCGGTGTTTTTCCGTCAACCGAAGCGGAGCTGTTAAAGCTCCCCGGCATTGGGCCTTATACGGCGGCCACGATTGCAGCGATTTGCTTTGAGGAGCCAACAAATATTGTCGATGGCAATGTCGAGCGGGTCATTAGCCGCATGTTCAGGATTGAAACGCCGCTGCCGAAGGGAAGAAGTGAAATTCGAAAGGCGGCTGGCATATTGGCTGATCCAAAACGCCCCGGTGATTACGGCCAAGCGCTCATGGATTTAGGCGCAACGGTCTGCACTCCCCGCTCGCCCAAATGCGACATATGTGTGTGGCGACCTCACTGCCGAGCATATTCGGCCGGGGCGCAAACGGATTACCCAAAAAAAATAAAGAAAGCCAAATTGCCTATGCGCTACGGCGCGGTTTTTGTGCTGCGGTGTGAGGATCATGTGCTGCTAACCCGCCGCCCTGACAAAGGACTGCTGGGCGGGATGATGGGGTTTCCGGGAACCGCTTGGGACGATAAAGTGGAGACCCCTTTGGTTGATGCGCCGCTAGAACGGAATTGGGAAAAGTTAGGCACGCAGGTCCGTCATGTTTTCACCCACTTTGATTTAAGGCTGGTTGTTTACCGCGCAGAGGTCAGTGCGCGATCAGGTGTTGCGGGTGAATGGGCGGCGCTGGCGTGTATCAACGAATATGCTTTGCCAACCGTCATGACAAAGGTTTTGACTCTGGCTTTGGATGACTAAGCGTTGACTTTACGCGACGGTTTCCATTTCCGTGCGGATCACGCTGCGGAGCGCATCGATTTGCGTCAGGCCTTGCGGCGTGGAGAAATGCCAAAACGTCCAACCATTACAGGCGCTGGCATCCTGAACATGTGCGCCGACTTGGTGGATCGAGCCTTGTGTGCCGTCCGCAGCGAGGCTGCCGTCCGGGCGGACTTGGGCTGTGTGTTTGCCGTTGTGGGAATAGAGCATGGTTCCGGGATTAATCAGGCCACGCTCAATCAGCGTACCGAACGGAACGCGCGGCGCGCTGCGCTTAGAGCGCATAACGGACACGGCTGCACCTTGTCCGGGATTGATTTTATCGATGCGGCGCTGCGCGTGGGAAATATACTCCTCTTCCATTTCAAAGCCGATAAAATCACGACCAAGTTTTTTGGCCACTGCGCCGGTTGTGCCTGTGCCAAAGAACGGGTCGACGACAACGTCGCCGGGATTAGATGTAGAAACAATCACGCGGTGCAGAAGGCTCTCGGGTTTCTGCGTTGGGTGGGCTTTGTTGCCGTCAGATTTCTTGAGGCGCTCGCGGCCTGTACAAATCGGCAGCGTCCAGTCAGAGCGCATTTGTACGCCGTCATTCATCATTTTCATGGCGTCGTAATTAAATGTCGGGCGAGAGTCTTCAGATTTTGTGGCCCAGATGAGAGTTTCATGGGCGTTCGTAAAACGGGTGCCGCGAAAGTTCGGCATTGGGTTGGTTTTGCGCCAAATTACATCGTTTTGAATCCAGAACTGCTGATCTTGCAGCACGCAGCCTACGCGAAAAATATTGTGATAACTACCAATAACCCATAATGAGCCGTTCGGCTTGAGAATACGGCGTGCGGCTTTGAGCCAATCGTGGGTGAAGAGATCATAGGCGTCCATTGTATCGAACTGATCCCAATCTTCAGTTACGCCGTTGACAGCAGAATTATCAGGACGAGAGAGGTCGCCGCCTAGCTGTAGGTTATAAGGCGGGTCAGCAAATACCAAATCCACGGACTCTGCGGGCAGGGCGTTCATGCCATCAATGCAATTGCCGTGATGGATCGTATTAAGAGGAAGTTTGGTCATAAGGTCTGCGCCTGCAAAAAAGAATCAGTTGTGAATCACTTAAGGCGACGTTGTGCTGGAACTCTTTCCAAAGTCTTAAGGGCTTGAAAAACATAGGATTTTAAGGTTTTGTTAGGGATAGTTAATATCCACAGGACCCTAAAAAAGAACTGTATTTTCAGGCGGCCCTATGCGACAGACAGCCTATGTTTAGTTGGGAAGATTTACGCAATACGCTCCACGTAGAGCAGCTTGATACTTACCTCTTTAGGGGTGAGTCGTTAAGCTTGGGCCTCAAGCGTGTCTTTGGCGGTCAGGTGCTGGCGCAGTCTTTAAACGCGGCGGTGCGCTCTGTGGATGCTGATAAAGTCCCGCATTCCCTGCACGGATACTTCCTACGTCCCGGAGATTTTAACCGCCCGATTATTTTTGAAGTCGACCCCATTCGCAATGGACGGAGTTTTTCGACGCGGCGGGTTGTGGCGCGGCAAAACGGCGAAGCAATTTTCAACAGCTCGATTTCCTTTCATCGGATTGAGGATAGTCCGAGCCACCAAATGGAACTGCCCGGCAATGTTCCGGCGCCTGATGACGTGCAAAATGACGGGGATCGGATTGCTGATCTGATCAAAAACAACCCACAGATCGACTCCAAGCGTTTGCGCAGTGACTATCTCGTCTTTCCTGAGGACGTCATTGACCTGCGATCACCTTTTCCGCGCAATATTTTAGCCCCCCAAGCCGCAGAGCCGGAGCATGGGTTTTGGTTTCGCTTTGTGGCTGATATTGGAGACGATCCGATTATGCATCAAACCTTGCTGGCTTATATTTCAGATAAAGCCCTGATGGGGACAGGTATTCGCCCGCATAATATTAGCTTTTTTACGCATAAACTCATGGGCGCAAGCCTTGACCATGCCATGTGGTTTCACGGCGATGTGCGCGTCGATGAGTGGTTATATTACCACCTAGACAGCCCAAGGTCAGGTCGTGCGCGCACATTTAACCGAGGTAGTTTTTATACCCAAAGCGGCGAGCTTATCGCGTCTACGGCGCAAGAAGGGTTATTCCGGCTTATCAAAGAACCAATGACTTAGGCTTTTAAAACCTCTTCAACGACCTTGATGACATCTTTGGTGTTCACGTTCAGGGCGTCATGTCCCCAGTCCGGGCAATCCAAAACACGGCCATTTTTCAGTAGCGGTTCTACGCGCGGTGTCCATTCATACAGCATGTCTTGAGGATTAAGCACGGTGATTTCATGCGGCAAGCTTGCGATGATGTCTGGAAAATAAGCATTGTAGGCAAAGGCCGCGCGGTGCCCCCATTCATAAGCCTCGCCGGCTCTGATGTTTTCGGCAAACGATAACGCCCGCTGCTCTAGGGTCATAACGTCCCCGCCATATTTTCTGATTTGCTCCCAAATATGGGTAAAGCGCGATCCCGCATCATCTAGCGCAATCGGACTAAACTGATCGGCAAAGGTTTTTTGTTCCTCGGGCGAGAGCACCAAAGCTGAGATCATGACGATTTTGCGCACGCGCGATTGTTGCTGGTGCGCCATTTCTACGGCGACTTTCGCGCCTGTATGATTTCCAAAAAGATCAAATTGGGCGACTTTCAGGCTTAACTGATCTACTGCTTGCCAAATGATGCGGGCATAATCCTGAATACACACTGGCGGCGTTTCAGGCGGCAGGTCTGACTCGCCGTGTCCGGGACTGTCCACAGCAATAACTATTCGCTCTGTGCTTACGCTCGTCATGAAGCGTTCAAATTCACGGCTGGATTTTGGACTTTGATGTAAGCAAATCAGCGGCAGGTATTTTGGGGCATCAGGCGCCGTTATGCGCATATGGATTTGCCCGATATCAGTATCGACAAAGCGGCGGCGAGGTTTTGCCATTAAAGCTGCGCAAGCTCCTCTGCAAGTTCACCTGAAGATATTTCGTCTGGATTGTCCAGCGCTTCAATCTCTTGCTGAACAATTCGCATAATGCGCGCCAGATATTCTTGTGTCCATGCGCCGCGTTCATCGGCTTGAGATTTTGTCGGGGTAAAAGCTTCGATATCGGCTTTGGAGACAACGCCTTTGGATTCTAGGAGCCGTTCTACAGTATCAAGGCGTTCGCGCATAACGGCCAGTTCTTGAGCAACGGCCATAGTAATGGCCATAACGCGCTCAGCTTCGCGGCTTTCGAAAAAATAGGGGCGCTTGCCTTTCGGCTTTGCGCCCGCATGTTTAAGAGGGTCAATCACGGACATTATGCGGCCTGCTTGACGGCGCCAATAATGTGCCAGGCGGCTTTGCGTCCAAAATCTTCGACCTCATCTTGAGCATGCTCGGGGAAAAGATCAGCATCAACGACGGCGGCAACGCCCCCGTGCATCAATTCGTTTTTAGAGAAGCCCGAGGTCAGCATCGCCGCATCCAGATCAAGCTCGTGCAACTTTGTCCAGAACGGTTCATTATTATAGAACGCGTCCCAATCCCGAATGGCTTGCTCATAAAGGGGCATATCATCTGTATATTGCGGCTGCTCGACATGCATCACAAGGCCGCCGGGCGCGAGGAGGCGGTTGGTTTCTGCCATGATTTTCGGCATGGATTTGAATGAGGTCTCGTGCAGGAACATGGTTGTTTGAATCCAGTCAAAGCTTTCATCTTCAAACATTGACAAGTTTTCAGCGTTAGCTTGGACGAAAGTTACATTTTCAATGCCAAGGGTTTTGGCGCGCGCCAGCCCGTATCGCAGCGACGGCGCGCCCGTGTCAACGCAGACAACTTCTGCGTCCGGGTAGGCTGCTGCGATGGGCAGAACATTTTGCCCGATACCGCCGCCCACATCGAGAATACGCTTGGGCGTAAAATCGGGCCTATTTTCTTTCATCCACGCGACAACAGCTTGCCCGCCGCCGTCATTAAAGCGGCCAAGGCCGCCGCCGGTCGTGCAGAAAATACCAATATCATAATTGGCCGGGCCGGTCACGTCTCCGGGGGCAAGCTCGTCATGATAAGAGCCGGGCATGCAGTGATGATCCACAGCCGAGAGATAGCGGGGCAGTTCTAGGGTTGGGTCAAGTTTAAGGCGTGGGTCATTGTCTGTGAGGGTTTTGGCTTTTTGGATTAAATAATCTGCTTGGCGCTGCGTGATCCAGCGCCCAGCTTGTTGGCGAAGCTCCATTGTGCCGCGCCGAAGCGCGCTCCATGTTTGAAAAACAGGGTCTTTCGCGAGCTGCTTTCGGACATCATGCCGGGTTTTGGGTGCTGGATTTTGCGGAGCTACGCGGGCCTCATAAGCGGTTTTTACGCCGGGCAGTACATGGGTGGCCAAGTGACGATTCATGTGGGCAAGAAAGTTAAACCGTGCGGTTTCGTCGTGGCTAATGCTCGGGAACATGCCGTGCTGACCAACATTACGGTAATCCGGCGGGCCGTCATAGTTTTTTACACTCATATTTCACTCCTTCGCTGACTTGCATATACTCACTCGGCACCAATTCAGAGTTGACGAAAGTCAAGGCGCTGTGGTCAGAGTGTCGCAATGTGGTTTGGCTTTAGGGAGGACATCATGGCATCAAAGATACTGGCACTTTTTAATCTAAAACCGGGCGTGAGCGCGCAGGATTATGAAAAATGGGCCAAAACAGTTGATATCCCGACAGTCAACGGTCTGGGATCGATTGAGAAATTTGAAGTTTTCAAGACAACCGGGCTTTTATTTTCCGATGACACGCCACCTTATCAATATTTCGAGACGATCGATATTCTGGATATGGAGCAGTTCGGCGAAGATGCAGGAACCGAGACGATGCAAAAGGTAGCGGCGGCATTTCAAGAGATGGCCGCTGATCTTGTGTTCATGAGCACGGAACAGCTTTAATGAGCCGCTTTAAAGGGAAAACGGCCGTTATCACGGGCTCCGGGCGGCGCGGCGGTTTAGGCGAAGCCATCGCGAAACGCCTTGCGCAAGACGGGGCGAACATTGTGATCTCTGATATTGGCGTGCCGCGCGATTTGGCGACAGGCGCAGAGCATATTGGCTCCACCGATGAGATGGAGTCGATTAGCGCTGATATGAGGGCGATGGGCGTGAACAGCTCGACATGTGTCTGTGATGTGCGCTCTTTAGAGGATGTACGGGCTTTGGCCGCGCATGCGGTGTCCGAGCACGGCTCGCTCGATATTTGGATTAACAATGCAGGCATTGGTTATATTATGAAACCGCTTTTAGACGTCTCAGAAGAAGAATGGCGGGCCGTGATTGATGTCAATTTGTCCGGCGCGTTTTTCGGCGTAAAAGCCGCAGCCGAGCAAATGGTCAAAGCGGGCAAAGGCGGGCGGATTGTTAACATCGCCTCCCAAGCGGCTAAATCAGGCTTTCCTCACGCGCAGGCTTATACATCCTCCAAACACGGTTTGGTGGGTTTGGTGCGCTCTGCGGCCACTGAACTGGGCGAGCACCAGATTACGGTCAATAATGTCTGCCCTAACCACGTCACCACGGCGCTCGGCGCGTGGCAAAATGAATATTTCGCCGAAGTGACAGGCGCTGAAAGCGTAGAGGCCTACCTCAAAGCCATGGCCGCGCGCATCCCCATGGGCCGCCCGGGCCTCCCTGAAGATACGGCTAACGCTGTCGCGTTTCTCTGCTCGGATGAGGCAAAATATATCACCGCCGAGAGCATGAATGTCTCCGGCGGCGAGGAACCGCATTAAATGATGGACCCCGCCCCTAAAGATTTTGTTTGGCCGAACGGGGCTAAGTTGGCGCTCTCTCTTGTGGTCAATGTTGAGGAGGGGGCCGAGCGCGGGCTTTTGCAAGGCGATAAAGCCAATGAGCCTGTGGACGAGCTTGTTACGGGCCTAAAAGCGCCGATCCGGGTGCACGGTAACGAGTCCAATTACCAATACGGGATTAATCGCGGCGCGCCCCGGATTTTAAAATACCTTGATGCGGCGGGTGTTCCGGCGACATGGACGGTGTGTGCACAAGCGCTGGAAAAAGCACCGTGGCTCGCAGACGCCATTATGGCGCGCGGCGACGAGCCGTGCAGTCACGGGTACCGCTGGCTATTTACCGCCTTCATGGGCAAAGATAAAGAAGCCGCGTTTGTGCGCAAAGGTACAGACAGCATTGAGCAAACAACTGGGCGAAAGCCAGCCGGATATTTGTCGCGCTATTTGCATACGGATCATTTGCGCAAGACACTGGCAGAGCAAGGATACCTGTATCACATGGATGATTACTCTGATGATTTCCCCCGTTGGGAAACGTTCGAGGACGGCACGCCGCCGATTATTGTGTTGCCGTATGCGGTGGATAGTAACGATATGAAATTTTGGCTTGCGCCCAGCTTTACCCCCGATATGTGGCTGGATTACGCCAAACGCACATTTGACACGCTCCTGGGAGAGGCAAATTCTGACGGCGCGCGGATGATGAGCCTTGGCTTGCATTTGCGTATTATCGGCCGTCCGGGGCGTATAGGCGCGTTTGAAGGTTTCCTTGACTATGTGAGCGGACGCGATGATGTCTGGATTGCAAAACGTGAAGATATTGCGCGGCATTTTGCGCAGACAGTCTTGCCGATTCAAACGAACGGATGATAGGTCAGGATTATGTATTATAGATCGCAGCTCTTTGTCCCAGGCAACAGGCCTGACCGGTTTGGAAAAGCCTGTTCGGCGGGTGCGGACCTTGTTTGCATTGATCTGGAAGACGCTGTGGGGCCAGCCGATAAAGACACTGCGAGAGCGGCTGTCATTGAGTGGTTGGGTAATACGGATCAACCGCATGTCAGCTTGCGGATCAATGGGCTTGATACGCCCGAGGGGGCTGCGGATGTTGCGGCGCTTATGTCCTGCGGCCTGACATTACCATTTATTATGGTGCCAAAGGTAGCGAGCAAGAGCCAAATGAATGATTTGGATGGTAAGCTGCCAAACGATCTTGGGCCATTTTTCGCGATTATCGAAAGTGCGGCAGGTCTTGTAAACGCGGAAGAGATATTCTCCCATGGGCGGGTCAAGCTCGGTATGTACGGCGCTGTGGATTATGCGGGTGATGTGGATTGTGATTTGGCTTGGGAGACGCACCTTTATGCCCGGTCAAAATTAGTAGCTTGCGCCCACATTCACGGTGTTCATCTGTTTGACGTTCCGCATATTGATGTGCGTAATTTGGACGATTGTGAACGCACGACCCGCCGGTCAAAAGCTTTGGGTCTCCATGCTCGCAGCGCGATTCACCCTGCGCAAGTCGAGCGTATTCATGCTGCCCTCGCCCCGTCCAGCGCGGAAATTTCCCAGGCCGAACGCGTCATTGCGGCGTATCAAAAGGCGGCTGGAAATGTCGTGTTACTTGACGGTAAATTTATCGAAGCGCCAGTGGTCAAACGGGCGCAACGTATTTTAACTTACGGGAAAAATTAATGGTTGGAACAGTCAAAAAAGTCGGCCCTAATAGATATCGCGAAACTTTTGGACGGTATTACGAAGATTTCAAGCAGGGCGATATTTACGAGCACCGCCCGGCCAAAACAGTGACCGAGTATGACAATCATCTCTTCACGCTAATGACGATGAATACGCACCCTATGCATTTTGACGCAGAGTTCGCAAAGGCGTCAGAGTTTAAACAAAACCTCGTGGTCAGCCCGTACACGTTGGCTTTGCTTATTGGTATGAGCGTGACGGATTGCAGCCAAAAAGCGGTGGCTAATCTGGGTATGGATGAGGTTAAATTTACTGCGCCCGTATTTGCCGGAGATACGCTCTACGGCGAGAGCGAAGTTCTGGGCAAGCGCGAGAGTAAATCCCGCCCCGGTCAAGGCATCGTTACAATTGTCACGCGGGGTTATAACCAAGACGGCACGATGGTCTGTACGTTTAAGCGCAATATGTTGATCCCCGCGCGCGGCCACGCCGTAGAGGATAAAGTTGGGAATTATTAGGGTACTTGGACACAGCCTGGCGAGTGAGTTTTAAGTTAGTCACGACACTGTGAAATGCACTCAATTATCCGTTTAGCTCCACTAACGCCTCAAATCCGCCGAAAATCATACGCTTGCCATCAAAAGGCATTTCCATTTTGCTCTTATCCATCTCTTGCATCTCGGCAAAGACTTTGGCATTTCCTGCGTCCCGAGCCGCTTTATCAGGCCAAATAATCCAAGAAAAAACCACTGTTTCATTGTTCTTGGCTTTCACTGCTTTGAAGAAATCTGTGGTCTCGCCTTTGGGGACATCCTCGCCCCAAGCTTCTATAACCTGCACTGCGCCGTGTTTTGTAAATAGCGTATCTACATCCAGCGCGTGTTGCCGAAACTTTTCTTTATCGGCGGTGGGCACCGCAATAACAAATCCATCAATATAAGCCATGATTGTCCTCCTAGGTCTCATGCCTATTTTATAGAGGCCTACCACAATATTTGCGATAGCAAAAATTTACCTTTGGTTTGCGTTGTGTCATAGCTGGGGAGTGTTTTATGATTAGCTAGTTTTGAGTAATCATATGAGGATGACAATGAACGCCCATTCTGACCCTACTGCTTGGACTGCTGAAGACGAACAAATGATGCTTGATACCATTGACCGATGGTGCCGCGAAGAGGTGCGCGGTAAAGTTATGGAGATGGAACATGCGGACGAATATCCGCATGATTTTGTTGCGCAAATGAAAGAGTTCGGCTTGTTTGGTGCGACGATTTCCCAAGAGTATGGGGGCCTTGGTCTGTCAGCCTCGATCTACGCTAAAATCGTCACCCGTATTTCCGAAGAATGGATGAGCCTTACGGGCATATTTAATTCTCATCTCATGATGGCGACGGTTGTGGAAAAATACGGAACTGATTTCCAAAAAGACTATTGGCTGCCTAAGTTTTGCTCCGGCGAAATTCGCGGCGCGCTGGGCCTCACAGAGCCAAATGCAGGCACCGATCTTCAAGCGATTAAAACCACGGCCAAAAAAGACGGCGATCATTACGTGATCAATGGGTCCAAGACATGGATTTCCAATGGTATTATGGGCGGCGCAGTCGCGCTGATGGTAAAAACTGACCCGGCGTCTGATCCGCGTTACCGGGGCATGTCGATGCTGATTACGCCCAAAGTCGACCCGGATACGGGAAAGGCTTATGCGGGTTATACAACAGGCAGCAAGATGCAGAAACTGGCCTATAAAGGCATTGATAGCTGCGAGCTGTTTTTTGATGATTACCGTATTGATGCCAAGCGTCATTTAATTGGCGGCGAAGAAGGCAAAGGCTTTTACATGGCTGTGGGCGGGCTAGAGCTTGGCCGAATTAATATCGCCGCTCGCTCTGTGGGGATCGCGAGGCGCGCCCTCGAGGAAGCCACGCGCTACGCCCAAGAGCGCAAGACCTTTGGCAAACCGATTTGCGAGCATCAGGCGATCCAATTAAAGCTCGGCGAGATGGCCACGCGTGCCAAAGCGGCTGAGTTATTGACGCTGGACGCGGCGCGGGCCTATGACACCGGTGAGCGCTGCGACATGGAAGCGGGTATGGCGAAATATTTTGCGTCCGAGGCCGCAGTTGAAAATGCGATGGAAGCGATGCGGATTCACGGTGGATATTCTTACTCCAAAGAATATCCAGTAGAGCGATTGTTCCGCGAAGCGCCGCTGATGTGTATCGGCGAAGGCACAAATGAGATGCAGCGTATCATCATCGCCAAGCAGCAAATCGCCCGGAACAAGATTTAGGATAGAATGATGACTCAAAGTCTGCCGCTCCAAGGTGTTCGTATTATCGCGGTCGAGCAATATGGGGCAGGGCCATACGGGACACAGTTGCTTGCTGATCTCGGCGCAGAGGTGATCAAGGTCGAGAACCCGCTCACGGGCGGAGATGTCTCGCGGTTTGTTTCGCCGCACCTGATAGGTGATCAAGACAGTCAATTTTTTCAAACCTTTAACCGGAATAAAAAATCACTGTCGTTAGACCTTAAATCAGCCTCTGGCCGTGCGGCCTTTGATGAATTGGTCAAGACAGCGGATGCCGTGTCCAATAATTTACGTGGCGATCTTCCTGCCAAACTCAAGATTAATTACGCGTCACTTAAATCCCTTAATCCCAAAATCGTTTGCGCGCATCTCTCAGCCTATGGCCGGGGCAATAGCCGCGAGGCGTGGCCGGGATATGACTACTTGATGCAGGCCGAGGCCGGGTTTTGCAGCGTGACAGGAGAGCCAGACGGCCCGCCAGTACGCTTTGGTCTGTCTATGGTGGATTTCATGACCGGGTCTATGTTTGCGACGGGATTAGTTGCGGCTGTATTTGGAGCTTATAGGACTGGTGAAGGCTGCGATATTGATGTCTCGCTATTTGATACAGCGCTGCATCAAACATCCTACCCTGCGACGTGGTATCTTAATGCGGGCGATGTGACCACACGCCAACCGCGCGGCGCGCACCCAGCGATTGTCCCGAGCCAGTTGATGGAAGCTGGCGATGGTTGGCTTATGTTTTGCTGCCAAACGCAAAAGTTTTGGGAGCGCCTTTGTGAGCGTTTGGGGCGGCCAGAATGGGTATCTGATACACGGTTTGTGACCGTCGAAGACCGACGCGCGAATCGGCAAACCGTCCAAGACGAGGTCGAGGCCGTGCTCAAAACCGATAGCGTGGCGCATTGGATGGAAAAGTTCGGCGGGTACGTTCCCGCCGCACCTGTCTATAACATCGCTCAAGCGCTGGATAATCCTTATGTCGCCGAGATTGAGATGGTCTATCAGGACGCTCATCCCGATATGAAAGACGGTATCCGCTTGCTCTCCTCACCCTATAAACATAACGGACAGCGCCTCAAAGGCGGTATTGCGCCGGAGCTTGGTGCCCACACGGACGAGCTTCTCAGATGAAGCTTGAAGGCGTCAAAGTCCTTGATCTCTCGGCGTTCTTGCCGGGCCCGCATATGACCATGATGATGGCTGATCACGGGGCTGACGTTGTGATGGTGGAGCCGGATAATGGGGTTGGCGAGCCCACCCGCCATATGGGCGAAACCTACAAAGACGGAACGTCTGTGTGGTTTGCCAACATAGCGCGCGGCAAAAAGAGTTACAAAGTTAATCTAAAAAACAAGATTGAGCACGCGAATTTTATAAGACTTGCAACCGAAGCGGATGTTTTTGTAGAGGCGTTTCGCCCCGGCGTCGCGGCCCGTCTTGGCGTAGATTATGAGGCGATCAAAGCCGTTAATCCCGGTATTATTTATTGTTCCATCTCGGCCTTTGGGCAGAACGGCCGCTACAAAGATAAACCGGCTCATGATCTGGTTGTTCAGGCTATGGCAGGGACAGCAGACCTGACGCGCGGCATGGACGGCGCGCCCGCCTTAACGGCCATGCCGAGCGCAGATATGACGGCGTCGTTGCATGCGTTGTCAGGCATCATCATGGCGCTTTACAGGCGCACGGAAACAGGCCAAGGCGATTATCTCGACATCTCAATGTATGACAGTCTTCTGTCGTGGGTGCCGAATGTTACCGGGTCAGTGTTTGCCGAGGATAAAGCACCGGATCGGGCCGTTATGCGAAGTTTTGGCGGTAATGCCTTTGTCAATATTTATGAAACCCAAGACGCTGGCCATATCGTTTTAGGCGGTAGCGAGCCGAAATTTGTGAGCAACTTACTCAGTGCCCTTGGCGGCGAAACACTCATCCTCGAAATGAAAAAACCAGACGGGCAACAGCGCGCTGTTAAGGCGTTTCTGAAAGAGACTTTTGCATCCAAGCCGCAAAAAGAATGGGAAAACTTACTGCAGAATATTGACTGTTGCTGGTCAACACTACGCACGCTTCACCACTCGTTGACAGAACCCGGAGCGCCTGTGACCCGCGATTCCAAGGGTCGCTCGCATATCCACAATCCCATCCTGTTTAGCCGGGAACCCGCGCAGCTCTCATTCGATCTGCCAGATTTTGGCGCGCATACGAATGCACTTAAGGACGGTTTTTAATGCCGCGTTTGCCCCAACTCCCACGCACAGATGTTCCGGATGAGGCTAAGCCTTTGTTCCAATTTGCTAAAAACATGATGGGGTTTACGCCGAATGACGCTTATGACATGGCGCGAAATCCCGGCATTTTAAATGGCGTCGCCGCTATGTGCGGGGCAGTTTACGCGCCGGGTAAAGTTGACGGCGGTCTCAAACGTCTCATCGGTTATATCGCGTCAACTGCGGCAGGGTGTAAATATTGCCAAGTTCACACAGCGTACGGCGCGCATGAGCAAGGGCTGGATGAAGATAAAATCCGCGCCGCTTGGGAGTATGAAAGCTCGCCGTTGTTTAGCGTAGCCGAGAGAGCCGCGCTTAGGGTGGCGCAAAGCGGCGCATCCAGCCCCGCAGATGTTTCAGACGAAGAGTTCGCTGATTTGCGAGCGTATTTTAGTGACGATCAAATCGTCGAAATTGTCGCCGTGATTGCCATGTTTGGATTTTTAAACCGCTGGAATTCTATCATGGACACAGGTCTAGAGGATATACCCATGGCATTTGTAGCCAAAGCTGGGGTGAAAACGACGCCGTGAATATCTTGACTAAAGCCCTTATTTTTTTAAGCTTATTGGCGTTTTTGACCGGATGCGGACAGGCCCTCAAAGAGCCACCATTGATAACGGCGCGGGTAAAAGAAGCTGTCTGGGTGGATCTATCAAAACGTGATAAGCTAGAAGCGATCACGGATCAGCCTTGGCATGAGGTTGCGATAAATGTCTCCGACTTTGATGATATTGCGCCGCTTTTCACGCAAATTGGTCAGTATGAAACGATCGATCAAGGGTATTTATTCCGGTTACTGCGCGCGCCAGGCACGGATGGCGGGTATATTCGTTTGCAGAAAATAAGTAGTGCCGCAAAACCGGCCCGGCCCGCCAGCAGCCTGGCTTGGGATAAGGGGTGTTATTTTTCGCTCATGATGCGCGCCAAAAATCTTGAGAGTATTATTCAAGACGCCGCCTCGCTGGGATGGGTGCCACTGACCGAGATGGCTTATTTGGAATTTGGCCCGTCGAAATTACATATCGTTGTTTTGACCCATACAAGCGGTTTACGCGTGCAGCTTTATGAAAGACTGACTACACCTCTCCCAGT
The DNA here is from genome assembly GCA_964352785.1 of uncultured Caulobacterales bacterium. Lineage (GTDB taxonomy): Bacteria > Pseudomonadota > Alphaproteobacteria > Caulobacterales > Maricaulaceae > JACOMS01. The sequence continues at coordinate 57,918 of CAYGTI010000010.1, forward strand.
TGGATTCCCAGAGTTCAAGCGTATATCACGCCCTTTTAACATCATGCAGATGGTCGAAGACCGCGATGCCGGCTATGAATTTTTTCAGCAAAAATTGGGCTTCGATACATTTTTCTACGGCCCGCCTTATGTCTCTGAGACCGCGGAGGTTATGCCGCTCGGACTGCCGCGTGAGCTCACAACAACCATACCTTATAAAACGGCTATTATGACGCCAAAAGCCGGATTGGAATGGGGGCGTATGGAAATGATTGATATTGAGAATATGCCCGGCGGCATAAATTACTCTGGGCGCTGCAATATGGAACACACGGGTATCATATCCGTCAAATTTTTAGTCGATGACATAAGCGCGATTAGTCAAACTTTGCGGGCGCGCGGCGTTGACTTCACGCGGGCGTGGCCGCGTGTCATAAGCCTTAAAACACCCGATGGTGCAAATATCGAGTTTGCTGAAAAAAGCACAGAGGCGCCATGACGATTACAGAGCGTCTTATTCCTATTTTACGCCGTCCAATCACGAAGATTGATCGGCAGCGCGCTGCATTGCTCTTGTTGGACTGGACGGGCTGCGCTGTCGCGGGCCGCGCAGAACCCGCCGGAGAGAAAATCGCTGCAGCGTTCCCAAGCGAGATCGGTCATTGCACGCGTATTGGAAGTTCGGGTGCTAGTCCACTTATGGCGGCATTGCATAATGGATGCCTCGGAAATGTTCTTGAAATGGACGACGTAGATCGCCAAGCGGTCTTGCATGCTGCGCCAACGATTATACCTGCCGCCTTGGCGACGGCGCAGCATACTGGCGCGAGCGCAGCGGATTTTTTGGAGGCTATTGTCATTGGCTATGAGGCGACCATCCGTATTGGCCGCGCGGTTGGCGCGGGTCATTATGCCTATTGGCACAACACCGCCACATGTGGTCCTTTCGGCGCTGCGGTAGCGGCTTGCTACTTGCTAGAAGGAAGTGATCCTGTTTCGGCGTTAGGCCTTGCGGGTACTCAGGCCGCAGGTCTCTGGCAGACGCGGCACGAACCGGGCTCTATGGCCAAGCAGCTTCACGCGGGTCATGCTGCCCATGCGGGCGTGCTTGCGGCCATGCTGTCAGCGCAAGGGTTTCAAGGTCCGCGAACCATTCTGGAGGGCGAGCAGGGCTTCTTTGCTGCCATGTGCCCCGGTGCTAACCCTGAAGATGTGTTGATAAATCCTGTTGCCGGCTGGCTCATCCATGAAACGAGTATTAAACCTTACCCCGCTTGCCGACATGCTCACCCAGCCATTGACGCGGCACTTAAAGCTGAGTTGGTTGACGGCCCGATTATTATTGAAACCTATTCCGATGCCGTAAAATTTTGTGACCGGCCTCACCCTCACGCGGGAGTACAAGCAAAATTTTCGCTGCAACATGCTGTGGCTTATACGCTTTTATTTGGCGCGCCTAACCTAAGTGATTTTTCAAATGAGGCATTGGCAAAGACAAAAAATTTACGCGAGCGCATCAAAGTCACATCAACCGAGCGGTTCAACTCTGTTTATCCCGCGCATTATGGCGCGGCTGTATTAATTGGCGGGCAGCGTTATGAGGCCGTTGATGCGTATGGTGACCTTGAAAACCCGATGCCGGAGCGCGCAATTATGGATAAAGCGATGATGTTGATGGCCTACGGCGGAATGTCTGCGAGTAGAGCAAAAGATACGGCCAACGCGGCTTTAAACTTAACAGGTGGCGGTATGCTACAAACTTTTGTTAGGGCACTCTCATGAGCGAGATAAGCCGTGTTTTCGCTGCGTATGCTCTTGGAAAAAATGATTTTTCGAATGCGGCAAAAGCTTCCGCCAAGACGTTTATGCTGGACAGTCTCGGCGTAGGTATCGCTGGATCGAAAGCGCCATTTTCTGATGCAATTTTCAATACGGTTTTAGGGTGGGGCGCGGGCGGCGATGTCCATGTGTGGGGACGCAGGGTGAAACTCCCGGCGGCCAGCGCGGCCTATCTGAACGGGTTTCAAATTCACGGCATGGAGTATGATTGCGTCCACGAGCCCGCCGTCGTTCATCCCATGGCGACAATTTTTGCAGCTCTATCAGCCGAAGCCGAGTCAAAAAACCTATCCGGCAAGGCGTTGCTAGAAGCTGTGATTGTGGCTGTTGATGTCGCTGTAGAATTGGGCGTCGCGGCCACAACGGGGCTAAAGTTTTTCCGCCCGGCGACCGCTGGATTGTTTGGGGCAACGCTGGGTATAGCGCGAATGCGCGGGTTTGATGAGGAGACGGCCTTATCAGCCATGGGCTGCGCGCTCGCGCAATGTGCGGGCGTGATGCAAGCGCATGTTGAGGGTAAGCCCACACTGCCCGCACAAATCGCGGGCGCCGCGCGGGCGGCGATTGTCGCCTGTGATTTGGCGGAAAACGGACTGGATGGTCCAATATCTTCGCTCGAGGGGCCATATGGTTATTTTGCCATGTTCGAAGGTGCGGCGGATATATCCGCTGCGGCGGCCCGCATTGGCAAAGTTCACCGTATCACCGAGGTGAGTTGGAAGCCGTTCCCGACGGGCCGCGCGGCGCAAGGCGGGATTGTCCTTATACAAAAACTTATCGCCCAAGGCCTGAGCGCCGAAAACCTTGAAGCTCTGACACTTTCCGCGCCGCCCATCATCCCAAGGCTTGTTGACCGGCCTATGACAGACCGTATGAGCGCCAATTATGCGCGCTTGTGCTTTCCCTATCTGGCAGCAATTACGGTGATGCGCGGCACGGTCGGGCTGGCGGATTTTGCGCCAAAAGACCTGCATAACCCTGACATATTAGCGCTATCCCAGAAAATTCATATGCAAACAAATACTGTGACTGACCCGGCAGAATTTATCCCGCAAAGCATGTTTGCAAAGCTTAATGATGGACGCGTAATAGAGGCCAGCATTGATAAGCTGTTTGGTTCACCCGCTGATCCACTGTCACGTCTTCAGCATTTGACAAAATTTAGACAATGCACAGCCTTCGGTTTGCGTGATGTCAATGCGGCGGGTACCGCAGACAGGTTGATTGCTCTTATAGGGAATATAATCAGCGCGCCGTCGTGCCGGGATATGTTTCAAATTGCCAGCGAAGGGATACACGGCTGATGCACCGCACGTATTTTGACTGTATCGATGCGGACAAAATTCGCGCCGATCATCCGATCGGGGACGAGTTTTTATCGTTCGCAAGAAACACTAGCCGCGATGAGCTGTTCGCTCACCAAGACAGGCTGTTTCGCTCGTGCTTAGTGCGGGCTTGGAAAATCCCATTTTATCAACGCCTTTGGGGCGGTGCCGGACTTCAGCCGGGTGATATTGATGGACTGAAAGATATTACCAAACTCCCGACCTTTGATAAATCTGATATTATGGATTCTATTGCGCAAAATCCGCCGTTTGGTGATTTTGCTGGACTTGAGACCTATGCGGATAATGATCGGCCACCTGTTAAGTTTCACACAACTTCAGGCACAACAGGCCGTCCGCAAGTGCTGATTTTCGGCCCAAAATCCCGCGAGGTGCAAAACCTGCTTTTAGGACGGCTTTATCACATGCAAGGCATTGGGCTGGGTGATGTCGTCCACTCTGTCTATGGTCACGGGCCGATTAATGGCGGTCATTATATTCGCGAGGCTGTCACCCATTGGTCACAGGCCATGTTTGTCTCGGCGGGTACAGGTATTGAAACCCGCTCGGTCAAGCAGGTGCAAATGATGAAAGAGTTTGGCGCAACCGTGATTGTCGGCTTTGCGGATTACATTAAAAAACTGGCGGCCGTTGCCCGCGAAGCGGGGATCGAGCCAGGTATTGATATTCCAGTCCGGCGCATCTCGGGCCATCTTGGACGCGAGGATAAACAAGCTTTGTCCGAAATGTGGGGCGGGGCAAAATGCTACGATTGGTACGGGGTCGGCGATACGGGCGCGATTGCAGGTGAGGGCCCCGATCAAGATGGACTCTACGTCATGGAAGACGCGCAATATTTAGAGATTTGCGATATTGATACGGGCAAGGCGGTCAAAGATGGCGGCGAGGGCGACATGGTCTGTACCTGCCTGTTCAAAGATGATGTCTATCCTATCATCCGGTTCAACACCCACGATGTCAGCGCCGTGCGCACAGGGGTATCGTCTTTGGGTCTGAACTACCGCCGCATCGAAGGTTTTTTGGGCCGCTCGGATAATATGGTCAAACTGCGCGGTATTAATATATTTCCGCATGCTATGGGGCCGATCCTTGAGGATGTTGACGGATTTGGCGGAGAGTTTTACTGTCGAGTCGAACGGGATCACGCTGGGAGAGACGATATGACAGTAGTCGCGGAATGTGAGAGGCCAAGCGAGGCTTTGACAAAGCAGTTTGAATCTAAGCTTAAATCCAGCCTCGGTATTGCCGTCTCGGTTGACCTAAAACCTATGGGCGGAACGGCGGACGTGACGCAGGTTGATGTTCGCCAAAAGCCGATACGGCTTGTCGATACGCGTTTCTAAGCGGGTGCAGGTCTAAGTCATGGTAACGCGGCCTAATCCGGCCCGTGCAAGTATCGCCTCGTTGATAGGCTGGTTTTCGCGCGGGCAATGGACTCCTTCCGAGTATTTGCGCTATTGTTTGCGCCGCATTGAGGATGAAAACCCAAATATCGGCGCGGTGCTTGAGGTCTATGAAGACGATGCCAGACTAGCTGCGGCTGCGGCCACGCGCCGATTTCGCGCGCGCCGCCCGACCTCATTTATGGACGGCATCCCTATTGGCGTCAAAGCCAACATCGCGGTCAAAGGCCGGGTCTGTCACGGCGGGATCAAAGCCTATGAAGATGCACTCGCGCCTGAGGATGCTAAAGTCATTCGTAACTTGCGCGCGGCCGGCGCAGTGATTTTATGCTTGCTGAATATGGAAGAAGGCGCGCTCGGCGCGGCGACAGATAATCCGTGGTTTGGCAAAACCTTTAACCCGCTGCGCGCAGGCTTTACGCCGGGCGGCTCATCTGGCGGATCAGCCGCGGCAGTAGCTTCCGGGTTTGTACCGGCGGCTCTTGGGACAGACACAATGGGCAGCGTGCGTATTCCGTCGGCCTATTGCGGGCTGGTTGGACATAAGCCCTCTCGTGACCTTATCCCCAAAGACGGGGTGATGCCGCTTTCTACCACGCTGGACTGTGTTGGTCCTCATGTGCGAAGCCTCGAGGATGCTGCGATCATACTGCCGATTATGGCCGGAACTCGTCGTCCGTTTGATCTTAAAATTCAGGATAAAGTCCGTTTTTCGTGTATGCATATCCCAAAAGATATGGATATCGAGCCAGAGGTGCGCGCGGCTTTTACAACGCTCGCGGGTTGGCTGTCCGGTGAAGAGCTTATGGAGCGAGGTGCAGACGTTCTCGAAGGGTATGATTTTGGTCGCTACAGACGCGCGGGATTGCTCCTTAGTGAAACGGAGGGCGCGAAATATCATACGGAGCGCTATACTCAAAATCCAGAAGGGTTTAGCGATCATTTCCAATCTATGATGAGTTGGGGCGTGCGCCAACCCTTAGAGAAAGTGAGAGGCGCCTATGCGATGGTCGCTCAGGCTGAAGTTTTAGCTCAAAGTGTTTTCAAAACAGCCGAGGTTATTCTTGCACCGACCGCCCCCCAAGAAGCTTTTAAATTCGGCGCGCCAATCCCGGCAGGCCAGGCGGATTTTACCGCCTTTGCCAATTTTGCGGGATTGCCTGCCTGCACGGTGCCCATTGGCAAAGGAAAAAACGGGCTTCCTATTGGGGTTCAAATCATCGGCCCACGAGGCCGCGATGAGTTCGTGCTGCAAGTTGCCGGACGCGTTCGGAGCTTGGTTGTTTAGCTGTTGTAACTAAAAACCATTTCGATCAAGATATCACTAGCTTACCCAAAATTAGGTTTGCGCTTTTCAAGGAAGGCTTTGTAGCCTTCTTTGAAATCGTCGCTGACAAATCCGTCTAAAAACCACTCTAGGCTTTTTGCGCTCTCGCCCGTTTGTCCGTGTTGATAGGCCGCGAACATTTTCTTGGTGATGATCGCGGATTGCGTAGACAATGCAGAGAGATTTTCAGCATAAGCCATTACGTCGTCTTCAAGGTCATCGGGTTTAAAGAGCTTGTTGATTAGGCCCATTCTCTCTGCGCGTTTGGCTTTGATACGGCGCGCGGAAAACAGGATGTCTTTAGCATTCGGCATACCGACAGTTTCAATCAGCCGCTGCACATCAGAGAACGGATAGACAAGGCCAAGCTTGGCGGGCGTTATCGCAAATATCGCCGTATTGTCCGCAAGCCGGATATCACAACATAAAGCCAATCCGCAGCCGCCGCCCACACATGCCCCGCGTATCAGCGCAATTGTTGGAAGCGGAAACTCGGCGAGCGCTTTGAACCCGGTGGCGATGTCATCGGAGATCGCTTTCGCGCTGTCTCTTGTCGCGTAAAGAGTTTCAAATTCAGAAATATCCGCGCCGGAGGCAAAGTGATCCCCGTCGCCGCGCACGATGAGGGTTTTAATCCCGGGCATGTCTTGAGCCTGCTTGAGTACGCCGGGCAGAGAGGCCCACATGGCGGCATTGAGCGCGTTTCGGCGTGCGGGCTGCGAGAGTACAAGCTGGCCAATATGCGGCGTGAGCATTGAAAATTTAAGGTTATCAGTCATGCCGCCTTATCGTGACGCGGCGTTTATATGTCCACTAAAATTATCAAACCGAAAGGATTAATCGCGTATAATTTTAATCCGAGTTTGGCGTCCCGCAATTGCCATCTTATCTTTGATATCGACAACAGGATCGACGGCCGCTTTGGCGCTTGCCATCAAAAGTATGCTGGCCTCAGGTTTGTCGGCTAGCAGGCGTTCAACGCGTAATGGCACGCTGGATAAAGTTACAGGCACACGATCAACGCTGACTCTGTTTCTGGCATCGACATAGATTTGAATCGTTGCTGCGGGGTTTCCTGTATCGCCGCCGTTGGGTACAGTGAAATCAAGTCCACGTTCATCCAAGAACACGGCTGTCACGATAAAGAAAATAAGCATGATAAATACAATGTCGAGCATTGGTGTCATATCCACGGTGGCATCATCATCTCTGTGTTTGTGAAAACTAAATTTCCGCATAATTAAATCCTCCCATTTTATTATAACAAGATTACATAACAAAAGCAATGTTATTACATATTTGTGCTCTTTTGTTTATTTAGAGCGAGGCTTTCTATAAGAAACGATCATGTTGACCCGTCTTGATCATTTTGTTCTTGTGTGCCCCGATATTGATGCGGGCGTTCTGGTGTATACGGTTCTGTTGGGGCGGAAGCCCTCATGGAGGACATCTGGCCTCAGCGGCGGCGCTCAGACTGCGATTTTTAAGCTTGAAAACACAGCGTTGGAGTTAATGGCTCCCGTAGGCGGCGGCTTGATCGCTGAGAAGCTAAGGGAGATGCTTAAAGGGTCACAAGACGGCTTGCTCACCAGCCTCGCGTTTGAAACGGATGATATTAAAACCGCCCATCACACCCTGATGCGCAGAGGACTACGGCCCAGTGATATCGCGCTGGGGAATAGCCAAGATAAAGACACAGAACAAACGCGCCAATGGCAGCGCTTTCGCTGTCCGGACGAGGTGTGTGCGGGGATAAAAACTTTTATACTGGAGCACAGCTCTCGCCCGTTGCACATGAGCAGCAAGCAGGGCGGCTCTGCCACGTCCCTTGATCATATTGTTATTCATACGCCAAATCCCGAGCGGGCTATTGCGCATTACGGCGCGCGTCTCGGTTTGCGGTTTGCGCTCGACCGCACGGCAGAAGCATTTGGGGCGCGGTTTCTGTTCTTTCAAGTTGGCGGACTGACGTTGGAACTCATCCATAGGCTGGATCAAGAGCATGACGTGGACGATGCGGACAGTTTTTGGGGCCTGACGTGGAAGGTAGATGATCTTGTTGTGGCGCATAGCCGCCTGAGCGCTGCAGGAATCGATATCTCTGATATCCGCACGGGACGAAAACCCGGCACGCAAGTATTTACGGTGCGCAGCGGAACGCTGGGTGTCCCGACATTGTTCCTTGAGCATCAGGGGCAGGCGAGACCTTAGCCCAAAATTTCTTGCCAGCGCTTGACCTGCAGGCTGACTTGGCTCGGCGCTGTGCCGCCATAAGACACGCGGCTCGAGGCTGATGCTAGCGGGGAGAGCACACTAAACACAGCGTCCGTGATGCCCAGCTCAACGCTTTGCATATCCGTGAGCTTAACCTCGTGCAGGGTTTTGCCCTGACGCTCGGCCAGAGCCACAATCGAGCCTGTCACGTGGTGCGCGCGGCGAAATGGCATACCCAATTCGCGCACGAGCCAATCTGCTAAATCCGTAGCGGTAGAATAAGCCGCGCCCGCCGCCGCCGCGAGATTATCTTTGCGCGGCGTCATATCCGAAACCATTCCTGCCATAGCGCCCAGCCCAAGACTAAGCGCATCGAAGGCGTCAAATACGGGCTCTTTATCTTCTTGCATGTCTTTGGAATAGGCAAGTGGCAAGCCTTTCATCACCATGGTCAAGCTGGTCAGAGCGCCTAAAATACGTCCGGTTTTTGCACGCACAAGCTCGGCTGCGTCCGGGTTACGTTTTTGCGGCATGATCGAACTGCCCGTCGTAAACGCATCCGTCAGAGTGATGAACTGGAACTGCGCGCTTGTCCAAATCACAATCTCTTCGGATAGGCGAGAGAGGTGAGTAGCGCAGATAGACGCTGCAGAAAGCGCCTCGAGTGCAAAGTCTCGGGCGGAAACAGCGTCAAGAGAATTAGCCATTGGCCGATCAAAGCCAAGCGCCTCTGCCGTCATATTCCGGTCAATCGGATACGGCGTTCCTGCAAGAGCCGCTGCGCCGAGCGGGCTTTCATTCATCCGCACGCGGCAGTCTTTGAGCCGTGAGCGGTCACGCGCAAACATCTCAAGATAAGCCATCATGTGATGGCCAAAAGTCACGGGTTGCGCGGACTGTAGATGCGTAAAGCCGGGCATAATCGTCTCCGTATTTTTCGCGGCTTGGCCCAGCAGCGCCTTCATTAGCGTTTCGAGCTGCGTATCAAAGCCGTCGAGATAGTCGCGTACCCAAAGACGAAAATCTGTGGCGACCTGATCATTGCGCGAACGCCCCGTATGAAGCCGTCCTGCGGCCTCTCCAATCTTGTCTTGCAGGCGGCTCTCTACATTGAGGTGAATATCCTCAAGTTCGCGCGAGAACGGAAATGCTCCTGATTCCAGCTCAATTAAAATCTCATCCAAACCTGCATCAATTGCAGCGTGGTCCTCCGCGCTGATAATCCCGGTTGCCGTGAGCATTGCAGCATGAGCTTTTGAGCCGCGAATGTCTTGGGCGGCGAGGCGTTGGTCAAAATCGATTGAAACATTGATGGCCTGCATCAACTCGCCCGGCTCTGCGGTAAAACGTCCGCCCCACATTTTCTGGCCTTTGCCGGAATTTTTGTTAGAAGATGTCACTATGTTAGCCTCGAAATTACTCACGCTTGGAAATATTATTCGTATAATGGTGATCGGCGGACTTGTCGCTATCCTTCTTGTGATTGTCCAGTCTTGCCAAAAACCAGAAACAGGTTTGGATCAATTTTCCAAAGGAAGCCTTAAACGGCTTGAACAAAAAGAGGTGCCGCCTGTGCAGCCCTCTCTGGTGTTCACGGGTGAAAACGGCGCGCAGATGAGCCTGAAAGACTACCGGGGTAAGCTTGTCTTGCTCAATGTGTGGGCGACATGGTGCCCGCCCTGCATCATTGAAATGCCAATGCTGAATGAATTACAAGATATGCGCGGTGGCGACGATTTTCAGGTCATAACGATTAGCATCGATCGTCAACAGGCCGAGGCGGCTGAGTTTTTTGAAAAGAATGAGTTGGACGCGCTTAGCCCGTGGCATGATAGCAGCTATAGCCTTGCGGCCAAAGTTGGAGCGCCCGGTCTACCCGTCTCTATTTTTTATAGCAAACATGGCCGCGAGATTGCTCGCGTCACCGGTGAGCTTGATTGGACAAGCCCGGAAGCCTTGGCGCTCATTGATTATTTACAGGACTAAATATGGACTTAGGTTTGACGGGAAAAAATTCGCTCATCACAGGCTCCAGCAAAGGGCTTGGTTTTGCTGTTGCAGAAGAACTGGCGCGCGAGGGTGCAAACGTTCTAATCTGTGGGCGCAATGACAGCACGCTAGCGGCCGCCAAAGCCAAACTTGAGACTTATGGTTCGAAAATAGTGGCTGTCACAGCCGACATTAGCCGCCCCGAAGGCGTCGATCATGTTCTGACCATGGCGGATGCGGCGCTTGGCGGTGTAGATATTCTATGCATGAGCACAGGAGGGCCGCGATCCGGTAATTTTGGAGATGTTGAACCTGAAGATTTCACCCGAAGCGCCAATGACCTCATTGAGAGCCTTGTCCGTTTGGTCAAAGGCGTCCTGCCGGGTATGCAAAACGTAGGATGGGGACGTGTGTTGGCTGTGACGTCTATGTCTGCCGCGCAGCCCGTTGATAATTTGATATTGTCCAATACTATGCGCGCGGGGATTACCGGCCTTATGAAATCTCTGGCCAATGAATATGGCCGGGACGGGATTACGTTTAACGCATTGATGCCCGGATATACGGAAACAGGGCGTATGGAATCACTGCTGCAAGGCGTGGCTAAAACCAGCGGCATGTCCTACGACGAGGCTGTGGCTACCGTTGCCAAGGACGTGCCTATGAGACGTATCGGACAGCCCGAGGAGTTCGCGGCGTTGGCGGCGTTCCTTGCGTCTACGCGCGCGAGCTATATCACCGGAACCTCTATTGCCGTCGACGGCGGATACATTAAGGGGATATAGTGGAGAAATTCCAAACGATATTTGAGCGCGCCGCACATCGTCACGGCGGAGACATGGCGCTTTTAACAAAGCTCGAAGAACATTATCTGGGCGCGGATATGGACAAAATTTCTGCGGCAAAGCCTGATGATCGCTGGTTGTCAGAATTTACCAAGCGCGTGTTCCAAGCGGGTTTTAGCTGGAAAGTCGTTGAGGCCAAATGGGACGGATTCGAAGAGGCCTTTTGGGGCTTTAACCCCGCTCGCTGCGCAAGCCTTGATCTGGACGATATGGAAAGCCTAACGGCTGACAAACGGATTGTGCGTAACCCGCAAAAGATAAAGTCTGTGATCCAAAACGCTGAAATGGTCATGGGTATGGCTGCGCAAAAAGGCTCGGCGGATAGCTTCATTCGCGGCTGGCCGCCCAGCGATTTTTCGGGGCTCTTAGATTACCTTAACAAACATGGGTCCCGTCTTGGGCCGAATACGGCATGCTATGCGCTTCGCTTTTCCGGCGTTCCGAGCTATATCATGTCCAAAGATGTCACTGCTGCGCTCATACATGCAGGGATTATTGATAAAGCTCCGACGTCCAAATCAGCCAAGACAGCGGTTCAAGCCGCCTTTAATACATGGACAGAAGAAAGCGGTAAGAACCTGACATTTGTTAGCCGTGTTCTGGCGCATTCTTTAAGTGTCTAAGTTCCGGCGTGTCTGAGTTTTGCGAACTGTGCGCCCGCCCACTAGGCGATAAGCGCGAGAAACACCACGTTATTCCAAAATCTAAGGGCGGAACTGAAACGGTATTGGTGCATCCGATTTGCCACCGTAAGATCCATAAAGTGTTCACGCGTATGGAGCTGGTCAGATTGGGCACGATCAAAGCCCTCAAAGACCATCCGGAGATGGCCACATTCATCACATGGATTTCGCGCAAGCCGCCGGATTTTTATCGGCGAACCCGCTAAGAAAAAGCCCCGCAACCGGGCGATTACAGGGCAGTTGCAATTTATCTGCTAATAGTTGGTTGTGGTTATTTGCGGAATTGGCCATTTTGATAGTAAGTTTTACCTGTGGCTTCATCGACAAAGAAGTATCGGCCTGTTGATTGCTCAAAGTAGAGCTGCTGACCGTCCGCATTACGGCGTATTTGCGTGGGCTCGCCCATTTGCTTATCTTTTTGAGCGCCCGCATAACCACCGCCGGCGCCTCCAACAACTGCACCAATGGCTGCGCCTGTGGACGCGTCACCGCTGCCTGTATTGTTACCAATAATTGCACCTGCCGCAGCGCCCGCTGCTGCGCCAATAATAGCGCCTCGTTCTGTGTTGCCCGTCGTTGTGCAGGCGGTTAGCAGCATCAATGATGCGGCTGCGCTCATAAGTAATATTTTAGACATGTGTCTCTCCTTAAACATAGAAAAATTTCTAAGTAATGGTATCAGTACAACGCCTTTTCCCTCATTAAAGTTCCGACAGATAGCAGTTTTTAGGATGACATACTGTTTATGTTTGCCGCTTCGCAAGTCTCATAAATCATGCAAATTATATGATAAAATGAACTTGTCGGGATTGTCTTAGCTATGGGTTGACCGGCAGCGTCGATCTGGTCGATCCATGTACCATCTGGACGTAAGTAAGTTGCCATTAAAGCTTCAATAGTTGTAACGGCCCACTCTACCGCGTTGTTATCACCGCGCGAAGCCTGCGCCAGATGCGCTTTGATTAATTCAGTTTGCACCCATAGGCGTTTTGTTGTTCGGCGGGGCGTTCCGTCTGCGGTTTCCTCGTCATTTTGAAACTCATGGCCCGCAGATAATAGCCGTGTGTAAAGCGCGCTAGCATAGTGCGATGTATCGACACCTGTACGTTTTTCATAAAGCGACAAGAGCCAAATCCACTCTGCGGCGTGGCCCGGCTCCGCCGTTTGGCCAAGCTCTCCGCGCGCCAGATTCCAATCTTCGTTGAAAAACTCACGAATGACATGGCTGTGTGTATCAAAGAAGTGCTGGGTGAAAAGATTATAAACTTGCTTAGCATAATCCATCCATCGTGGATCACCGGTGATGTCATGCCACGCCATTGCGGCCTCTAAAAAATGCATATGCGGGTTTTGCCGGCGGGGAAGTTGCTCTGGCAGACCCTCACTCCAACCTCCGTCTGGTGACGCCAGCGCGCTGTCTATAAATCCAGCGATCTTTTGCCCGATTTCCATCGGCGCAGGATCGCCCGTGACGTGATAAGCCCAGCCGCAGCCAAGTAAATAAAAGGCATGATCATAAAAGTCACGTCGGTCATCGTGAACAGTACATTCCGGCGTCAAAAGATGAATAAAACCCGGCTTGTCATCAACTTCAAAGCCGTTCTTTATCATGAAATCAAACGTGTTTTGAACAATATTTTTGGAGGGATACCAGCCCATTTTATCTGCCAGCGCATACACATAAATCTGGCGGGCCTGAACGCGTAGCCGCCGGATGTTATCTGCGTTCGGCGTGCCATCCAGCGCGAGATCTTCATACCATCCACCCCGGTAATCAATCGCGGTCTGGGCCCAAAAGGGAAGCGCCGCATCGCAAAGCCAGTCTCGCAATGCTTTTGCTTGGGTTTGCAGGGCGGGCATCATAGGTGTTTACGCGTTCGCGTAGTTGCGCAGCAGGGCGCGGGCTTGGTCTGCGATTTCAGGGTGATCAATGGCAAAGGCTACGACTGCTTCGAAATAGCCGTATTTAGAGCCGCAATCATAATCCTGCCCGAGATATTTGCAGGCATGGAAGGCTTGCACGTTCATTAAACGCGCCATAGCGTCCGTGAGCTGTATTTCTCCGCCCGCGCCTTCGGCTTGGTCAGCCAGCAGCGGCATAATCTCTGGTTGCAAGATATAACGGCCTGTTATTTTTAGGTTAGACGGCGCATCGGCGGCGCGCGGTTTTTCTACCATGCCAGACATTTCTATGATGTCATTGTCAATGTTAACACCCGGCTTTGGCGCAATAACACCATAAGACGAGACGCGCTCATTGGGCACTTCGTCGACGGCAATAATATTTCCGCCAACTTTTTCATAGGCTTTGACCATTTGGGCTAAACAACTTTCTTCGGATTTAACCAAGACATCGGGCAGTAAAATCGCAAAAGGTTCGTTTCCAATGACCTCTCGGGCGCACCAGATCGCATGGCCGAGCCCAAGCGGACTTTGTTGGCGCACAAAACTGGTGGACCCGGCTTCAGGGAGTTGCGCTGCCAGTTGTTCTAAAATGTCGGTTTTGTTTTTGTCCCGCAGGGTGGTTTCAAGCTCATAGGCGCGGTCAAAATAATCTTCAATTGCGCCTTTGTTACGGCCTGTCACAAAGATCAAATGCTCAATTCCGGCGGCGCGGGCTTCGTCGACAACATATTGCAGAGCCGGTCGGTCAACAACGGGCAGCATCTCTTTCGGAATGGCCTTGGTTGCGGGTAGAACGCGCGTGCCAAAACCAGCAACAGGCAAAACGGCTTTACGGATTTTTTGCATATATCAGGCCTTTGTCAGGTATGAGCTTCTGCGCCGTATTGAAGCTCGGAAAAATGTAATTATTCAACGGTAACAGATTTTGCGAGATTTCTGGGTTGGTCTACATCCGTTCCCAAATGCAGCGCCGTGTGATAAGCTAAAATTTGCATCGGGATAGTCATGATGATGGGCGAGATAAACGGATCGCTGGACGGTACCGTTAAAAGACCATCGGCCATTTGTCCGGCGGCTTTGGCTCCGTCGGGGTCAGTGATCAAAATAATGTGTGCCCCGCGCGCTGCCACTTCTTGGAGGTTGGAGATCGTTTTTTCGAACAAATCATCATGGGGCGCGATAAATATCACGGGTGTGCCATCTTCTATCAGTGCGATGGGTCCATGTTTCAGCTCTCCGGCGGCATAGCCCTCAGCGTGAATATAGGAAATTTCTTTCAGTTTAAGCGCGCCTTCAAAGGCGATTGGGACGTTTCGCCCGCGCGCGAGGAAAAAGGCATTTTTAGACAAGGATAAACGCTGCGCGAGGCCTTTGATGTCCGGTTCACCCTCAAGTGCCTCGGCAATGAGGTGCGGCATTTTTAGAAGCGCAGATATCAAAGTGGTTTCCTGTGCAACGTCCAGCGTTTTGCGCGCTTGTCCGGCCATCAAGGCGAGGCAGGCCAGCGCTGTGAGTTGGGACGTGAAGGCTTTGGTCGAGGCAACACCGATCTCCGGTCCGGCTTTAATTGGCAAAGCAATATCTGCCTCGCGGGCCATGGTGGAGGTCATCACGTTCACAAGCGCGGCCGTTTTCAACCCGGCTTTTTTGCAGTAACGTAGCGCGGCGAGCGTATCCGCCGTTTCGCCTGATTGAGACACGGCGACAAATAAAGCTTTTTGCGATAAAACCGGGCGGCGATAGCGAAATTCAGACGCTATATCGACCTCTGTAGCCAAGCCTGCCACCTGTTCAAACCAATATTTAGCCACTTCGCCCGCATAGCTGGCTGTGCCGCAGGCAATAATAATTACGCGGTCAATATCGGCAAAATCAAGGTTTTCCGGAACTTTTAAAGTCATGTTTTTGGCATCAATATAATGGCGCAATGTTCGTGCAGATGTCTGGGGCTGCTCGTAAATCTCCTTGAGCATAAAATGCTCGTAATTACCTTTGTCCGCCAACCCTGCAACGCCGGAGACAGTCGTGATTTTGCGCGTGACGGGGACATCGTTTTCATCAAATATGTCGTAGTTATCTGGCGTTATAATGGCCCAGTCACCTTCTTCTAGGTAAATCATATCAGAGGTCAACTGGGCCAAAGCCATCGCGTCCGAGCCAATATAATTCTCGCCGTCGCCGATCCCGATGGCCAGCGGTGACCCGGCGCGCGCCGCGTAAAGGTGACCTTCGTGGCCGTCTATGATGACGCCCAAGGCATAGGCCCCTCTAACCTTTTTAAGTGATGTGCGAAAAGCGTCTCTCGGTGCAAGCCCTTGGCCAAGCGCGTGATCCACAAGATGAGCGAAAACTTCAGTATCCGTATCTGTCATAAATTCGCGTTCGCTGGCAAGGTCTGCACGGATATCCAGATAGTTTTCGAAAATACCGTTATGGACAACGCCAACGCGCCCTGCAAAATGTGGGTGTGCGTTGGTGACGTTCGGGACACCGTGCGTGGCCCAGCGTGTATGAGCAATGCCTGCTGCGCCGTTGACTGGATTTGAATGGATATGTGCTTCGAGGTTTTTAATTTTACCTTTGGCGCGCGCGCGCTTGAGAGTGCCTTGATCAAGCACAGCGATTCCCGCACTATCATAGCCGCGATATTCTAGGCGCTTGAGACCTTCTAAAAGGCGATCCGTGACGGTTGAGAACCCTGTAATCCCGATAATACCGCACATAGTTTCGTCCTTTCAGGTTTGGTCTTATTTTCGCCAATATGCCTGTGCGGCGTTGCCGCTATTGTTGTTATCGTTCAATCGCAACCGTTTTGTTACAAGCGCTGCGTAAATATTCCGTAAGTCTGTGAAAGTTTTACGGTTTATGTCATTTTGGGCTACCGGAGACCAGATTTAGATGTATCACATTAGTCAATTGACATTTCGAAGTGTAAGCGGTTCCATAGGGTATGCCTGAGTTTCCTCAAGTTTTGATATATGCGGCGCCGTTTTTTGTCCTTTTTGTGGCTATTGAATGGTTTCTCGTGCGCCGAAAGGCTTTGGCGGGACGGTATGAGGTCAAAGATGCCTGGGCGTCCATGGGGATGGGGACAGGTAACCTCGTATCTGACCTTACCATGGGTTTTATTAGTTTTGCATTTCTTATGTGGGTTTGGCAGTTTCGCATATTTGATTGGGGGTATGGCCTTTGGGCTATTGTAGCCGCCTTGGTAGCGCAGGATTTTGTCTATTACTGGAAACACCGGATCGCCCATCGGGTGCGCTGGTTTTGGTCGGCCCATGTGGTGCACCATTCGTCCGAGCATTACAATCTAACAACGGCGCTACGCCAGCCTTGGAACAATCATGTCACCGGACATGTGGTTTTGTCGACACCGTTGGTTTTGCTGGGCGTTCATCCCGTGCTGCTGGCCTTTGTGGGCTCGCTTAATTTACTCTATCAGTTCTGGATTCATACTGAAGCCATCGATAAAATGCCCAAATGGTTTGAATGGGCGCTTAACACTCCCAGCCACCACCGAGTTCACCACGCGACAAATCCGCGTTATTTGGACTCTAATTTTGCTGGCATATTCATGTTTTGGGATCGGCTTTTCGGCTCATTTGTGCCCGAGCTTGACGACGAGACGATTACATATGGCATTGTAAAACCCGTTGGGACGTTCAACCCGGTCAAGATCGCGTTTGTCGAAATGCTCAATATTTTCGAAGATGCGGGCTCGCGCGGCTTAACGCCATTGCAGCGTTTGGGCTATATTTTCGCGCCGCCCGGATATTCACATGATGGGTCGCGCAAAGGCAGCCATGCGTTAAAACAAGCCTATGTTGATGCCCATCCGCAGCAAGCGGGAACGCCCGGATTGCCAAATTAATAAAATTACAAAATTGGATTATATATGAAAAACCCAGCTCTCATTGCCAAGGCCGTTTTGGTTACCTTTTACCTCGCTACAATTATACTCAGCTTTGTTCCGTCGATGCAAAGCACTGCACGGACAATGTCATATATTGCAGGGGTTTTGTTTGCCGTGCATCTTGTTGAGTATTTTACATATCGAAAACGCCTTGAGAGTGCCGCACCTGAGGTACCGCATTTTGTGAATACGTTCATGTTTGGCCTTATCCACATTAAAACCACTTTGACTAAATAATGCGGTCTAATATGAGTTGGAGACTAAGGATAAGGTTTATTCTGCTTTAGCTGCGTCTATTTCTGGCACAGATTTGTGTGCTTTATAATTTTTCATCACGCCGGGCCAGACTTTTGTGAAATAGTCATGCCCTTTGTCCCACGCTTTTGTCGTACCAAATCCCGTGTGAAAGAGGCGAACACGGGTTTTTGTTTCGCTGATCGGCTCAAACAGAATTTGTACTGCGGTCATGTGTTGACGGATTTCCGGCATATAAGGCGGCATAGCCCACGTGAAATGGAGCATGCGCTCTGGCTCCAGCCCCAGAATAACGCCGTCTTCTGCGCCGCGTTGTCCGGGCTCGGCGTCGGGAAGAAACCACAGCTCATAGGCCCGGCCAGGCTCAAGTTCTATTACGGCTTTGGGTGCAAAGAAGTCCTCAAGACCAGCCTCGGTTGTCCAGTCACTCCAGACCTCAGCGGCGGGTGCGTCGACAATGGTTTCGGTGTAAACCATAGGGCGTAGCTGTGCGGTGGCGGGCGTTAAAAACGCGCAAATCCATAAAATTACAATAATATATCGCATATCGTCCTCTTGTGCGAGTATACAGCCATTTGGAGAAAAGGAAAGTGATGCACAAAACCCGTCAACGAAGAGTATAATGGGCGTTTGAGGGGTTCTGTCTAAAGCGCCCGCAGAACCAACTCTTTTCAGTTTAACGTTAGAGTAAATGACCTCGTTGCCCCACATCGGCGCGTATATATAGGACACAGACATGAACATTAGATAAATAAATGCTCGAGCAGGTACCAGGCCTTATAAGCCGATTTCAGCTCCGAAATGCGTATGAATGTCTGTGTAAAAACTTTCAGATCTAAGCGAGTCTCTCCACTTTGACAGATGTGGATAGGGTGTCAGGTCAATCTTTAGAGCCTCAGAAGGGTCGAGCGCCGAGAGAAGTGTAATATCCGCCAGTGTCATGGCTTCGCCGCAGATAAAATCTGTTTCCCCAAGCTGCGCCTCCACTGCGGGCAGACTTTCTGAGAGTAAATGCAATCCGACTTTTATTGAGGCTTCGTCGGGTGTTTGACCAATCATAGGGGCGACCATGCGGTTAAATTGAATGCGCGAAAACGGGGCGCGGATGTGTTGGACGGCAAAATCCATCCATTGCTCACACAAAGCGCGCTCTGTCAAACCCGAAGGATAAAGTGCTGATTTTTCGCGCCGTGCGAGATAGCGCATGATGGTTGTACTTTCCGCCAGCAAGAAGCTATCATCATCCATGGCAGGGACTTTTCCACGCGGGTTAATGGCCAAATATTCCGGAGCACGCTGCGCGCCGGAGGGGAGATCAACCACATGTTTTTCAAACTCAACGCCCATGGCGCGTGCAGCTAACTCTGCACCAAGCGCGGGAGTAGATAAAGGGTGAAGGTATAGTTTCATAAGTCACTCCATTTAAGTCTCTAAATGCTTGCGCAGAAAATCAGCCGTATCAAGCGGTATTTTTTTAGCTTGCGGAAAGGCGCGGGAGAAATTTAAAAAACCGTGCGGTAGCATTTTTTCATGCATTGAGGTTACTTTTACGCCTGCCGCCGACAAATTATCAGCATAGGCACGACCTTCAATCCGAAGCGGATCAAGGCCGCAGGTTAGCATCAAGGTTGGCGGAATGCCTTTCAGATCACGCTCAAGCAGCGGCGATAGCCGTGTTTGATTGGTCTCAGCACCCGCCACATAATGCTCGTCAATAAATTTAAGGGCCATAACGCCAAGCTGTAGCATGTCCTGCGGGCCGGGTTTGGCAGGTTTCATCTCCACGAGTTGCAATAGTGGATAGTAAAGCACCTGTGCTTTAAACTCTTTGCGGTATTTTTGCACAAGGTAGGCTGTCATATTACCGCCTGCACTGTCGCCGCCCAAAGCCAAGCGGTGGCGGTCGATCCCGTGATCCGCGCCGTATCCGTCCATTACCCAGCGCACAACGGCTTCGCAGTCTTCTGGCCCCGCTGGATAGGGGTACTCTGGCGCGAGGCGGTAATCGACGGATATAACGCGGTAAGCGGAACCGCTGGCAACCCTCAGGCAAATGCCTTCATGGCTCTCAACCGAACAGGTCACAAATCCGCCGCCGTGCAAGTAAATCAGTGTCGGACCGGGTTCCTTGGAGGCCCCGTAAGGCTCATACAGGCGCACAGGCACAGGGAAGTCACCGTTTGGAATATTGAAGTTTTTCACATGCGCCATTTCCGGACCTGGACTGTCAAATTGATTGGTCAGGCGTCGAATGTTGTTGTGTATCGTGTAAACTTGATCGGGTTTAGGCTTCATGCGTTCAAGCTGGGCGCGCAAGTCCTCGGCGATATCTCTGGGTTTTTTCATCGTTATCTTCGCTAAACATCCGCAGCGTAAGGCGGAGCTGGATCATATTGCATGCCGCGTTGCACTTTGCGTGCAAAACTAGGGGTAAACATTTGTCCTGTCAGCCATAGTGCCATGTCTATGCCTGCGGAGATGCCTGCGGATGTAACAACGTTGCCATCGCGCACATAGCGGACATGCGGGACAAGCTCGCCTTGAAGGCCCAATGCTTTAAATTCATCAAATGCGGCCCAAAATGTAGCAAGGCGCTTGCCCCCGGTCAGGCCTGCTTTGGCTAAAATGAAAGAGCCAGTGCAGACACTGGTCACCCACTCGCATGTGGCGGCGGTTTCTTTGACCCACATGACCACATCATCATCATTGATTTGGGCGCGTGAGCCTTGTCCACCGGGGATGCAAATTACGTCTAAATCGACCACGTCCGTCATCGCCATATGCGCTCCGGCACGCATACCCTTTTTACCTATAATATCTTTGCCGTCTTTCGAAATTAGACTGACTTTGACGCCCTCTGGCTTACCTTGATGCTCCAGTACAGTGTTGATCATGGTAAAGACTTCATAGGGTCCGACGAAATCCAGCTCTTCCACATCATTGAAAATAAAGATTCCGATATGTTTCAAGGGGCGTACCCTCCGTTCTTGAGGTATTCTGTCTCTTCTGGTGAACTCGGCCGCCCAAGTATGATATTTCTGTGGGGAAATCTGCGAAAGCGTTTAATCACGTCCCTGTGAGCTTTGGCATGATGCAAGGTGCTCTCATCATTTAAACGGCTATTGACCAGTTCAACGCAGCGATCTTGATCGGTTAAGCTTTCAGAATGCATAAACGGCATGTAAATAAAAGAGCGCCGCTCTTGTGGAGTTTTCAAATCCCAACCTTTTTCAATCATACGTTTCGCAGACTCCAATGCCAGCTCATCCCACGCAAAAGCAGCAGGCGTGTCTCTATACATATTACGCGGAAATTGATCCAGCGCGATGATCAACGCAAGACTGCTTTCCGGACGGTCTTCCCAGTTATGGGGCAGTTTGGCCGTTTCTGCTGCCAATTTAATTGCCAAAATTTCGAAACGCTCTCGTACACCGGCGTCAAAGGCGTCGCTTTTCGTAAACCACGCTTTCGGGCCGGCTTCTTTAAACCAAAAGCTGAGAACGTCTTGATCCATGTTGTGCCTTAAAGCCGAGTTTGACCCGACAGGATATTCTCATACACTTCGGGATCAATGGGACGGTAGGTCTTGGTTTTTGGATCAGCAAAATACAGCGGATCAGAAATGTTGGCCGGGTTAAATCCGGCTTTGACCAAATTTGTCTTCTTGAATTTAAACGTACTGGTTGTGTCAGTTTCACTTGAAAGCCGCAAGAATACTGGGCGGGCATAATGCGGTAAGGCAGAGTTGATGTGCTCCATCAATCTTGCCAAATCAAGACCACCGTCGACCACGAGCGACGCCATACCCGCCCGCCCGTCATAACCGTCGACTTGAACACCGTAGACATTGGCTTGAGTTATACCTGGAAACTTTGAGAGCGCGGCTGCGACTTCGCCTGTTGCAACATTTTCTGCCTTCCAGCGATAGGTATCTCCGACGCGATCCATAAAGTAATAATAGCCCAAGCTGTCACGTTTCATCAGATCGCCGGTGCGGAACCACGCATCATCTTTTTTAAAAACGTTCTTGAGAATTTTTTTGTCTGTAGCTGATTTATTCTCGTACCCGTCAAATCGAAAACGCGCATCATCCGAGCGGATTTCCCCAATAACTTCCCCAACCTCCTCATCGTCGCTTCGGATGCAAAACCCGTCTGAGCCGCGCACATTCATCGCTGTTTCCACATCATACCGGATGATATCGCAATTAAATTTGAATTTTAGATAATTGGGCACACGCCCGATAGCGCCGACGGGGCCGTCGATATTGATAAGGCTCACATTGCCTTCGGTTGCGCCGTAAAACTCGATCACATGCGGAATGTTAAACCGAGAGATAAAACCCGGCCAAACTTCCGGTCGCAGGCCGTTACCCATGATCCATCTGATTTTATGGTCTCGCTCGCGTGGATGCGGCGGGCTGGATAAAAGAAAGCGGCAAATTTCGCCCACATACATAAATAATGTTGCCTCATATTTGATGGCATCATCCCAAAACGTCGAGGCCGAAAACTTGGGGCGCACAATAACAGCTCCGCCGCTCGATAAGGCTGCGCCGACCCCGCATAAACCCCCCGTCGCATGATAAAGCGGGAGCACCATCATCATCCGGTCCGAGGCTTGAGTTTTTGCTCCGGCCGCAAAGCCGCGCATATAATTTTGCGCCCGAACATGAGTCACTTTAGCGGCTTTGGGCATACCCGTTGTGCCGGAGGTGAACATCTTCATGCATTGTTCGCCGGCTTTGATATGCTGGCGCGCCTCGCCATTTGGTCTATGCGGCGGCGTATCCAGCAGAGCAGCATCGAAACGCGGAAAATCATCCACATCGCCAAAGGCGGCAAAGACTTTCGCAACGCCTTTGACGTCTGGCTTGGCTGCGTCCCATGCGTCTCTCATCTCGTGGTCAAGTATCAACAACTTCGCGTCTGAAATATTCAGGCAGTGCGCCAGCGCGGGGCCTGCGAGCTGATAATTCAGTAGTGCCGGGATAACGCCGACTTTTGTCAGGCCGAACCAGATGGCAACATATTCCAAACGATTGCGCACAAAGACAGCAACCGTGTCCCCGGTGGTGCAGCCCTCCAAGACCGCCCAGTTGGCGACGCGGTTGGCATAAGTCTCAAACTCGTCATAGGTTTGCGTGCGCTCATCCTCAATGAAAGCCAGATTTGATCCATATTTATCGACCAAACCTTCCAAATCATCACAGATTAGTTTGTTCGAGGCAGGGTCAACATCTTTGACCGAGCGCAACATCCGCAGCATGTTAGATAAGTAATTATATTCGCGCTTAAACGTCGTCCACAAACCCATGACCCATCCCATTCTATATCGTTGGATGGGAACATAAACAATGATGTGAGCGGGTCAAGCAAATGGCGAGCCCTGACAAAAATGTGAAGCGATATTCATTTAAAGTAGGCTGCAAGGTAGATTTTAAAGAAGGTATATATTCGGAATGAAATTTTCAGCGATAACATCACAGGGCCGGTTGGCAAGTATATTAAGAGGTTAGAACAAATAGCGCGTTATCTCTCGGGGTTCCGGATACGGGTTGGACAAATCTCAAAATGACATTCACGCAATGATATCAATATTTTCCTAAATTCACGTTAACACTCTGGACTCTCGTTCTTGGCTCCTTACATCACAGTTATCGATACTTCATTTTAAGATAAGACACAGCCGCTATGACCAACTCCCCACTTTTCACCCCTTTTACTTGTAAATCCCTGACTCTCCCCAACCGGATTGTGATGGCACCAATGACACGCAGCCATTCTCCAAGCGGTGTTCCCGGGCAGGACGTCGCGGAGTATTATGCGCGGCGCGCAGCGGCGGATGTAGGGCTGATCGTGACCGAAGGCACAACCGTGGGCCGGGGCGGAGCGTCCAACGATGCTAAAGTGCCAAATTTTCACCAAGAGGCCGCGCTTAAAGGATGGAAAAATGTGGTTGAACATGTGCACGGCGCTGGCGGTAAGGTTGCGCCGCAGCTTTGGCATGTGGGTATGGTGCGCAAACCCGGCACGGGCCCGGTTCCTGAGGCTCAATCCGACAGCCCGTCAGGGATCACCCATACGGGGAAATCTGTTATGCCACCTCCGAGCGACAGCGAAGTCGCTGACATGGTTATGGCCTATGCTAATGCGGCGGGCGAGGCGGCTAAGCTGGGGTTTGATTGCGTTGAAATTCACGGCGCGCATGGTTACCTGATAGACCAGTTCTTTTGGGGCGTTATGAATGCGCGCGTGGACAAATATGGCGGCTCACTAGTGGAGCGCGCGCGTTTTGGCGGCGAAATTATTGCCGAAGTTCGCAAACAGGTTGGCCCGGATATGCCAATCATCTTGCGCTTCTCCCAATGGAAGCAACAAGAATATACGGCCAAGCTGGCGCAAAACCCGGCTGAGCTTGAAGCGTTCCTGAACGTATTTGTCGATGCGGGCGTTGATATTCTCCATTGCTCGCAGCGCCGGTTCTGGGAGCCTGAATTTGAAGGCTCCGATCTTAACCTTGCCGGCTGGACGAAAAAGCTCACGGGTTTGCCCACAATCACTGTGGGGTCTGTGGGTCTGTCAGGTGATTTTATCGGCGCATTCCAAGGCGAGAGCAGTCAAGCGCGAGCATTGGATGATCTGCTGGAGCGGCTTGAGAAGAAAGAGTTTGATCTCGTCGCGGTTGGCCGCGCGATTTTGCAAGACCCGGAGTGGGCGACAAAAGTCAAAGAATGCCGCAATGATGAACTCCTCGATTATGATGCGAAGGCTCTCGCGACCTATTATTGACCTGCTTTAGTCTTTCTTTTATCGCCCATGTGATAAGCAGCGTTTATGATGGACGCGCATAAAAATACTGTAGACCCGTCTGGGACAACTCCGGAGGGCGCAACAAACCTTTACGCGCTTATTATTTCCGGCGACGGGCTTATCACCAGTGTGGCCCCGGCGCTTGCGGATAGATTAGCTGCGCGCGGTATTGGGTCAGCGACGATCAAAGCGATTAGCTATTTCTGGCGATTGAGATCCCCCAAAGCCATGGCGCGTGATTTGGAGCGCCAACTGCGCTTAAGGCATTCGCAATATCCCGGTGATAGATTTCTTTTGATTGGTTATTCGTTCGGTGCAGGGACACTGCCCTTTGCCGTTAACCGCCTTGGTGATGAATGGAAAAACCGTATTCAAGCTGTAGTTTTACTGGCACCGCCTGATAAAGCTGATTTCCGGTTTTATTTTCGCAGTTGGCTGAATAAATCGACCCAAAATGCAATGCCCACAGCGCCAGAGATTAAGCGGCTTTCCGAAGGCACCCCTGTGCTTTACGTGCGCGGCGAAGACGATTTCACCGGGCCATCAGACGTATTAATGCCGTCGCAAAATTTAAACATGATCAACTTGCCGGGTGGGCATGATTTTGGGAAAGAGTACGACGTGGTAACAGAATTGATTTTGGAGCTTTGCGACAAAAGCGGATGTTAAAACGAGGTTACATGAAACCTGGAGATTTTGCAGGCGGGTAAACATAAATATAGTCAATCAAGTTGAACTGTGGTTTGTATCAGGACGAAGTTAATCTTTGAACTACAGCCCACCCTATTACGCCTTTATCAGAGCATAGAAAAATGAAATACGCCGTATATATCGCTCTGACTTTACAGCTTTGCGTCCCTGCGTTGGCGCAATCTAGTCCCGAAAAAGCTACCCCAAACCCAAACCCAACCGCAAACACCAAAAGGCAGATTTTGGGATATCTTGAGCGCGTGCGATTCGGAGAGCAGGGCGCGCAGATGATTGCGAAGTTGGATACGGGAGCAGATACAAGTTCCGTGGAGGCGTCTCATGTGGAGCTGTATTTAAAACCGGACAAAACACAGTGGGTCAAGTTCAGCCTTAATGATGAAAAGGGTAAGGCCTTTGAATTTGATGAACGCGTTGTGCGGGTGACCAAAATAAAAACAAAGATGGGCGGGGCGCTTAGCCGTCCTGTGGTAAAGTTACCCGTATGTATTGGCGGCTATACAGTCTTCGCTGAGGTCAATCTCGCCGACCGGACGGGGTTTAATTACAAGGCTTTGATTGGACGCGAACTTTTATCCGGACGCATTTTGGTGGATTCTGAGACACGGCTGACATCAGTAAAAGTTTGCCCGGCAGTCCTGCGTCCGTAACAACCTTTGAGCCGCTCGCCGCAAAACCCAATGTGTGTGGCTAGCAGGGGAGTCGCGCTCAGGCCTTGTTTTTTATACGGCCAGTGGCTTCTTTGGCCTTGGCTGTTATGGAGACATAATCTAATTTTCCCGTTCCAAGAACTGGTAAGCTGTCAACGCTGACGATCTTTTTAGGTACAGAAATTTCGGGTACACCGTGGGTTTGTGCCCAAGTTAAAAGCTCGTGCCGCTTAGGCTCGGGGTGATCGGTGACGAGTATGATTTGCTCGCCTTTTCGCGGATCGGGGATAATCGCTGCGGCATGCATATGATCTGGCCACAGGGCCGAGGCACAATTTTCAACCACGGTCAGAGAGACCATCTCGCCGCCAATTTTGGCAAAGCGCTTGATCCGGCCACGGATAACGTAATAGCCCTCAGTATCCACAGAGACTACATCGCCCGTATTATGCCACCCGCCTGTGAGAGGGGCGACCTCACCTGGATTATCAGGAGAGATATAGCCCTTCATGATATTGGGACCGCGCACCCACAGGCAGCCGGCATCTTCGAGGCCCTCCACAGGCTCAAGGCGTGTTTCAATTCCCGGGAGCATTTTACCAATCGTGCCTGCCCGAATATCACCGGGTTGGTTCGCCGCGAGAACAGGCGCGCATTCCGTCACCCCGTACCCTTCGAGGACTTCGAAAGAAAAGCGCCGCTCGGCAGTGTTGCGAGTTTCTTCGCGCACACGCTCCGCGCCGCAGACTGCTATGCGCAGGGAGTTCAGACCCCCGTCCGCACTGGCGCGCATATATTGCTGCAAGAATGTGTCGGTCGCGAATAGAACCGTAGACCGAGATGCAAAAATACGTTTGGCAACGGTTTTTGTTTGTAGCGGCGAGGGATGCGTCACGACCGGATGACCGCTAAAGATTGGCCATAGGGTTCCTGCCGTCAGGCCGTAGCAATGAAATGTGGGCAATGGATTAAAAATGATATCGTGATCTTCCAACCGCACATGCTGCTCAATCTGTTCGATATTGGCCAAGATGTTGGCATGGGTTAGCACCACACCCTTGGGATTGCCTTCTGTTCCACTGGTAAACAGGATAACCCCAGCCTCGTCCGGGGAAGCGCGGGGAACAAAGAGCGAGGGTAGTTTAGGCCCAAATACGGCTCGTAATTTTCCTTTTAGCCCTATATCTTCGCGCATGTCCTCAAGGTAGATAAAATTAACAGCGCCTGAAAGGTCCTCAATGAGTGATTCCAATCCGCCAATTTCAACAAATTTATGAGCGGTTATAACCGTTGTCAGCGGCGCGGTTTTGGCAGCCGCGGTGAGGTTTTTAACTCCGGCGGTAAAGTTAAGCATAGCGGGCGTTCGCCCTGCCGCATGCACGGCGAGAAAGGCAATTACCGCTCCGGCTCCTGTCGGGAGTAAAATGCCTACGTTCTCGCGCGGATCTGTGATTTTACTCAAAGGAACGGATAGAGCAAAGGCCGCTCGCGTGATCTCTCCATAGGTCAACACCCGTCCGTCGCCATCCGTTAGGATTTCTTTTTTTGCCCCGTGGCTCGCCATAGCCTCAAGAAACGCCTCAAACAAATTGCGCCTAATGCGCCGCTGTCCGCGCTTGGACAGACCCTCGGATTTTAAAATAGGTGTTTCCATACTGTTTCCCGCGTGTGCCCGTTTTATCATTGTTGTCATCAGGCTTGGCAAACAGCATAGCGCAAATCAAAGCGTGCGCAAAATGCATTTTGTCAACTTAAGGGACACATCATGAAAGGTTGCTTTGCTTCGTTGTCCACAATCTCACATGCTGGTTGGTTACCGTATGTGATCTTACAGACAGATTTGGTTATGATCCGGACCCCTAACCTTCGCGCTGTAAGAGCCCCTTGAGTCCGCCGCTACTAAGGAGAGCAAGATTGCCTAGCGCGATCGGCATAACGAATTGGCTGGGCGCGGCGAGATAGACGGGCTCCCATTCCGGATCAAATTTGCTTTTGAACACGCGCAAACCTTCAAAACCGTAAATACGTCCACCATATTTATAAACCATAGCCCCGATTTTGGACATGAGCGGTGCGAGTTTATGGGTATCGAGTCCCGCGAGCGGTGCCATGCCGAGGCTGAAATATCTGTACCCTTGCTCCGAGCCCCACAGCATAATCTCGGCAAATAAATAATCCATCATTCCGTTGAGCCCAACATTTTTATACCGCATGAGGTCAAGCGAGACTTCGCGTTTATCCTGCGTCATCCACAGATTGGCAAAGGCCACAATCTCCCCCTCAAGCCGGATGATCGCCACGGGCGTACCCGCCAATAAGGCCCGATCAAAGCGACCCAACGAGAAGCTTTTCTCTTTACCTTGATGATCTTTCAGCCACGTATTGGAGACGGCCTCCAACACGTCCATCTGGGCTGAATCTATGGCAGGATGGATTACCTCAAAGGTGCAGCCGCGCTTTATCGCTCGATTGCGCGATTGGCGAAACTTGGCTTTCTTACCGCCTTCGAAAGACAGGTTTGTGAGCGGGACCAAAGCCTTTTCGCCGATCTTTTGCACGGCCAACCCCATGTCAATACAGTCTGTGAGATATTGCGGGCGGACCGAATAAAAACCGGGCCAGGCCCCGCTCTGATCGGCGAGATCACAAAATTTACGCATCAAAGCTTTGCGCTCGCTCTCAAGACCGACGGGCTCGCCCATAGATAGCCAATTTTGCCCTTTGACACCGTACATAATAAAAGAATTATCAGAGTCGGAAAACAGGAACTTCTTATCGCCAATTAAGGCAAGGCTGGCTTCGGCGGTGGCATTTTCTGCGTGGGTTAGGATGCGGCGAACTTTCTCAAGAGTTTCGTCCGAGTCTTCAGGCGCGGCAATGATGCGTGGCGGGTTCATGGCGCGCCAGACAAAATAAATCAGCAAGACGGCAGCCACCGTGGCCGCTGCGCGCAGGAATTTTGACGCGTCCTGTTGCAGCGCAAAATCCCACCACAAATCGTTGGAATAGGCTTCGTTGCGGGAGGCGTAAAACCCGGCCCAAAGCGCAAGGCCAAGGGTGCCGAATATCGCGCCAAGGCGCGTCCATGTTAACGTGATCTGCCGTAAGTCGCCTTTGCGGTAGAACGCGCTCTTTGCCCAGAAGAGGCAAAGGCCGAGCCCAGCCGTGAGCATAGCCTGTAAAGGCGGCGCGCCCTTAAACAGGCTAAAGGCCGCGCCTGCTGCGCACAGAATAACCGCTAACCGCCAAGCGCTATACAGGCGCCTTTGCAGGCCCATGGCGACAAGCAACAACAAAGTCCCGATAGCACTGGCAAATAAATGCGAAATTTCAATGACTGCATGGGGAATAAATTTTGCCACCATCTCGACATTCGGAAGTAGCTTTGGCGTGGCCGCAGAAATCAACATCACCGCGCCTGTCAGGAATGTCATCAGGCTAAAGAGCACGGGCGAGATGCTGCCCATAAAACTCGCCGCATGGGCGTGACCTGTTTTGAGTCGTTCTTTTTCTTCCCGCGCTTGGTGAATGGTCAACAAAATAACGGAAATAATGAGCGGCAAGAAATAATAAATACAGCGAAACGTTATCAGCGCGGCTGCGATTGCAAGCTCGTCGCCTGTAGGCACAAGCAAGAGCACAATCGCTTCAAAGACACCGATGCCGCCGGGTAGACCACTGATCGCGCCGGCATAATGGGCAGCGACAAAAATAGGTACAAACGTCAGCAGCGTAAACTCTGGACTGCTCGGCAGTAGCACATACAGCGTGACAGCGGCAGTAATCCAGTCGATCATCCCGACGCCCCATTGGCACATCACATGTTTTTTGGTTGGTAAGTTAATAGATATTTTGCGAAAAGTGCTCACGCCCGGCCCGCGCAGAAAAAAACCGAGCCCGGCAAAGGCGCAAACCGCCAACACTGCGCCCAGAGATAAAGAGATGGGTTTGGGCAAATGGAAGACTGTTTCAAAGGTTGCGCTGTCGATGATCAATCCGGCGGATATCAACGTCAGGCCGCTAAAGACTAAAAACGTGGTGGTAATAAACGCGACAATTGCAACTTCGCCCGCGCCCAATCCCCAAGAGGAATAGAGCCGGTAGCGGATGGCATTGCTGGTCACCGCCGTCATTCCCAACGAGTTGGAGATCGCATAGGCGCAAAATGAGGTAAACACCGTTTTGGACAACGGCATGCGCTTGTCGGTATAGGGCAGCGCCATGTAATCATAGACGGAAATGCCAGCAAAGCTGATCGCCATAGCGAGGATAGACAATGCGACGGCTGAGGCGGGAATAGAGCGAATACTGTCTGTAATTTGCGCCAGCGTATATTCGTGCAGAACATGCCAAACAAAGGTGAGCGCGAGGGCGAAAATAATCAACGCCGTTGCCGCCAACAGGAAAGTGCGTCGCCGCGGTGTTAAAAACCGCAGCTTGGCTTCGTATTTATCCGCCGTCAAATCGTCCATATAACCCACCCCGTTTGGGAGTTAGTTTAGTCTATTCATAGTTAATAATGTATGGGCAGCGTTTGGCGGCTTTATTTAATGTTGCGCTTTATAGACTTCCGCCGCCAAAGAAATCAAGCTTGCCGAGCGGAACGCCGTTGTGACGCAGAATATTATAGGCGGTTGTGCAATGAAAAAGCACATTTGGATAAATAAATCCAAACAGAAAGCTCATTCCGGTAAAGTCGCGCTCACCGGGGCCAATTTTCACGGAAAATGCCCGGTCTTCCGTGCCGTTGATCTGTTCGGGTGTAAATCCGGTGATCTCAGTACGGGTTTTAGCGATGAGGGCATAGAGATCCTCAAACGTGGCTTCGGTGTCCTCATAGACCGGCGGCGTTGTGCCGACTAATCTGTGTGGACAGTTTTTGGCCAATGACGTGGCGATTTGAATTTGTTTAATCAGGTTGGCCATATCTGGCGCTAACCGGGCGTTCAAAAATACGGACGGATCAATATCCCGGGTTTTGGCATCGGCCTCACCTTTTTTGAGCACGTGCTCAAGATTTCCAAGTGTGCGATCCAGCGCCGGGATACAGGCAGCATACAGTGACAGTGAAGACATAATGCGTTCCTTCGTATGTTTTTATGTTTTTTTATCCTGCCACACAAATGAGGTTGAACAAGAAATAAGACTGAATGGCGGGCTTGCCAGACATGCATGACCCGCCGTTGATGTTTAAGGTTCCAGCACAATTCTGTAACGCGCCTTGCCGGATTTAAGGTGCGTAATCGCCTCATTGATCTGATCAAACTTAAAATATTCCACCATGGGTTTGATATTATGGCGCGTGCAAAATTCGAGCATTTTGACCGTCATATGCGGGGAGCCTGTATCTGAGCCGCCCACTTGTTTTTGGCCCGTAATGAGTTGCCCCGACATAATCGGCATCGGGTTGGTAATCATGCCGACTTGCACCAAGCGGCCTTTGGGCGCGAGCGCGGCGACGTAGCGGTGCCAGCCGAGATTCACATTCACCGTCGAGAGGATCACATCATATTCCCCGCGCAGGTTTTTCAACGCATTATCATCGCGGCTATTCACAACTTTGTGCGCGCCGAGGGTTTTAAGTTCATCTGTCTTGTCCATGGATCCTGTGAAGGCCGTGACCTCACATCCCCAAGCGCGGGCAAATTGCACGGCTAAATGGCCCAGCCCGCCAATGCCGATCACGCCGACTTTGTCTGTCGGGCGAATATCATAATCCAGAAACGGTGCAAATACAGTAATGCCGCCGCAAAATAACGGCCCGGCAGAGCGCGCATCCATGTCATCCGGTAAGGGGATCGCCCATATCGCTTGAACGCGCATTCTGTCAGCAAAGCCGCCATGATGCCCGCGAATAGTTGGCACACCGGAGCCGCAACGCTGATGCGCGCCGGACATACATTGACCACAGGTCAAACAGCTCTCTGACGTCCATCCGACCCCGACCGTCTGCCCAGGTTTGACGTGGCTGACCTTGGATCCGACCGCTGTGATTGTGCCGATAACCTCATGGCCCGGCACGAGCGGATAGCTGGATGCGCCCCATTCATTATCAATCATCGACACATCAGAATGGCAAAGACCGCACGCCGTCACATCAATTTCGACCTGATCCTCTGGCAAGGGGCCGGGATCATAGGTGAAAGGCTCAAGCGGCGCATTTGCGCTTGGTGCGGCATAAGCTTTGATATCTGTCATATGGTATCCTTGAATTAAATTTCGAGGCCCGTCGGGTCAAACTGGAACAGCTCATTTACGGGTGTCTCCAAGATATGGGCTATTCGGAACGCAAGTTCTAGGGACGGCGCGTATTTTTGTGCCTCAATGGAGATAATAGTTTGCCGCGTGACGCCGACCTTGCGCGCAAGCTCCGCCTGCGTCATGTTGGTGCGCGCGAGGCGCACGCGTTTGATATGGTTCGTGATACTGGTTTTTTTACCGCCCATTTCTAAGCCCTGTAGGCTCTGATCATGATGCCATGTTTGACCAGATCGGCCACGTAACTGATCACGAGTAGGGCAAATATTATTTCGGCTGGACGGCTCATAGGTACGGGCGGTTGATAGGTTCCACCGAGGCCAGCATGTAGTAGCATCATGACAATAACAAACCCCACGCCGTATTGCATCAAGCGGTAGCCCCAGTGCGCGCCTTGCCGCTCAATCAATATATCACGCTCATCCACCTCATAGGGTTCCTTGCGCTTTCGCAGATCAAAGATGGCGGCAATGACGGCGTGGGTGACAATGGTTACAAAAATCACGCCGATAATAATGCCGCCAAACTCAGACATGTCCGTGTGTACTAAGCGCGGCGAAAGACCCTGTGTCGCCGCTTGCCAGAAATAGATAAAAACGGCCCCGTCCGCAAGCAACGTCACCCAGCTCTGCCGCTCTTGTTCACTCTTATCTTCAATTTTTGTCATGTTATTTATCCAGTATGTAAGGTATTTTTTACATATATAAGGGGGAGGCGGTGCAATGTCTAGTATTTTTTACATTACATGCAAGATCCTGATAGGATATTAGTTCTTCCGCTTTTGCTTTTTTATATTTTCATCGTGCCCGCGAAGATAAAACTTACATACCTTGAGACTAATGAGCGCTGCGAGGGCTCGTTAGGGGCTAGTGCGGAAGCCAAGCGGGGTCTCGAGGCCCTCTGATTGGAAGCATATGGCTTTAAACAATGTCCCCATTTGCTCTGTTGCCATCAGCCGCTCCATTTGCCGGGCGAGCTTATCGCGGGCCTCGGGCTTGGCACGAGCGAGAGCGACAGCGCGAATTTCCAGTCCCAACCGCGAGAGCAGCTCTCTCTGGGTCACGACGGATGTCGCGGATAGATTGATGTCATCGGCAAAATGTTTGAGCGCGGCAAAGTCTACACGCGCCGTCAGGTCTGTGTTGCCCGGGTCGGAAAAAACGCCGACTTTTTCATGCCGCTTAAGTGCTTGAAAGCTATCGCCAAATTCTGTGGCGTCTGGCCCGTAATCAATAAACATGGCGCGTCCCATATCCTGCGTAAAACGTTCCTTGAGATGATCGAGCAGTGGATGCGCGGCGGCGCAGACCTCGAGTAAATCATCATTGCGGGCCTCTGCTTGGGCGGCGGGTAATGTTTGTTGCACGGCGGCGCTGATGGGAGAGGGCGAGACAGCGAAGGCCAGGTTTTGCGCATCCTTGTCATAGGTCACGACGCGCTCATGCCAGCCCGCGCGCCCGGCAAAGCGGTCTTTTTGAATGAACTGACGAATGGGCAAGCAGTCGAGAAATTCATTACCGACGAAGATAGCCGGCCCCGGCGGGACTTGCGAAATGTCCGCCGCCCAGCTCACCGGGACGCAAGTCTGCGCTAACGTGCGGCCTTGAACGGCCTCTAAAGCGGCGCTGGCCTCAATCAGAACTACTCGCACGGCCTTGGCAAAGCCGGGGTCGAGCTGTGCAGCGCGCAGCATATCGCTCATCATAATGCCGCGTCCCGGGCCAAGCTCAACGAACTGCAAGGTTTGCGGGCGGCCCATATCCTGCCAGCACTGCAGGGCCCAGAGGCCGAGTACTTCGCCGAACATCTGCGAAATTTCGGGCGCCGTGATAAAATCCCCCTCACTGCCAAGCGGGTCGCGCGTTGGATAATATCCATCGATCGGATCAAGCAAACACAGCGTCATATATTCAGCGACGCTGATCGGGCCTTCGGCCTGAATACGGGTGATCAGGCGCGCGCTTAAGCTCACAACTTAGGCGTCCTTTGTCTTAACGGGGTCAGGGATGCGTTTGGGCGCAACAGGCGGGCGGCGGCGCGCCCAGATCACAATACACAGACCAATAAGCACCATGGGCAAAGAATAGCTCATACCGCGCGTGAGGGGTCCAAACAGCGGCGCGTCAGGTTCGCGGAAAAACTCGACAAAAATCCGGAATATCCCATAGAGCAAAAAGAACAGCCCGGCGCAGATACCCGGACGGGTTAAGGCTTTGTGCTTGCGGGCGGCAAACCAGAGAATGAAAAAGATCGCAAGGCCTTCAAGCGCAGCTTCGTAAAGCTGGCTCGGGTGGCGGGGCTGCGCCGTGTAATCCGTCCCGAAAATAAACGCCCACGGGACATCTGTAGGCCGTCCATAAAGCTCTTGGTTGACAAAGTTAGCCAAGCGCACGGCAAAAATACCCAGCGGCGCGCCTATTGCGGCCATATCCGCCCAGCGCCAGAGGCTAATCTTGTGTTTACGCGTGACATACCAAACGGCCGCGCACACACCGGCAAAGCCGCCGTGAAAGGCCATGCCGCCTTCCCAAACGCGCAGCACGGCCAACGGATCGGCGATATATTTGTCCAGATCATAAAGCAGCACAGAGCCAAGCCGCCCGCCGACAATAATACCAAGCATGCAATAAAAGGCAAAATCTTCGAGCATCGTTTTGTTCGGAATAATTTCATTGCCGCGCGTGATCCCATCCGGGATCCATACATCTTTGCGGCGCGTGGTGCGCAATGCCCAATAATAAGCGCTAATGATGCCGACAATATAAGCTAGCCCATACCATTTAATGCTCAGCGGGCCGGGCAACGGGATAGCGGTATCGCTGATCCAGCTAGGGAAAGTAATGGCGTCGATAAGCAATGTCAGCATGGCGCGTCAATTCGTTTCAAGGGTGGTACTGGAAAATGTGTTATAGCGGCCCTACATATAAAGAAAGTCAAAATTGACACCAGAAATCTTGAAAGCGGACCCTATGCAAACGAAATCTAAACCCCTTGACGATCTTACAAACCTGATGACCAACGCTGTCGGCGCGGTGAAAGGCGTTGGCGACGAGGTCAAAGCTATGGGCCGCGCGCAGGCCGAGCGGTTGATCTCCGATATGGATTTGGTTAGCCGTGATGAATTTGAAATTCTAAAAGAGATGCTGTTGGCGTCTAAGGCTGAAACTGAGGCGCTTAAGAAAAAAGTCTCCGCGCTTGAACGGCAGGCCAAAGCGGCAAAGTAGAGTTAACCGCGCTTTAACGCTTTTTTAAACTAAATATAGTTATCAACAGAGTTTAGATAACTATATCTTGTGTTTTTTGCTTAAACTCATACGGTTCTATTAATAAGAATGGTATTGGGGGCAAAAATGAACCTCGCTGATGAGCAAATTATACGTCCCGCGAGGGGCCTCAAAAGTGTCCTTGCGGCACGAGACAATCCACTCGCCGTTTTTGAACGGCTCTGTATTGCTGAACATTATGATTATGAACGTGTCCGGGAGGACGAGCTTCATGTCTCTTTACCTGGGCTTTGGTGTAATCATGATGTCTCTGTGACATGGGATTCGCAGACCGAGCAGGTTCAATTCTTTTTGATATTTGATGGCCGCACTCCCGGCGGGCGCTCTGATGATTTATGCCGTCTTATGTCATTGATTAATGAGCGTTTGACGGTTGGGCATTTCGATTATTGGGAAAAAACGGGCGCATTGGTTTACCGTAACGCTCATTCTCTACGCGGCGGCGCGCGCCTGAAAACCGAGCAGGCGCAGGATTTGATTGCTCTGGCGCTTGATGCCGCAGAGCGCGGCTATCCGGCTTGCCAATATGTAGTTTGGGCCGGCAAGTCTCCCGAAGATGCCCTAACATCGGCTTTGGTCGATTTGGCAGCGCATCCTTAATCATGGCCGGAGCGAAAACTTCCGCGCGTACACATCTCGTTGTCGGCGCTGGCCGCATGGGCGGCGCGCTCATGTCCGGCTGGGTTGGCGGGCGGCGTAAGAGCTTAGCACCAGAGCAGCTCGTGATCCTTGATCCATGTCCCGGAGTTGCGGCTCAGCAAATCATAGAACAGGGCGCGCTGCATTTGGACGCTCCGAAACGTAAACTGGCCTCGGTTAAATGTGTGCTATTGGCGGTTAAGCCGCAAATGTTTGACACGCTTGGCCGGGATATTGCGGGAGTGGTTCCTGATAAGGCTCTTGTGATATCGATTATGGCAGGAACAAGCCTTGCCGCACTCAGGACGGTTTTTCCTACACAAGCTCTGATCCGCGCCATGCCAAATACACCGTCCGCTATAGGCGCAGGCATAACCGCATTTACGTGTGAGCCCAGTGTGTCTGATGCGCAAAAAGAGATGGCACGCAACCTGCTTTTGGCCGGAGGTAAAGTACATGAGGTCGAGACAGAAAACCTGATTGACGTCGTCACAGCCGTGTCAGGATCCGGCCCGGCTTATGTTTTTCATATGGCTGAGGCCTTGGAGGCAGCCGCAATGGCCATAGGTCTTCCGCCGGAACTTGCCCCTGACTTTGCCAGGCAAACAATCATTGGTGCGGGGGAACTACTCAAGAAGGATAAGGCGAGCGCTACAGAGCTACGCCAAGCGGTCACCTCGCCTAATGGGACAACACAGGCCGCGCTGGATGTGTTGATGAGCGCCCAAGGCTTGCCTCCACTGATGCGCGAAACGGTGGCAGCAGCGCTCAAACGGGCCAAGGAATTGGGCCAAACTTAATTTTATGCTCATATGTGCGCGTCGGCGCTTGGTATTTACACATCCCTATGACATCAAGGCTTGATATTTTGGAGGATAGAATGCCCATCACACGGTTTTTAATATCAGGCGCTTTAGGCCTCACGCTCGCGGGCTGTATGGCCATGAGCGCGGCGCACAGCGAAGAGGGCGCGCATGCCGCCCACGCGGAACCTACGCCTTATGACGCAGCGGCCAATGCCCGCGTAGATGTGAACCGCGCTTTAGCGGCGTCCAAAGCTGATGGAAAAATGACGCTTGTCGCAATGGGCGCGAATTGGTGCCATGATAGCCGAGGTCTCGCCGCTCAATTTGAAAAAGAACGTTTCCAAACCCTGCTACGCGAAAATTATAGACTTGTTTTTGTAGACGTCGGTCAGAAAAACCGAAATATCGACATCGCTAATGATTTTGGCGTGCAAAATATTGTAGGCACCCCAACAGTGTTTGTGGTCAGCGCTGAAGGGGTTGTACTAAACCTTGAAACCGCCCCAACATGGCGAAATGCAGCAAGCCGCACTGAAGATGTAATTTATACCTATTTTGAGAAATTTACGCAAAAAACAGATGCTTCTAAAAAAGAAAACTGAAAAACCCATCCTGTTTCATTATGGGCCATAATGAAACACTTTATCGCCATTAATAATATGATGTCTCAAAATGGGACGTCATATGGTTCGAATTGGAACAGTTGCGTAAACTAATGGTTAATTTTACGCCCCAAATAAGGGAATTCAAAGTTGGCACGGCACTTGCAAGGAGAGTCACGAATGGGACATGTCTTTTGCCTCTTTCATCCTGCTCGCGCTTCTATGTCGCGCACGCGCAGGACAACAATCACCTAACTCTTACCCTCGCTTCGGCGAGGGTTTTTTTTTATGCGAAATAGTGAGCGGTCAAGAATTGGCCGCTCAGTTATTTATGAAAATTCGATGGCTATGAATTATCTTCTAGCAATCCGGTTTTAAAAACTATTCCGGCGAGACCCGCGCCAATAAGCGGAGCGACAAGGAATAGCCATAACTGGCTCATATCGGTGAATAGAGCAGGACCGAAGCTGCGGGCCGGGTTAACAGACACGCCTGTCACCTGAATGCCAACAAGGTGAATAACCCACAAGGTTAAACCAATCGCCAAGCCTGCCATCGCAGCCGGAGCTTTTTCGTGCGTAGCGCCTAAGATGACGACGACAAAGAGGAAGGTGGCGACAATTTCGAATATTAGCGCAGATTGCATAGAGTATTCACCCAGATACCCGGCGCCCCATCCATTTTGTCCCAAGCCATTAACGGCTACGTCAAAGCCTGCCTTGCCGCTGGCGATCATATAGAGAATTGCTGCGCCGACGACAGCGCCTAACATTTGAGCGATCCAATATTTGACCATGTCGCCTGCGCCCATCCGCCCGGACACAAAGGCACCGAATGAAACAGCCGGGTTGACATGGCAACCTGATATTGGCCCGATGCCGTAGGCCATGGCTACGATGGCGAGGCCGAAAGCCGCCGCAATGCCGGCTTGACCGATTTCTGCGCCGCCCAAAACGGCCGCCCCGCAGCCAAACAGTACAAGTGTACCTGTGCCGATAAATTCGGCGATAAGTTTTTTCATTTTGATTCCCCATTTCATGATGCGCTTTGTTAACGCAATTAAGCCCCGTGTCGCTATCATGAAATTACGAGGTTGAATACATCCTGAATATGCCTAAATTCTCCGGTGAAGACAAAAACGGAGTATTCAAAAGGGCTTAACGCGCGGCCTCGGTTTCAACGGCTTCCATGACGCGGAGTAGATTTCCGCTCCAGATTTTTCCAATGTCTTCAGTGGTGTAGCCTCGGCGGATTAATTCAGCTGTAACGTTCCCGGTCTCAGAGGCGTCTTGCCATCCGGTAATGCCGCCCCCGCCATCAAAGTCTGAAGCGATACCAACATGATCGATCCCGGCAATTTTGACGGCGTGATCAATATGATCAACAAAGTCGGCGACGTTAGCACGCGGCTCGATATCCCAAATTTTATCCATCTCAGCGTCATATTTTGCGGACATGTCGGCGTTCATAGCATTCCTAGCTTCGCGGGTTTCAAGCCCCATATCGCGGCGCACTTTGGCCTGATAGTCCTCTTGGGCTTGCGTGTAGGGTTTCACATACACATCAAGAGCCACCATTTGCGCAACTCCGCCTACATCACGTAGTTTTCTAAGTTGCTCGTCATCCAGATTGCGGGCGCTATCTGCGACGGCTTTAGCTCCGGAATGGGAGGCGATGATAGGCGCGCGGGACAGGTCTGCTGCCTGCATCATTGTCGCTTTTCCCGCATGAGAGACATCGACCATGATTCCGGCTTCATTCAGGGATATGACAAGCGAGCGGCCAAGGTCAGATAAGCCGTTATAACGCGGCCCGTCATCCCGCTCAGGATGCGGATTGGAGCTATCACCAAATTGATTATGCCCGAAATGAGTGATCCCCATATACCGTACTCCGCGCTCGGCCCAGCGCGGAACCTCATCAACAGTCGGGCCCAAAGGGAAGGCGTTTTCCATGCCGACAAGCACGGCTTGTTTACCAGCGCCCACGATGCGCCGAACATCACTCGCCGTAACAGCAAGCTCTACGCGGTCGTAATAACGTTTATTGAGTGCCTGTATGGCGGACATGCGGGTTTCTGCAATCTTTGCGGCTACGGCGTAGCCATCCGAGGTAAGCGTGCTCTGCGGCGTGTAGACAATGAAAAAAGCCGCATCGAGCTCTCCGGCGCGTAATTTTCCAAGATCAACCTGCAAATCTGTATCTATGCCCGGATCAATACCAGTCATATAATCAAGAGGTATGTCCACATGTGTATCAAGTGTCAGCATTTGTGTGTGGAGCGCAGAACTGTCTCTAATAGGATCGGCGGCGGGCAGAGACGCGCAGGCGCACAATGAAGAGGTAAGCATCGTAAAAATAAGCTTTTGCATAATCACACCCTTTTGGAGCTAGAGGCAACGTGTGAACGTTGTGCCATTTATGTCGTGGACACCAGCGCAAATATAGTTTTCTTTTCGGTGAAGTTGGTTTTTATCCAAAAAAATCATATCAAACGCATGGCAATGCTCTGCCTCATCCGAGGTTAAATTCGTGATATCCCAAAATTCAAATTTTAAACGTCCAGATGTGTCTGATCTGTTGAGTTTAAGACGGGGCTGATTACCCAGCGGGCAATAATGGGCGGCGATCAGCTCACTGCCATCAAGATGAAAGACTGTCGGCGCGGTCATGCCATTATGAAATGTCCAGTCCTCTACCAATGCTGTATCGTTGGCCGTCAGATAGTACCGGATACGGACGGGTTCACCGTCTTGATTGATTCCGCGCCAGTCCCCGATCAAGGTTTGTAACTGCTCAAAAACTGTTTTTGCGTCAAGCATAGCGAACTGTAGGCGCAATAACCGCCTATGCCAAGTTGCAGACAAAAAAAGCCGCCCTCTTTAAAACAAAGAGAGCGGCTTTTTAAGTCTGTTATGCGGAGAATGTTTATTCAGCCGCAGCTTCGTCCGTAATTTCACTTGGGAACTCTTCGATCGGAGCCGCTGCAGAAGCGCGCTCTTCGAGAAGTTTTTGATCCCGCTCGTTGGCGATTTTCTGGTAGCGGCGAAGATTGCTGCCGGTACCTGCCGGAATAAGACGGCCCACGATGACGTTTTCTTTGAGGCCCTCGAGCATGTCTTCCTTGCCATTGACGGACGCTTCGGTGAGCACACGTGTGGTTTCTTGGAAGGACGCTGCCGAGATGAAGGAACGTGTTTGCAAAGAGGCCTTCGTAATACCGAGCAAGATCGGTGTGGCTTCCGCCATACGGGCATCTTTGTTGCGCTCAAACAGAGCTTCATTGGCTTTGATGAACTCAATACGGTCGACAGAATCGCCTTTTAAGAAAGACGAGTCGCCTGCATCGGTGACTTCGACCTTTTGCAGCATTTGCCGGACAATCACTTCGATGTGCTTGTCGTTAATCGGCACGCCCTGCAGGCGGTAAACGCCTTGGACTTCGTCGACGAGATATTCAGCAAGAGCTTCGACGCCCATAATTTGCAAAATATCATGCGGCGCAGGGTTACCATCAATCAGATAGTCGCCTTTTTTCACGCGGTCACCATCTTGGACAAGCATGTGCTTACCTTTTGCGATGAGGAACGTTGTGGGCTCCATGCTTTCATCTTCAGGTAAGATAGAGATTTTACGCTTGTTTTTGTAATCACGCGTAAATTCAATTTTTCCGTCGATGTCGGCAATCACCGCGTCATCTTTCGGGCGACGAGCTTCAAAAAGCTCCGCCACACGGGGTAGACCACCGGTAATGTCACGCTGGGTCGCGCCGCCTTTGGGGATACGCGCAAGAACGTCGCCAGGTTTGACCTCATCGCCATCATTCAGGGACAAAATCGCGCCAACCGCCAACATGTAACGGGCAATATTGCCGCTACCAAGGTTCACAGGTTCGCCGTTTTTGTCTTCAATCACAGCCACAGGCTGAATTTCGCCGCCTTTGGCGCTGGCGCGCCAGTCAACGATGACTTTGGAAGAAATACCTGTTTCTTCGTCGGTTTCTTCTTTGGCTGAGACGCCTTCGACCATATCTAGGAGTCTGACAGTTCCGCCAACTTCGGTGATAATTGGTGTGGCATAGGGATCCCACTCGGCTATACGTCCGCCGCGCTCGATCTTGGAGCCGTCTTTGACGGTGATACGTGTACCGTAAGAGACTTTGTGCGACTCCAGTTCTTTGCCGTCACTATCCGCGATGGTGACTTTCATATTACGGCCCATAACCATGAAGTTACCAACCCTGTCTTCAACAAAGTTACTGTCTTCAAAGACAACTTTACCTTCGTTAGAGGACTCGATGACGGATTTGTCTGAAACAGACGCCGTACCGCCAATGTGGAACGTCCGCATGG
This sequence comes from uncultured Caulobacterales bacterium, assembly GCA_964352785.1. Lineage (GTDB taxonomy): Bacteria > Pseudomonadota > Alphaproteobacteria > Caulobacterales > Maricaulaceae > JACOMS01. The sequence goes on from CAYGTI010000010.1 coordinate 99,730, forward strand.
TCAGCTGTGTACCCGGCTCGCCAATGGACTGCGCCGCAATAACGCCGACAGCCTCGCCCATATTGACTTTTGTCCCGCGGGCTAAATCACGACCATAACAGGTACCGCAAATGCCGTAACGTGTATCACAGGTCAGGGCTGAGCGAACTCGCGAGGATTGAAGGCCGGAGGCATCAACTTCCGCAGCGAGGTCTTCGTCAATGTAAGTATTGGCAGGGAAGAGCATGTCACCGGTGCGCGGGTCATGCAGATCTTCGGCTGTGTTCCGGCCGAGCATACGCTCGCCGAGAGAGACGACAATATCACCGCCGTCAACGACGGGCTTAAGCTCGATACCGTTGCTCGTGCCGCAATCCTGTTCTGTGACGATACAGTCCTGAGCTACATCAACAAGGCGGCGCGTTAGATAACCGGAGTTGGCTGTTTTCAGCGCAGTATCAGCTAGGCCCTTACGAGCTCCGTGGGTGGAGTTAAAGTAATCCATCACGGTTAGGCCTTCTTTAAAGTTGGCTGTAATCGGTGTTTCGATAATCTCGCCTGACGGTTTCGCCATAAGGCCGCGCATACCCGCAAGCTGCTTCATCTGGTTTTTAGAGCCCCGGGCACCGGAGTTCGCCATCATGAAGATCGAGTTGATGAGTTTGCGGTCTTTCGCAGCTTCGTCCATCATGGCGTCCGCGACTTTGTCCGTACATTTTGACCATGCATCGACGACTTTGTTGTATTTTTCACCTTTGGTGATCAGGCCGTCAGCATATTGTTGTTCAAAATCGGAGACGAGATCTTGTGTTTCGTTCACCAACGTATATTTGGCGTCCGGTATGATCATGTCATCCTTACCAAAGGAAATACCGGCCTTGCAGGCTTCGCGGAAACCGAGGCCCATGATCTTGTCACAGAAGATAACCGTCGCCTTCTGTCCGGCGTGGCGGTAAACTACGTCAATCAATTTACCGATTTCTTTTTTGGTCAGAACCCGGTTAACGACATCGTATGAGACAAGTTTATGCTTGGGTAAGAACTCGGCAATTTTTAAACGGCCCGGCGATGTTTCAGCGACTTCATATGTCACAGAGCCATCGTCGTGAACAACCGCAAAGCGGCCTTTGACTTTGGAGTGCAACGTTACGACTTTATTGTCCAGAGCGGCTTCGACCTCGGCCATGTTGGCGAACGCCATGCCTTCGCCTTTTTCGCCGTCGCGCATCAATGACATGTAATATAGGCCCAGGATAATATCCTGAGACGGAACAATGATCGGCTTGCCGTTAGCGGGCGATAAGATGTTGTTCGTAGACATCATTAACACGCGGGCTTCGAGCTGAGCTTCGATAGAGAGCGGCACGTGAACGGCCATTTGGTCGCCGTCAAAGTCAGCGTTAAAGGCCGCGCAAACAAGCGGGTGAAGACGGATCGCCTTACCTTCGGTCAGCTTGGGTTCAAAGGCCTGGATACCAAGTCTGTGAAGTGTTGGCGCGCGGTTTAACAGCACCGGATGTTCACGGATGACCTCGTCGAGGATGTCCCATACTTCGGGACGTTCTTTTTCAACAAGTTTCTTGGATTGTTTGACAGTCCCTGAGAGGCCTTTGGCGTCGAGGCGCGCGTAAATAAACGGCTTGAACAGCTCAAGCGCCATTTTTTTAGGCAGACCGCATTCATGCAGTTTTAGCTCAGGTCCGACCACGATCACGGAACGTCCGGAATAGTCGACACGCTTTCCGAGCAAGTTCTGACGGAAGCGGCCTTGCTTACCCTTGAGCATGTCAGACATGGACTTCAAAGGACGCTTGTTGGCGCCTGTGATAACCCGGCCGCGGCGGCCATTGTCAAACAGAGCATCCACAGATTCTTGCAACATGCGTTTTTCATTACGGATGATGATGTCCGGGGCGCGAAGTTCAATCAGGCGCTTGAGGCGATTGTTACGGTTGATCACGCGGCGGTACAGATCGTTCAAATCAGACGTCGCAAAACGGCCACCATCCAGCGGGACGAGCGGGCGTAGTTCTGGCGGAATGACAGGTACAACAGTCAAAACCATCCACTCAGGACGGTTGCCAGACGACACGAACGCTTCGAGCAGCTTAAGACGCTTTGAAAGCTTCTTCATTTTTAGCTCAGAACCTGTCTCGCCCATATCGAAACGTGTGCGTTCAATCTCGGCCTCAAGGTCGAGGTTCATAAGCATTTCGCGAACAGCTTCCGCGCCGATACCGGCGGTAAAGCTATCTTCACCAAATTCAGCTTGAGCTTCAAGATATTCGTCTTCCGATAGGATCTGACGCTCAGCAAGGGAGGTTAGGCCGGGCTCTGTGACGACATAGCTTTCAAAGTAAAGCACGCGCTCAACTTCTTTGAGGGTCATGTCCAGCATGGTTGAAATACGGGACGGTAATGATTTCAAGAACCAGATATGCGCCACAGGCGAGGCCAGTTCAATATGGCCCATACGCTCACGGCGAACGCGGGTAACAGTGACTTCAACGCCGCATTTTTCGCAGACAACGCCTTTGTACTTCATGCGCTTATATTTGCCGCAGAGGCATTCGTAATCTTTGACCGGGCCAAAGATACGCGCACAGAATAGACCGTCTTTTTCCGGCTTGAATGTCCGGTAATTTATGGTTTCCGGCTTGCGGATTTCACCAAATGACCAGCTATGAATTTTTTCCGGACTTGCGAGCGAAATTTTGATGCGGTCAAAGGTCGGGCCTTCTTGCGCGGGGTTGAAAATGTTCATGACCTCTTGGTTCATGCTGTTTCCTTTCAGTTGACTCCGGATGCGTCCATCCGAGTCGTGAAAAATCACTTATAATATAGCAGGGCTGTCAAGCCCTGCCAGTGGATTGCCTCTTGAGACTAGCCGTTTGTGAGTTCGATATTTAGACCCAAAGATCTGATCTCTTTGACCAGAACGTTAAAGCTTTCCGGAATACCGGCTTCGAACGCATCATCGCCTCGAACAATACTCTCATAGACTTTCGTCCGGCCCGCCACATCATCAGACTTCACGGTGAGCATTTCCTGCAATGTGTACGCCGCGCCATAAGCTTCGAGCGCCCAGACTTCCATCTCACCAAAGCGCTGACCCCCGAACTGGGCTTTACCGCCGAGAGGCTGCTGGGTGACAAGAGAGTAGGGGCCAATAGACCGGGCGTGAATTTTGTCGTCCACTAAGTGGTGTAGCTTAAGCAGATACTTATACCCGACCGTGACAGGGCGAATAAACTTCTCGCCTGTGCGCCCGTCATAAAGTTCAACTTGGCCGGAAGATGTGAGCCCAGCGCGCTCCAGCATATCAACAATATCTGGCTCACGAGCCCCGTCAAAAACAGGCGTCGCAATGGGCATGCCGTTGGTTAGATTACCGGCAAGCTCAATGAGTTCTGAGTTCTTACGCGGCATCTCTGCCCCTTCGCCGTAAGCAATGGTCAAAGCCTCTTTGATGGGCTCCATATTGCCTTCGGCTTTGTAGGTTTCCAGAGCCGTGTTAATAAGCTCGCCAATACCAGCACACGCCCACCCAAGGTGAGTTTCCAAAATTTGCCCGACGTTCATACGAGACGGAACGCCGAGTGGGTTCAGAACAATATCAACGGCTTTACCATTGGGGAGGAACGGCATGTCTTCAACCGGGTTGATCTTTGAAATCACCCCTTTGTTACCATGACGTCCAGCCATTTTATCACCAGGTTGTAGCTTACGCTTCACGGCGACAAAAACTTTAACCATTTTCATTACGCCGGGCGGAAGTTCGTCCCCGCGTTGGAGTTTGTCGACTTTGTCATCAAAACGCGCATCAAGACGAGCTTTTGAGCTGTCATACTGTTCTTTCAAAGCTTCAAGTTCGCCAATGGCTTTCTCGTCGTCCAGACCAATACGCCACCAATCGGACCGCGGCACTTCGCCAAGCGTTTCTTCTGTGATCGGGCCTTTGCGGAAACCGCGAGGGCCGGAGACAGCCGTGCTACCCAGAAGTGTTTTCTGTACGGTGCCATAGATCGAGCGCTCAAGAATAGACAACTCATCATCACGGTCTTTACCGAGACTTTCGATTTCTTCACGCTCAATTTGCATCGCGCGCTCATCCTTGTCGACGCCGTGGCGGTTAAAGACGCGCACTTCGACAACTGTTCCGGAAGCTCCGGGAGGGAGTTTAAGCGAGGTATCACGCACATCAGAGGCTTTTTCGCCGAAGATCGCGCGAAGAAGCTTTTCTTCCGGCGTCATTGGGCTCTCGCCTTTTGGCGTGACCTTACCAACCAAGATATCACCTGCGTGGACTTCGGCACCAACGGCAACAATACCGGCTTCGTCGAGGTTACGCAGAGTTTCTTCGCCAATGTTTGGAATATCGCGCGTAATCTCTTCAGGGCCAAGCTTGGTATCGCGGGCCATTACAGAGAATTCTTCAAGGTGTACCGAAGTATAGACGTCGTCGCGCACAATACGTTCAGAAATCAGGATCGAGTCCTCAAAGTTATAGCCGTTCCACGGCATAAACGCGACCAAGATGTTACGGCCAAGCGCCAATTCACCAAGATCAGTTGACGGGCCATCCGCAATAATGTCTCCGGCCTTAACTTCATCCCCAACGCGCACCAATGGACGTTGGTTAATACAGGTTGACTGGTTAGAGCGCTGGAATTTCAGCAGGTTGTAGATATCTACGCCGGATCTTTTCAGATCTGTTTCTTTTGTGGCGCGGATAACAATCCGTCTTGCGTCCATTTGCTCAACAATGCCGTCGCGGCGCGCGGCAACTGTCGCGCCAGAATCGAGGGCGACAACAGATTCCATGCCGGTTCCGACAAGTGGAGCTTCTGCTTTGAGCAGCGGCACGGCTTGGCGCATCATGTTAGATCCCATCAAAGCACGGTTCGCATCGTCATTCTCAAGGAACGGGATCAGCGCGGCGGCGACAGAGACGAGCTGCTTGGGCGAGACGTCAATAAAATCAACATCCTCTTTTGCAATCAGCGTCACATCACCATTGACGCGGCAGGTAATGAAATCACTTGCAAGTTCGCCATTATCGTTGATCTCGGCGTTGGCCTGCGCAATTTTGTAGCGGGCTTCTTGCATCGCAGAAAGATAAACCACTTCATTTTTGAGCTTGCCAGCCACGATTTTGCGGTATGGGCTCTCAATAAACCCGTATTTGTTCACGCGGGCGTGCGTCGCCAGAGAGTTGATCAAACCAATGTTCGGGCCTTCAGGCGTTTCAATCGGACAAATCCGGCCGTAGTGGGTCGGGTGAACGTCACGGACTTCAAAGCCGGCGCGTTCGCGGGTCAAACCGCCGGGTCCAAGCGCTGAGAGACGGCGTTTGTGCGTAATCTCTGAGAGCGGGTTGGTTTGATCCATGAACTGTGAGAGCTGAGAAGAGCCGAAAAATTCACGCACAACTGCAGCGGCGGGCTTCGCGTTAATCAGATCGTGCGGCATGACCGTTTCGATATCGACAGAAGACATGCGCTCTTTGATCGCGCGTTCCATCCGCAAGAGACCGATGCGGTACTGATTTTCCATTAATTCACCCACAGAGCGCACACGGCGGTTTCCAAGGTTGTCAATATCATCAATTTGGCCAATGCCGTCCTTGAGTTTCACAAGTGTATCGACGACAGCCAACAGATCTTCCTTGCGCAAAACGCGCATTTCCGGCGCTGCATCGAGATCCATACGCATGTTCATTTTAACCCGGCCAACCTCGGACAGATCATAACGTTCTTGGTCAAAGAACAGACTGTTAAACAGGTCTTCGGCTGCTTCTGGCGTCGGCGGCTCGCCCGGACGCATCACGCGGTAAATATCGACAAGTGCTCCTTCGCGGCTATCATTCTTGTCCGCCGCTAGTGTGGTGCGAATATAAGGGCCAACATTAATATGGTCGATATTCAGAACCGGAATTTCGTTGATTCCGGCGTTGACAATGTCTTCGAGAATTTCAGGGCTCAACTCATCACCGGCTTCGGCGTAAATTTCGCCTGTGCTGACATTGACAATGTCTTCTGCCGCATAGCGCTCGGCAAGAACTTCGTCAGAAATCATCACGGATTTCAAACCGTCTTCAGCAAGCTTTTTCGCACCGCGCTTGGTCAGCTTACGGCCTTCCGGAGAAACCACTTCGCCGGAGCTGGCATCAATAAGATCAGCAAGGAGTTTCGCGCCGCGGTAATCCTCGGCGTTAAACGGCAGTGTCCAGTTGCCGCTCTTCTTGTCGCGCTTATAGACGATGCTCTGGTAATACTGACCCAGAATATCTTCTTTGGACATGCCAAGAGCATAAAGAACGGTTGTTGCAGGAAGTTTGCGTCGGCGATCAATCCGCGCGTAGAGAATGTCTTTGGCGTCAAACTCAAAGTCGAGCCAAGACCCGCGGTAGGGGATAATGCGCGCGGAGAATAAGAATTTACCTGAGGAGTGCCCTTTGCCTTTGTCGTGATCAAAGAAAACGCCTGGCGAGCGGTGCATCTGGGAGACGATCACGCGCTCTGTACCGTTGACGATGAATGTTCCTTTGTCGGTCATGAGCGGAATATCGCCCATGTAAACGTCTTGTTCCTTAATATCTTTGACGCTGCGTGCACCTGTATCTTCGTCGATATCAAACACGACAAGACGCATTTTGACTTTGAGCGGCGCTGCGAATGTAATATCGCGCTGCTGGCACTCTTCTTCGTCAAATTTAGGGGGCTCAAATTCGAAAGAGACATATTCGAGCACAGCACGATCAGAAAAATCGCGTACAGGGAAAACGGACTTAAACGTTCCGTTCATGCCCTGGTCTCCACGCTCTTCATGCGCGATACCTTTTTGTAAGAACTGATTGTAAGAACTTTTTTGAACCTCAATCAGGTTTGGCATGCGTACCACTTCTGGGATACGGCCAAAGCTTCTGCGAATACGTTTTTTACCCGTGAATGAAAGCGACATAAATGGCACCTTTCCGCTTTTTTCAAATTGCCCGGCCCTGCAGGCACCGTCAATTCGTCATAAATTCGTCTGAGAGTGACCTGTCTCAATCAGGGAGTGTGTGACCTCACACCCAAATGGCCCCGGAGGGGAGAGACCCGGCGACATAACCGCCGGGCCGTAAAGAGCTTACTTAATCTCGACAGTCGCGCCTGCGGCTTCGAGTTTCTCTTTGATGTCGTTAGCTTCAGCTTCAGGCACAGCTTCTTTGATGGCCTTCGGTGCACTTTCGACAAGGTCTTTGGCTTCTTTGAGGCCAAGACCAGTGATTGCGCGGACTTCTTTGATGACGGAAATTTTGTTTCCGCCGAAAGATGTCATGACAACGTCAAATTCTGTCTGTTCTTCAGCAGCAGCGCCGCCTTCAGCCGCAGGACCAGCAACAGCAACAGCTGCAGCGGCCTTGATGCCGTTTTCTTCCAGAATGTCGTTTAGTTCTTTTGCTTCGAGGATGGTCAAATCCATCAGCTCTTTCGCGAGTTTAGCTACATCAGCCATTTTAGTTTCCTTTTATCAGTTCGATGTTTTGCGAGAATGAATGTTGTTTTAAGCCGCTGCTTGTTCCTCGATGACCTTGATGGCGCCAGACAAAGCTGAGCCAGGGGCCATAAGGCGCTGAGCCACTTGAGAAGCTTGGCCGAGCAAACGCTGCGCCGCCATACCAATAAGTTCCTCACGCGAAGGCAGTTTGGAGAGGCTTTCGATACCTGATGTATCAAAAATCTCTTCGCCCATGAAACCACCAATGATAGAGAACGCTTTGCTCTCCTTGGCAAATTCCACTGTTACTTTCGGCGCACTAATCATATCTTCGGCATAGGCAACAGCCACAGGTCCGGTTAACATGTCTCCAGCAGCCTCGAATGGCTTGCCTTTGAGTGCGATTTTAGCAAGGCGGTTTTGAACAACACGGAATGAAGCGCCCTTCTCTCGAAGTTTTGCTCTTAATTCCGTCATTTCCGCAACAGTCATGCCTGAATATTCAGCCATCACCACGGATCCGGCACCATCAAAAATGCCTTCCAGCATTTTGACCATGTCCGCTTTTTGAGTACGATCCATTTTGCGGTCTCCCTGTTATGGCCCTCGCCCCATGCGAAAGCCTTGCAAGTGCTCACCCGTTCCCAAAGAGGTCACCGGTCAGCGGTTTCCTGTCCCAGGGCTCGAACTGATCCTCCCAAACGGGGATAAATCAGTCTCACTCTGTCTGTATTGGTAAAATTAAGCCCTATGAAATAAGGCACCAATAGTCTCGGACAGCACAGGCAATGAATTACCTGTGACTTAACCCCGCCGAAACGGGATCAAATTCTTATCCAGCAATATCTGCTGAATCAATTCTTACGCCGGGGCCCATTGTAGAGCTTAGCGTGATACGGCGAACAAATACGCCTTTAGCGCCGGAAGGGCGTGCTTTTTGAATAGCGGTTAAAAAAGCACCGACATTTTCGGCCAATTTATCTTCTGTAAAGCTGGATTTACCCACACCTGCGTGAATAATTCCGGCTTTTTCAACGCGAAATTCGACTGCGCCGCCTTTGGCATCTTGAACCGCTTTGGCGACATCCATTGTGACTGTACCTACTTTTGGGTTCGGCATCATGCCTTTAGGGCCAAGCACTTTACCCAATCGTCCGACAAGCGGCATCATATCCGGTGTTGCGATGACGCGCTCAAACGGCATATCACCGGCTTGAATTTGCTCCATCAGGTCTTCTGCGCCGACGACCTCAGCGCCAGCCGCGCGGGCTTCATCAGCCTTTGCGTCTTTTGCGAAAACAGCAACACGCACAGAACGGCCCGTGCCGTTTGGCAGATTACAGACGCCGCGAACCATTTGGTCAGCGTGGCGCGGGTCAACACCCAGATTGATGGCGACTTCGATCGTTTCGTCAAATTTCGCTGTGGCGTTACTTTTGACGATTTTTACGGCGTCAGCAATGCTGTGATCGGTTTCGCGATCATAGGTTGCGCGCGCAGCTTTTGTTCTTTTTGCTAATTTTGCCATGATCCTACTCCGTAACCTCATAACCCATTGAACGCGCGGAGCCTTCAATGATTTTAGTTGCCTGATCCAGATCATTCGCGGAGAGATCCTCGAGTTTGATCTCGGCGATTTCGCGGCACTGAGCGGCAGTTACGCTACCGCCAACTTCGCGGCCAGGATGGTTAGAGCCGGATTTTTTACCCGCCATTTTCTTCAGGTAATAAGACGCCGGGGGTGTCTTGGTGACGAATGTGAAGGATTTATCCGCATAAACAGTGATAACAGTCGGTACAGGAACACTGCGCTCCATACCTTCTGTTTTCGCGTTAAATGCTTTTGCAAATTCCATAATGTTTACACCGCGCTGACCTAATGCAGGCCCGAGAGGTGGTGACGGGTTAGCAGCGCCCGCCGGGACCATGAGCTTGATGTAGCCCTCAATCTTCTTTGCCATTTTCCACTCCTTGTGAGCTATTGCTCGTGTGGGTTTCAGCTACGCCCTATGCGCAGCCAATGTGGTGTTCGTGGTCGGGCAGGGCGTGGACTTCGCGCCGTGCCTCCCACAAACAATTTATATACTAGGTCTGTTTTTCGACCTGCGTATATTCTAGTTCGACCGGGGTGCCCCGGCCAAAAATATTAATGAGCACTTTGAGGCGCTCTTGTTCTTCGTCGACGCTCTCAACCGTGCCGTTAAACGACTGGAAGTGACCATCGATAACTTTGATCGTCTCGCCAATGTCAAATTTGATCATAGAGCGAGGACTATCCACACCTTCAGCGATCTTGCCTACAATCCGCGCGACTTCGGCTTCGGAGACAGGCATGGGCTTATTGGCAGAGCCTAAAAACCCTGTGACTTTTGGCGTGTCTTTCACAAGGTGATAGGCTGCATCTGTTAGATCCATTTTGACAAGGACATAACCGGGGAAAAATTTACGTTCACTTTCGACCTTACGGCCTTTGCGAACTTCGATGATTTGCTCTGTTGGGACGAGAATTTCCTCAAAGAGATGAGCCAAACCCTTCTCAGCGGCTTCGCGCTCAAGACTTTCTTTCACGCGCTTCTCAAAGTTTGAGTAGGCCTGAACAATATACCACTTAGCTGCCATTAGCTTCCGCCTCCGAAACTGAGTACAAATTGAATGATCATCCCGACAATCCAGTCGACGACAAAAAAGAATGCGCCCATAATGATGACCATGACCATGACGAGTATCGTGGTGGTAATAGTCTCACGCGATGTCGGCCAGACAACCTTGCGGCCTTCTTGACGGACTTGACCCAGATACTTAACCGGGCTGACTTTGTCTTTTTTCGCGGGCCCGGAAGCCTGTTTGGGTTCAGCCATTCTCTTTAATACTCCAAAACGCGGACGAGATTTTCATCCCATTGTCCGCGTTGTTTCTGTTGGGCCTTTCGTGGCAGGGGCGGAGGGACTCGAACCCACGACCCTCGGTTTTGGAGACCGATGCTCTACCAACTGAGCTACACCCCTAAAGCCGTTCAGGCGGCGGGCTAAAATTCAGCCCGCTATGATTTCTTCCTACTCAATAATTTTAGCGACGACGCCGGCGCCGACGGTGCGTCCACCCTCG
>CAYGTI010000011.1:0-103554 GCA_964352785.1 uncultured Caulobacterales bacterium
TGTGGCGGAATTGGTAGACGCGCGGGATTCAAAATCCCGTTCCTTTGGAGTGTCGGTTCGATTCCGACCAGCCGTACCAAGACGTTTCTACCTTATATGTGTTAGTATTATTCACCGCACTATACCTTACGTGGGCATTCCAATGACTTACGTCCATATTCGAGCATGATTCAAAATAGCGATTTGCATTTAAAAATACGCACCATAATACCCTTATAGTTAGTTGTCTTCGGCATAAAAGCCTGCCTTCTCAGGATGAAGCTCTTTTTGCTGATTGAACAAATAAAAACACGTCTCTGAAATATTAACCATGTAAATCAAGCAATCTTTCATTGCTCGGTGCTAGTTTTATTCAAAGAATGGGTGACATGAATTTATTTCAAAAATATCTTAGAAATACAAAAGGCGCGACCGCAATCGAATTTGCGATGGTCGCGGTTCCATTGTTTTCAGGTATCTTTGCTTGCATAGAAGTGAGCTATAAAAGCCTGTTGCAATCAGAATTAGACAATAAGCTCTACGAAGTTGTTTATGATATCGGTATTAACGATCACGACGCCGATACGGCTGCTGAGTTCATGAGAGATCACTTTTGTCCCAACATCGGGACAAGCTTTCTAAGGTGCGACGAGGTTGAAATTGGTGTGAGACGTGTGACCGGAGCTTCTCGTCTTGTCACCTTTAGGGACAGTTCAGTCATAGGAAGTTGGGAACTAGGCACACCGGACGATACGCTCATTATCGAACTCAATTACCCCGTGACCAACATTATACACCCTGTTGCTGTTGCGGATATTTTTACGCGCAACGGGGAAAGGTATTATCGTAGCCGCGGCGTCACCCGCAGAGAACCCCTTCTTACGAGTTTGGCGCCTTAATGTTGTTCACCCATGTCATAAAAAAAGGTCTTAACTCTGCTCGCGTTAAAGTCGCCGCCTTTCGGGACTGCCGTAGAGGTGTCGCAGCGCTTGAATTTGTATTGATTTTTCCGATCTTCATTATCGTGTTTTTCTCCATCGTCGAGCTGGCTTATTACATGATGGTGGATCGCCGGGCACAATTTGCCGTTGATTTTGCCGCAGAATTTATGAGCCGCGACGGCGATAGCAGTACGTCTTGGGAAGAAATTTGGGTCATGGAAGACCTTTGGCAAATCGTAAACGTGACCTCGTTCTACAACACTGGCGGAGATGCCTATACGAACAGCCGTGGGAAATATACCAGATCATTTGCCTCCATTGAGTTTGACGCTGTGCCCGCCGGCTGTTCTGGAGCTGCGTGTGATTACGAGCCTAAAGTCAATTGGAGTTTCCGTGCCAGTCAAGGCATTTCAAACCCAAGACGCCGGAGTTGCACCCAGGTCTTAGTACCAAATGCAGACGGTCTAGACGAGACGAAACTGCCCGAGGGCGTCAAAGGCCGCAGCGCACTAGCGGTAGCTGACTTCACATATAAATACCGCCCTATTTTAAATAGCGGCCTTATTTCAGAACAAGAAAAACACATCTTTGCCATTCGCAAAACACGCGGTGGTGCCAGCCTAGGACGCAGCGCGTTTTCTGGTCATTTTGTTGAATGTTAAAGAAAGTCATTAACATGTTTATTTTCAAAAAGCTCTACCAAAAATTAAGGTCAGAAAAAAACGGCAACGTTTCTATTGTGGCTGCAACAACATTACCCGTTGTTCTTGCCATTGGGTTTGGCGCAATTGATTATGGGAATGTCATAAAAACCGATCAAGAACTTAAGGCTGCGGCTGCCGCAGCCGCGCTTGCGGCTGTGAACGAAGCTCAAATGGCTTACTCCGCCAGAGAGAACGTTGACTTAACAGAACTTATCGAAGACACGGCCTCTGTTTTCTTCGACTCGCGCATTGCGCACATTAAAAGTGCAAATATAAGCCAGCTTTCAATAACACCCGCTGTCAGAAACAACGTGTTCTCTGTGGCTATTAATTATTCAGCAAATATAAAAAGTACCGCAATGTCATTGGTTGGACGAGAAAACTTCACTGTTGCCAATAGTGAGCGGGCTCAGGTATCCGTGTTATCTTACATAAATTTCAACTTTCTTTTTGACATCTCCGCATCCATGGGTGTTGGTGCCACAAACGCTGACATGGAGATCATGAGATCTGCCATCGGGTGCGCCTTTTCATGCCACCTGGGCGGCAATACGAGTTACACGCGGGCCCGCAATGCGGGCGCAACAATGCGTATTGACGTCGCGCGGCAGGCCGCTGAGCAAGCCATTGACGTTATGATTGCAAAATCACAAGTCCCCGAGCATATGACAGTTGGACTACACGTCTATGATAACATTCTCACATCACCCCTTGAAAGCACAGATGCACTGTCAAGCAATCTGCCTGTTGTCAGATCTCAAGTTGCCTCTGCTGTTCAAATGCGAACAGAATACGGCGGTAGTAACACAGAACACGCCCTGAAAGAACTTACCGCCAAACTTCCGCAGAGCGGTTCGGGCCGCACAAAAGACGACCGCATTCAATATATCATCGTTTTGACTGACGGCGTTGAGAACCCGCAACATTGGCGTCCTGGTAGAGGCTGGAAGGCCCATCCTGATGGCATTCCAAACGCCCCCTTTGAAAAATTTGCTAATCACGAATATGAATATGCGCCAAATGCAAACTCATGTGACGCCGCTAATACAAAAAACATCGAAGTCTTTTTCGTGAACACAGAATACCTCGTGCCAAACTGGCAGCAAAGCGCGCACAATACAAAACGATTTGATTTTATCGAAAATAGGCTTCACGATCTCATTCCCCAGCGGATGAGCGAATGCGCGGGACGAGCTGATAATGTTATTAACGCCTCAAGCCCAGCCGAAATTACCCAAGCCTTTCAAAAGCTGGTCGGCGACCTAAGCACACCTTTACGGCTTTTTTAGAGATATTTATATTTGAGCGTATTTGGATTACTCAGTATCTAAACCCCGCGCCTATTTATCATTTTTAGTTTGTTGGTACGTTAGTACACGGAAGTCAGAGTGTATTTTAGGGTCATTGGCTGTAAAGTATTGCAACATGATAATCCCAAAGGCGTCATTTGGCGCGTCAATCCAGAAGTTTGTCCGGGCCATACCGCTCCAGCCAAATTGTCCGGGCGCTTCGCCGTTCTTCGCAATTGTCTCGGGCGTTCCGCCCGTAACCACCCGGCCGCCATACCCAAACCCGGCATCACCCGGCTGGCCAAACCACGGCATCATAAATTTATCGTCTGGATCCATTTGGTCCATCATCATCATTTTAACTGTCGCTTCGTCTAAAACGCGGTGACCGTCATAAATGCCGCCATCCAATAACATCTGGGCGAACTTTGCATAATCTCCGAGAGTTGACACAAGACCGCCACCGCCGGATTCAAAAGCATTCTGTTGCAAAAAACCGCTGGTTTGACCATCCTCTTGGAGCGAATAGGTTCCGTTTGCGGCTTGCTGGTAATTAGACGCAAAGCGCGCTCGTTGATCGGGGCGCACAAAGAATCCCGTCTCGGTCATACCCAAAGGTTCAAAAATTCGCGCGCTCATAATCTCGCCTAGAGGTTTATCTGTGACGACCTCGGCAATGCGTCCAAGCACGTCAATAGAAAAGCTGTAATACCAGCCTTCGCCCGGCTGTGAGAGTAATGGAAGTTTGGACAATTTCGTCATTTTTACCGCGAGAGTTTCTGACGGGTCAAAAAGGCCTGCTTGACCATACATTGTTTCAACCGGATTTACGTCCCCGAAAATACCATATCCTATGCCTGCGCGGTGCAGCAGCAGGTCTTTGATCGTCATGGCCGTCTCTTGCGGCGTGAAAACAGGCGCGCCGTCCTCGCCCTTGCTGATGACCTGCATATTTGCCAACTCTGGGATATATTTGGAGACGGGATCACCAAGGTCAAGCAAGCCGTCTTCTTGAAGATCAAGAATAACCGCTGACGTCACAGGTTTGGTCATCGAGTAAATACGGAACACCGTATCCAGCTCAATCGGCATATCACGTTCCCTGTCGCGCAGCCCAAACGCGCCCGTATAAACTATTTTACCTTCATCGAACACCAAAGCGGAAACCCCGATCTGCTCCCCCCGCGCGACAGCCCGGCTCAGCAGCGCATCCATGGCCGCCGCGTCGAACACAACCGCAGGGTCTTCTGCCGCGGGCAGAGAGTCAGGCGTGGGTGTTGCGCCGCTGCAAGCCATTAAAGCCAGCATAGAAAATGAGAGAGCCAGAGCGTGTTTCATGTAAAATCCCCGTTATTTTTTATGCGAAAAGGTTAGCACTAAAAACCATGGGTCGCCTACATATTTTCTGATATTTTCTCTACACTTACACGGGCAACAGGGGCATAAGGCTCGCAAGCCAGAATGAAAGCGACCGGAATGAAAGGGGAGGAATTATGAGCACACCAGATCATCAAGCTCCTTTGGACGAGACCACCGCTGATATAATGGCCGAGGATTATAATATCATTGCCGAGGCACTGGCGGAACCGCATGAGGCTGGCCTGCGTTTGCGGCTCACCGACATTCGCCCCGCCGATTTCAGTGACCAGTTTGAACAACTCAGCACGGATCAGCGCGAAGAGTTTATCGCGCGGGCCGGTGATCTTATCTCCGCTGATATTCTGGCCGAACTTGAAGACGAGATTGTCGAGGATATTCTCCCGCTGCTCTCGTCTGCACAAATTGCGGGCGCCATTACCGAGCTTGACAATGATGATGCGACGCAAATTATTGAGGAAATGGAGGATGAGCAGCGCGCAGAGGTTCTGGACGCGCTGGAGCCAGAAGATCGTGCCAATCTAGAGGCCAGCTTTTCGTTTGACGATGAGACCATTGGCCGCCTCATGCAACGCGAGTTTGTCGCGGCGCCCGAGTTTTGGACAACAGGTGATACTATTGATCATATGCGGAGCATAGCTGAAGAGTTGCCGGATTTGTTCTTTAACATCTGGGTTGTGGATACGGCGTTTAAACCCGTCGGCTATGTCCCCGTCTCTTATTTGCTGCGTTGCAGACGGGAGCAAAGCCTGAGCGAGATCATGAAACGCGATCTGACCTTGATTTCGCAGGAAATGGATCAAGAAGAAGCCGCTTATTTGTTCGAGAAATATCATTTAATCTCTGCCCCTGTTGTTGACCCAAATGGGCGGCTTTGCGGGATGATGACGGTAGATGACATCATTGAAATTATCCAAGACGAAAACAAAGAAGACATTTTGGCGCTTGCGGGCGTCAGCGATGCGGGCCTGACCGATACGGCACTTATGACGGTGCGCGCCCGCGCGCCGTGGCTCTTTATCAATCTTTTGACGGCCATTTTAGCCTCGCTTGTGATTTCGGCCTTTGATTACGCGATTGCCGAAGTTGTGCAGCTCGCGATCTTGATGCCGATTGTGGCCTCCATGGGCGGGAATGCGGGGACTCAGGCTTTGGCTGTGGCCGTGCGCGGGCTGTCCGAGCGCGACTTGACCGCGCAAAATGCGTGGCGCTCTGTACGCAGAGAAGGCGTGGCAGCCTTAATCAACGGCATGATTTTCGCTGTTGCGCTGGCTATCATTGCCTTTGTTTGGTTTGGGCGACAAGATATCGCTATTGTCGCTTTCGTCGCCATGATCATCAATCACGTCTTTGCCGGATTTGCAGGTATTCTTGTGCCATTAGGACTAAAGCGCTTTGGGGCCGACCCGGCTGTATCGTCTTCTGTGTTTGTCACCACCGTAACCGACATTGTCGGGTTTCTGGCATTCTTGGGCTTTGCCGCCATGATGCTGGTCTAGGGTATGCTCTGGATACAACGCCTTGCGCAGTCGTGCTGACCTCCCTTTTCTTTTGCGAGTGTGCCGTAGGCCAAGAGACGTTTGCTCCCAAGCCAGATCGCTTATTTGACGGGTTTTGGACAAATGATCGCGGCTCTGACGGCCATTTTGAAACCCGGAACGGGCTTATATCTGGATCTTACCAAACCAATGCCGGGCAGCCGGACAAACGCCAAGCGTTCCCGCTCGCCGGATTTGCACAGGGCGATCAAATCACGTTCACAGTTAATTTTGGCGAGTATGGCTCTATGACTAGCTGGACAGGACAATTAACCGAAGACGCCGCCGGGTCTTACATTCGCACATTATGGCGCCTGACCCGGGGCGTGCCTGATGCGGATGAGGACCAGGATTTACGGAAAAGCATTACAGCTGGCGCGAGCACGTTTCGTCCACAAAAAAAGCGCGGCACGCCGCGCTCTTCAAAATCGTCAAAAGACTAAACGCCTAATATTTAACGGAGCATCCGTATGGTGGCGTATCGGTTTCAGCAATAGGCTCACCCGCTTCCAAAGATGCCAATGCGGCTGTGACATAATTATTCGCGCTGAGAACCTCGGCCGGGTTAGAGCCGCGCTTATCATCAATCGCGCCCTGATAAACCAGTGTTTGGTCTTCATCGATGATGAACATGTGCGGCGTTGTTTTTGCGCTAAAGGCGCGTCCAGCGGTACCGGCAGGGTCAAGAACCACCGCTCTCGGAGCCGCATTCCGGTCTGCCGTTAACGCATTGGCTTGCTCGCCGTTCACATAGCCCTGCTTGCCAGGTGCCGACGAAATCACAGACAACCAGACAATATCGTCTGCCGCAGCCGCTTTTTGCAAGCTCTGCATATTGCCGTCATTATAGGCTGTGTTGTAATGCTTCTTGACGTAAGGACATCCATCATTGGTCCACTCGAGAATAACTTTTTTACCGGCAAAATCAGAGAGATTATGAACCACGCCATTGGAGTCTGTCACCTGCATATCAGAGACGTTGCTACCCGTGGCAATCGCTGCATTTGCGGGCGCTGTGATAGCAAGCGCGCCAAGAGCGCAAACGGTCAAAGCCAGTTTTGATTTAAATGTCATAAAAGGTCTCCAATTAATTTAAAGATGCGATGGCGTCTTCTAGCACACCCTTGGAGAGAATTTGAGGCAAAATCACAGGGCTCACATCATTGTGACCAGGGGCGAATAATAGATAAAGCGGGACACCCGAGCGGCCATGACGGGTGAGTTCTTGCGCAATCATGTCATTTTTATTCGTCCAATCAGCGACTAAGAACGCCGTGTTCGTGTCCGTAAATAATTGCTGAACCTCCGGTTGGTCCAGCACGAGCCTTTTATTGACCTTGCACGTCACGCACCAAGCGGCGGTAAAGTCCACGAACACGGCTTGCCCATCGGCGCGGAGCTCGTTGACTTTTTCGGTCGACCACGCTTGGGTATTTACGGGCAGTGCGGCCAGTTTAGGTTGCGGTTGGAGCGTGAACGGCAATATAATCGCGCCCAAAATAGCGGCTCCTGCAACAATACGGGATACCGTTCTTACGCCCTTTAAAAGCCAAATCCCAAATCCAATCAAAAGCATAGACGCCAGCGCGCTTAATAGGCCCGCCTCGCCCGCTTGCTGGGTCAACACCCACAGCAGCCAGATCGCCGCCGCAAACATGGGAAAGGATAAAAATTCGCGAAAGCGCTGCATCCACGGCCCAGGCTTTGGCAAGGCCGCCAGCAATCGCGGCATATAAGAGAGAAGTAAAAACGGCATGGCAAAGCCAAAAGCCAGCGCCATGAAGACTGCAAAAGTCACGACAGAAGACTGCGCGAGCGCATAACCCATCGCCCCCGCCATAAACGGCGCCGTGCACGGCGTGGCAACAATCACGGCTAGCGCGCCCGTTGAAAACGTGCCCAGCCAGCTTTGTTTTTGGGTCAAACTTCCGCCGGTATTTTGTAGTCCCATACCGATTTCAAACGTTCCGAGCAGATTAAGCCCGATAACAAACAGAAGGATCGCAAGCCCCGCGACAACCATAGGAGATTGGAGCTGAAAGCCCCAACCAATCTCCGCGCCGCCTGCTTTGACCAAAAGCAGAACCACGACAAGCAATAAAAATGTCGCCAAGACACCAGCCGTGTAAATCCAGCCTTCGCGGCGCACTACGGCGCGATCAGAGTGGGCCTTTTTGGCGATAGATAGCGCCTTGATAGAAATCACCGGGAAAACACAGGGCATCAGATTCAAAATCAGCCCGCCGACAAAAGCACTGAAAATCGCGGCCATCAGACCAAGAGACGCGCCTGATGCCCCATTAACACCGGAGCCCGCTGAAGATCCGGCAGCGGCGGCTTCAAGCACGCCAACGGGTACAGATGTGTTGAGCGCCATGCTTACCTCTTCGCCCACATGCCTCTCGCCTATATGAAAACTTAAGACGCCGTCTGCTGTTGCGGGCGCGCCGCCGTCCCAGTCAAAGCCAGCTTTGGTACGCAGCTGAAATCCAGTTTCGCCTTTGATAATCGTTTGCGGCGCGCTGTGATCAATTACGCCTTGCTCAAATGGAAAGAAATACGCGTCCGTAATATTTGCGCCCTCTGGCAAGCTATTAAATGTAAAAACGGTTTGCGTGCCCTCTAGGGTGACGCCCGATTGAATTCCGCCCGGCTTTGGCGAGGTCTCTAAGGCTCCATTAATTGACGGGGCCCACAGATCGTCCACCTCAGGCTCACCAACGGTAATCCAAAGCGATAGTTGCGCATCTTCAGGCACGCAAATATCCGCGCAAACAAGATAGTATACATCGGCATCTATCTGTAAGATTTCGCCGGGAATAGCGTCCTGCGCAACCGTGAAGACCACTGGAAACAACGGCGTATCTTCAAAGCCGTAATTAATAATCGGGCCTGTCGGGATAGGTTCAGGAAGCGGCCAAACAATGTCTCCGTGACTCAGCGTACTTGGCACAGCCCATGTAATTTGAACCGGTTCGCCGCTATCACCCGGGTTGCGCCAATAGGTATGCCAACCCGGGTCTAGTTCCGTGCGCAACGCCACGTGAAAGCTCTGTCCGGGCAAGGCGCTATTGTGGGAGCTAATGAGCTGTGCGTTAACATAACCCGTATCAACGCGCTCAGACTCGGCGGCAAAAGCGGGGGTGCCGGCAAAGACAAGCGATAAAAAAATAATAAAGGCGCGCACAGCAGTCTCCAGTTTATGACCGCTCATATCGCAAGGGGTTTAAGAAAACTATGAAATTTGATGATGTTCACGGAAGTTTGACAATAAAAAACCCGGCCGTTCTGACCGGGTTTTACAAAGTGATATCAGTGCGGTTTAGGCTTTCGCTTGCTCCGTCGACGCGCGGCGAAGCGTCATGTTCACAAGGCGCTGCCAGTTACCCAGAGAGATCATGTGCGCGTGGGCGACCGCAAGGTAACCATTTTCAGAAAACTCTTTGAGTGTTTTTTCGTCAAGTTTACGAAGGCGCTCTTCGGTCACAGCAAAATAGTCTGCAATTTTTTGACGCTCAGCGGGCGATCCATCTGCGTTCTGACCTTGGAAGTGCATGTCTTTTTGCTCGAACAAATCAAGCTCTTTAAACTTTTCGACCATGATCTGCGTCGCTTGGCGATCACGTTCGAAGTTTTGTAAGAACGTAAAAGCCTCTTGAGTAAAGGTACTGGTCTCGCCTTTGTCGAAGAACTTTTGCGTCGGCGCTTTGTCTGTCACGCATTCCGCGTCAACATCCACACAAACAACAAAACGGTCATTGGCTTGATCGCCTGCAAGAACGAACGGATAACGGCGCGCAAAGGCGGGCATATAGAAGTCCTGCTCGAAAACACCGTCATTCACAAACAAGTTTTCGCCGGTGCGGATACCCATAACCGCCAGCGGAGAGCGGTCATCGCCAGCAAAGATAACCGGGAAAGACGCTGCCGCAGAACCAAACTCAGGCGCTGTCAGAGGCATGAAGTGTTGGTCAGCCATAAACGCGAAAGGCTTTTCAATTTGGGTAACGCCAAATTTCTCGTGCTTATCTTTGGCAAGGGGTTGGGGGTTTTTGTAAAACATGACGTTTCCTGAGACGGAGACGCCGCTATCTTGTTTTGGAGCTTTAGCCATTTTATCCTCATTGTTGAATATTATGCGACTTAAAATTAATTTTGTGGCGTCCTAGCGAAAAAAGGGCTCCGCATCAATGAAAAGAATCTTTTATTCGCCCCGAATGCAACATTCCGAAAACCATATGGGCAGGATCAATTTTTGTGATAGGGTAAGTAAAAGGATTTTATATGACCGAACATTCCCACCTGCCGCTTTCACGCGAGGACCGTATCGCCAAAGCCCGCGCGACCTGCGAAGCACACGGAGAGCGATTTACACCGCTCCGCGCTCATATTTTTGAACTGTTGGTAAATGCTGACGGGCCGATCAAGGCCTATGACCTTCTCGAGCAACTTAAGCCGGAGCGCGGCTCCCCCAAACCGCCGACGGTTTATCGGGCGCTCGACTTTTTCTCCCGGCTTGGCCTGATCCACCGGGTCGAAGCGCTCAATGCCTATATTACCTGCGATCACGCCCATGATGGTCACGCCGCCGAGTTTTTCATATGCGAGACCTGTGACAGCGTTGAAGAGCGTCACGCCCATGATCACGCGGATTGCTTACCAGCAGGATTTAAAATTCGCCACAGCGTGATTGAGCATTACGGCACTTGCGAAAATTGCGGCGCGTAAACATGAGCGGATTTATTCAAACATGGGCGGGTGAGTGTTCGGCATGGGAATGTGACGATCTGGGTCATTTGAACATGCGGCACTACATGACCAAAACAGCCCAAGCCCGCCAAATGATGGTCATTCGGCTCGGGCTGGACGATGCGTTCAAGCATAACGCGCTCAGCTCGGTTTACGTCGATAAGTTCCATATTAA
Source organism: uncultured Caulobacterales bacterium (assembly GCA_964352785.1). Taxonomy (GTDB): domain Bacteria; phylum Pseudomonadota; class Alphaproteobacteria; order Caulobacterales; family Maricaulaceae; genus JACOMS01. The sequence goes on from CAYGTI010000011.1 coordinate 10,753, forward strand.
ATATCTCGGCGAAGCCCGTCCGGGCGACCCGTTGCGTATTGAAAGTGCGGTTTTAGATGTGGCCGACACGACGGCTCGGCTCTGCCATATGATGTACCACGCGGATAACCGCCTCGCCGCATCAATTGTTGAGACAGTCTCGCACCTTTACCTGCGCACACAGCAGCCCTTTTCTTGGCCCAAGCGAGTCTATGAAAATGCAAAACAATTCATAATCGAAAGCCCGCCAGCGCCGTCTTTTCCGCGCGGTGTTAAATATGATGAGGTTTTACCTGCGCCGAACGAAGATGAAATGATAGAATGGGGCGTTCAAAAAATTGGCGCAGGTGTGTTCCAACCCGCCGAGATGGGCCCGATAGGCAGAGCAGGCGTCCAAGCCTTGCTTGGGCGAACCACGGAAACGATCGGCCACATCAAAGACGCTTGGCCGGAAATGCATGATCCCGCTTACCGCGCAGAAGGTGGATCCGGCGCTCTGCTTGAGGCCTTTGTTACAATCGGGATGCCCGCTCAAACCGGAGAGGGATATCATTTTTATTCCGGCATCCACAGCGCTAACAGCCACACACGCCGATTAGTTCACAATATGGTCCATGTTGTGACCGGAGAGAATATTTTTTCCATGACGGGCATTGGCTGCTTGTTTAATTTGAAAACACGCAAGTTAGTAAAAACAAAAGAGGCCGAAATTAAAGCCTTGAACGAGAAAGCCATTCCTGCCTTTTCTAATGCATTTCCTGTTTAATCATACTCAGAGAAGCGTCGGAAAATGGGTGAAGAAGGCCCAATTTCCGATTCCGGATTAACCTGAATTGAACTAAAATAGCGCTTAGGTTTTTTAGCCCGCACCCCCAGCTTGCTTTAGAGTTTTTCGGAGTCTGTCCTGGCAAAATTCCGGCTCGTGAAACGGGAACAGGTGGTGGTAATCCCTATAGTAAGAGACCTCTCCGCCGCGAAGCTGTCTATGTACCGCTGCGCGCGTGCGATTTGTACTGACCGCTGATTTCCCGCCGTAAATAATGTGTGAGTTAGCGGGCAGGTCCGGCAACGCCTTAAACAGATTATGCCCTTGCGCCGTAAAAATAGCTTGCTCCCACTGGGGATGACAGGCGAGTTGCACCCCGTCCGAGTGACCTTTTATCCCGCCCACAAGATAATCCCGCAATGTATCATCTTCCATGCCGCGAAACGCGCCGCGTCCTTGATAACGCTTAAACGCAGCCTCAACATTTTCAAAGACAAACCGCCGCCGCCCGGCATTTCGCGCAATCGGCATTCTGCGCTTCATATAGGCCCGCCCTCCCGGGAGCTGTGAAAACATTCGCGCGATCCACGGTATCGTCACGGGATCAAACCCGACATAGCCGGAGAGTTTGTCTTTCAGTCTCGGAGCCGCCAAAATCGCGCTGACCGCGCCAAAAGAATGGCCTGCCAAGATGACGGGCGCGTCAATATAGGTTTCAACAAAGCCTGCAATATCATCTCTGAAAATATGCCAGTTTTTAAGCGCGGGAACATCCGTTGGTAGCTCGCTCATACCATGCCCGCGTAAATCCAACGCAATGGCATGAACCCCCAGAGGTTCTAACACTGCGCGGTAAGACAGGCCGTTAAACCCGTTGGCATTGGCAAACACAATCTTCGGAGGCGTCGACACGTCGCCAAAATGCACCGCCGATATCCGCCCGTCCGGGAGATCGTAGAAACGGCGTTCCATTAATTCGTTATACCATTGATATAGGACGTTTTGTTTTTATGAATTAAACTCAAAAATGTGATCATTACATCGCATGCACTTTGGCGGGGTCGAGGTCGTCTTCTATCGCTTGATCAAGAATAGCGAAGGCCGCTTTGCGCGAGCGGCGCTTGGTGTTTTTAAACGCGGTTTCGTTGAGCTGCGAGAACATTTGTCCGGCCATTGCAGCCGCCATCGGCATTTGCTCGGCGGGGACGATGCGGTCAAAGAAACCCGCATGCATTGCGCCTTTGGGATTAAAGATTTCGGCATTAATCACGCAACGGTTAAAGTAATGCAGCGGGAGGCGGTAACGCGCCAGCTCGATGCCGAAATTATGCATGGTCATGCCAATCAGCGTCTCGTTCAAACCGATTTTAAAATCACCGTCTGCGATCATGCGGTAATCACAGGCCAACATTAAAAATGCGCCCATCGCAATCGTATGGCCTGTGGACAGCGCAATCACCGGACGCGGGAACGCCATAATACGGCGCGCCAGCTTGGAGCCCAAAGATGTGAGCTGCAGCGCGTCCTGCGGCCCGTCGCCCATTTCTTTGAGATCAAATCCGCCAGAAAACATGCCGGGACGCCCGGTTAAAACCACAATTGCATTATCCGCCTCGGCTTTGTCAAAGGCGGCGTTGAGGTTTCCGATCATCACGGTCGACAAAGCATTGGCCTTGCCATCATCCATGGCAATAGTCGCGACGCCGTTCTCAAATGTATAGCCTACGTGGTTTGTCATGATGTGTCCCTTTTGAGTCTAGGTCTTGCGCTCACCACCAGCTTGATTGGAGGCGAGCAGTTTTCTTACGCCGCTTTACGTCCAAATTTACCGTAAAATGTCTCGCCTGATGTGGCCATTTCACGCAACAGTTTTGGCACTTCAAACTGCGGGCCGTAAGCTTTGCACAGCTCATCCGCGCGTTTGACAAAGTGCTTGGCACCGATTGTATCTATAAAGCTGATCGCGCCGCCCGTGAAAGGCGCAAACCCCCAGCCAAAGATCGAGCCCAAATCCGCTTCGCGCGGATCGTGAACAATACCTTCGGCCATGGTGCGTGCGGCCTCGATGGCTTGCGTATACATAATCCGGTCTTTGACATCGGCCACATTGGGCTGCGGGTCTTGGAGGCCGTCCACAGCAAATTGACCGAGTTCTGGCCACAGATGTTTCTCGCGGCCATTATAGACATAAAAGCCCTTGCCGTTTTTACGGCCATAGCGCTCGGCATTATACATGCCGTCGACAATCGGATCCATTTTACCGACTGTGTATTGACTGCCCAAATCCTTTTTGGTCTGGGCCATGACTTTGTAAGCCAAATCAATTGCCACCTCATCTTGGAGCGAGAGCGGCCCGACGGGCATGCCCGCCATTTTCGCCGCATTTTCAATAAGCGCAGGTTTAACGCCTTCAGAGAGCATATTCATGCCTTCTGCTATATAGCGCATGACGCAGCGATTGGCATAAAAGCCACGCGTGTCTTCGACCACAATCGGGACTTTGCGAATTTTAGAGACAAAATCAATTGCGCGGGAAATCGCATAATCAGAGGTTTTTTCGCCTTTGATAATCTCAACCAACATCATTTTATGAACGGGGCTAAAGAAGTGAATACCGATAAAGTTTTCAGGCCGCGAAGACGCTTTGGCGAGGTCCGTGATCGGAATAGTCGAGGTGTTTGATCCAAACACAGCGTCGCTATCCATAATCTCTTCGGCCATTTGCGTGACTTTGGCTTTAAGCTCGGAGTTCTCAAAAACAGCTTCAACAATCAGATCAACTTTTTTAAGCTTCTGATAGTCCGTCGTCGCGTCGATACGGCCCGTAATGATATCCGCTTTTTCTTGGCTGGTTTTACCGCGCTTGACGCGTTTAGCCTGCTCGTCAATGGCGAACTGCTTGCCTTTGTCCGCGCCTTCTTGGTCACGGTCAATCAGGACAACTTCAATCCCGGCCATCGCTGACACATAAGCCACACCCGCGCCCATGAAACCCGCGCCAATGACGCCGATTTTGCTCACAGTGCCTTTTTCCTGGCCTTTGGGGCGGGCTTCGCCTTTTTCCAAAGCTTGTTTTGACAGGAACAAGGAGCGCACCATATTACCGCTCTCTGGCCGCAGCATCAGATCACAAAAATACCGACTCTCAATGCGTAGCGCGGCGTCCATATGTACCATAGAGCCTTCATACACACAGGCCAGAATGTTACGCATCGCGGGATAATTGCCAAAACTCTCTTTGGAGATCATCGCATTTGCGCCGGCAAACATTTGGTAGCCTTGCGGCGTATAGGGCGCGCCGCCGGGGAATTTAAACCGGTCTTGATCCCACGGCTGTTTCGCTTTGGGGTTATCCAGACACCACTGCTTGGCTGTCGCGACCAGCTCATCCGCCGGAACCGCCGCATGGAAGATACCCATATTTTTGGCTTCCATACCGCCAAGCTGTTTGCCTTGTAGCAGAACGCCAGACGCATTCATCAGACCAACCAAGCGCGGTAAACGCTGCGTCCCGCCCGCACCGGGCAGAAGACCAATTAAAGCTTCGGGAAGACCGACTTTCGCACCTTTATTATCAGAGGCGACAAAACGGCCCGTACACGCCATGACAAATTCAAAACCGCCGCCCAACGCGAGGCCGTTAAGCGCGCAAGCCACAGGCTTTCCGCAGGTTTCAAGATCGCGGAACATTTGATTGAGGCCGAACACGTTTTCAAACAGTACTTTTTTCGCACCTTCCGGGTCTGTCGCCATCGCGGCGCGCGCACCTTCGAGGTTTCCGCCCATTTCTTCAAGATCAGCGCCCGCACAGAACGCCGCTTTGCCGGACATGATGACCGCGCCTTTGAGACTATCATCCGTCTTGAGCCTATTTGTAATGTCACGAATATCACCCATTGAGCCTTGGTTGAGCACATTCATGCTGCGGCCCGGCATATCAAACGTGACCATCAGGATGCCATCAGCATCTTTTTCCAGTTTAAAGTTTTCCATTGTCATATCTCTTGTTTTGAAGCCGCTGATTATACGCGTTCGATGATTGTGGCTGAGCCCATGCCGCCGCCAACGCATAACGTGATCAGCGACGTTTCTTTGTCAGAGCGCTCAAGCTCGTCCACCATGGTTCCGAGGATCATTGCGCCTGTGGCCCCCAAAGGGTGACCCATCGCAATCGCGCCGCCGTTCACATTTATTTTATCGTGGCTGATATTGTGCGCTTTCATGAACCGCAAAACAACAGAAGCAAACGCTTCGTTCAGCTCGTACAGGTCAATATCATCAACCGACATGCCCGCTCGTTTCAAGGCCTTGGCGGCCACAAACTCCGGGCCCGTCAGCATGATCGTTGGTTCGGAACCAATCTCAGCAAAGGCGCGGATGCGAGCACGGGGTTTAAGGCCGAGCGCCTCGCCCATTTCTTTGGTGCCAATTAGCACAGCCGCAGCGCCGTCCACAATACCCGAGCTGTTACCCGCATGGTGCACGTGATTAATCTTTTCAATTTCAGGATATTTTTGCATCGCAACAAAGTCCATGCCCGGCATAACGGTGCCCATAGCCAAGAACGCAGGGTTAAGAGAGCCGAGTGACTGCATATCTGTTTGCGGACGCATGTGCTCGTCATGGTCCAAAATCGTGACGCCCAATTGGTCTTTGACGGGCACAATTGATTTTGCAAACCGGCCTTCGTCCCATGCTTTTTTCGCGCGCTTTTGCGATTCGACCGCATAGGCGTCGCAATCATCGCGGGAAAACCCGTTCAGCGTCGCGATTAAGTCGGCTGAAATACCTTGGGGGACAATTTGATGATCAAACGCAATCATCGGATCAACGCCCATTGCGCCGCCGTCACTACCCATAGGCACGCGGGACATGTGCTCAATCCCGCCGCCAATCGCCATATCGGACATGCCGGACATAACCTTGGCCGCAGCCATGTTGACCGCCTCTAGGCCTGATGCGCAAAAGCGGTTCACGGTCACGCCGGAGACGGTTTCGTCATAGCCAGCTGTGATCGCCGCGACGCGGGCAATATCTGCGCCTTGTTCGCCCACGGGCGAGACGCAGCCCATGACAACGTCGTCAACTTTAGACGTATCCAAACCATTGCGATCGCGCAGAGCTTCAAGCTGCTGGGTTAGCAAAGACAAAGCCGTAATCTCGTGGAGGCTTCCGGTTTTTTTGCCTTTACCGCGCGGTGATCTGACCGCGTCAAAAATATATGCGTCTGCCATGTGTGGCTCCTGTAAATTTAATTCTATTAAAGAGAGCGGGCGATGAGAACTTTCATGATCTCATTCGTGCCGCCGTAAATACGCTCCACACGGGCATCGCGCCACATGCGGGAAATCGGATATTCGTTCATATAGCCATAACCCCCAAACAATTGCAGACAGCGGTCAAGCACTTCGCACTGTTTATCTGTGACCCAATATTTCGCCATTGATGCCGTGACTGTATCAAGCTCACCTTTGAGGTGCTTGGCGGCGCAATCATAGGTGAAAGTTTTAGCGACTTGGGTAATGGTTTTAATTTCAGCAAGTTCAAACTGTGTGTTTTGGAAATCAAGAACAGGTTTACCAAAAACCTTGCGCTCTTTGACGTATTCGACTGTATCCCGAAGGCCGCGCTCCATGCGCGCCACGGCTTGCACAGCAATGTTCAGGCGCTCTTGCGGGAGTTGCTGCATAAGCTGAATAAAGCCCATACCCGTTTCCTCGCCGACCAGCGCGTCAGCCGGAACTTTCATATCATCAAAGAACAGTTCTGCTGTATCTTGGGCGTGAAACCCGGCCTTGTCGAGAATTTTACCCCGGCGGAATCCCTCCAGATCGTCGGTTTCAACCGCAAACAAAGATTTTGAGTGTTTGCCTTCGCCGCCCGTATCCGCGACGATCAAAATCATGTTGGCGGTGCCGCCGTTCGTAATGAAGGTTTTCGAGCCGTTTATAATCCAGCCATTTCCGTCTTTTTTAGCGCTGGTTTTGATCGATTGTAGATCAGAGCCCGTACCTGGTTCGGTCATCGCAATCGCGCCGACCAGCTCGCCGCTGGCCATGCGCGGCAAAAGGTTCTTTTTTTGCTCTTCAGTGCCGTAATGCTCAATGTAAGGCGCGACAATCGCATTATGCAGCGAGAGACCAAACCCGTCGACTTCGGCGCGCTCCAGCTCTTCCATAATAATCATTTCGTGGCGGTAATCCCCGCCTGAGCCGCCATATTCCTCAGAAATAGCACAGTTCAAAAGACCCATCGCCCCGGCCTTGTTCCAAAACTCTCGGTCGACCATTTTGTTCTTGCGGAACTTTTCTGAGTGGGGGGCCATCTCGGTTTTGTAAAAGCCGTAAACCGCCTCGCGGAAGATATTGATGTCTTCCTCGTCATACCAATCAGGGTTTTTAAAACCTAAAGCACTCATTTTTTGTCCTTACCTAAAACATGTCGTCCCGGATTTGATCCGGGGGCTTGAGAGGTTGTGGCCTCTCTTAATATTATTCGCCAACGCCCAGTCATCCGGGTTCTGGCCTTACCAGCCCCGGAATGACTAAATCCTAAAATCGATCTGCAGCCAGCGCCATAACAGGTTCAGCGCCGCTCTTAAGTTTAGCCAGATGCGCGTGGATGTCTGGAAGCACCCGGGCGAGGAAATATTTACCCGTGATGATTTTGTCAGCGTAGAACGGATCGTCTGATCCTTCGGCGATTTTTATGTTGGCTGCTTTGGCCATTTTTGCCCACATGTATGTCAGCATCGCCAGACCCATCATGTGCATATAATCCACACTGCCCGCTGCGGCATTATCCGGATTACTCATGCCGTTTTGCATGATCCACATTGTGCCTGTTTGTAGTGTGTTCTTGGCCTCGCTCAGGCCGTCAATAAATGGTTTTAAGTCTTCGTCGCCTTCATTGTCTTTAATAAATGCGTCAATATCAGCCGAGACGGCCATCAACGCGCGGCCTCCGTGGCGGGCGAGTTTCCGCCCGACCAAATCAAGGGCTTGGATACCGTTGGCGCCTTCATAGATTTGCGCGATTTTGGCATCGCGGACAAATTGGCTCATGCCCCATTCTTCGACATAACCATGCCCACCGTAAATTTGCTGGGCATTCACACAATTATCAAACCCGACATTTGTCAGGTAACCTTTGATCACAGGTGTCATCAAGCCTTGGTAATCATCGGCTTTTTCCCGTACTTTTTCATCTGCCGAACCGTGCTGAAGGTCTTCTTGGATCGCAGCAGAGTAAACAAAAGCACGCCCCGCCTCGTTAAAGGCGCGCATATCCATAAGCATTCGGCGCACATCCGGGTGTACCATCAGCGGGTCCGCTGGGCCGTTTTCGTTTTTTGGGCCTGTCAACGCCCGGCCCTGAAGACGGTCATTGGCATAGGTGACCGCATTTTGGTAGGCGACTTCGGATTGACACAAGCCTTGCATGCCAACTCCGAGGCGGGCCTCGTTCATCATGACGAACATGACCTTAAGGCCTTTATTTTCTTCACCAATCAACTCACCTACAGCATCATCATAATTCATGACGCAGGTTGAGTTGCCGTGAATGCCCATTTTTTCTTCAATGGAGCCGCATGAGACGCCGTTTGCATCGCCGATTGTGCCGTCAGCATCCATGCTGTATTTGGGGACAATAAAGAGAGAGATACCCTTCACGCCCTCGGGCGCATCTTCGATTCGGGCCAAGACAAGGTGAATGATGTTATCGCTCATATCGTGCTCACCTGCCGAGATGAAAATTTTCTGGCCGGAGATTTTATATTTCCCATCAGGCTGGAGCACAGCTTTCGTTTTCAAAAGACCCAAATCTGTCCCACAATGCGGCTCTGTCAGGTTCATCGTGCCCGTCCATTCGCCGGAATACATACGCGGTAAATAAAAGTCTTTTTGCGCGTCAGAGCCGCCGACAGAGATCGCTTTGGCGGCGCTGCCCGTTAGGCCGGGATACATCGCAAAGGCCATGTTCGCCGATGAGCTCATTTCTTGAGACGCAATACCGATCGCGCCTGGCAGACCTTGTCCGCCATATTGTGGGTCCGCCGAAAGGCCAATCCAACCATTGTCGCGCATTTGGGCAAAGGCGTCTTTAAAGCCTGTAGGTGTCGTCACTGACCCGTCAGGATGACGGGTGCAGCCTTCTTCGTCGCCAACACGGTTGAGCGGCGCAAGAACGCCCTCGGCAAATTTCGCGCTTTCTTCGAGGATCGCGTCTATCATCTCAGCGTCAAGTTCAGAGAACGACGGAAGGTCGGAATATTGTGTGACATTAAAAACATCGTGCATCAAAAATTTCATGTCACGAACGGGAGCTGTATAAGTGGGCATAACTTATCCTTTACTTACGGGGGTGTGGATATGGCGGGGATTTGACTCAGGAGCAAAATCGTCCGTCATATGTTTACTAAGCGCAGCCTCATAGGCTTGCGCATACTTAAACACGCCGGAACCAGCGGGGGTGTTTTGAACATAATCATCTATGCGCTCACACAGGGCCGTCATGTCGCGCGTCAGTATATCTATATCTTTTCGGCGGCGGCGAAGGGACCCGATGACTTTTTCAAAGTTTGATTTACGGACCAAAAGCTCACCTTGGTCGGTGACGAGGCCGTCTGTGACATCCATGACTGCTTTAATATCATCTAGGGTGAACCCCAAACGTTTGGCCCGCAGGATTTGCTCCATGCGCGCATAGTCAGCCTCACAGAAAACACGGGCTCCAGCTATTCGGGACGGCGCTAGCAGCCCTTTGTCTTCATAAAAACGGACGGCTCGAGGGGTAATATCAAAGAGAGCCGCAAACTCCTGAGTTCCCCAGCCAGTAGCTGAAGACGTGTCGGCTTGGGTTGGTGTTTCAATAATACGCATCGGGCACTCTCTACATGACGTTGACGTTAACGTCAACGGGTATGTTGTCACAAGGTTAACCAGCGCTGTTCTGCCCTGCTCGCTTGACCGTTTTCAGCCTGTGTGGGATGGGAGCCTATGGTTTTCAAACACTCTCTCTTGGCCGCCTCTTTTTTTACCGCTGCGGCCCTTTGGTCGCCGCTTAAACTTGCAAATGCGCAAGACTCGGCCCCGGGCATAGCGATGGACACAGCACTGGAAGTGGGCGCGACCCCGCGGCAGATTTTTACATCTTTCATTACCGGCTCGCCGATAGCTGATTTGCGTTTCAAGCCCTATGCGGAAGGCGTGCAAGGCCCGCCCGTAAAACCAGCGCCCTTAGTGCCCGATTCAAAAATGACTGTGGATCAAATGGTTTCGTTGGCACAGGATAGCCCCAAAGCACCGCCCCCGCCGGAAGTTTTGCAAGAAAAACCCGCAGATGCGCCTTTTAAAACAGCCCGAATCTCAGAACCAGCTAATCTTGCTAATCTTGCTAAAAAAGTGCCCGCCCCCACTAAGCCCCCAGAAAAAGAGGTCAAACAAACAACCCAATACACAGAACAGACAAAGGAAAAAGCCCCTGAGCCACAGACCGGGGCCAAAAAAACATCTTCCCCGCCCGATCTTCTTCCCTTTTATACTGACGCGCCCAATTACCTCGCATCGCGGGGGGCCGCGACACAAACCCATATGGCTCTGACCTATGATGTGGTTGTGGCTAACGCCAAAAGCGGGCTGAAAGTTGACCCCAAAACCGTCACGCTGATCCTTGGGCCTGATTTCGCCGCCGCCGTAAAAGGCGCAGAAACGCGCATTTTTGATTTTAAAATGAGTCGGGTTTTAACAGTCCGGTCCTCTGATGACGGCCCGGTTTTCGACAATGTCTCGCTTTATCCTGCTGTTTTAAACACTATCAATACCGTCAATAGCGCAACCCAGAGGGGCGCTCGGGATGTTGTAAATGTCGGAGCGGGAAAATCCCTTGATGCGTTTTGGCTCGAATCCAGTCTGGGATGGGCCGCGCGAACCCGGTTTGATGATCTTGAGGTTGTGCGAAGCGGCAATGACGTCACCTCATGGTATCAGTCCCATAACCCGGTTTCAATTAATCTGGCAGGCCCGGACATCCCCTCGGATGATCATATGCGTAGCCTCTTTGCTTATTGGCTACATGACATCCCGATCCATCCTGCCATTTTGCCCAAAATTGGCCGCCCGGACAAGGCCCCCACCACGATGAGCTTGCTCTCTTATACGCCAAGTTTTCCGGACGGGTTGATCGCCCAATGGACATTAATACGCTCGGATATTTATGAAGCGGAGTTTCCTTTACCGCCCGCCGCAGCGCCGGGGTTTCTTGCGGGTAATGTTTCCCCGCTAGCTTTAGCGATCTCGCAAGCTGCTACGGGAAAGGCCATGACAAACGCGCCGGATTTGAATAGCCTGCGCGAAGAGCTGCACCAAAAGCGCGGCGCAGGTGAAGATTTCGAAGCCTGGATCACGGCGCAAGTTTTGGCTCACCGGCTGGGTGGCTGCGACGCTGACCCCGCCCTATTATGCAAAGACATAAAAGACCTGGAAGAGAGCGCAGACCTAAGCTCCCCGCTCGGGCAGCTCAGCGTCGCCCTGAAAAAAACAAAGACAAAATCCACCCGCGCGGAGGCTTTTGAGGCGCTGGTGCCGTTTATCGAAGACGGCATCGCCCCGGCCTTTTTAGTCAAACGCGCCGGGCAATTACGCGCGCGCATAGCGGACAGCCAATTATCGTCAGACGCGTTTCGGGCCATTCGCGCCGAAACTCTTCTCGAAGAGGCTCTTATCAAAAACCCTTATGATCCTGAAACTTACCAGACGTTAGCGCAGGTTTATGCCGCCAGAAGCCGCTACGCCGAGAGCTGGGATGTTCAGGATGCTATGCGCTTGTTGCCGGATGTCACACCTGATCTAAGCCAACGTATAAACGCGGCCGAAACGTCGTTGCGCACCATCGCGCCGGGCTTTTTTATGGCTAAAGTCCCGTAAAACATCGATTTTAAGAAAAAATCCACCTGCTTTTAACGCCCCGTTAACTACAATTAACGTCTACCTGTTCTGAAATGATCGAGTGATTTGCATTTCCGAATCAGGGGTGCAGGCAACAGCGTTAAAGGATTTATGGCTAAAACTCCGTCATCCGGGACACGTCAACCCCAAGCCAGCGGCTCGCAAATGAAAGCCGGCGGCAAAGGAGATGCGTCATCCGCACGAAAGCGCGAGACCCTGCAGTCTTTACGGCGTGATATGGAAGATATTGTCGCCCGCCTCAAGCAAGCAGATAGCTTGACGCAGCAAAGCGTGAAGTCCCTCAACACAGCTTTCTCAGTTCTTGAAAAACGCGTCAGTGAAGACAGCCATATCAACAAAGCCGCCTTAACTCTACGGGTCGATCAACTCTCCGCACACCTCACCAATGTCATCAAGCAAACACATTCTGCTGTGGCCAAAGATCTGGCCGATGCCAAAGCCAACCCCTCGGTTGACCGCCTGATGCAAGCTGTCAAAATTGCTGAAACACGTATCGCGCAGACCGAAACCATCCAAGCCGAAGCGCTCAGCAAAATCAACCGCCACATCGCTGAACTGGCCAAAGCTGTCGATGCGCGCCTGACCCAAGACGCCGCCGCGCACAAAAACAAACTTGACGGCGTAACCGAAGCCCTCAAAACGTCCCAAGCCACAACAGAGAAGAAACTCTCCGAGATCGAGCGCGCCAGCGCCGAAGCGATTTTAAAAATCGGTGAGCGTGTTGTTGCAGTCTCTAATGACATGCGGGGCCGCGCAGAAAACCAGTCCGGCGAAATCTATAAAAAAATCTCGAAAGTTGCCAGAAAAACAAAGTCAGAATTTGAAACACAGCGCGCAGAATTGCAAGAGTACCGCTCAAAGTTTGAGCGCCGCGTCGAAGGTTTGGAGGAAACCCAACGCAATCTCGATTCTTATACGGACCGTTCCATTGCTAAGCTCACAGCGCGTATTGACAATCTGGAATATGGCCTAACCAGTGCCTCTGCGCCGCCGCCTGCGGATAACTCAGAAGCGCGGCCGGTTTTTCATGCGCCGCAATTTGATGACCCATTTGCCAACCAGCCCGAACCTGAACCCAGAGGCCCTCTGGTTTTAGAAATCGTTCCGCCCGCCCCGCAGTCTATACCAACCCCGACTGAGCTTGCAACGGCGGCGCTGAGGTCCCCTGCGCAAGACGCAGCGCCGCAGCGCCAAACTCAACCCCATGGGCAACATCAGGCGCCGACCCCGGAGCCAAGACTGCCCCATGCACAACCTCAAACACAGCCGCAAACCTTCACAAAGCCCTCTGCGCCTATGCGGGATAGTAACGGTGCTTTTTCACCCACAGAATATATACCCACAGATCCGGCAGATATGAACATGTTTCAAGTTTCGCCGTCTTTCAACAAGCAGCCCGAAGGTACATCCAATGCGCGGGCCGACTTTGCCGGTATTGGCGGCGTTTATGATACAGGTTCAGGGTTTGCGGCAACACCCCAAGCCTATGTTGCCGCTGATACATTCCAATACATAGCGCCGGAAGATATAGCCGCCGAAGATCTGCCTTATGAAGACCCGGCTTACGCGGAACATCCTGAAGACGCAGGCCTCCAACGTCCCGGCAGTTTTAAGACAAAAAAGAAGGCCCCTAAAACAAAAGCAAAAACAAAAATCAAATCCGGTGATGCGCCGAAAATGAAACGTCCAGGACGCAAAGTTCAAGCCGCCGGACTAACGCTTCTTCTTGTCACCGCTGGTTACGCCGCCCTGCGCGGGGCCTCACAACCCACAACCCAAACGGTCGACACTGGTAATTTAGGGGTTCTGGTTGAAGACGGAACGGTGATGACGCCTGTTGCCAGTATGTCCGACCAAGCATCTCTTGAGTCTCAAACCGCCGCTGATATTTCGCTCCCCGCCATTGGCGACTATGAAGATAATCAAGGCTTGACCGGCGAACAGATCGAAGCTGGTACTTTGCAAGCCGCGGTAAAAGACGGTGATCCTGTTGCAGAGTTTCAACTTGGATTGTCACAACTGCAATCAGGAGAAACAGAGGCCGCCATTAAATTAATCCGCTCTTCGGCCAATAAAGGCCAAGCCGCCGCGCAATACCGACTCGCAAAACTTTATGAAGCCGGAGAAGGTGTCACGGCTGATGCCTCTATGGCGCGGCAACTGACAGAGCGCGCCGCACGCAATGGCAATCGGATCGCGATGCATGATTTAGCCCTTTATTACGCCGAAGGACGCGGTGATGTGGCAGTTAATATTAAGACGGCTGCCAAATGGTTTGAAAAAGCCGCTCAACGCGGCGTGGTCGATTCGCAGTATAATCTTGGTGTGTTATTCGAATCTGGACAAGGATTACCGAAAAATCTCACCGAAGCATATGTTTGGTACAGTATTGCCGCCAAACAAGGGGATCAATTTGCCCGTAAGCATATTGAAACCCTCAAAGACCAAATCGGTAAGGCCGACGCGGCCCGCGCTGATGCGCGGGCGGAGAAGTTTAAACCGATTGCCATCGACGAGGCCGCTAACGGTATTTTTAGAAACGTCTCATGGAGTGAACCGCAAGACCTGAAAATCAAATCCGCCCGCGCTCAAGTCTCTGAGACGCAGACGTTATTAGGGCAGTTGGGGTTTGACGCCGGACGTCCCGACGGCTCTATGGGGCCAAAAACCCGATCAGCTATTATCAGCTTCCAGAGAACGAACGGTCTTTCGCAAACGGGCGAAGTCAACCAAGCGCTGATAACCCAACTTCAAAAAGCATCTGGCGCATAGCCTTCCACGCGGTTGCTGCTTAAAAGACTAAAAGTGAGATGCTCTAGCGGCGACCTTTTGATTTACGGGCCGCATATTTTGCATCGCGGCGAGCCTTTTGAGCGCGCTTGAGCTCAGCTTGCGCTTCAACGCGGGCTTTATCAGCAATAATCCGCTTGCGTTCAATCTCGGCTTCTTCTGCGGCGCGCTGCTCGGCTTCCAATTTACGCTTAACGGCGCGTTCAGCTTCGCGCTTTTCGCGTCGAGCATTACGCTCCGCGCGGGCCGCAAGCTTTTTCGCTTTTTCTTCAGGGTCTAATTTCTTCTCTTGGGCGCGCTTAAGCATCGCCAATTTGGCTTCCTTTTGGGATTTCAAACGATCGTTGAAGTTTTGGCCGGGTAAGCCTGACATGCGGGAACCTCATAAAAGTAAATTTGGCGCGTTAAAACATAGTTCCACTCAGGTTTAAAGAGCCCAACGTCACTTTTTTCAAAAGGCGTGTATTTTTGCAACGGCCTAGCCGCCATGACAGAATTATGACCCTAAAGCCTATCGGCCTCTTGCAAGGCTTTGAGGACAATCTTCCAAACTTTGGCGTTCAAACCGAGGCCTATATGCGAGACATTCACTTCGTGGTGGGTAACCTTGGGGCTGCGGTCATCAAACGCGGCGCGCCAGCCGACAACACCGTCGCGCTTGCTGTAAACTGCTGTTATGGGCTGGGTGATTGGGCGGTCAAAACGTTTGTCGATTTCTTCCTCGACCCAATCAAGATCAACATTTTGCGCGCGAAACAAGGGCGCAACAGAGGTATATTTCGGCCCGCCAAACACAGGTGCGCCCATGGTGACAACACTGTGGACGCAACCGGGCAGGTCACGCGCGACTTCGCGGGCAATATATCCGCCAAGACTCCAGCCCACCAGATGCAGCTTTTCACCTTTTTCTTTGGAGACGGCCTGAACACGCTCCGCGACTTTGTCGCAAAGCGCGGGGACATCCCCCTCGCCATTATGCTCGCGGGTGCGGTCAATCTCCCAGCGGTCTGAAAGCTCCTCTAATGAGTCGATCAATCCGCGCCCGCCTGTATTGACGTCCAGCCCCCAGCCCAAAGTTTCAAACCCGTGACGGGATAAATAATAACCGAGTGGCGACATGGACACGCTGTGCGCGCCAAAACCCGGAAATAGCATCACGGGATATTGATGTTGGGGCACTGACCCTTTGCGCGGTGCACGCAACAGCGCGCCGGGCATACCGATCATATCCGTTGCGGCAAACATCTCGCGCGCGAAATTAAGTCCGGACGGCGCTTTACGGGCGATTTTGTTTTCAGCTTTTATAATGGGCACATAGCCTCCTTTGAGCTTTGACAGCCTTTAAGTCCTGAATAGCGCAATTCCCGTTAAATCATAATCAGACATTAGGCCTTATTTACCTATTTTCTGAGGCTTTCCTGAATACGATTAAACAGGAAATGCACCAGAACCTAGACAAATATAGCCACAGATTGCATGCCTTCAGCAACCAAGTCACCCTGGCGGTTCCAAAACCGCATGATTTGGCTTGAATACCCATCCTGCGCGGCGCTCAGTTTGGTTTCAACATGCCACCACCCGTCATCTGTTTCGGGGTCTTTGAGGATATTCATCTGCCAATTGATCGAACTTACAGGCCCAAACCGGGTAAATGTCGGCAAAGCCGCAGGAGGAAGCACATCGGCAAGCGCTATAAAAGCTGAGGCGCTCTCGCGCGAGTCTTCATCCTGATGCCGTGACCATGCCCGTATATATCCGTCCTTTGCGCCGCTCATTGGCCTGTGGCCCGCAATGAGCCTTGTCTCAAAGCGCAAGAAAAACACAGGCACCATGGCTTCGGCTTGCGGCGGCGTAAACAGCTCGCAATCCTGCGGCGCGGGCGCTTGGGGTGCGGGAAGAGTCGTCATTAAATCCAACTCACGCGCGGCGGCGAATATAAATATGGCCGTTGCCGACACATTATCCTCGCACAACACATCGACTTTTACGGACGTGACATTTCGGCCTTGGCGTAAAATCACCGGTTTAAACATAGGCTCACCCGTAACAGGGCCAACAAATGTCATTTGCATGGAGCGAAGTGCCGGTAAATTCGGAAATACCTTTAAGGCTGCGGCAAGCGCCAAGCCTGTTGTCAGCCCGCCGTAAGCCGTGCGGCCCTGCTTCCAGTTCTCCGGCACATGACCCTTAAAGCCAGACCCGCTAGGCTCAAGCGTCTCTGCTAGTGTTTTAAATCCAGTCATACACATGTCCTTCTGCTGGTAAGGCATAGGGGTTTTACGGTTTTAAGGCGTTTACAGATGTCATGGCCGCCCACAAATGGAAAATAAACCCAAAACTGCACATACGGCATGCACCTCTGAAGGTTGGGTTTTTGCGCTATGACTTGAAGGTTAAGCCAAAGCCCTGCAAGATAAGACGAAACATGTGTGAGGTGTTAACATTATGACTGACGGCGTGGCGCTTATCATTGGCGCAGGGGATGACACAGGTTTGGCGATAGGGCGCGCCTTTGCAACCGAAAATTATCACGTGATTTTAGTGCGGCGTCCCGCCCGGAAAGATAAACTTGAAGCTGCCGCAGCGGGCTTGCGTGCCCAAGGCCTTAAAGCCACAGCACGGCCTTGTGATGCCCGCGATGAACAAGCTATGGCAGACCTTATCACAGAGATAGAAGCCACAATTGGCCCGGTAGAGGTCGCTGTATTTAACATTGGCGCGAATGTGAATTTTGGTATCACGGAGACGACGCCTCGCGTTTACCGAAAAGTGTGGGAGATGGCGGCCTATGCCGGATTTCTCATGGCCCACAATGTCTCACCGTACATGATAAAGCGCGGGCGGGGTACGATAATCTTTACCGGCGCGACTGCCTCCTTGCGCGGTGGTGATGGCTACAGCGCCTTTGCAGGAGCAAAACATGCCTTGCGCGCTTTGGCTCAATCCTGCGCGCGCGAGCTCGGACCTAAAAACATCCATGTCGCCCATACGGTTATTGATGGTATGATTGACAGTACTTTTATTCGTGAAAACATTTCTTCTGTGGACACACTTCGGCGTGAAGATGCCATTTTATCACCGGATGACATCGCTGCGAACTATGTGTACTTACACAACCAACCCCGGAATGCGTGGACATTTGAACTTGACCTACGCCCTTACAAAGAAACGTGGTAGGAGCACCCTTTATGAGCATGAACCGACAAATTCTCGACCTCTTTTATGATTTTGGCAGCCCCAATGCTTATTTCGCACGTGAAGCCCTCAAAGACGTCTCGAAGCGCACAAACCTTATGGTTATTGAGCATCCTGTTTTAATTGGCGGGATATTCAAACTCACCAACAATCAACCCCCTTGGATGGCTCACGCGGGCTGCGCGCCGAAAATGGCTTATATGAAGCTGGAAATTCAGCGCTTCATAGAAGCCCATAAACTTGTCAACTTTCGCTTCAATAGCGCGTTTCCCGTAAATACTCTGTTGGCCATGCGCTGCGCCGTCGCCGCCCAAAAGGCCGGAGTCCACGACCGCTTTGTTGATCCTGTCTTTACGGCCATATGGGAAAACAACAAAGACATCAGCCAACCGGGTGTTTTGACCGAAACCCTCAATAAGGCCGGGCTCGACGGAGACGGCTTGGTGGCAGCCGCCCAAACTTCGGATATAAAACAAAGCCTGATAGATGCCACCCAAACGGCCGTTGATCGCGGCGCATTTGGTCTCCCAACGTTCTTTTTGGGTGATGATATGTATTTCGGCAAAGACAGGGTCGCCGCAGTTGAACAAAGACTCAGACCGAAACGATAAAAGCCGTCTAATGGCAGTAAAAAAGAATTTTTTCTGCTTTATAAACCCGTTTTACCCTGCAAAATCGACTGTTTAAGGTTTTTAATCCTCGCTTGTAAAACATGCGCTATAATAGAAATCCAATGTTTCACGTGAAACACATTAAGTATCAATAGGTTAGAGACCTCGTCCTCAAAATAGCACCTTCGTCGATTTTCGCGTAAGTGTGATTGTTTCACGTGAAACACCAATCTTTTCAATACCTTATGTTTCTTCCGGTTCATATGTCCGGTTTTAGTCGACATTCTCCACGGCCCGCCTTAAAAGCGCCTCGAAATGGAGTGAGTTATGTCCAGTCACTGGGATGTCATTATTATCGGGGGGGGTCACGCTGGTTGCGAAGCCGCTGCCGCTGCCGCAAGGGTTGGTGCTAAAACGCTGCTTTTGACACATAGGCTTGAAACAATCGGCGAAATGTCCTGTAATCCAGCAATTGGCGGCTTGGGTAAGGGGCACTTAGTTCGTGAGATAGATGCCCTTGGCGGTGTTATGGCCGAGGTCACCGATGCTTCTGGCATTCAGTTCCGGCTATTGAACCGTTCGAAAGGCCCCGCTGTCCGGGGTCCTCGCACTCAAAGTGATCGCGGGCTTTATAAATCAGTCATGCAAAATACATTATGCACGTCTGAAAATCTAACAATTGAAGCCCAAGCCGTCGAAGATCTTATCGTCAAAAACAGCCGGGTCGCAGGCGTTGTGACTGCTGACGGCAGAGATTGGATGACTTCACGTGTTGTTTTGACAACAGGAACCTTCCTGAAAGGCGTCATACATATTGGACATGAACGCACGCCCGCTGGACGACACGGTGAAGCCCCCGCGATAGGGTTGTCAGACAGGCTTTATGGATTAGGCTTTGATATGGGCCGCCTCAAAACCGGAACGCCTGCCCGGATCGCCAAATCGAGCATCGACTGGGACGCTCTGGAACAACAACCCGCAGATAGTGAACCCGTCCCATTTTCGTTCTTGACTGATAAAATCACAGTACCACAAGTCACGTGCGCCATAACGCACACAAATCAAGCCACGCACGACGTCATTTCAAGCAATATAGACCAATCTGCGGTTTATGGTGGTGGTATTTCGGGGCGGGGACCGCGCTATTGTCCCTCAATCGAAGACAAGGTTGTCCGCTTCGCAGATCGTGGCCGACACCAGATATTTTTAGAGCCTGAAGGACTTCCTGGTAGTGAGAACGGCGATACTGTCTATCCTAACGGGATTTCGACCTCACTGCCTGTAGGTGTGCAAGACAAATTCCTGCGCACCATCACTGGGCTTGAAAACGTTAAGGTCAAACGGTTTGGTTACGCGATTGAGTATGATTACGTCGATCCGCGCGAATTGCTCGGCACGCTTGAAACCCGGCGCCTACCCGGGCTATATCTGGCAGGGCAAATTAACGGCACCACAGGATATGAAGAAGCGGCAGCCCAAGGCTTGATGGCCGGGCTTAATGCGGCTTTAGCAGCGAGCGGCTCCGACCCGTTCATTCTTGACCGCTCCCAAGCCTATATCGGCGTCATGATTGATGATTTGATTACCAAGGGCGTGACAGAGCCTTACCGTATGTTTACATCCCGCGCAGAATATAGGCTTCTGCTGCGGGCGGACAATGCAGATCAACGCCTGACCCCGCTTGGAGAGAAAATTGGAGCCGTCAAAGGACTCCGATCCAAGGTTTTCGCAGATAAGCTCGAGACCTTAAAAAAGGCGGATGCATTAGCGGCAACATTGTCCGCGACGCCAAACGTGCTCGCCAAACATGGCTTGAAAGTCAGCACGGACGGGGTTCGCCGAAGCGTTACCGACCTCCTCGCCTATCCGGATATCTCTTTTGATGATCTCATCACCGTCTGGCCGGACCTCAGCTCTTTGCCAAACTTTGCCCGCGAGCACCTGGAAACCGAAGCCCTGTATAGCGGTTATATTGAGCGCCAAGCCAGAGACATCGCTGCCTTTCAGCGCGATGAGGGCCTCAGAGTTCCGGCAAACATCGATTACGCAGGAATTGGCGGTATCTCGAACGAAGTGCGCGACAAGCTCAAAACCGTGCAACCGGCCACGCTCGGCCAAGCCGCACGTATAGAAGGCGTGACCCCGGGCGCACTGACAGCTTTGCTCGCTTACATTAAAAAGGCCGGATAGTGGCTTACAGCAAAAGCCAATTTTCGCGCGAGCCTAGCGTAACTGATAGCGTCTTGGCAGACTTTGAAGTTTGGCATGCTCTGCTACAAAAATGGAATACAAAAATTAACCTCGTGTCGAAAGCAGCGCTCAATGAGTTTTGGCAGAGACATGCCCTAGATAGCTGGCAAGTCACCGCGCATGTCCCCGAAAACACGGCTTCAATTCTTGATCTCGGGTCAGGCGGCGGTTTTCCCGGCCTTGCGCTGGCCATCGCAGCAAAACAGAACCAACAAGACCAACGCATTACCCTTGTCGAATCAGCCGGTAAGAAAGCGAACTTCCTTCGTACGGTCATTCGCGAATTAAGCCTTCCCGCAACAGTGATTTCAGAGCGCGTGGAAAAACTACCGCCCAAAACCTATAATGTCATCTCCGCACGTGCGTTTGCCCCCCTGCCAGAACTACTGACATATGCTGCGCCGTTCTGGGGGGAAAACACAACAGGGTTGTTCCTTAAAGGGCAAAGCGCTACTGCAGAAATTACAGCCGCCCAGCAAAAGTGGCAGTTTAAGCACGGCCTCATCCCCAGCCAAACAGATCAAGACGCCAGTCTCGTGATTCTCACAGATTTAACATCAAGTCATTGATATTTAAGGATAACCACATGACATATTCAGCGCGAATCATTGCTGTCGTCAACCAGAAAGGCGGCGTCGGAAAAACCACGACGACTATCAATATAGGGGCCGCTTTAACGCTGCGCGGCAAGAAAGTTTTGATCATAGATTTAGACCCTCAAGGTAATGCTTCCACAGGATTGGGCCTTCATAAACGCGAGCGCGGCACAACACTTTATGAAGTTCTGATCGATGGGGCTGATGTGCAGGAATCCGTGCACGACACCAGCGTTCCGGGTTTGCACCTCATTCCATCGCATATTGATTTGTCCGCGGCCGAAATGGAAATCGGCACACAGTCAGGGCGTAACACCCGGCTCAGAGACGCGCTAACGCCGCTGCAAACCTCTTACGACTATATCCTGATTGATTGCCCGCCCGCGCTCGGACTTCTGACGGTCAACGCCCTCGCCACATCGCATTCTGTGATGGTCCCTTTGCAATGCGAATTTTTTGCTCTCGAGGGCCTATCCCAACTTTTAAAAACCGTTGAAATGGCCAAAGGCTCTATCAATCCCGGCCTTGTCATCGAAGGGGTGATGCTGACCATGTATGATGTACGCAATCGCCTCTCCGCGCAGGTTGCCGCCGATGTGCGCAAACATCTCGGCCGCGCCGTGTTTCAAAATATGATCCCGCGAAATGTCCGCATCGCCGAAGCCCCGTCCTTTGGTAAACCTGTCATGATGTATGATCCCAGCAGCTCTGGGGCCAAAGCCTACACCGCTCTGGCGGACGAGCTGCTCGCGCGCCATACAAAGAAGGCCGCCGCCGCCACATAAACATCCACAGCCTTGCCAAAACACAAAAAACAAAGGAGCCCCTCGTGGCCAAAACACCTTCCCCCCAAAAAAAACAAACATCAAAAAAACCAAGCCCTAAAAAAACTACCGCCAAACGCGGCTTAGGACGGGGCCTCTCCGCCCTCATGGAAGATGTCAGCATGGAGGCCTTTGTCTCTGATGATGTGGTTATCATTGATGACATTATGGACAGTCCCGACCCGATGGAAGATGCCTCTGATCACGCCGCTGGACAGACAAATATAGAAACCAAAGATATGGCTGCGCCTGAAACTAAGAGCAGATTTAAAGACCTGCCGGACGAATACCGCATGAGCGATGCCGAACGGGAAAAGTACGCCGAGGAAGACGCGGCCTTTACAGCAAACCTGCATGCGCAAGTCCCCAAAAGTCCGGGCTTACCCCGCACCAAAGCCCCGGCTGCGGACTATAATCTGAAAGGCGGCGTGACATTTGTTGAAATGGGTCAGCTCGAGCGAAACCCCGAACAACCACGACGTAATTTTGACATGGAGCTCTTGCGCGAGCTATCAAACTCCATCCGCGAAAAAGGTATCTTGCAGCCTATTTTGGTGCGCCCGCTACCTGAGACAAAGCGCAACAAACCTGCTTTTCAGATCGTTGCGGGTGAGCGCCGCTGGCAAGCCGCCATGATGGCCGAAATAGAGACTATGCCTGTTTTCGTGCGCGAGATCACAGATCAAGAAGCTCTCGAAATCGGAGTGATCGAAAATGTTCAGCGCGCCGAGCTGAACCCGATGGAAGAGGCGATGGCCTACAAAGCTCTGATCAACCAATTTGGCCGCACCCAAGACGATGTGGCAGGCGCGGTCGGGAAAAGCCGCTCTTATATTGCCAATATGATGCGCCTGTTGACCCTACCCGAAAAAGTCCAAAACTATCTTGCCCACGGCCAGATCACAACAGGACACGCCCGCGCCATCATCGCCGCGCCGGACCCCACCGAAATGGCGGACACGATTGTCGACAAACAGCTCTCCGTCCGCGACGCAGAAGATTGGGCCCGCAAGCTTAAAAGCACTCTGACCGCCTCTCCTAAAATGGACACCAAAGTCAAAGCCGCCGATGAAAAACGGCTCGAAGCCAGCCTTATGGACGCGCTCGGCCTCACGGTCGACCTGCGCCACAAAGGCCCCGGCGGGGAACTCCGGATTAAATATAAAACCAGCGATCAACTCGATGATGTCATGGCGCGGCTTAAGGGGCGGGGGTAAGGTAAAGTTACTCTATAGGACTTGGGGTGTGAAAGAGTTATGCCTAAAATATAACTCAGGAATTATGGTTTTTCTCAAACTGTAATTTCAACAAGATCTGCCATCGCGTCATCAATATGAGGATACTTAAACACATAGCCGGACTCTATTGTTCTTTTTGGTTTTACGTTTTGACCCTTTAAAAGAATTGAAGAACGCTCTTCACCAACAACCCTTTTGATCACCCATTCAGGTATAGACCACACAACTGGACGTTTTAAGTGTCGTGAGAAACTCTGCGTAAACTCACTATTCGTCACTATGTTTGGCGCCACAGCATTATAACGCCCTTCGGTCTCTTGATGATCAATAACATGCAAAAGAATACCGACCATATCGTCAATGTGTATCCACGGGAAAATTTGCGTGCCTTTACCAATCGTCGCTCCAACACCAAGGCAAAAAGGCAGCCGTATGATTGGTAAGAAGCCGCGTGATTTTCCAATCCTCCAGAACTTTGTGATATAGGATTTCCGTTCAATACTACCTAATACAACCCCAATTCTGAGTTTTATGTGACGCACACGAGATGTATCAACACCCTCTGCTGCAGCCTCCCATTGACTGACCAGTTCTGCTGGAAAATCCATGCCGATAGGTTCTGAATATTCATCAAGTTCCGGAGGGTCTTCACCTACGGCCAATTCTTTAGTGCCGTAAAAGCATTTCCCAGCCGTAGAAATAAACGTTTTTGGCGGAGATTTTTTGTTGTTAATTGACTCAACGAGTGTTTGAGTTGTTTCAATACGTGAGTTCATAACTTCAGCTCTGTAATTATCATTCCAACGCTTTGATAGGTTCAAAATATGCTGGCCGGCAAAATTCACAACCACGTCACATTCAGGTAACCCGTCACGTTTCAGTGCGTCCCACGTCATGCGGTCTTCGCCTTCAGAACGAGATATCCAAGTCACCTTGTCGCCACGCCCCCGAAGCGCTTGCGTTAAAGCGGCTCCAATAAAGCCACTGCCGCCGCCTATAACAATGTGTTTCTTTGGTTTCACACTAAAGCCATGGCATATTAACGCAAAAAATACACTGACTTTTTACTGTTGAAAACACGCCTATAATATAAACCGTCCTTGCATGGTTTGGACGGCGCTACCTGAAGTCGTGACGCTCGCAGGGTTATGCGTTGTGCTCACCAAAATCTGCGATGGGCGGTTCATATACCCGCCTTGTGAAAAAGTCAGAGATAAATCCCCGCCCGATAACTCTGTGAGCAAAGCGGCGAGCGTCGCGGACGCGCTGCCTGTCGCTGGGTCTTCGGGAATATTATCCAGCGGCGCAAACATACGTGAGGTGATATTTTCGCCGTCCCGTACATAGGCGAAAAGCGCAAAATCATTTCCCGCCGGGTATTTCTTAGCCGCGTCTTTTATGATCTCTATCTTTGGGTCACAGACCGCAAGCGCGTTAAGACTGCTTAACTCAGCGAGGACAAAAGGCAGCCCCAGGCTCGCTTGGATGGGCGCATGGGTCTCTTTGGTTATATCGCTAAGTGATAATCCCAGCGCCGCCGCGACAAGGGAGGGTTCCGGTTCGGTAATTTTTTGTAACGGCTGCATAGCCGTAAAGGCTGCGCTCTGTTGGTCCGCCGTACAAGAAAGAGGCCCGATGCCAAGCTCTAAAATCATGGGCGACTCATAGCCCAAATTCGCGAGCGCAACCGCCGTGCCTATTGTAGGGTGACCTGCAAAATCAACTTCGGATGTCGGCGTAAAAATCCGTACCCGCGCCGTATGCTTTGCCTGCTTGGGCGGGTACACAAATGTGACTTCCGAAAAATTAAACTCGGCGGTTATTTTCTGTAGCAGGTCTTCGGGCAACCCGCGCGCATCGGGAAAAACGGCGAGCTGGTTTCCGCCAAATGCCTCTTTGGTGAAAACATCGTAAACAACATATTCGGTCATGCCGCTCCGTAAGGTCTAATTATACCGTGACTAAAAGGCGACAAGGCGTTTTTGGCGCTCGTCCCAGAGCGCGAGCTTGACGCATTTAAAGCTCTGCCAAAGGGATAGGCGGCAGACGTTTTTGAGCTCTGGAAAATCTTTAAGAACACGCGGCAGGCGGTAGAACGGGATACGCGCCGATAAATGGTGGATATGATGAATGCCAATATTTCCCGTTATCCACATGAGAGGCTTGGGCAGATCGTAATAAGAGCTGCCAAACAAAGCGGCGTTTTCGCGGGTCCAGTCCGGGTTACGCTCCCATTGGGTTTCTTCAAATTGGTGCTGGATATAAAACATCCAAATCCCAACAGACGCAGCAACCAACACGATTGGAATCTGGATCATAAAGAACGCTTTTAGGCCAAAGCTGTAGATCACAATACTATAAAGCATCAAAAGGCCCACATTCGTAATCATCGCGCTGGCCCACGGTTTTATCCCGCCCTTCATTTGGCCCATGGGCACGCGGTGCTGGAGCAGAAACAAATAGGCCGGCGCCAAACCAAACAGAACCACCGGATGACGATAGAGCCGATATTTAAACTTACCAAAACGGCCAAGGTCTTGATATTCCTCTACTGTGAGCGTGATGATGTCATCACCCACACCGCGGCGGTCCAGATTGCCTGACGTCGCGTGGTGCAACGCATGTCCGCGCTTCCAGTGATCATAAGGTGTAAATGTGAGCAGCCCTAAGAAACGCCCCACCCAATCATTGAGCTTGCGCGTTGAAAACATAGAGCCATGCCCGCAATCATGTTGAATGATAAATAACCTAACCGTTAGCCCCCCCGCTGGAATCACCCCAATCAGGCCCCAATAATGTCCCGCGCCGAGTAAAACCCACATACCGTACCACAAAGCAAAAAACGGAATAATCGTGATCAGAATTTCGCCCAAAGCACGGCCATCATCGGCGCGTCTGTAGGGGGCAAGCTTTTCAAACCACTTTTTACCGTCTTGCATGCTATAAATCCTTGTTTTGTCCCCCAAAACGTTAAAAGCACTGTGTGAATCAAAGTTTAAAAAGCAAGTGTTAATAATGGTTTGCGGTGATTTGACCTCAGATGACCTTGGCGCCCGTGACTGGCTGGACAAATCATGGCTTTCACTTAACTTACTGTGCTGACTCAAAGGATGATTATGACGCGCCCTCTTTTAAAAACAGCTCTATTTATCAGCGCAGCCGCGCTGTGCTCCTGTCTGGAGCCGCAACCCGCCCCGGAGCTCACAGAGCGCCCGATCTCGGATTTCACACTCACGAGCCTCGCCAGTGGTTTAAACACGCCGTGGAGCGCCGCGCCGCTACCTTACGGTGGGTATTTGGTGACGGAAAAAGCTGGCGCGCTTAAACATGTCTTAGTCAGCGGCGCTATAAGAGACATTCCGGGACTTCCCGTGGATATATATACAGAGCAGCAAGCCGGATTGTTCGATGTGGTTATAGCGCCTGATTTTGAGATCAGCCAAAAACTCTACCTTTCATACGCTTATGGAAACGACAAAGCGAACGGTACGGCGCTGGTAAGTGCTATATATGATGGAGAGTCTCTAAGTGATTTGAGCGTTTTATTTAAATCCTCGCCGGATAAAGATACAGCCTCTCATTTTGGCGGACGGATTGTCGTCATGCCCGGCGGGACGCTCATGCTAACACTCGGCGACGGGTTTGTGTACCGCGAGGCCGCGCAAGATAAAGGCACGCATCTGGGCAAAATTGTGCATTTAAATCCGAACGGCACCCCCGCCGCCGGAAATCCGTTCGTTGGTGACGCGGACGCCAAGCCCGAAATTTATTCTTATGGCCACCGCAACATCCAAGGCGCGTATTTTGATCTCGCCACAGGCAATTTTTGGGCGCACGAGCATGGCCCGCGCGGCGGAGATGAACTCAACCTGATTAAACCCGGCAGCAATTATGGCTGGCCGCTCGCCACAACAGGCACAGATTACACGGGCGCAAAAATCACGCCGTTTAAAACACTGAGCGATACGACGCCCTTTGTGCATCAATGGACGCCGTCTATAGCGCCCTCTGGCTTGGTCATTTATCGCGGCGATATGTTCCCGAACTGGAACGGCGATGCTTTAGTCGGCGGGCTGGCCTCCAAATCATTGCGGCGCGTTGACCTTGAAAACGGTATATCTGTGGGCGAAGAGGTTTTACTCTCTGATATAAATGCACGGGTTCGCGATGTACGCACAGATTTGGACGGAGCCGTGCTGCTTGTGATTAACCGCAGCCGCGATACAGATGAGGGCGGCGGAGAAATTTTACGCCTCACGCCATAAAGCTATAATAAATCCGTCATAAATTTGACACCGAACATTCCTAAATCGCAGCACCGCCAGCGCTTAAAACTTGTTACAAAAAAGCTAACGCTCTGTTTGCGGTTCGGCTCTATTCAGGTGCCATTTAAACTGACCGAGCATTCCAGCTGGTTGTGACGCCTCATTATCTTTACACCGACACCTGCAAGTCCCGATTAGCGGACATTAGACTTTTCGTTTCAAGGGCCATTTTCATCCCCTGCATGGCATAATCATTTATATGAAAGAATTTTTACTATAGCACTGGCTAAAAGGAGACAAATTGAGACGAGGGTTATTTGACTTAGCGTTCATTGAATGAGACAAACTCAAAGTCTATAAACATGGGGATCACCATCATCATGAAATTCCAATATATTATCGTCTATCTAATTTTTACAGCTATGCTTGTCTGGCCTGCTGCCGCAAACGCTGCCGATGACATGGATTGGCACTGGGGCGAAGAAACCATTCACAGTCAAGGCCCGGACACACCGACGGATGGCAAACTGTGGGGCATTGCAGTCGTGAAAGGTGACATTCAGATCACATTTCGGCTGGAAGCCAAAACCGATATGTCTGACGGCCTCTGGATTGGCGACATTCGCGCCCCGGAAAAATTTTATGTAAAGTTTCGCGTTATGGATTATGCTGACCGTCAAGTTTCTTTTAAGATCGAAGGCGCCAAAGCCGTCGGTCCCGACGCGCAATACGGCCGTTGGAAAGACGGCCCGGCCACGACCGCGCAGCAGGCCATGACTTTTGATTTTAACTGGGGTCAAGCGCTTAAACTTAAGGGCAATAAAGCCATGATCATCAATTATTCTCGAGCTGATAATAAAGATGAGAGCGTCGATATTGTTATTCCGCTTGCCAATTATGGGGTAAAATTATCAGAGATGGAAGCGGCCATTCGTGCCGTGCCCGGCTCTCGAAAATTCCTTATGACAGATGCGGAAATTCGCTCTATGCCAATTAATAAACTTCCGCCCGAGATTGGCAGGCCGGTTATCAAACAACTAACGGGTGCCGCAGAGTTTCTGGGCCGCAACAAAAATGAGTTGATGAAACTGTCCATTACCGCTGTTGAAGACTTAATCGCTGATAAAAACGCTGCCAAGCGTGAGGTTGCTCGCGCTGAAAAGAAAGCTGAACATCAAGCAATTTATGACCAGGAGCCGGATTGGCGTGATTTAAACGTCTGCCCAAAACCTGATGTGAGTGAATGTGGCAATATTGGAAGTCTGGGTTATGAAATAGATGATATGTTTAACGAGGAATATGATTATGGTAAAATAGTTGGTGTGGTTTGGAGATCCGAAGGCTCTATCGTTCACATATATGGCGGCAGTTTGGATTATGGTCTTGAGCCGGAAATAGTGCGTGCTAAATCCGCTAAATATTATTATGTTATGGAAAATGACGAAGGCTATATTAAAATACGGCCCGCCAAAACTATGCTTTTACGGTAGTTAGACACAGGAGCCCTCGATGAAACGCAGCTTGCCCTTTATACTTTTAACTGGAGGCATTATCCTCTTCATTATAGCCTTCGTGTTTTATCAGAAATCGGAACGCATAAAAAGCGAAACGGACACTCTGAGAAGTATAACGACCCCGCAAGCCAGCTCTTTGGAAAATGAAACGGTTTATGAGCCCGAACCGGAGCCTGTTTTTGACTCAACGGATTTAGACCAAACGCCACCGGGAGTAGAACCTTTTTACGGTACCTCAATCTGTATGGTTCATTGGGGTCAACAGCTTAGAGAATATTGCGCCGGCGGCGATGAGGCCGTTCTGGATATGGTGGAAGGCGATAATCAGGCTGAGGTAAAGCGTGTTTTCAATATGTGTTTGGATGAGCTATTAGAGCTCACCGATGTGTACGGCACGGGCGAGCGGGCTATGGACAGTAAAATGCCTTTAACAGAAACTAGCCGCATAGCTTTTGCCTGCGAAATAACGGCCAGATATGGTGACAGCCCGGTTTTTGAAGACTCCAGCATCCACTACATAGTAAAAAACCATATGGAGAGCGGCAATATATCAAGGCTAGAAAATCGGTAATTTTTAAACCGACTTCTGCAAGAACAGATTCTCAGTCTTTACAGGTGGTCCAAGTCCGTTGCCTTGAATTTGCGACATACGTTTTAGCCGAATTAGAATGCGTAATAAAATGATTCACCAGAGTTGCGCGGTGCTTGCCAAACATCATGACGAGCTCTGGGAATTATTACAGCGCAGATTTAACGCTCAAAAAGTCTTTAAGGCCCAAAGGTAAAAGCGCTGAAATCACTCTCGGCGCCTCACATCTAAATTTTAAGTATTCATGCTGTCAAAGAAGTCTGCGTTGTTTTTAGTATCTTTGAGTTTCGCAAGCAAAAACTCAATCGCGTCCATCGTACCCATAGGGTTCAAAATACGGCGCAGCATAAAGGTTTTATGCAGCTCTTCCGGCGGAACTAAAAGTTCTTCTTTTCGGGTACCTGATTTCGTTACATCAATGGACGGGAACACGCGTTTGTCCGCAACTTTGCGATCAAGGACGATCTCGCTATTGCCTGTGCCTTTAAATTCTTCGAAAATCACTTCGTCCATGCGCGAGCCTGTATCAATCAGGGCCGTTGCGATAATCGTCAGTGATCCGCCTTCTTCGATGTTCCGTGCCGCGCCAAAAAAGCGTTTTGGGCGCTGAAGTGCGTTGGCGTCCACACCGCCGGTCAGAACCTTACCGGAGCTTGGCACAACTGTATTATAGGCCCGGCCAAGACGGGTGATAGAATCCAGCAAAATGACAACGTCTTTACCGTTTTCCGTTAGGCGTTTGGCTTTTTGGATCACCATTTCGGCCACTTGCACGTGGCGGGTCGCTGGCTCGTCAAATGTTGAACTCACAACTTCGCCTTTCACGGAGCGCTGCATGTCTGTCACTTCTTCGGGCCGTTCATCAATAAGCAGCACCAGAACATAACATTCCGGGTGGTTAGCCTCTATAGAATGGGCAATATTCTGGAGTAGAACCGTTTTACCCGTGCGGGGCGGCGCTACGATTAACGCCCGTTGGCCTTTCCCGATAGGCGAGACAATATCAATGACCCGGCCTGAATTGTCTTTCAAGGTGGGGTCTTCTATTTCCATTTTGAGACGCTGATCGGGGTAAAGCGGCGTCAGATTATCAAAGTGGGCTTTGTTGCGGGATTTCTCCGGCAGTTCAAAATTAAGCTGGGCGACTTCGGTCAGGGCAAAGTAGCGCTCATTATCGCGCGGGGCGCGGATTTGACCTGAGGCCGTATCACCTGTGCGTAATCCAAACTTTTTAATATATTTCGGGCTGACATAAATATCATCCGGGCCCGGCAAATAGTTCGCTTCGGGCGCGCGCAGAAAACCAAACCCGTCCTGCAAAACCTCGACCACGCCGCTGCCGTTAATTTGTATATCATCCTCGGCAAGGTCTTTGAGGACCTCAACAAAGATATCCTGTTTGCGCATCGTGCTAGCGTTTTCAACGCCGACTTCTTCGGCGAAACGAATAAGCTCAGGGGCTTTCGCTTTTTTGAGATCATCAAGACTAATAGACTTGAGATCATCAAGATTAATATCGTTCAAAGACATAAATATCCGTATGTTGTGTAAAACCTCTTCGTCAAAATATTTTATGTGAGGAAGAGCGCGGCCAGAACAGCCGTCTTATATTTTGCATGTAAGCACAGAAGTCATCCGCGTCAAGAGCTTTAAAACGGCTCAACGACGGCCATGATGACGATTACAATTGTCACAAGCGGTGGGATTTCATTGGCTAGGCGGTAAAACCTTTCACTGCGAGGACGCTCTCCGGCCTCAAACGCTTTCCGGTCTTTGGCTAGCGCCATATGAAACCCTATCAGCACGATAACACCGACAAACTTCACATGCAGCCAGAATGACGAGAGCAGCGCATCCCAGCGCAAATATATTAATAGTCCGCCAAATATGAGCGCCGCAATCATAGACGGATTCATAATAATGCGCAGCAAGCGCCGCTCTTGAGTTTTAAGGGTTGTGTCAAGTTCACCGCCCGGCACCGCGCTACTATGATACACAAACAAACGCGGCAGATATAAAAGGCCCGCCATCCAGAATATTACAGCAATTATGTGCAGGGCCCGAAACCAGTCATAATACTCAAACATAATCACCATCTCCTATGCGCACGTGATTAATCACCGCGTGTACATTCTCAATTTTAACATCCGGCGAGACGCCGTGGCCCAGATTAAAAATATGGGGTCCCTCAATCTTCTCCAATACCTCTGCTACGGCCCGCCGGAGCGCGTCACCGCCAATTCTAAGTGCGAGTGGATCAAGATTACCTTGAACAGGCATACCGCTTGGTATCATGGCTCTAAACTCTGGCAGCGGCACATCTGTTCCAGCAGCAATAGCACTCACATTAAGCTCACCTGCATAGCGGCCTGCATTCAATCCTGCGCCTCTGGGGAAACCTATTATAGGCACTGTCACGCCTGCCGCTCTGACCCGGCTGATAATATCGCGGGTTGGGGCAATAACTAAACGCTCAAACAAAGCCGGGGTTAGCCCTTCCGCCCAGCTCTCAAATATTTTCAGAACGTCTGCGCCGGCATGGGCTTGATTGATCAGATACTCTGCGCTCGACTCCGATAGAGCAGAGAGCAAATCATCCATCGCCGCAGGATGCTCATAGGCAAACCGTTTTGCTGTCTCTTTGGCCGGGGAACCTCTGCCTTCAATCATATAGGTCGCCACCGTCCAGGGACCACCGCAAAACCCGATCAGAGCTTTGTCTTTTGCTAAATCCTTGCGCACTAGGCTGACGGTTTCATAGACGGGGCTAACGCGGTCTGCCGCGCCGTTTATGGTCAGCTTTGCAATATCTGATACAGTGATGGGATCAAGCACAGGCCCTGTGCCTTTGACAAACCTCACATTCCGGCCAAGCCCGATAGGAATAAGCAAAATATCTGCAAATAAAATGGCCGCGTCCATATCATAACGTCTAACGGGCTGTAGAGTGACTTCTGCGGCTTTGTCAGGAGTAAAGCAAAAATCTATAAAATCTTTGGCAGTTTCACGGATGGCCATATATTCTGGTAGATGACGTCCGGCTTGGCGCATCATCCAGATAGGGGGAACAGTCTCGGTTTGCCCAGCTAAGACATTGAGGATTTTAGATGTCATGCTCACACTTTTCTATGAAAAGCCTCTTTCCTTCCATCCTTATATAAAAAGAAGTGATAGTAGTAAGGCCTGTGGATTTGTGGACTATATTAACCTTTTGATAACCTAAATTAATATGTCTTAAAATACCGCACATTTATCAACATGCAGGCTGTTGAATAGATTTATCCACATATATGGAACTTATGCTAAAAAGCGAACAAAATCTTGCGGTTTGTCGGTGGATAAAAGACTTAATAACATTGGATAAAAAATAATCCCCATTATACATCTTATTAAAATAAAAAAGAGTCACACTCTGTTAGTTTCGCGCATAAGCCGAAAGCTCACTCAACTTATTAACAAAATCTTAACGCTCCAACTCCAACTGTGGACAAGCCGCATAGCCTTACATAGATATTACACATGAAAATACGTCCTAAGAACGTTTCCATTTATTTTCACGTCCACCTTGTTTCTGATGCGACGGGCGAAACGCTTGTCGGTATGATGAAGGCGTCTTGCGCGCAATTTCAAAATGCCACAGCGCTCGAGCATATTCATGCTTTGGTACGCTCTGAAGAGCAAATGAACCAAGTGCTCCAAGACATTGAGGATAGGCCGGGCGTGGTTCTTTATACGATTACAAATGACGCGCAGCGTAAAAAACTTGAAGATCACTGTGCAGGGCTTGGTATTCCCTCTATTTCTATATTGGATGCGACGCTGGCCATGCTCGGGCGATATCTGGGCGCGGCGCAGTCTCACCAAGTTGCGGCCCAGCGCACGCTCGATTCCAACTATTATGACCGCATTGCTGCGCTGGATTATGCCATGGTGCACGATGACGGCCAGAATGTGCAAGGCCTCAAAGACGCAGAGATCATTTTGCTCGGCGTCAGCCGAACCTCAAAAACCCCGACTAGTATTTATTTGGCTAATCGAGGGTTTCGCACAGGGAATATTCCGCTCGTGCCGGGCATGCCGCTCCCTGCGATTTTGCAAACATTTGATAAACCCTTTATTGTCGGGCTTGTGGCGTCTCCTGACCGGATTGTTCAAATCCGTCAACAACGCCTCGTGGGACTTAATGAAAAAGGCGTGACAGACTATGTTGATCAAGACCGGGTACGTGATGAAATGCGCCAAGCTAAACGGCTCTTTGTCAAACATGGCTACGCGGTTGTTGATGTGACGCGGCGCTCAATCGAGGAAACATCCGCGCAAATTATAAACCTGTACCAAAAACGGGAAAACAAATGAGTCTGCCCATTATTTTAGCCTCCGGTAGTCAAATTCGCCGGGATATTATGGTATCAGCCGGGCTGGAGTTTGATGTGATCACCCGCCCGGTTGACGAGGCCGCGATAAAAACCGCGATGCTGCAACAAGGCGCTCTGCCTAGAGATATAGCCGACGCGCTCGCTGAAGCTAAGTCTGTGCGTGTCAGCCGGGAGGTTGCGGGTCTTGTGATTGGCGCTGACCAGATCATGGTTATGGACGGGCATGTTTTTGATAAACCTAAAACTATGACCGAAGCGAGAGAGCGGCTTTTATCCATGCGAGGCAAAAACCACCACCTTATTGGCGGGGTTGTGATTTGCGAGGATGGACATGCCGTTTGGCGTCATATCTCTAAAACCACCCTGACCGTGCGGGAGTTTAGCGAAGCGTTTTTGGATGAGTATTTGGCTCAAGAGGGCGAGATCCTCTTGAAAAGCGTTGGCGCTTACCGCTTTGAAGGGCGCGGCGCGCAGCTTTTCTCTCATGTTGAAGGCGACTTTTTCTCAATTTTGGGATTGTCCTTATTACCTGTGCTTGATTATTTACGGCTCCGCGGCGCGGTGTCGTCATGAGCGGTTCGGCCTTAAAGTTAGCGGGTGTGTGCGGCTGGCCGATACACCAATCTCTCTCGCCGTTGCTGCACAGTTATTGGCTCAAAGAAATGGGTATCAAAGGGGCTTATGTGCCTTTTGCTGTTCGGCCCGACAAAGCTCGGGACGCATTTAGATCGCTAAAACGTACATCCATTGTCGGTGTGAATGTCACTATGCCGCTTAAATATGATGCTTATGACGCGGCGGACGAAGCCACGCCTGATGCGCGAAAGCTGGGCGTTGCCAACTGTCTTTATAAGCGCGGCGATAAGCTTGTCGCCCACAACACAGACCTGGAAGGTTTTGCCGCGCCGCTGCTCAAAGCCTTCGGCGCGCATGCTGTAATGAATGTTCCGGCCTTGGTAATTGGCACGGGCGGCGCGTCCCAGGCTGTTATTGGGGCTCTGCTCTCGCTCAATTGTCCTGAAATCCGGCTTGCGGGACGCACGGACGAAAAAGCCGAAGAGCTGGCAGCAATGGTCAATGTGCCCAGCCTTTACGCCGTGCCGTGGGAGGCGCGTCACCAAGCGGTTGCGACGGCGGGCCTAATAATTAACGCGAGCGGCGGCGGCATGAAAGGCAAATCCGAGTTGGACCTTAGCCTCTCCAGCGCAAGCGACGGCACGTTCATTTATGATTTGATCTATACGCCCCGCCAAACCGGACTTTTAAATAAGGCCGAACGCCGGGGTCTTCCTTATTTAGGCGGGCTGGATATGCTGATCGCGCAGGCGCGGCCGTCCTTTAAACTTTTTTATGGGCAGCGTCCGCCGGATGATTTGGATCCTACCCCGTTGCTCTTAGCTGCGCTCGAGCCTGCCGCGCGTCCGGCTTTTGCCGCATGATCATTATCGGCTTGACAGGCTCCATTGGAATGGGGAAATCGACGACAGCAGCGATGTTCAGAGACGCCGGGTGCCCTGTCTTTGACGCGGACGCGGCGGTGCATGATCTGTACGCTCAAAACGGAGCGGCCGTGCCGTTAATTCGCGCGGTCTTCCCGGATGCCATCCAAAATGGCGCGGTCGACCGGGCGGTGCTGGGCGCTCACATGCGCGCCGACCCGTTTAATTTGCCAGTCCTCGAGAGCTTCATTCATCCCATGGTCGCAAGGCTTCGCGCGGACTTTTTGGCAAAGGCCGAGAATAGCGGCGCAGATATTGTTGTTTTTGATGTGCCGCTTTTGTTTGAAACAGGCGGTGATAAGCATGTCGATAAGATTGTTGTTGTGACGGCTCCTGAAAACGTACAGCGAGACCGCGTCCTAGCCCGCCCCGGCATGACGCAGGCTTTGTTTGAGTCCCTGCTCGCGCGGCAAACACCCGACGCGCAGAAACGCGCCCGCGCGGATTTTCTGATCCAGACCGATAAAGGGCTGGAACAGGCCCGCGAACAAGTGCAGTCTATTCTCAAGGATATCAGATTGGGGACATAAAGGCATGATAGGCAAGCGCGAGATTGTTTTTGATACGGAAACAACAGGGTTTGACGCCAAAGGCCTTGATAAGGTCACAGAAATTGGCTGCGTCGAGGTCATCGACTTTATTCCGACGGGTAAGACCTACCATACTTATCTGGACCCTCAGCGCGACGTGCCGGAAAAAGTCACAGAAATCACAGGGCTGACGCGGGAGTTTCTCACCGGAAAACCGCTCTTTGCCGATGCCGCGCAGGACTTCCTTGATTTTGTCGGTGAGAGTCCGTTGGTGGCCCATAATGCGGACTTTGACAGGGGTTTTATCAATGCTGAGCTCGAGCGCGCAGGTTTTGACCCCATTCCGAAAAAGCGGTTTGTAGATACGCTGCGGATTGCGCGCTCTAAATTTCCCGGATCGCCCGCCTCCCTTGATGCGCTGTGTAAACGTTTTAACATTTCCCTGACCAGCCGTAGCAAGCACGGGGCTATTGTTGATGCTGAGCTTCTCGCCGAAGTTTATCTTGATCTGAATGGCGGCCGGATGCGCTCGCTTAAATTTGAAGACCAACACGCCGGGCCGGACACAGCGCTGGTACCCATTGCCAAAACCCGCCCTGTTCCGCTCGCCCCGCTCTTAAGCGAGACTGAGCAAAACGCACATGCGGCGTGGATCACATCTATGGGCGGCGAGGATGAGACCATGATGTGGCAATATTATTGGAACAAGTCCGCACGGCGAAAAGCCTAACTTAATACCCTCAACACACAAACTAAAAAGAGAGACACATTATGCCCGACCCTGATTTGGTTTTCAGTCTTGTAAACGCGGCGGTAATTCCTGCGTGGGCCTTGTTGATCTTGTTTCCCAAGCTGAGCTGGACGCAAAAAGTGGCGCACGCCGCGCTCTATCCGCTCGTACTGGGCTCGCTTTACCTTATTTATATGCTGTATATGTATTTTTACGTGCCTGCGAACCCCGAGGCGAGTTTCATGTCGATAAAGGGCGTACAGACCTTGTTCTCCCATCCGATCGGTATGGTGATTGGCTGGACGCACTATCTGGTGTTTGATTTATTTGTCGGCGCGTGGATTGGCCGGGATAGCCAAAGACGCGGGATCAACCATCTCGCGGTTGTGCCCTGCTTGCTCTTTACCTTTATGCTCGGCCCCATCGGGCTCTTGATGTATCTTCTTTTGCGTAAATTCACCCAAAAAGGCGGGTGGAGCCTAGATGAGGGAGGTTTAGCGGGGTAAGGTTAGGCCTGTTTTCTGAATGCGGGCTTAACGTGAACTTCAGAGCGCATTCAGCCTCTTTTTGTGATATAGAGTTATTCAAAGGGGAAAATTATGAAACTGTCACACATATTAATTGCCAGCGGCTCAGCGGTATTATGGCTTGGCGCGCCGTCTATGGCGCAGGTTACTAAGGTAAAACCCGTACCGCGAGATGTAAAACCAGATGAAAACACTGCGGGGCAAACCCCTATCAAGGTTCCTCGCCGCCAACCCGGCGGTAATATCGGTCCGTCCGGAGGGCCAACCCAGTTAAATGTGGGGGCTCTTATAAATATAGAACCGGGCTCGATGAGCCGCAAATCCCAGCAAATCCTTAAAATTTGCCGTTATGACTGGCAGCTCGAAGCCTATAAAAGGATAGCCGACTATGACGGACCCTATAGCGGCGAAACAAACAGGGTAGATGAGCGGCTGGTGCTTACCGGGACAACATCTAAAGCCGACGCGTATCACATTGACAGCTATGTCGCGTCTCGCAGAATGGGAGACCACGATAATGCCAAAGACTTGGAAGCCGTGACTCTGTATTCAAAAGAAGGGATTAAAAACTCTGTTGAGGTTCATTACAGGGAGGGTTCAGCCTCTATAAATGTGCCACAGCGCACCATGGATTGGGTAACAAAATCTGTGGATGAGAAAAAAGGGGTTTGCGTCGGCATCGGGCATACGCTCGGAGCCTATATGTCAGGCTCGAGCCGGTTGACCCCGGAAACGAGCGAGGCCTATGTCTGGACGGGCTCTGAATGCAGATGCCGATAGACAAGCCTAATTCGCGTCGAGCGTCTCAATCGTCAGATTGTTATTGGTAAAGACGCAAATCCGGTCCGCAATAGCCATAGCCTTGCGCGCGAGCGTTTCGGCGTCGTCTTCATAGGCGTCCATTGCGAGGGCGGCGGCAAGCGCAAAGTTTCCGCCTGAGCCAATAGCGGTGATCCCAGAGCCGCTCTCGGCGGTGTCCGGCTCGACCACGTCGCCGTTCCCGGTCAGCACATAAGTCTGGGACTTATCCGCGACAATCATCATCGCTTGTAATTGCCGTAAATATTTATCCGTGCGCCAATCCTTGGCGAGCTCGACACATGCGCGGGCAAGCTGCGTAGGGTATTGTTCTAGTTTAGCTTCAAGCCGTTCCAGCAAGGCAAACGCATCAGCGGTCGCTCCGGCGAACCCTGTAATGACCTGACCGCCCGCAATGCGCCGGACTTTGCGCGCGCCGGCTTTCATAACCGTATTGCCAGCGCTAACCTGTCCGTCGCCTACGACGACAACTTTGCCATTTTTGCGTACCGTTAAAATCGTCGTCCCGCGCCAGAGCGAGGCGTCCGCATAATCCTGTGTCATATCATTCTCCGTATTTCAGAGAGATGGGGAGGGAGGCGGTTTAGGTCAAGGCTTATTGATTATCTGTATCGACTTCAAATACACCCGTATCGGTATTTTTGAAGAACCGTGAACCAGGCGCAGAATCTAATAGATGAACGAAGCTATCATCCGAGTTCAAGACTTTTCCCAAGGCTACATATAGTGGTTTTTCATTCTCATACTGCTCATCCGTCATCGATGATACATCTCCGCGAATACGCCACCCACTGTCGGGATATTTATCGTCTTCAGATCCCATGTTAGGCTCTTCCCGATAAATATATTGAACTTGAATACCATCATTAACAACACATGCATCTACAAGACACCGCTCCCAATTTTGTTTGATTTTCTGCTTACTCAAATTAGCTAAAATGGCGGAGGTTCTTGAATTACCCCAATCTATACCCATAATATGATAATCAAAAAAACTTATAGAGGCACCTGCTTTTAGGTAGGGCATGTCAAAAGGGTCGTTATTGAGAAAGCCTTCTAGTGCTTTGTTATCCCTTTTGAAAACGTTTACCCACATACGCTCAACTCCCGAGTCCCCTCGAAACAAGAGTTTTACGCTATCCCCGACATTAACAGCATTAATGTGGTCTTCAGGCGGTAGGTAAAATGTATATGGAGCGTCTTTAGCAATTGGGCGGGGGTCATCCAACACATAGGAACCAAACTTTTTTCGATAAAAACTATATATTCGATCAGGTATAAACTTTGGCGCACTAAGCCCCGCGTGCCTCAAAGGCAGCGAGCTGCTCGGGCGTGGCTTTGGGTTGGTGGTTTTCTTTCCATTGGGCGTAAGGCATGCCGTAGATACGCTCTCGCGCCGCGTCCATGTCGACATTAACGCCTGCCTCATCAGCAGCGGATTTATACCATTTTGACAGGCAGTTGCGGCAAAACCCGGCCAAAATCATTAAGTCGATATTTTGAACATCTTTGTTATTATCTAAATGCACAAGCAACCTGCGAAACGCGGCGGCATCGAGACTGTCTTGCTCACTTTGATTTAAACCGGTCATAAGCAACCTTTAAATTTCGCGGGCTTCTTCGATGAGCAGGATCGGCACACCCTCGCGGATAGGGTAGGCGAGTTTGGCTTTTTTGGAGATAAGCTCATTCGCGCCGCGGTCAAACGTGAGCGGCCCGCGTGTTTTGGGGCAAATCAAAGCGCCCAGCATCATCGGATCAATAATTTGTTTGGGCGGCGCACCTGTTTCAGGATCGGCGTATTTTGGTGCATCTGATTGTTTTTGGTCTGGGTTTTTCGGGTCTGTCTCTTTGGGCATAACTCAACCTACTGTGTGGGCCTACTATTTTCACCGCCCGGCATGGACGCATAAAGATGCATAAGACCGATGAGTAGCCTACGACGCTCCTCGGAATTGATGGCTTCAAGTAATGATTGCTTATCTTGGGGTTTAAAAGGGCTTATCATAGAGGCCTGATCGACGAGGTTTGGCAGCGGAATTTCTGCAAGGCTGCTCCAATCAACCTTTACGCCCAGTGCTTTGGCGAGGGATTTCATTGCCACGGTTAGTGCGGCGCGGTCACTTCCGCCTTTGTCTAAAAAAGCTTCCGGCAGGCTTTTACTGTCATGAACATTGGCGTCATCAGCAAATTCATCAAAACTGACGCGGGCCTGACGATAAGGTGTTGTCGTTTTAACTTCCGAGACAATTCGAAAGCGCTTAAGACCTTTGAGAACCACGAGATAACGCCCGTCATCCATTTCGGAGAATTGCGTAATTCGACCAAGCCCACCAATATCAGACAGCTCGCCATCTTCGCCCGTTTGCACCATACCGATGAGGCGCTCATGTTTGAGCGCGTCGTCAATCATGTTAAGATAACGCGGCTCAAATATATTGAGGGGCAACTCACAAGCCGGAAATAAAACAGTTCCGCTAAGAGGAAACAAAGCAATTATGTCCGGGTTGGTACGGCGTGTTAGGGCTTTGTAATGGGTGCTCATCTCGCGTTAGTATACGGCTTAAGCGAACAAAATGGAAGAGAGGTGGCGGCGGCCCTCAATAGACACCTCAGACTCGACGCCTTCAGCCTCAAATATCGTGAGCAGGAACAGCCGCGCCGCTTCGTCATCATGCATTCTGTTCTTGCCAACAGAATAAAGCAAATGATCCACGGCGTCCGCGTTGCGCCCGCTGGCGGCCAACGCCTTCGCCAGCTCGAGCCGCGCGTCTAAATCATCAGGGTTTGCATCCACTTTGGCGATAAGCTCAGCCGCCTCATCTGGCTCGGGCGCAGACTCGGTGAGTGTCAGCGACGCTTTTACCGCGTTGATTTCAGGGTGATTGGCAATAGACTCTGGCGCGCTGCCGAGGATTTCTGCTGCGCCCTCCATATTGCCGCTGTCCATATAGACCCGCGCCAGACCCGCGAGAGCTTCGGCGCTTTCGGGGTTTAACTGAAAGGCTTGAGCAAAGTCCTGCGCGGCTCCGCCGGGATCTCCCGCCGCAAGGCTGTCTTTGGCCCGGGCGACTAATTCAGCCGCCTCGGCTTCAACATCTGCTTCGCCGGTTAGGCGCGCAATAAACTTTTTCAGCTCACTTTCAGGCTGCGCGCCGCCAAAGAAATCTACAGGCTTACCGTCTTTAAAGGCAAATACAGCCGGTATCGACTTAACGCCCAATTGCCCGGCGATGCCGGGGTTTTCATCAATGTTAATCTTGACCATTTTGACTTTGCCGTTTTCAGCTTTCACCACACGCTCTAGCGCAGGCATGAGCTGTTTACACGGGCCGCACCACGGGGCCCAAAAATCAACAATAACAGGAGTTGTTTTGCTGGGCTCAATCACATCGCCCATAAAAGCGTGATCAGATCCATCTTTGACAATATCGATTACGGCGTCGGTCATAATTATCCTTACATATACCTATTACGCGATAGGCTGGGTGTTAGACCGATATGTGGGCATTTACGCGCGAAGTTCAAGAGTAAGTTCAAGGCTGTTTTAAACTGAGTCTTGTGTTTTTAGCGCAGGAGAGTTGGCAGATCACCGATTTGCCCGGCGGCCTCTTTCATGAAAAGTTTGCGGGCGGGCGTAGCGCGGTCAATCAAGCCGAGCCCCAAGCGCCTGGCGTGCTTTATCGGCGCAATATTATTGGAAAACAGGCGGTTAAAAATATCGGTGGCTCCGGCTAAAACACTATTATCAAAATTACGCCACAAGGCGTAATCATCAATATTGGCGCCGATATCCAGCCCGGCGAAAACCGCATCACCAACGACATCCGCGAGAGCGGCGGCGTCGCGCAGTCCCATATTCAAGCCCTGCCCGGCGATGGGATGAATGGCGTGGGCCGCATCGCCAATGAGGGCCAGCCGTATGTCTGTATATTTTTCTGCAAGCTGCAACGATAAAGGATAGGCCCACCTCGGCGCGCAAGGGGTGACGCGTCCTAAGAAGTCACCAAACCTTCGGGCCAGCTCGCTGGCAAAAGCGTCATCAGGCAAGGCCATAGCGGCGTCTACGGCGCGCGGGCTGTCCGTCCACACAATATTGGAGCGATTTTCAGTCAGCGGTAAAATCGCAAACGGGCCGCTGGGTAAAAACAGCTCATGGGCGGTGCTATGGTGTGGTTTTTCATGCGCGACGGTCGTGACAATTGCTTTTTGTTTATATGGCAGCGTTGTAACCTCAATGCCTGCGCTGCGGCGGCAAAAAGAATTTCGCCCGTCGGCAGCCACAATTAATGCCGTTTTCATCTCTTGGCCAGAGGCTAGGCGAACAGAGGCAAAACGCTCGCTACGCTCAATGTGTGTAATGTCAGCGGGCGCGATAAGTACAATGTTAGGGTGACCATCAATGGCGCCGAGCAAAGCTTTCCTGAGGCGCCGGTTCTCAATCATGTAGCCCATAGGCGCGCCGCCAATATCACGGCTGTCAAAATGCAGGGTCAGAGGCGAAGGCATTTGTCCTGCGTCTCCGTCAGAGATCAGAATATTTGTAATAGCTTGCGCGTCGCCGCCGAGCGCTTTGGCAATGCCCAGATGGCGATACATTTGAAAAGACG
The DNA here is from genome assembly GCA_964352785.1 of uncultured Caulobacterales bacterium. Taxonomy (GTDB): domain Bacteria; phylum Pseudomonadota; class Alphaproteobacteria; order Caulobacterales; family Maricaulaceae; genus JACOMS01. The sequence continues at coordinate 53,428 of CAYGTI010000011.1, forward strand.
ACGCTGCGATAGCGGAGGCGCGGCCATCAAACCCTTTGTCCATATAGGCGCTAGGGTCTTCGCGGTCAAAAAGAGCAACCCGCGCGCCCTTGGAGGCGCAGGCCAGCGCCGCCGTTAATCCGGTGAGCCCGCCGCCAATAATGGCCATGTCGTAAGATGCTGTCATAAGGGATATATAGGGCGAGCGGCTGCTCTAGGCTATAGGATGTTTTGGCTTAGGATACTTTGGCTTTTCTTCTGCGTTTCGGTTCGCTTCCACAATTTCGCGGTAATTAGGCTGCTCGTCATGTCCGCTGCGCGAGGAGAAAAAGGTGATACCCATAAACAAAAATGCGCTCAGGAACCCTAAAATAACCGCCAACCCAAGCGCAACCCTGCCGTGACCCGAGACCGAGTGCCCGTCATCCAAGGCAAAGAAGATAAAATAGATTGAGAATGGGACCGCAATCATCAGGCAGATGAAAAGGACTTTGCCCGCATGCCGTTGGGCGGCCGAATTTTGCGTCAGCGGGATGTCTACGTTTGTATCGGGATCTGTGCGCGTACTCATAACGGTCTCACGTTTAATTTTATTAAACTTAAACCGTAACGCCCCACTATGTAAGCGGTCAAAGCACCACACCCCCGGATAATTTATCCGTGTTTAGCCAGTCGACAAACGAGTCCAGAGCGGTGATATAAGCCTATTGTTTTAACACAGGTAGTCATGTGACAACTCATCGCGAACACGTTCTTTCCGACACCCTTGCCGCCGACCCTCTTCTGCGTGCGATCAAAAACCTGCCTGGTAAACCCGAGTATAATATTGACGATCTGCCGGGAGAGAACGGCTGGCCTGTCTTTGGTCATACGTTTGAATTTATGCGAGGCGCGACCGGTCTTGTGGAGCGCTTGCAGCGTAAATACGGGTCTGTGTTTCGTTACGAGGTTATTTTTAACCGCGCCGTTGTTTTTGCTGATGCCGAGGCCGCATCTTTGGTTTTGATCGATAAAGACCAAAACTTTTCCAATGCTAAAGGGTGGGGCCGAATGAGGCCGCTTTTTGACCAAGGGATCCTGCTGCGGGATTTCTCCCGTCATAAAACTCACCGCCGTACGCTTCAGCAATCCTTTAAAACCAGCGCGATGATGTCTTACTCGGACAGATTAAATCATTTGATTTCCGAGGACTTAAAAACATGGGATCAGGGCGCTGAGTTTTTATTTGCCCCCAAGATAAAATCACTTTTGCTCGATAATGCTGCGGCGCTTTTTTTAGGAGCCGAGCTCGGGGATGAAAGCGCTAAACTTAATAGCTCTTTCGTTGATTTGCTCGGCGGGCTGTTGGCGATGTTTCAATATAATATTCCCGGCACGGCATGGTATAAAAGTAAAAAGGGCAAAGCCTATCTTCAAAATTGGCTCTATGCCCGGGTCGATGAGCGGCTGCGCGGGCAGGCGGATGATTTTTTCTCAAATCTATGCCGCGAGTCGCAAAACCCCGAGCACCCTATGAGCATTGATGATGTGGTCGAGCACACATTGCTTTTACTGTTTGCCGCCCATGATACAACAACAGGTACGCTCAGCGCCATTATCTCATTATTGTGTGAGCATCCCGATTGGCAAGAGCGTCTGCGCGCGGAAATGCAATCTATTGACGGCGAAACCCTTGGGTTTAAACAACTTGGCGCACTGACCCAGACGGATTGGGTGTTTAAAGAAGCGCTAAGGTTATTCCCGCCTGTCTTTTTGATACCGCGCCGCGCGATCCGTGATTTTACCTATGAGCAGCACAAGATTAAATCCAACACGGCGGTGCATTTGCAGGTTTACCTGATCCACCGCTCAGAAAAATACTGGACGAAGCCCAACATGTTTGATCCGGAGAGGTTCTCGCCGGAGCGGCGTGAGCAAGACGGGCACCGGTTCCAATGGATACCGTTTGGTGCGGGCGCGCATACGTGTTTGGGGATTCGCTTTGCCGAAATGCAGGTTAAAACGTTCTTATTTCATCTGCTGCGGCAATACCGCGTGGGGGCCCGGCTAGGCCGGGATACAGCAATGCGAACCGTACCTATTCCGGTTCCCAAAGACGGGTTGCCAGTGAACCTTTACCCGATTTGAGGGTCGTTATCGCCCGCCGATAATTTCGCTGAGCCGGACATAGTCATCTTGTCGGTAGTCTTGCACCAATGTCGCGATCTCGTCTTGGCTCACGCCCAGCGATGAGAGCACAATACTACCAAGCTGCAAGCTTGACTCGGCGGCTTCTGAGACGATCTCAGTCGCGCCTTTGTCTTCAAGCTCTCGGGAGTGTTGGTTATCACGCGAGCGTACATAGACGGGGAGTTCCGGATAGGCTTTGCGCAGCGCGGTTACAATGCGGCTGGCCTCGTCTTTTTGATCTATGGTAATGACCGCCGCAATAGCCAGATCTGCCCCCGCTGCTTTAAGCACAGCGATTTGATCCGCGTCTCCGTAAAACACAGACATGCCTTTGGCCCGGCATTTGGTCACGCGCGTTTCGTCAAGGTCGAGGGCAATATATGGAATACCCGTATCAGACAGCACACGCGAGACGGTTTGACCGACCCGTCCAAACCCGGCGATCAAGACATGTTCGCTCATCATGCCGTCATGCAGCTCAATCCCGCCTTGCTTGTTGCCGAATTGCGACTCCCATAACAGCCCAAGCTGGTCGCCGAAGTAAAACATAAGCGGTGTGGCGGCCATGGTCAGAGCAATCACCGCCAGAAGTGTTTGACCTGTGGATTCGCCTAAAACACCAATTGCTAAAGCCGCGCCAAATAAAACAAAACCAAACTCGCCGCCCTGGGATAAGGCAAAACCGGTTTTAATAGAAATTCCCGTGGGAATACCCACAAGGCGGCACAGCGCGGTTGTTATAAGTGTTTTTGCCGCGAGCAAACCCAGCGCAAGTCCGCCAATTAACATCCAGTTTTCAAAGATAAAACTGATATTGACCGACATACCGATGGTCATGAAAAACAGCCCCAATAAGATACCCTTGAAGGGTCGAATGTCGGCTTCGACCTGATGCTTATATTGGGTTTCCGCTAGGATAAGCCCGGCCAGCAGGGCCCCCATTTCCATGGAAAGTCCCGCCAGTGACACCACCCAGCCTGTACCCAAAACAACCAGCAACGTCGCGGCGAAGAAAAGCTCCGAGCTTCTTTGCGCGGCGATAACTTTAAACAAGGGTTGAAGCAGGTAACGCCCAAAGAGTAAAACACAGATCACGGATAGGCCGCCTTTGATCACAATCAGCAACAAAATTTGCGAGGCAGAGGCCTCGGCATTGCCCAGCACGGCGACTAAGATTAACAGGGGCACAACGGCGATATCCTGCAACAACAAAACAGAAAATGCTGTTAGCCCAAACCGGGTGCGCCGCTCGTCACGCTCAGTCAGGAGCTGCAAAACAAAAGCCGTGGACGACAAAGCCAGTCCGCCGCCAATAACTACGGCCGCTGGAACAGTAAGACCGATAGCGTAAGCCGTTGCAAAAATAACAAGACCTGTAATGGCAACCTGTAATGACCCCAGCCCGAGCACCGTTGAGCGCAGGGCTTTAAGCCGCGCGACGGAAAACTCCAGCCCGATCATAAACAACAAGAACACAACGCCAAATTCTGCCAGTGTGTGTGCGGCCTCAGTCTCTCCAATCAGGCCAAAACCATATGGCCCGATGACCATCCCCGCGGCGAGATATCCTAGGATAGGACTGGCTTTAAATCGGCGGAAAATAGGCACAATAATAACTGACGCCGCGAGAAAGATGAGGACATCGGTCAGATATTCAGAATGGTGCACGCTGGACTCCGGTAATTTAGCCTTTGTATAAACCTAGACGCACGCGTCAATGAAAGCGAGGAAAAGCCGAGACTGTAAAAGAATATTCACCTGATTTCCGGTAATCTTAACCCGGCATTTACACCTCTTATTCACACTCTTTTAACTCTGTGACATAGTCTGAAATAGAAAGAGGTAAGCATGCCGCCAAGTGCGACCATCCGCGCAAACTCTGCTGAATATGACGCGCAATACGCGCAGTCCTTGATGGATGAGGTTAACGCGCCGCCGACAGGGCAAATTCGGCGTGCGGTTTTGAGCCTGATATCTGTAGGCTTTGGCGGGTTCATCACCGGGTCTGTGCTAACCTATAATCCGTTTGATACAACGCGCGATACGGCGGGTTTGGGTGATATTCAAAACGCATTTGGTCATATCGGCGCAGGTTTTGGCAATGTCTTCATGCAACTTGCGGGCTGGGGCAGTTTGACCCTAGGTGTGCTGTTGGTGTTTTTAGGGCTACGCGCTATTTTCCGACCAAGGCCTTTGGGTACAAAACTGGATCGCTTCGGGCGGCTGTGTCTCGCCGCCGGGTTTGTCGTTTTTGGTATGGCGACATTGTCGGCGTTTCCAATCCCGCAAAGCTGGCCTATGGCAACCGGGCTTGGCGGCTGGTTTGGCGATGGTCTTTATCTAAGTTTCAAAGGGGGTCTTGACCAGTTTAACATTCCGATGTCCGGCCTGATTGTGGCGAGTCTTACATTTTTGATCAGCGCTTTTTGTCTGGGCCGGATTATAGGCATAGTTGGCCGTGACCTGATTGATGTTCTGGACGCGGCGGGCCTTGTTTGGGCAACATTCCGCGTGTGGGTGGACGGCCTTGCGGGTGCGCTGCACCGCCGTTTTGCCAAGGCTTACGAAGATGACGTTGGCGGGGACGCGGATTATGTGATGCGGGATATACCGGACGTTGCGGTAAAGCCGAGGCGCGCTCGAAAACAACCTAAACCCAAAGCGGAAAAACCCAAGGGACTTAAAAAAGAATCCATAGCTCCGGCAACACAACCTAAACCCCCTGTGCGCCGTCGGGCGAGCGCTAAAAAAGAAGAGTTTCACTTCCCTGAAGGCGGTGATTTTATCCTGCCGCAGGTGGATCTGCTCAAGACGCCGCCGCCGCGCAAAGTGCTGACTGATGAAGGCGCGCTGCGCCGCTCTGCCGAGAACCTGCACAGGGTGATGGACGAATATGGCATCAAAGGCGAAATGGGCGCGGTGCGTCCCGGCCCGGTCGTCACATTGTTCGAATTTGAGCCGGCGCCCGGCGTTAAATCCCAGCGGGTAATTAATCTCGGACCGGATATTGCGCGTAACATGAGCGCAGAATCCGCGCGAATTGCTGTTGTGCCCGGTCGCAACGCCATGGGTGTTGAGCTGCCCAACCGCCGCAGAGAGACGGTTTGGCTCAGAGATATGCTTGAGAGCGAAGCTTACTTAAATTCTGAGGCTGGATTGCCGCTAATCATGGGCGAAGATATTGGCGGCAGCGCCTATATTGCCGATCTATCCAAGATGCCGCATTTATTGGTCGCCGGGACAACCGGCTCTGGTAAATCTGTGGCCATCAACGCCATGATCCTGTCGCTGATGTACCGCTTGACGCCTGACCAGTGTAAATTTATCATGATTGATCCCAAAATGCTCGAGCTGTCTGTCTATGACGGCGCGCCGCATTTGTTGGCGCCTGTGGTAACAGAGCCGAAAAAAGCGGTGGTCGCGCTGAAATGGACAGTGCGGGAAATGGAAGACCGATACCGCAAAATGTCTAAAATGGGCGTGCGCAATATGGCGGGCTATAACGAGAAAGTCCTCGAGTCTAAAGCCAGTGGCGAGATCATGACTCGCACCGTCATGACTGGATATAATAAAGAAACCGGGGATCCCACCTATGAGACCGAAGAGTTGGATTTTGAGGTCATGCCGTTCATTGTTGTGATCATCGACGAAATGGCCGATTTGATGATGGTGGCCGGAAAAGATATTGAAGGCACGGTGCAGCGTCTCGCACAAATGGCTCGGGCGGCGGGTATTCATATGATTATGGCGACGCAAAGGCCGTCAGTAGATGTTATTACAGGCACGATCAAAGCCAACTTCCCGACCCGTGTCTCGTTCCGCGTCGGTTCCTCCATTGATAGCCGCACAATTTTGGGCGAAACCGGAGCTGAGCATTTGCTGGGTAATGGCGATATGCTTTATATGGGAACCGGGCGGCCCCGCCGCCTGCATGGCCCGTTTGTCTCGGACAGCGAGGTCGAAAAAATAGCTTCTTTTGTCAAAGCCCAGGGCGCGCCCAGCTATCTTGAAGAGATCACTGCCGAACCGGAAGAGAGCGGCATGAGTGATGATGACAACTATGACGGGGAGAGCAATTCCTTGTTTGACCAAGCCGTGGCTATTGTCGCCTCTGACCGTAAAGCCAGCACGTCCTATATTCAGCGCCGTCTTTCGATAGGCTATAACCGCGCCGCAAATCTTGTTGAACGTATGGAGTCTGAAGGGATGATCGGGCCTAGCGGGGCGGGCGGTAAACGAGAGATTTTCTTACCGGAACAAGGGGGATTCTAATGCCGTTCACGTTAACCCGGAATCGGTCATTGGGTTTTTCTTACCAATTTTTTTATGGTTGTCTGAATATGATTAAACGTGAAATGTGCGAGGAATGATGGAAACACTCTCCATCATTGTTGGACTTGGCGTCATCTGGTTGGCGCTCTATGCCGGATATAGCGTTTCCGTCAAATATTTCAATGAAGACTTTTAACCCGCCTTTATCAGGGTTTGCCTATAGAAATGACAGTGAAAATGTTGACCCTGCGCGGCCACTCGCCCATCAGGACTTTATGAAACCCAGCCTCTTAAATCTCTTTGTCATGAGCATCCTCATCAGCGGCTGCACTAGCCTATCGACGCAATTACCCGACGTGAGCGGGGCAGACTTTCTTGCGGAACAAACCGCGCAGGAAACCAGAGGTTTTGCACAAATGATGCGCCTTGAGGCGCGATTGTCGAAGGTTTCTGGCCGGGTGCTGAGCGCGAATCAAGATATTTGTAAACGCACAGGGCCGGGTATTGGGGCTAAAACCCATACGCTTAAGTCCTATGATAAAAAATTACGTCCCGCGGCTGCGCGCGAGTTGAACGCCGCCAAAGAACCGAACCTTATGTTCGTGCGTCCCGGCTCTCCTGCAGAGGAGGCCGGACTCAAAGCCGGGGATATTCTACGCACTCCAAACGGCAAAGTGTTGGCGGTACCGGGAAAAAACCTTAAGAAAATTTTGGATACTGAAACCCCTCTTATCCGGGAGAGGGGCGGCGAGACAATAGATGTAAATATATCACCCATACCGCAGTGTGACTATGCTGTACGCCTCAAAATGACCTCAACGATAAACGCTTATGCGACCGGATCAGCGATTATTATGACGTCGGGCATGATGAACTTTGTCAAAGATGACGAAGAGTTGGCTGCCATTATCGGACATGAGCTCGCGCATAATGAGCTCAGCCATATCCGTAAAATTATTACCAATTTGGCATTGTCAGGGTTTGCCACCCGGTACACCCGCCCGTTTGAGTCTGAGGCCGACTATGTGGGTCTCTATTATACGGCGCGGGCGGGCTATGATATTGATCATGTCGAAGATATTTGGCGGCGTTTGTCGCAACTGAACCTGCGGGCAATTGCCCGGCCCAAAACCCACCCGACCTTTCCTGACCGCTATGTCCGCCTCGGGGCCGCCCGCGCCGAAATAAAGGCAAAGCAAGCCGCAAGGGAGCCGCTTTTGCCAAATTATAAAAGCGCACCATGAGAAGGTTTTGAGATTGAGAAGTTTTTGGGGTTTATGTGCGGCGATGTTTATTGCGGCGGGATGCAATCAATCCCCCGCGCAAACATCTGTGGCCGAAGCTTTTTCAGAGGCTGATTATACGGATGCGGAAAGTTTATCTTCAAGAAATGACGGCGATGATAACACCGCCGCCTTTTCCGAGGTTTTGGCGCAATATCAAGTCCTGAATACGCGTCTGGAAACTGCGGCGTACAGGCTGCAAAAGGCGAATGCCGCGTTGTGCCCGGTGACCGAGCGCTCCGTTGGGATGACCGTCCATACGGTGTATGATTATCCTGATAAACTACAGCCCATCGCCCGCGCTCTGCTGGGCGTAGCGAGTTATTTGACGATTAGAACGGTTCGAGAGGGTTCCCCAGCGGCTGCGGCAGGCCTGCAAAGCGGAGACAGACTGCTTGAATTGGGCGGTAATTTTGCGCCGTCGGGCCGCACTGCAAAGAGCTTTTATGCGGCTTTGGAGCGCCAAGCATTTACGCAAGAGACAGTCAGCGCGGCGGTGCGACGAGGCGCAGAGGATATAAGTGCCGTCTTAAACCCTGAGACGATTTGCGGCTATCAGTTCAACGTCTTTTATTCCGAGCGGATTAACGGCCATACGGACGGTCAGGAAATTTGGATAACCTCCGAGTTGATCCGGGCAATGCCCAGCGACACAAATTTGGCCTTGATCGCCGCCCATGAAATGGCTCACGCGATTGCCGGGCACGCAGGGCTGGCTCAAACCAAAGCGCTAGAGCTTGAAGCCGACCGTATGGCAATGATCCTGATAGTGCGGGCCGGGTATGATATTGACCGGGTGGTTGAGGATTGGGCGCGCGCCCCGCATCAGCACGGAGAGCACAGCGAGGCAGTCCGCACGGGAACCCACCCCTCCGCCGCCGAGCGGCTTGAGAACTTTCAACAGGTCCGCGCCGCAATAAAGGCGGCGGAGCAATCAGGCCGCGTGATCACCTTTGACCTTATTGAATGAATTTCCGATTCCGAATTAACGTGTATGACATCAGAGTGGTTGTTTTCAGGGGTTTGAGGTCACAACATGGCTGAATTTGTAACCTACATATCTATGATCATTACGGCCTTAGCGGCGATATGGTTGATTGCTGTTGGGGTTGTGATGTTATGCCTACCGCATAAAGCTCTGCTGGCGCTCTCGAAGGCGGGGAGTACGGTGTTTGTCAACTATACCGAATTAACGCTGCGTCTGCTCGCCGGAGCGGGATTTGTCGGCGTAGCGGCGAGAACGCCTTATCCGGCCGCTTTCTTTTATACGGGAATATTTTTAGGTGTGACGTCTGTGGTTTTAATGCTCATTCCAAGACGCTGGCATGCCAGTTATGCGCTTTATTGGTCGCGCCGCATCCCGCCAATTGCGGTGAAACTGTTATCACCCGCGCCCGTCATTTTGGGCGCGGCGATATTATTTATGCTGGCTTGAGTCTATTCCTCAAGACTCGCGCGCAGCGGCGCTTCTTGGGGCATGCCGATGGCATGAAAGCCGCCGTCAACATGGTGCGTCTCGCCCGTGCACGACAAGCCCAAATCAGACAATAAATACAGCGCGGCGCCCGCAACGCCTTTGGGGTCTGTATGGTCTTGGAGTGCGCTGGCGGCTTTATTAAAGCGGAACATGTGGCGGCCTGAGCCGATACCCGCAGCGGCGAGGGTTTTAATTGGCCCTGCGGAAATGGCGTTAACTCGAATGCCGCGCGGGCCAAGGTCTGCAGCCATATATCGAGTGGATGCTTCAAGCGCTGCCTTGGCGACGCCCATGACGTTATAATTTGGAATGACGCGCTCTGACCCCAGATATGTCAGCGTAATCATTGCGCCGCCATCATTCATCATGGCGCTGGCCCGGCGGCCCGCATCGACAAAGCTATAAGCGGAGATGTTCAGCGCCGACAAAAACCCGTCGCGGGTTGTATTTTCAATATAGGAGCCAGCAAGCTGCTCTTTGCCAGCAAAAGCAATGGCGTGAACGAGAAAATCTAATTTGCCCCATTTTTCGGCCAGTGTGGCAAAGGTTGCGTCCATGCTCGCATCATCGGTAACATCGCAGGGGACAATAATGTCAGAGCCAACAGACTCGGCTAACGGCTTGACCCGGCGCAGCAGCGCGTCGCCTTGGTAGGTAAAGGCGAGCTCTGCGCCCTGCGCCGCAAGTTGCCGCGCGATAGCCCACGCAATAGAGTTTTTGTTCGCCACGCCCATGATAAGGCCGCGTTTGCCCGCCATAATGTTGCCAGCGGGAAAATCTTGGTCTGCCATAATATGATCCTATTTTATTGGTTAATCTAAAATAGGCTCAAATTTGGGCGCTGACCACCCGCAAAATAGAATTCTTTTATACGGACTTTAGAAATTTTTATAGCTCACATACCTGCCGGATACATTGTCTCGCGTCTGATTGCTGGGCCGAGGCTCACGATTACGGGCCTGACCTTTGGTCTTATAGGTTCAGTGTTTCCGGACATTGATTTGCTGCGGTTCCATTTTATAGACGGGCAGCGCGTCCATCATCATGATTATTGGACGCATACGCCAGGGGTTTGGGTTTGTCTCGCCTTGCTTGCGTTTTTGCTGATCAAAAAATTTAAACGGCGATGGTTATTAGCCGTGGTGCTGTTTTTTTCAGGGATATTTCTCCACCTTTTTTTGGATACAATAGCCGGTGAAATTCGTTGGTTTTGGCCGCTAAGTGATTTTAGCCGTCCATGGGTTCATATTAAACCTCTCTATTCACCGTGGTTCCTGTCATTTATTTTTCATTGGACGTTCTTGACCGAAATTGCGATTTGCGCAGGGGCTATGTTTTGGCGGCATCGATCAAAATAGGTTTACGCTGCGCGTCGTAAACGCTCAGGTGAAGGCTTGCGCGATGGAAGTATCATTGCATCGCCGTCTGGGAGCAATAGAACAGTCTCGCCGTTTTTGATGGAGGTCAGAATATCCGCATCTTGGGCAAGGGGCCCGAGCTGTATAAACAGAGCGTCTTGGGCGTTTAAATTTGGAATCGTGGCAAAAGCCAGAGCTTGGTCTAATGAGAGGGCGCCCCCTAAAAACAGGCGTTTTAGATAGGGCGATAAAGCTTCAATTTTAAGGTACGATTTGATGTGGTGCTTTGGTTGACCAAGCTTCAAGGCCGCCTCACTGAGGGATGCGCCGCGAGACAATAAAGACTTAATGTCATTATATAGCTCCACTGGCGGTGTTTTTTGTAAATCAGTGGCGCGTTGATAGTCTTGGTCGACTAAAATATAAGGGATGCGCTGGAGGTGCGCGGGTAACGTGCCATCAAACCTGAGACGGCGAAGCGCCATGAGGCGTTTGCGGCCATCAACCACAACCAAACGGTCTTTATCCTTGGCGACGATCAACGGTGTTTTTAAACCTGTACGTATGATAGAGGTTTGAAGTTTTTTGACGTCATCTAACAGGTCTCCGCAGAGAATTTTCGGGGTTGCAGATCTAAACTTGGATAAATGTTCATATGTCGGGTTAAGTGTCAGCATTCTGGCCTCCTATCTTACCCTTACATACGCACACCCATCATTTCAGGATCCCTACAGACGTGTGAAAACATGTTCATTGTAGTTAATAAAAGACTAACGCATATGTTGCGCGCAAGCCCGTTAATGAAATTTAGTAAAGAGAGCGGCTAGTCTTTTCGCGCCTGCGCCAAATATAGCTTCGGTATAAAATGAACTTGCGGCTCTTTTTACGGCTTCGCCGCGCGTGGGATAAGGCGAAATAATTTGCGCAAGACCAGAGATTTTTACATTGTTGGTCATGGCGACGGAGATCATCTGGATCAAATCGCCCGCGCCTTCGCCAATGATTGATGCGCCCAGAATTTTACCTTTTTTTGTCGCAATTATTTTGACGCCGCCAATGTCTGAGCGCTCGGCGATTGCGCGATCATTTTCTTCAAACTCCCATGTCAGCGGCTTTATATCGAATCCTTGCTCGCGGGCCTCGGCCTCGCTCAGGCCGATATTTGCCAGTTCCGGTTCTGTGTAAATCGCGGCGGGCATACGGTTTGTTGTCGCCTTACCGAGAAGGCGGCTCAGCCCGGGCGGGAGAAAATAGAACGCTTTGATAATGATGCCGGCGTGAAAACCTGCGGCGTGGGTGAGGCCGCCCCGGCCAGAGACATCGCCAACGGCGAAAACGCGTGAGTTGGATGTGCGAAGCCGGTCATCCGTGCTCACGCCTTTGCGGTCATATTTCACCCCGGCTTTTTCAAGTTCTAGCCCATCTGTGACGGGTTGACGTCCGGCCGCTACCAATAAATGCGACCCTTCAAGTGTGGAGCCATCTTCGAAATCAATCACAACGCCCGTGTCTGTTTTGCGGATAAGCTTGGTTTTAGAGGGCGCGTGAAACCCAACCCCTTCGGCCTTGAGGGCTTTAACCAAAACCTGAGCATGTTCAGGTTCGTTACGGCCAAGCGGCGGCGCAATATCAACAATATCGACTTTGGAGCCAAGGCGGACGAACGCTTGCCCAAGCTCGAGCCCAATCGGCCCGGCCCCGATAATCAAGAGATGATCCGGTTGTTTATCGACGGTAAAGATGGTCTCATTTGTCAGGTAGGGCGTCTTATCAAGCCCAGGGATTGGCGGAGCGGAGGCGCGCGACCCTGTCGCAATAATAAAGCGTTTGGCACGTACCTCGAAGGTGTCCGACTCCACAGTGCGGGCGTCCTTGAACCTCGCACGCTCACGGATGACGATGCAGCCGAGGCCCTCGAAACGCTCCTGGCTGTCCACAGGGGCGATATGATCAATAATACCTTGAATATGAGATTTGACAGTTTCGAAATTTACTCTGGGCTTGGCTTTGCTGACGCCAAATTTGGGGCCGGTCGTCATGGCGTGGGCGTGTTTGCCTGCTGCAATCAGGGCTTTGGAGGGCACGCAACCATGGTTGAGGCAGTCCCCGCCCATCTCAGCGGCTTCGTATAAAACAACAGAACGGCCAAGTTGCGCGGCTCCGGCAGCAATAGAGAGCCCGCCGGATCCAGCCCCGATAATACAAAGATCAACGTCGTGATGTGTTTTACTCATGGAGTTGCCCCTTAAGAATATTTTAGGCTGCGGTTTTGCGGCCCTTTATTTTTTTGTACAGAATGGGAATAAGCGCGAGCACAATAAGCCCGATGATTGGCGCTAATATACGCGGCTGCGTCATCAAGCCGGAGAGCTTCACATCATCCCCTGCGTCAAATACGGCTCCGATGCCGTCGCCAATGCTGGCATAGACCAGCGCGCCCGGAATGATTCCAAAAAAGGTACTAATAATATAATTGCGCAGCTTCACATCAAACAGAGCCGGGACAATATTGACGATGAAAAACGGAAAGGCTGGGATCAGGCGCAGGATAAACAAATATGATAGCTCATTCTCTTTCAAGCCCGCCTCGAATTTCTTCATATAGGGTCCGGCCTTTTTGGACAGGGTATCCCCAATAGCGTAGCGCGCCGCAAGGAAAATACCTGCTGCGCCGAGGGTCGCTCCGATGACAATTCCAGCCCCACCCAAAAGCGTACCGAACATAAAGCCGCCGAAAATAGATAGAAAGCTCGCCCCCGGAAATGAAATACCGACGAGCACAGCATACAAGCATATAAATCCGGCCAAGGTTAAAACAAGATTATCGCGAACAAAACCCGATAAAAGCTCACGGTTATCCCTGAGGGTGTCCAGATTGACATAATCTGGTCCGCCGAACACAAAAAAAAGTGTGAGCGCGGCGGCAATGATCCCTAGGGGTAGAAGACGCCGGGCAAGGCTTTTAGGCGCAGCATTTGGCAGTGTATCATTATCAGGAAGTGATGTCATAGCTTTACTCGTTCAGTGACCAGATATAGCCGTAATCTACAATTTTGGCCCCGCCGTCTATGGCTTTGGCAAGATCCGGTTCGGCGTATTTTCTGAGGTGAGCTAGGATACCAGCATCATTTCCGCCAAAGTCTTCTTTAAACCATTTATAGATAGATGAAACCTTCAGACCTTTGTCTGTTACGCGCGCGCCGCGCGGAGAATTAATAAATATACGGGCTGCCGCGTCTCGCTCTGCGTCTAATGTGCCGGCCGTCCAGGGTTTTGCGCCAAGATTAGGGCATCCGATACTCGCGCAATTGACCATGTAGTGGATTAATGGCGAAGGATAATTTTCCCGTAAGGTTTTGTGTTCAATATCATCAAGGCTCATTTTTTTACCGGCCACAGTGACGAGGTCGCGCTTCCAAGGTCCGGCGCGCCAGCCGGACTTGATGTCTCTGATGGATTTTACCGGGTAATTATCAACCACGACTTTGATGGTCACTGCGTTGTAAAGGTTCGCCCAAAACGCAATGGCTTCGCTGTTGGACAGCGCGCTCACATCCGTTGTTTCGAGTTCTTGAATATACGAGTCCAGAGCGCTCCTGTCGGCGGGATTGGCCGCCAGAGCGCCATAATTGAACCGCGCGACGCCGATATCATCGGGCGCTTTAATGTATTTTTCTAAAATCATAACCCACTCATAACCTAGTGATGACGCCGCCGCCACATATTTGGGGGATGATGCGGCAGCAGCGTCCTGGATTATATCAACCATAAGGGAGTCCGTGCCTGCAACATCGCGAGAGGCGGTAGGCGCGGTATGGGTGGTCAATATAATGGGGTTCGACATAGCGGGTTTTTCATCGACCATTTTGGCCAACGCCGGGTTGCTTGCAAAGAGCAGGACGGCAGGTAAACTAGCAGCCTTGAGGTAATGCAAAATAGCTTTGGGCATAAAAACTCCGTTGTCTTTCAAGGTGTCTATAAGCCCGTCATCCCGTCGTTACACGTCACAGACGTTCACGAAACCGTGCACGCGCGGTAGACTCCGGGAAATAACGTATTGAGGGCGCCGCTTTTACATTATAAAACCCTCTGAACATCACTTGACTTCCTGCGGTACGCCGATTAAACGACGCCGCTTATGAATATTACGGCTTGCTTTTCGTGCGGGCCGCATTGGAGACTATCATGAAACGGACTTTTCAACCTTCAGAATTGGTTCGCAAACGCCGCCACGGTTTTCGCTCACGCATGGCGACAAAAAATGGCCGGGCTGTATTGGCGCGCCGCCGCGCAAAAGGCCGCAAGGTTCTTTCCGCTTAAACCTGTTCTCTGAACGGACACCTATGTCCCAAGACACACATTCACTCGGGCGGCTGAGAAAGCGGTCCGAGTTTTTGTATGTCAGAGACGGGCGTTACAAGGCTGTGGGCGGAGTTGTTGTGCAGTCCCGGGCCAATCCGGAAAACGGTAAGGTGATCCGCTCTGGCTTCACGGCGACCAAGAAGATTGGCAATGCTGTCATTCGCAACCGCGCAAAGCGCCGTCTTCGCGCGGCGGCCCACGAAAAACTCCCTATATTAGGCAAAGCCGGGCAGGATTATGTTTTCATCGCGCGGCAAAGCACGGTAAAGCGCGGCTATAATGATTTGCTCGCAGATGTTGAAAAGGCCTTGTTAAGCCTGAATTGATAAATGGCCGACTGTAAACGGCACGTAAGTGATTAGAGTTAAACGAAAAGAGACGTCATGGAAGACCAGAAAAACTTTATTCTCGCGCTTGTTTTGTCCGGCATGGTCATGATGGGCTATTGGTTCTTCTTTGCCAAACCTCTGGCCGAAGAAGCGCAAATCAACGCCCAATTTGAAAAAGCCCAAGCGGAAGCGCAGGCTAAACTTGAGCTCGTGCCAGAGGCCGCCATAAAGCCTGTCTTGCCGCGCGGAACCATCGCGACCCCCGGCCAGCGGATTAAAATCGAAACACCGTCTTTATACGGCTCTTTTTTGGTGGAAGGGATGCGTTTTGATGATATCCACCTTAAAAACTACAAACAAACCATCAAAAAAGGCAGCGACAACCTGATTTTGCTCTCACCTGAGGGCACAGACCATGCGGCCTATATTTTTGATAATTGGACCCGCGTCAATGACCGCCTCGGCGCAAACACCCTCTGGGCAGTGGTCTCTGGGACAATATTAACGCCGCAGAGCCCAGTTGTCCTCTCCCATGAAGGCGAAGGCTTTCGGGTCGAGCGTACAGTTACTGTTGATGACCGCTACCTGATAACGCTTGATGATGTTGTCACCAACACATCAGGCAGTGAAATTGCGCTCATGCGTAAAGGCGTCTCCCGTCAGCACGGCTTGCCGGATGATTTGACAAATTTCTTTATCCTCCAAGAGGGCCCCATCGCGATTGTGGACGGTAAGCTTTGGGACATGAAATATAAAAAACTGAGCAAAGAGCGCGTGGCCACCAAAGTCGGTGAAAGCGGCTGGGTTGGCCTGACGGACAAATATTGGCTATCTGCGGCGGTTGCGCCTCAAGGTAAACCGATGACTGCAGATTATCGGTTTACGACGATTAACGACACCGAGGTTTACGAGGCGGCTTATACTCTCGACCCGATGACGCTGACGGCAGGAACAACCATTGAGTCCAAGGGCTTTATTTTTGCGGGCGCGAAAGACCGAGATGTTTTACTGAATTATCAAACGGACGCTGATATAAATATCAAGGAATTTGAACGCGCGATTGACTGGGGCTTTTTGCGGATTCTGACCCGTCCCATGACCGCCGTCTTGTCTTGGCTTGGTAATTCAATTGGTAATTTTGGTCTTGGCATTATGGTGCTAACCTTGGTTCTCAAGCTCTTCATGTTCCCTTTGTTTAACAAGCAATATGAGAGCCAAGCCAAAATGAAAAAGGTGCAGCCAAAGCTTAAGAAAATTCAAGAAATCTACAAAGGCGACCGCAGCAAGCTGCAACAGGAAATGATGAAGCTTTATAAAACCGAAGGCGTGAATCCGGCGGCAGGGTGTTTGCCGATTATTCCGACAATTTTCATCTTCTTCGCGCTTTATAAGACCGTTCTGATTAATGTTGAACTGCGCCATGCGCCGTTCTTTGGCTGGATTACCGATCTGTCGGCGCGTGATCCGCTCTCTATTCTCAACGGGTTTGGGATTTTCCCATGGCCCGCTATCCCGGTTGAATTCCTCTCCTTCTTTGCTATTGGGCCGCTCGCTATTCTTTACGGCGTGACCATGGCGGCGATGTATACGCTCACGCCGCAAGTGGGCGCTGATCCGATGCAGCAAAAAATCTTCAAATTTATGCCGTGGATATTCATGTTCATTCTCGCGCCGTTCGCGATGGGCCTTCTAGTCTACTGGGTCTGGAACAATGTGCTGTCATTCATTCAGCAATATTACATTACCCGAAAGTTTAAGGTCGACACGCCGGTTGATAAGTTCTTCAGGAAAATAACCGGACGCCCGGAACCGGACGAAGCGAGCTAGCTTCGTCGAGTAAAACAAACAAAGGCTGACATACGTGAACGATGCCGAATATAAAGACTACCTAGAGACGGGCCGCCTTCTTTTCGCGCGGCCCGTGACCTTTATGCTTAGCGGCGTCAGCCTTGACGCGCTGCCGCCTGCAGATTTGTCCGAAGTCTGTTTTGCGGGCCGATCAAATGTAGGAAAATCTAGCTTGATCAACGCACTGACTAACCAGAACGGGTTGGCGCGCGCGTCGAACACGCCCGGGCGAACGCGGGAGCTGAATTATTTTAGCGCAGACGAGCGTATCCGTTTGGTAGACTTGCCGGGCTATGGCTATGCGAGAGCCTCAAAAACAGACATTGAGCGATGGACAAAATTAACGCGGGCTTATCTTGCCGGCCGAGCGGCCCTGCGGCGGGTGTTTTTGTTGATTGATAGTCGCCACGGCCTGAAACCGGGCGATCTGGAGATCATGGCAATACTGGACGAGACGGCCGTGACCTATCAATTGATTCTCACGAAAATCGATAAAATCAAAAAAACCGAGCTGGAAAAGGTCGCAATCCGTACGCAAAAGGCCATTGCAAAGCGTCCGGCGGCGCACCCGGAGCTGATTCATACCTCATCTGTGAAAAAAACAGGTTTGGATGTGCTCCAAGCTGAGATTGCCGCCTTGGCCTTGCCGGATCATCGCGTATAAAGCCTCTATGTTAAAACGCCGCATAAATGAAACCGGGTGGGCCAGCGCGAAGACATTGTCCGAGGCTTTGCCGTTTATTCAAAGATATGCCGGGAGGACAATTGTCATCAAGTTTGGCGGACATGCGATGGGCAGCCCTGAGCTGACCCGCGATTTTGCCAATGATGTTGTGCTTTTAAAGCAATTTGGTATTCGCCCCGTCATCGTGCACGGCGGCGGCCCACAAATTGGCCGTATGCTCGAGCGCCTCAATATTAAAAGCGAATTTGTCGATGGCCTGCGGGTGTCCGATATCGAAACCGTTGAAATTGCCGAGATGGTTTTATCCGGCGGGATCAATAAATCTCTCGTCCAAGCGATCAACAAGGCCGGAGGCCGGGCCGTTGGTATCTCCGGTAAAGACGCAGGATTAATTACAGCACGAAAAATGCGTGAAGACTTAGGGTTTGCGGGCGAACCCGTTCATACGGATGTCGCTGTTTTGGATGTGTTGGCGTCTGCTGATCCTGGTTTTATCCCTGTTGTGTCTCCCATCAGCGTGGGCGAGGATGGTGCGAGCTACAACGTAAATGCTGATACGGCGGCGGGTGTTTTGGCGGGCGCGCTGAGGGCATCTCGGTTGATGTTGTTGACTGATATTCAGGGCGTCATGGATAATGAAGGTAACTTTTTAACCCGGCTTAGCCGCTTGGACGCACAAGAGCTGATCGATAGCGGCGTCGCCAAGGGCGGCATGATTCCCAAGCTGGAAACCGCTATGACCGCGATTAAAGACGGGGTTGATGCGGTTGTCATTCTGGATGGCCGCCGCGCGCACGGGCTGCTGGTCGAGCTGTTCACAGACCAAGGCGCAGGGACGCTCCTCGAATGATGCGCTGGTTTTTTTCGGCATTAGTTATGACCTCTGTATTGTGGATGTCTGGAGCGTTAGCGGCTGCGCAGGTTGCGGACGAAGAAAGTGAGCCGACGTGGGAGGTGTGTAATGAAACCTCCTTTATTCTTCGAACGGCCATAGCCTATGAGCTGAGCGGGCGTCTTGTGGCGCGTGGCTGGATGCGACTAAGGCCCGGTCAATGCGAGGCCGTGGACGTCCCAGACGGCGAAACAAAATATATATATGCTGAGAGCTCAAACGCCTATCAAGGGGGCGTGCGCGAATGGAAGGGCAGCCTGCCGCTTTGTACCGAAGACGCCGCGTTCACAGCGGATCCGGCGGATAGCTGCAAGCCCGGAGAGCCCAATACGCGCTCATATTTAACGATCGACCCCGGTGACCCTAGAACAACCTTTGTTGAGCCTGAAGATTATGGCCGCAGGGCCGAAGCTGCCGGGTTGCAACGGCTGCTGCGTGACAATGGGTATAA
The DNA here is from genome assembly GCA_964352785.1 of uncultured Caulobacterales bacterium. Classification (GTDB taxonomy): domain Bacteria; phylum Pseudomonadota; class Alphaproteobacteria; order Caulobacterales; family Maricaulaceae; genus JACOMS01. Next base: position 72,533 of record CAYGTI010000011.1, read on the forward strand.
AATCACGCGTATTGATGGTGTGTCAGGCCGGAGAACCACGCGCACAATTGCGCAGTTCCTTACAGAAAATAAACTGGCCGCTAATCTGACGATTGCGGAAAAGGTCGATGCCCTTGAACTCACAGCCAAAACACGATTGGATAATGTGGGGCTAACCGTGTGTAATCGATCTTCTGATATGATTTGGGCGGCTATCGGGCGGCGTTATGCGAATAATTGGGAGTCGCGCGGATGGTGGACAATACCCGTGTCTGGATGTTTTCAGCTTGTTCCGGAAACCCTTAAGGGCTCAGAGATGCATGTTTTTGCTCGCCAGCAAAATAAAAACCCGGACGGCACATTGCGTACTGACAAAACATTACGTCCGGTTTCTTCTGCGCCGTCGCAATTTTGTATCACCGAGGCACGGTTCTCTGCGCTTGGGCGTGCAGACTGTGCTGCCAATGGCTACGAGCCCGTAGACTTTCGCGCCGTATCAACAGAAAGCGAAGGCGTCATTATCAATCTGACAGATGCTGATTTTGGCGAACCAACGGTACCGGGTCTGCGCCGTTAATGAACGTCTCCCATGTCACCAACTGGATTTTTGATCTCGATAATACGCTTTACCGGGGTGACGCGGCGTTCTTTTCACAGATCGACAAGAAAATGACGGCTTTTATTAGCCGCTATCTCGCGCTTCAACCCACGGATGCCCGTCTATTACAAAAACAATATTTAGCAGAATATGGAACATCGCTCTCTGGCCTGATGGCCGTTCACGGTATGGATCCGGCAGAATTCCTTGATTATGTGCATGATGTTGATCTGGACTTTCTGGAACCAAGTTCGGCGTTGCGCGCGGCGATTGACGCGCTGCCGGGCCGCAAATTCATTTTCACCAACGGCTCTCGTGGTCATGCCTTGAATGTTGGTCACCACTTGGAGCTTTACGATCTGTTTGACGGTGTATTCGGTATTGAAGACATGGATTATGTGCCCAAACCCAAACGCTCGCCCTACATCAAATTTTGTGACGTGTTTGATATTGACCCTAAAACGGCCATTATGTTTGAAGACAGTGAGCGCAACCTCGAGGTGCCAAAACATATGGGAATGGCCACAGTTTTGGTCGCGTCGGAACTGGACTGGGCGGGTGATTTGAAAAAAAGTAATGCGCACGACGCGAGCGCTGTAGCTAACTGGGTTGATGTGTTTACCAATGATTTGGCTGAGTGGCTTACTACTCGGACTTAAGCTGCGAAGGCTTGACCCGCGCGGCGTGCATCCCTAGTTAACGCTCATGACTATTCGCCCTATATTGACGGTTCCCAACCCGGTTCTCAAAGAGGTCTCAAAACCTGTTGAGGTCGTGACGGACGAGACGCGCTCGCTGATGGATGACATGCTCGAAACCATGTACGCAGCGCCCGGTATCGGGCTTGCGGCGGTTCAGATCGGCGTGCCTTTAAATGTGATTGTCATGGACCTCGCCCGCGAAGGCGAAGACCCCAATCCGCAATATTTCGTCAATCCTGAAATCCTCGAAAATGTTGATAAAACACAACCCTATGAGGAAGGGTGTCTGTCCGTTCCAGATGTGTTTGACACGGTAGATCGCCCGGAGCGGGTGAAACTGACCTATCTGAATTATAATGGCGAGCAGGTCACAGAATGGGCTGAAGGCCTTTATGCGGTGTGTATTCAGCACGAAATGGATCATCTCAAAGGGATTGTCTTTATTGATTATCTCTCGCGCCTCAAACGTGAGCGCGCCGTCAAAAAAGTTATTAAAGCCGAGAAACTGAAAGCGGCGGGATAATGAGTCTTCGCGTGGCCTTTATGGGCACTCCTGATTTTGCCGTGCCGTCTTTGTCCGAGCTAATTTCCAGCGGCTATGATGTGGCGCGCGTTTACAGCCAGCCCCCGCGCCGTGCGGGACGGGGCAAACACCTGGCCAAAAGCCCTGTCCATAAATTTGCCGAGATTATGGGTATTCCGGTTCACACGCCCGAAAAGTTTCGGCTCTCTTCTGTCATTGATGATTTTGAAGCTTTGGACGTCGATGTCGGCTGTGTGGTGGCCTATGGGCAGATTTTGCCGCAGCGCGCGCTGGAAGCGCCCGTATATGGCTGCCTGAACTTGCACGGCTCGCTGCTGCCGCGCTGGCGCGGCGCGGCGCCTGTACAGCGCGCCATTATGGCCGGAGATAAAACGACCGGCGTTCAAATTATGCAAATGGCTAAAGGGCTGGACACGGGCGATATCCTGCTCTCGGAAACGGTTCCGATTGAGCGCGCGGACACATCTGGCACTTTATCTGATCGGCTCTCGCGCATTGGCGCGGACATGTGGCCGCGCGCATTGGCGGCGCTGGCGCGCGGCGGCCTTACGCCGACGCCCCAAACGGGCGAGGCGGTCTATGCCCATAAAATAGAAAAATCCGAAGCCCGTATTGATTGGTCACGCCCGGCATCTGAACTGGATTGTCACATTCGGGGCCTTGCGCCATTTCCCGGTGCGTGGTGCGAGATCGGCGGGCAGCGCGTTAAGGTACATCTCGCGCACGCTGAAGATGGGCATGGCAAACTAGGGACGATCTTGGACGATAATTTGCTTGTCGCTTGCGGCGAAGGCGCGCTGCGTCTGATGCAGGTGCAGCCTGCCGGAAAATCAAAAATGAGCGCAGAAGAGTTTTTGCGGGGTTCTCCGATCAAACCTCATACGCAACTGTTGTAGGACTGCATTATTATGGCGCTGAAACGTGAAGATAAAAAATATAGAGGCTACCGCATTATCGCAAATGCGGCAGGAGCCGCGATCTATGCGGATAATAAACAACTACGAAAGTTTGAGGCCAAAAGCATCGAAGACGCGCTTCATCAGGCCGAAGTCTGGATTGACGGAAGATACGAATCCCGAATTAAAGACAGGCGCGCTAAAAATATCGGAACAAAACAAGATTATCTTGATGCACTTAACGCAATCAAGCTAAATGCGGGTCAGCGAAAAATGTTAATAGCCCATAAAAAGGCTCCCGGGCGGCGTTTAACTGCGCCGCAACTGGCGAGTGCTGCGGGTTGGAGATCTTACAGCTCAGCCAACGCGCATTACGGATCTGTTGGAAAGGAGGTCGCTCTTTATGCGGGGCTTCAAGTTAAAGGAACGGATGACCAGGCCTGGACAACGGCTCTAGCGTCTTATGATGAAGCCACCCATGAATGGGAAATGCATGAAGAGGTTTCTGGCGCTCTCGATGATTTAAATATCACCTAATGCTGCGCTACAAGCTCACGATCGAATATGACGGCGGGCCTTATCAGGGCTGGCAATGGCAAGACCACGGCCCGAGCGTACAAGGCGCAATCGAAGCCGCGGCTGAGACTCTCAACGGCGAACCTACGCTTGTGTATGGGGCCGGGCGTACCGATAGCGGCGTTCACGCGCTGGCGCAGGTGGCCCATATTGATCTGGTGAAACCGTTGCGCGCCGACAAAGTGCGCGACGCGTTAAATTATCATTTGGGTGATCATCCGATCTCGATCTTGGACGCTCAAGAGGTGGGTGAAGACTTTCATGCGCGCTTTTCAGCCGTCGAGCGCACCTATCTTTACCGGATTGTTGACCGGCGGCCCAAGCTGGCGCTGGATATTGGCCGCGTTTGGCGCGTCCCATACCGGATTGATGCGGACACGATGCATATGGCGGCGCAGGTTTTGGTGGGCAAACATGACTTTTCTACGTTTCGCGACACACAATGCCAATCCAAAAGTCCGGTTAAAACACTGGAGCAGATGACGGTGTTGCGCGCGGGCGGTGAGGTTCATATTCATGTGCGCGCCCCGTCCTTTTTGCACAAGCAAGTCCGCTCTATGGTGGGAACGCTCGTCGAAGTGGGACGCGGTAAGTGGACAATCCGGAACGTCGAAAAAGCGCTAGCGGCTAAAACCAGAACCGCTTGCGGGCCCGTTTCGCCGCCCGACGGGCTTTATCTCACGCAGGTTATTTATCCAGAGAATTGAGCAGCGATTGTCTCGACCTCTTTGAGGCACGTAGACTTTTTAGCCGCGTCCATATACGCGCCTTCAAACCCGTTACGGACAAGCTGCAAAATATCCTCTTTGGACAGACCGACCGCGTCGGCGGTTTGAATGTAATTATCATTTAAATATCCACCGAAATAGGACGGATCATCCGAATTCACGGTCGCCTTGAGGCCAAGCTCGAGCATTTTTGGCAAGGGGTGATTTTTTAAATTATCCACCACGCACAGCTTGAGGTTAGACAGAGGACAAACGGTCAGCACCATGTTCTCAGCCACTAAACGTTTGACAAGCGCGGGGTCTTCGAGAGAGCGGTTGCCATGATCAATGCGGTCAACGTTGAGGATATCCAGCGCTTCGTAGACATAGCTAGGCGGGCCTTCCTCCCCAGCATGGGCAAAGCTTTTCAGGCCAAGGCTCATGGCTTTTTTGTATACATTTTCAAACTTGGACGGCGGATGGCCCAGCTCGGACGAGTCTAGCCCGACGCCCAGCAGCCGATCCAGATAGGGCGCGGCTTGCTCTAATGTTTCAAAGGCAGCCTCCTCAGACAGGTGACGCAGAAAAGAAAGGATCACGTGCGACGAGATATTAAAATCTGTCTCGCCTTGCTCAAGCGCGGCTAAAATACCGTCAATCGCCGTTTCAAAGGCGACGTCGCGTTCCGTGTGTCCTTGCGGGTCAAAGAAAATCTCAACATGCCGGCAATTATCTTGCGCGACGCGGGACAGGTAAGCGTAGGTTAAATCAAAAAAATCCTGCTGAGTTTGCAGAACGGACATGCCTTGGTAATAAATATCGAGAAATTCTTGCAGATTGTTAAATGCATAGGCTTTGCGAATATCCTCGACGCTGGCATAGGGTAGCGAAATATTATTGCGCTCTGCCATCATGAACATTTGCTCCGGCTCAAGGCTGCCTTCAATATGTAGGTGTAGCTCTGCCTTGGGGAGGGCTTTGATGAAATCGTGCAAGTGGCTCATTTTGTTGTCCTTAAGAGATCAGCGCCCAAGCTGGCGTTCAAGCTCTTTGTTAAAACTGATCGGCGCGCGGCGGTGAAACTCACGCGCGGTCACATAAGAAATACCGCCCCACAGCGCGATGACTGTGAAAAAGATCATAAATTGCCACACCAAATAGCCCGGATGAAAGACGTCCGAGCGCCCGGTAAAAAACCAAACTCGCTCAAACACCACCTGCATGATCACAAAGGCGGGGTAGGTCAACACAAGTACAGCACTCATGGCAGCCGCGATATAGGCGGTGCTGCGCGGGGCATGAAATCGGCGGTAAGCGCGCACATAGGCGTCTTTGGGTGTCGCGCTTTCTATAAACCCCTCTTTGACTTTAAAGGCGAAATCCTCCTCAGCATCTTTGGCGACGCGTATATATCCAAGGAGCGTACGAAAGGCATAAATGAGGGCGATGATAAACACACCAATGATTAACCAGACAAGATAGTTTTGCATAAAGGTTATATTGTACGCGCTGCGGAAAACCGCAAGCCCGTTTGAGGTTTTCGTGCAGAAAGAGTTTGGCCGCTGCGCGCGCGGATGTTACGCAAATCCTATCATAATCGGAGATTTACATGACGCGGCGACCTTTGGCTATTCCCCGATCTTTAGCCATTCCAAAAACATGGCAGACTTTAAACTTCGGTAGCGTCTTTTCCGCTTTTCTATACCCGGCCTTGGGGCTCATTTTATTGATGGCGATGATTTTACTGGCTGTTCTTGCCGGCCATGTGACGTTGAAATGGTGGTATTTACCGCTCGGGTTGTCTGTTGTTGGCATGGCTATTTTGGTGTGTAATGCAGGCATTGGCCCGTTACACCGTATTATGCAACACAAAGCTGGAGAGCTTTCCGCCCCGGCGCAGGTGGTTACCATGATTAACTTGATGATTGCGATGCAAGGCAACGTTAAAGACTGGGTAAATTATCACAGCCAGCATCACCGCTTTGCCGACAAGCCGGGCGATCCACATAATCCGGCAGAAGGCAAATTATGGGCGTGGACAGGATGGATTGTTTTCCGGGACGAGACCGATATGGCCCGGCCCATGCCGATGTGGCTTAAAACCAGCCCGGTCATTATGTTTATGGATAAGCATTATCATGCCTTGTCGGTGGTTGTTCATTTTGTCATTCCGGCGCTGATTTATCTCATTGTTTGGTTTGCGGGTGGCTCGCTTGTGCTCACGGCGATCTTGCATGCGTGTTTGGTGATTGGCCGTGCCGTGCAGTTTCACGCAACGGTTTACGGCATTAATGTGCTGGGCCACCTCAAGACACCGAAATGGGCGGATTACGCCATGGCCTTATTGACCGGGGGGGAAGCGTTTCACGATCACCACCATGAAGAGCCGCAAAGCGCGCTTCATCTACCGCGCAAAGGTTTGCGCAACCGCCTGTTTGATTATAACGGTACGTTGCTCTTGATCTACGAAAAGCTAGGCTGGGTGCGCGGTTTGAAAATTGCCAAACAGTTTACTTAAAAAGACATTAAACACTTAACTCCGAGAGATTTATGACTGACACACCTCCTCGCATTGCTTTGACGTGCGGTAGCCTTCGCGCTGATTCCATAAATTTAAAGCTGCTCAAGGCTTTACAAAAGAAGATCAAGGCTAAGGGCGCGAAATCCTCTTATATCAATATAGGCGATTATGATTTACCGCTTTATCACGGGGATTTACCGGAGCCTACAGGCGTGAAAAAACTCATTCGCCGCCTTAAAAGTTTTGACGGCGTTATTATTGTCACACCGGAATATAATGGCAGCCTGCCGCCTGTGCTTAAGAACGCGATTGATTGGACGAGCACTGTTGAAACCGGACATATTAGCGAGCCTGTTTACGGGATTGCGTCATGTTCGCCCGGGCCGATGAGCGGTATCATGGCTATGCGCGAGCTGCAATTTTTGCTGATGCGTTTGGGGGCCGAGCTTGTGCCCAAACAGGTTGGGTGCGGCTTCGGTGGTCAGGCGTTTGACGCAAAAGGTCATTTGACGGCTGAGCCTGCCTCAACATTCGCCGATGTAATGATTGCCCAGATGCTCGAGCGGATTGCGCGCAAAGGCTAATGGCTAAAAAACCCGCTAAAAAGATAAAGAAGAAACTGCCGCGCCCAAAACTCACGCGGGCGCAAATAGCAGATATATATACCGCGCTGGCTAAGCTTGACCCCGCGCCCCGTACCGAGTTGAACTATGTAAACCCGTATACGTTGGTTGTTGCTGTTGCGTTATCCGCCCAGGCCACCGATGTCGGCGTCAACAAGGCCACAAAGGCCTTGTTTGAGGCGGCGGATACGCCCGAAAAAATGGCGGCGCTAGGCGAAGACAAAGTCCGTGATTATGTCAAAACCATCGGCCTATATCGCAATAAGGCCAAAAATGTTGTCGCACTGTCGCAGATGCTGATTGATGATTATGGCTCCGTGGTGCCGGATAATCGCGGCGATCTCATGCGGCTCCCCGGTGTGGGCCGCAAAACGGCCAATGTGGTGCTCAATGAAGCCTTTGGTCAACCGACCATGGCCGTTGATACCCATATTTTCCGTGTTTCAAACCGAACGGGTATGGCCCCGGGCAAAGACCCGTTGGAGGTTGAACTTAATTTGCTGCGCGTAACGCCTGAAAAATATGCCTTACACGCTCATCACTGGCTGATCCTGCATGGGCGCTATACCTGCGTGGCCAGAACACCCAAATGTTTTAACTGCGCGATCAGTCACATTTGTAAGTTTAAAGATAAAACCAAGCCTGCGGCGTAACCCTATTCGCCAACGGCTATACGGTCAGGCCAGAGCGTGTTTTTACAATCCGTGCAGCGAAATTCTATAAAGTTTTTCTTGCCGCGGTAAAAGGCCATCCCTTGCCAGTGCCTGTTTTCGTAATAAGTCACATAGTTGTAATCCCCGCTCACCTCATAGCGTTGACCTTCAAATCCTTCGCCATTGGGGTTTGCGGATTGGCTGACAGTAATTGGAAAATTATAAGCCTTGACCGTGTCAAACAGGGCGGGCTGTTGGAGGGCCGCTTGGTTCCAGTGGTTGCTGGGCACAACCGGCGCTGTCACAAATGTTTCTGACTGTGTCCCGTTTGCGTTGGATGCAATGCTGTAACCCTGCTCGAAAGCTGACACATCGGATGTAAAATTTTTCCCATTACTGTAAGTCTGTGTGGCGGCGGATATCAGGGTGCTGCCGCACCATGTTTCGCGGGACACATATTCATAGTTAAACGCCGAAACAAAGAGCACCTTGACCTGCATAAAGGTTTCAGACTCGACCGTGATATGCGCGCCTGACTTTTCAAAGCGGAGCGTGTGCTCCCCGACTTTTCCGCCATTACGAAAGACATCATAATGATTGCTGGCCGAAATAGGCCCGCTGGTTTTACCGGGGCAGACTGTCTCGGATGCTGCCGGGGCCGCAAGGCAAAGCGCGGCGGTGATGCAAAAAGCTCGCCGCATCTACGCGGCAAGGCGTTTGGCGAGGACAGCCGCGAGTTTTTGCGCGCCTTTATTGGCCACGCCTTCGCCGTCCGCGTGGGCTAGATAAAGATAAGGTTCAATCATTTCTAGCTCAATCAGCCGGAGTCGTCCGTCTGTTCCGCGCAGCAAATCGACACGGGCATAAAGCGGCGTGTAATCAAGGGTGTCCAGCACAGAGCGAGCCGAATCCCGCTCAGCGGGCGTTGGCGCGTAAGTTTTTTCCAGCCCGCCATAAATAGACTGAATGCGGTAATCCCCGTCTTTGGGGGTTTTGAGAAGCGCATGTGAAAACTGTCCGCCAAAATAGAGAAATGAGTATTCACCCTCTGAGATAACACTGGGCAAAAAGGCTTGCACCATCGCGTCTGCAGGCGGGAGCGCATCTTTGGCCGGAAAAGGGTCGCCCTTTTTGTACAGGACCTGCCGCCACGCGCCGCCGCCAACTTGTGGTTTAATCACAAGAGTGTCTGCCTCTAAATACTCAAAGGCCTTGGCAATACCAGATGGCGTGACCCGCTCCAGAGTGTACGTTTTAATCACGGGCGCACCGCGCCGCTCCAACTCTTCAAGGTAGGATTTATTTGCATTCCATTTTAAAACATCAAACGGATTGAAGATTTTCGTAAACTTAGAGGCCTTTGCCATTTCCGCCATAAAGGCTGCTTCATTGCCTTCGAAATAATCCCATACAAATAAAGGCAGCAGCGCGTCGTAATTTTCAGCCTGCGCCGAGGCATCCCGCCAACGCAAGAGACTGACATCCATACCGTGATCTGCAAATGCGGGCGTGATCTTGCCCATTTCTTCCTCAAGTTCAAAAATATCTTTACGGGTCTCTCCAACGTCCGGCAGAAGGTTGTCCGAAACTAAAACTGCAATCTTTTTCATCGTAGGCTCTCATAAAAATAGTCAGGGCGATTATCGGCACAATCATCTGGATTTGTAGTTATTGCATGCGCGGGCATAATCGGTTACGCCCTCGCTCACAAGATATAAGGACACTGATATGACGCGCACATATGACATATTAGGCATCGGCAATGCGATCATGGACATTCTGGCCCCGGTGACGGAGGCGGATTTGCAGGATATGGGTATTGTCAAAGGCGGTATGACCTTGATCGACCAAGATGGCGCGCTGTCAATTCATGAGCAGTTCAAGGTTAAAAGCACAGGAATACGCGAGATCGCAGGCGGGTCTGCCGCTAATACGCTGGTGGGCGTGTCTATGCTGGGTGTGAGCGCGGCCTATATTGGCAAGGTCGCCGACGACCCTGTCGGAGACCGTTTTGCAGCAGGTCTGCGAAGCGCGGGCGTCGATTACGAGACGCCCGCGCTTGTCGGCCAAGAGGCGACTGCGCGGTGCTTGATTGCTGTAACCCCTGACGGGGAGCGTTCGATGAGCACGTTTTTGGGCGCGACCTCAAAATTCAGCAAGCAGGATGTGCTTGAAAGCTGGGTTAAATCCGCCAAAGTGATTTATCTCGAAGGTTATCTGTTTGATAAAGATGAAGCCAAGGCCGCCTTTGTAAAAGCGGCAGAGATTGCCCAGACGGCTGGCGGCCTCGTCGCGCTGACATTATCAGACTCGTTTTGTGTGGACCGTCACCGCGCGAGCTTCAGGCACCTTGTGGATAACCATGTGGACATCCTGTTTGCAAACGAAGATGAGCTTCTGTCTTTGTATGAACAAGATGATTTTGACGCGGCTATTGAAACACTCTCACGTCACTGCAAAGTGGCTTGCGTGACACGGTCTGAGAAAGGTTCTGTGATTTTGGCAGACGGGACGCGCCATATCATTTCCGCAGCCTCTGTGGATAAAGTTGTGGATACGACGGGCGCTGGTGATCAGTATGCGGCGGGTGTTCTCGCGGGGTTCGCGATGGGCCTCACGTGGGACAAAGCTGGCGCTTTGGGCAGCCGCTGCGCGGCGGAAGTCATTTCGCATTACGGGGCGCGCCCTGAAACAAAGGTCGACATCTAGGCTTGTTTATACGGTGCGGCGTTAACAACTCTGTCTGAAATTTAATTTGGATATCTGTTATATTCAGGTTGGATTAAATGGATGCGGGTTATGAAAGCGTATGTGGTAAGCGTAAAAGGATGTGTGATGACATTTTTGAGGAAAAATTTAGGGCTGCTGGCTCTACCATTGTTGGCGCTTTTACCGCTGGCCGCAGCGCAGCAACCTGTGACAAACCAGACAGCCCGCGCTGTTGATCCGTTTACGGACCGCTCAACCGTTTCGCGTGATTTGTCGAGAATTGATGCGTCGCTAAATACCACGGCGAGCTTTTCCGGCCGGTTTACACAAATCGGCGCTGACGGCGTTGTTGACCGAGGCGCAATTTACATCAAACGGCCCGGAAAAATGCGGTTCGAGTATGACGAGCCTAACCCTCTATTGATTGTCTCTGACGGCGTTACGCTCGTGCAGCAAGACCGTGTTCTTGAGAAAGAAGATCGTGTACCGTTGGCCGCGACGCCTCTTAATTTCTTTCTCAAAGAAGACGTTAATCTGGCCCGGGACACAGAGGTTACCAGTTTGATCAAAACACCGCAGGAGATGCGCGTGACAGCCCGTGACGGAAGCGGCGAGCTGGATGGGGATATAACAATGATATTTGACGCGCGGACATTGGCGCTTGTCGGCTGGCAAATTGCTGATAGTTTTGGCGGCCTCACACAGATACAATTGTCTGATATTCAATATAATCAATCCCTCAATCCGCGCCTGTTTATCCTGCGCAGTAATGATCGCCGCGACGGCCGTCAAAGATAGGCTGTCCTGCGCAAGGTGAGACCGGGCCCAAAAGGTTCGGTCTTGACCTGACGTGTTTTCCCGCTCATAGACCCTTAACTCATCAAGACCGACTGAGGGACAGGCCCGGTAAGATATGTCATTTGATTTATCTTGGGACGTCGGGGCAACCTTGTGATCACACAAAGGTGCCAAATCCTGCGAGCGGGCTTTCCCCTCGGAAGATGATATGGCGACGCCTTTTTCTTCTTCGCTCGCATATTTGGCCCGATATTGGAGCGCTATATGACGCGGGACATTACTGTAAATCTCGGAGATACGGCTCTGGAACGCGGCAGCGTTCTTAAGGACGATCAAGCATCTGGGCGTCTCTACGGGCCGGACGGCGCGCCCGTAATTGTGGTTTTGGGCGGTATTTCAGCCACGCGGTTTGTCGCGGATGACGGCAAGGGCGGACGCGGATGGTGGTCCACACTGGTGCGCGAAGGCGGCCCTATTGATCTCTCCCGTTTTCAAATTTTGGGCTATGATTTTGCGCCCGCTGCCGCGAGTGAAAGCCGTCCCGAATCTATTACGACGGGTGATCAGGCCATGCGCCTCAAAGCTTTGATGGATGATGCGGGCATTGACAAAGCCGCCGCGATTATCGGGTCGTCCTACGGAGGTATGACCGCCCTGACCTTTGCTGAGGGCTACCCAGATCATGTTGACCGTCTTTGCGTTATTGGGGCCGGACATAAACCCTATCCGATCGGCGTAGCGTGGCGTGGTATTCAGCGCCGCATTGTCCGTTTGGGCCTTACGGCCGGGCACCCGAAAGATGGGCTTAATCTCGCCCGCGAGTTGGCAATGACAACATACCGCACGCCCGAAGAGTTTGCCGACCGCTTTGATTTAAAGGAAACTTCCCGCTCCCCTTCCGTGTTTGATATATGCCAGTATCTCGGTTCGCGCGGGGATGCCTTTTCGGAGTTGATGGACGCCGAGCGGTTTCTAGCCCTGTCAGAATCTATTGACCTGCACCGGGTCACGCCGGAAAATATCTCAACCCCGACGCTGCTGATGTCAGCCATTTCAGATCAACTCGCGCCGCTGCCGGATATGCGGGAGCTGCGCGACAGATTGGCGGGCCCGTCCGAGTTATTTACGTTCACATCTTTGTTTGGGCATGATGCGTTCCTCAAAGAATATGACATGATGGGCCCTCGGCTCGAGAAATTCTGTAAGGATCTCACATGACGCACAAACCCGATGCCGCGCAGCACACATTTCTCGCGCAAGCAGGTATTGGCGAGGATCAATCCTTTGGCGCAGTTGCGCCGCCTTTGCACACGTCCAGTACCTATATTTGGCCCAGCATAGACCAAAAGGGGCCGTATGATTACGGGCGCACAGTCAATCCAACGCGCGATATTCTGCGCCGGGCGCTGGTTGATTTAGAAGGCGGCGCGGACGGCGAGATTACGGCTTCGGGCATGGCAGCAATTGATCTCGTATTTAACCTCTTGCACGCCGATGATCTGATTATCGCGCCGCATGATTGTTACGGGGGCACGCACCGTCTTTTAACCCACAGGGCCAAGCAAGGCCGTTTGCGGGTTGAGTTTATTGACCAAGGCGATGTCGCGGCGTTGGATCAAGCGGTAGCGCGCGGGCCAAAGCTTGTTTTGATTGAGACGCCCAGCAATCCGCTGATGCGCGTTGTAGATATTGCGATGATTGCGCAAAAGGCAACATTTGTTGGCGCGCTGTCTGTGTGTGATAATACGTTCCTGTCGCCCGCGCGGCAAAAACCGCTGGATCTGGGCTGTGATATTGTTCTACATTCCACGACGAAATATCTAAACGGCCATAGCGATGTTGTCGGCGGCGCGGTGATTGCAGCCAATGCGGACATTGCGCAGCAGCTACGGTGGTGGGCCAACTGCACCGGAGTCACGGGAGCGCCGTTTGATAGCTGGCTGACGCTGCGCGGACTGCGCACCTTGGGGGCGCGCATGGATATCCAAGAGAAAAATGCCCAAGCACTGGCAGAGTTTCTCGCCGGGCATGAGACTGTCGATCACGTCTATTATATAGGCCTTCCGAAGGACCCTGGGTATAGATTGATGCAGAAACAGCAAAGCGGGCCGGGCGCCATGCTGAGCTTTGAGATTAAAGGCGGCCTCGACGCCGCGCAAACATTCGTGCGTGGGCTCAAGCATTTTCAGCTTGCGGCTTCGCTGGGCGGAACGGAAAGCCTGATTTGTCAACCCGCCTGTATGACCCATTCTGGCATGGCACCCGAGGCCCGCGCTCTCGCGGGCATAAAAGACAATCTCATCCGCGTTTCCGTTGGAATGGAAAATGGAAATGATCTGATCGACGACATGAAGGCATCTTTTTCTGCCATACTATGATATATAGGAAGAAAATTGCGAAGAGCGCCAAATAAATTCGACCTCAGCGCAAATTTTCTTCTTGTCCCGCAAGGCTTTTTCTGTCTTATAGGAAAGTGAAAAGGACAATGATGTATCCAGACCCACGATATAAGGCTCCGAAAGTCAAAGTAGCTACCCGCGCTCAGGTTTTGCCTGCGCCTGCTGCTGTGCTTCTCGGTCTTATATCTATTGTGGTGCTCCTTCTAAGCGGGGCCATGAGCGGGACGTAGGAGATCAAAATCCAAACAACCACCCGCTCCCAGATGAGCGGGTTTTTTTATGCTTCGTAGAAGGCCTGCGGTAGCGGCAAAAGAAGGAACGACATCATGAGCCAACGCCCTGAAAAGCGCAGTGATGCCATTGTTAAAGGCCCCAGCCGCGCGGCGGCGCGCGCTATGCTGCGCGCGACAGGCATGGATGATGAAAATTTTGAAGGCCCGATGATTGCGGTCTTCAATACATGGACCAATATGGGCCCGTGTAATATGGATCTCGACAAGTTAGCTGTGCCTGTACGCGCCGGTATTCGAGCTGCGGGCGGCACGCCTGTTGATTTTAATTCCATTGCGGTCTCCGACGGCATTACTATGGGCAGCGAGGGGATGCGCGCGTCGCTCATGAGCCGCGAAGTCATCGCAGATTCGATTGAGCTGGCTGTGCGCGGTCACTCGCTAGACGGGGTCATTATATTGGTGGCCTGTGATAAAACCATCCCGGCGGCGGGTATGGCGCTAGCGCGGATGAACATCCCCGGTGTTGTGCTTTACGGTGGCTCTATTATGCCAGGCAACCACAAAGGCCGCGATTTATCGGTTCAAGATGTGTTTGAGGCTGTGGGCGCGTGCGCGGCGGGCCTAATTGACGACGCCGAGCTTAAAGACATTGAAAAAGCGGCCTGTCCCGGAGCAGGCGCATGCGGCGGTCAATTCACGGCTAATTCAATGGCTATGGCGATGACGTTTTTAGGGTTATCGCCGATGGGCGCAAATGACGTTCCGGCTGTTAGCGACGATAAAAACGCGTCGGCTTACCGCGCGGGGCAAATCGTTGTTGACTGCGTGACGGAGAACCGTTTACCGCGCGAGATGATCACGAAAAAATCCTTAATGAACGCGGCGATAGCTCTGTCAGCCACAGCGGCGTCGACCAATGCGATTTTGCATTTGCTGGCTATTGCGACTGAGGCGGGCGTTACAGATTTTGAGATCGATGCGTTCGATGAGATTTCCCGCTCCACACCCGTCATTGCTGATTTAAAGCCCGGCGGAAAATATATGGCGTTTGATCTTTATGCGGCGGGTGGCTCGGCTTTAATTGGGAAGCGTCTTGTCGATGATGGGCGTTTGGATGACAGCCCAACGGTAACAGGACAAACCCTGTTTGCTGAAGTTTTAGAGGTTCAAGAAACAGAAGGCCAAGACGTTGTGCGCACCTTTGGTAACCCGGTGAAATCTCGCGGCGGCTACGGTATTCTTTATGGCGACCTTGCGCCTGAGGGTTGCGTCGTCAAGCTTGCGGGTCACGGCGCTTTATTCTTCGAGGGCATCGCGCGCGTTTTTGAGAGCGAAGAGGCGTGTTTCGAGGTTGTTCAAAATAACGGTATCAACAAGGGTGATGTGATCATAATTCGTAGCGAGGGCCCGGCTGGCGGGCCCGGTATGCGCGAAATGCTCGGCGTAACCGCTGCGCTTGTGGGTCAAGACCTTGCCGATCATGTGGCGTTGATTACCGATGGCCGTTTTTCCGGCGCGTCCTACGGGTTTGTGATTGGCCACGTTGCGCCCGAAGCCGCGCACGGCGGCCCCATCGCTTTTGTAAAGGACGGCGATACCATCACTATCGATGTTGAAAAACGCTTTATCAATGTTGATGCTGACCTCAAAGCCCGAGCGAAAAACTGGACACCCCCTGTGCCGCGTTACCCGTCTGGCGCTTACGCTAAATATGCCAAGCTTGTTGGCACAGCCTCCAAAGGGGCTGTCACCTCTTTCCCATTTGACTCACACTAAGGACTTATTTCCATGTCACTCGATATCTATTACGACAAAGATTGCGATCTCTCGATCATCAAAAAGAAGAAAGTCGCTATATTAGGCTTTGGCTCACAAGGTCACGCTCATGCGCAAAACCTAAAAGACAGCGGCGTTGATGTGGTTGTCGGTCTGCGTCCTGAAAGCGCGACAAACAAAAAAGTTAAAGCGGCGGGCCTTGTCAGCATGGCTACGGCGGACGCGGTTAAAGGCGCGGACGTTGTCATGGTGCTGACGCCGGACGAGCATCAAGCCCGCATTTACCGCGAAGACATTGAGCCCAACATCAAAGAGGGCGCAGCTCTGGCTTTTGGCCATGGTTTTGCCATTCATTACGGACAAATCGCGCCGCGCCGCGATCTTGACGTGATTATGATTGCGCCCAAAGCGCCGGGTCACACCGTGCGCAACGAGTTTGTTAACGGACGCGGCATTCCTGATCTGATAGCAATTGCCCAAGACGCCAATGGCGGCCATGCGTTGGAGCTGGCCAAATCTTACGCGTCGGCTATTGGCGGCGGACGGACGGCGATTATCCATACGACCTTTAAAGACGAGACTGAAACTGACTTATTCGGGGAACAGGCCGTACTTTGCGGCGGGGTTGTTGAGCTGATTAAAATGGGTTTCGAGACTCTGACAGAGGCGGGATATCCGCCGGAGCTTGCTTATTTTGAATGTCTGCACGAGACCAAATTAATTGTCGATTTGATCTATGAAGGCGGCATTGCCAACATGAATTACTCGATCTCGAATAATGCAGAATACGGTGAATATGTGACCGGCGAAGCGGTGGTTAATGACAGCTCCCGCGCGGCGATGCGTCAAGCGCTCAAGAATATTCAAAATGGTGATTACGCAAAATCTTTCATCCAAGAAGGCGCGCTGGGATACCCGTCCATGACGGCCCGCCGCCGCAATATGGAAGCCCATCAGATCGAGCAGATCGGTGGAAGCTTGCGTGAGATGATGCCGTGGATTTCCGCGAACAAGATTATCGACAAAGAAAAGAACTAGTGACGAATGCAGCCCGCATATCAGGATCGCATCCAAAGTTTACATCGGGAAAAATTGTAGGAATTATTCTTATGATAATTTCCTTACCTGTTCTTTGCTTGGGTGTTTTTGCGGGACTGCACTCACTCCTTAGTTGGGATGCAGGGCTTCATGGAGTTAAGCTCGGCATTGGCTTGGGCGGAATTTTTTACGGATTTATTGCCTTGTACTTAGGAGCGTATTTATCTGGCCTTTTTCGCTATAAAAACAAGAAGCGAGGAGCGACCCGATAGGGCGCGACAGGGATATATAATGACCACAGCCGTACAATTTACTGCGCAGCAAACGCAGATCATCGAGAACCGCGATCCTAAATCAGGCGCGCAGCTTTTGCTCGAATCGATTGCGGCGCAGGGCGTGGATATGATCTTTGGCTATCCGGGCGGCGCGATCATGCCAGTCTATGACGTGCTTCCGCGCGTCCCGGAGTTGCGCCATATTCTCTGCCGTCATGAACAAGGCTGCGGCATGGCCGCGATTGGTTATGCCCGCGCGACAGGCCGCACAGGCACGGCCTTTGCCACATCCGGGCCGGGCGCGACGAACCTTGTCACCGCTATCGCTGATGCGTACCTCGACAGTGTCCCGGTGGTGTTTGTCACGGGTCAGGTCACGTCTGATTTGATGGGCACAGACGCGTTCCAAGAGGTCGATATTTTCGGCATTACCCTGCCGATTGTTAAACACTCTTATATTGCCCGTGACCCGGCCGACATTCCGGGCATGGTCGCCGAGGCTTATTTCATCGCGGCTGAGGGGCGCCCCGGCCCGGTCTTGATTGATCTTCCCAAAGATGTCGCCAACGCCGTGACAACGCAGCGCCATAAATGGCGGCCCTACCCTAAACAAAAACCCGAAATGGGCCAAAGCGATTGGATCACCAAGGCAGAAAAACTAATGAGCGAGGCAAAAAAACCGCTCTTCTACATTGGCGGCGGTATCGCCCAAGGCGACGGTGTGCAGGAACTTCGTGATCTGGTTGACCGTACAGGTATTCCCGGCGTCTCGACCCTGAAGGGCTTAGGCGCGCTGCCCTCCGATCATCCGTATTATTTGGGCATGCTGGGCATGCACGGGCTGAAAGCGGCAAATTATGCAGTGCAAGAATGTGATTTGTTGATTGTGGTTGGCGCGCGCTTTGATGACCGCGCCACAGGCAAGCTCGATACATTTGCCCCACATGCCAAGGTTATCCATATGGATATTGACGTGGCTGAAATTAACAAGCTGCGCCAAGTGGATGTTTATTTGGATGGTAGCCTCAAGAAAAACCTTGAGGCGCTTAACCCGGGACGCTCGAACTGCGATGACTGGCGCACACTGTGCTTTGATCGGCGCACAGAGCATGAATGGGATTATAATGCGCCGGGCACAGGCGTTTACGCGCCCAAATTGCTCCATGATCTGTCGCGCCGCGCGCCAGAATCTGCGATTTTTACCTGCGATGTCGGGCAGCATCAAATGTGGGTCGCCCAGCATTGCTATTTTGATGATCCCAAAGACCATATTACGTCTGGCGGCCTTGGTACCATGGGATTTGGCGTTCCTGCGGGATTGGGCGCGCAGCTCGGCACGCCGGATAGAACGGTGATCACAGTATCAGGCGACGGCTCCATCATGATGAATATTCAAGAGCTCGCGACGCTGAACCGTTACGATATTCCGCTCAAAATTGTGCTGCTGGATAATTCCGCGCTCGGCATGGTGCGCCAATGGCAGGAAGTGTTTTTCGAGAAGAACTATTCCGAGGTTAATCTGGACGACAATCCCGACTTTGCGTTGGTCGCCAAGGCGTTCCAAATCGATGCGTTCACCGTGCGAGAGCGCTCCGAAGTGGATGCGGGTATCGACAGATTGCTCGCGGCCACAGGCCCAACGCTGATGCATGTGAAGATTGATACTTACGAGAATGTGTGGCCGCTTGTTCCGCCGGGCCGCAGTAATGCAGATATGATGGAGCGGTAGAGGTGAAAGTCACTTTGCTTAGAAACGTACTTATTATCACTGCTTTTTTAGTAGCAATGGGCCAGTTCGCAAGAGTTATACTGCCGCACTTGAACGGTAATGCTCAATTTATAGCACAAGGAAATCAGAAAAGTTTGTTGTCAGTTTTCATGCAAGACTTAACATACTTTTTTATTGCTATGCCCATCGTAGTATTATGCTTATGGGCGGCTCATAATTTAAAGCCATTAAGGCTTTTCAGTGATATCTCGTTAATTAAAGCCCTTTTATTGGTACAAATACTTGTAGGTTTGGGGTTGTTATTTGAATTTATTCGAACTGTACAAGTTTATGCGCCATATTTTCCAGAATTAAGTTTACCGACAACAACATCTTTTTTGGAAATGGCGAATTGGTTTTTTTATTCTGTTGCAGAGCTAATAGTTCTGTCTTTTGCGATTTTCCAAATTAAATCTAAACAAAATAAACAGCCCATAGGCTCGCTTTCCAACGAAGGTGCTCAAAATGAGTAAATTTCATCCCACTCCCGTCATTACCGCCCCTGTGGCGGTAATCCACCCGCGCGATGTTGTCAGCACCGCATGGATTGTCGGTATAAAACCGGCAATGACGGCAAGAGACGTGAGCGGAGGTTTTTAAATGACCCAATTACAACGCGATAAAACCTTTGAGCCGTCCGGCGTGTCCGGCAAGCTTAAGATCGTTCTGCACGATGTTTCGGGAACGCTCATTCGCGCGCTTGGCACCATTGAGCGGCGCGGCTATGATTACCGGGATGTGCACTGTACCCAGCGCGTGGACGGTGATTTTGATCTTTTGGTTCATGTTGAAGATACAGGCGGGCCGAGCGATTTGGAGACCCTCTGTAAACAGCTCGAGCGACTTTACAACGTCGTCTCAGCCGAAAAGGTGGGGCGACGTAAAAGAGCGGAGCGTGCCTAACGGGACACCTCTCATTCCATGAAATTAATGAAATGAGTTGGACTAAATAATGACAAACCACGTAAAAATATTTGATACTACATTGCGCGACGGCGAACAGGCCCCCGGCTTTTCTATGACGTCGGGCCAAAAACTGCGGATGGCCAAAGCGCTGGAAAGCCTTGGTGTTGATATCATCGAGGCGGGATTTGCGGCTGCCTCTCCCGGTGACTTTGACGCCATCCAAACGATCGCATCGGACATAAAAGACTCGACGATTTGCTCGCTCGCGCGCTGTAATGAGAGCGATATCCGCGCCTCTGGCGAGGCGATTAAACCGGCCCGCTCGGGACGTATTCATACGTTTATCGCCACATCGCCGCTGCACCGCGAGTTTAAGCTTAAAATGTCGATGGACGAAATTGTGGCGCGCGCCACTCAGGGCGTCGCGCTGGCCCGCACCTATACGGATGATGTGGAATTTTCAGCCGAAGACGCGATCCGCACAGAGCGGGATTACCTTAGGCGCGTTATCGAGGCGGCCATCAAGGCCGGCGCGACCACCATTAATATCCCGGACACCGTAGGCTATACCACGCCGGAGGAAATCCAAAATCTCTTTACTTTCTTGACCACAGAAGTCGAGGGCGCGGATGGAGTCACGTTTTCCGCCCATTGTCATGATGATTTGGGCCTTGCTGTGGCGAACTCATTGGCCGCTGTGCGCGGCGGCGCGCGGCAGGTCGAGTGCGCGGTCAACGGCATAGGCGAGCGCGCCGGGAACTGCGCGACCGAAGAGGTTGTCATGGCACTTAATACCCGCAAAGATTTTTTTGGGCTGTCCACAAACATCAAGACTGAGGGCATTTACGCGGCGTCTAAACTGCTCGCTGCGATCACGGGCAATGCTGTGCCCCGCAACAAAGCGATTGTGGGTAAGAACGCCTTTGCGCACGAGAGCGGTATTCACCAACACGGGGTTTTGGCGAACCGGGAAACATACGAGATCATGAAGCCCGAAGATGTGGGTGTGTCTAAGGACAATCTGGTTTTGGGCAAACATTCGGGGCGCGCCGCGCTCAAGAACCGCGCTGAAAAGCTGGGCTTTGAGCTGTCAGATAACCAACTTAAATCTGTTTTTGTGGCGTTTAAAGAACTTGCGGACGCCAAGAAAGAAGTGTTTGACGCGGATATCGAAGCCTTGATCATGGGCGAAGCCGTTGGCGCGCAGGGCCCGTGGGCGATTGACAGTCTGTATGTGTCTGCGGGCTCGGATGATAACCGCAAGCCCGTAGCAACCGTGAAGCTGACCCACGAAGACGGCCGCGCCGTGACCGCGGTGAATGAGGCCGCCGGGCCCGTCAATGCGGTCTTTCTGGCGATTTCTGAGGTCACAGGTCATCCGTTGCACCTTGAAAGCTTTTCGGTGCAGTCTGTGACGGAGGGCGAAGACGCCATGGCTGAGGCCTCTGTCTTGGTCTCCACCGAGTTTGAGAGCTATCACGGACGCGGGGCGAGCACGGACACGGTTCTCGCCGGGGCCAAAGCCTATCTGGATGTAATTAACCGGATTGAGCGCCGCGCTGTGCGCCAGCAGCCCATTGCGGCGCAGCACTAGTGGATAAGATCATGCCTAAAACACTCTTTGATAAAGTCTGGGAGCGCCACGTAGTGGTGCCTCAAACGGATGACCATCCCGCGACGATTTATATTGATCTGCACCTCATTCATGAGGTCACAAGCCCACAAGCGTTTACTGTTCTGCGTGAGCGCGGCCTGTCTGTGCGCCGTCCTGACTTGACGCTCGCGACAATCGATCATTCGACGCCGACGCTCTTAAGTGCGGACGGCTCACGCCCGTTTGTGACGGCGCAGGCGGAAAAACAAGTCGAAATTCTCCTTGCCAATACCCAAGAGCACGGCATTGAAACTCATGGCTGGGAGAGCGAAAACCGCGGTATCGTTCATGTGATGGGGCCGGAACTGGGCGCAACGCGTCCCGGCATGACCATTGTCTGCGGCGACAGTCATACGTCCACCCACGGCGCGTTTGGCGCGATTGCTTTCGGGATCGGGACAACGCAGGTCGGTCATGTGCTGGCTAATCAATGTTTGTTGATGCCCAAACCCAAGACCATGGCAATAAATATCAACGGAGATTTATCGCCCGGCGTGACCGCCAAAGACGTGATCTTGGCGATTATTGCGCAGATTGGCGTGGGCGGCGGCACAGGCTACGCGCTGGAATATCGCGGCAGTGTATTTGAAAACATGTCCATGGATGAGCGCATGACTGTGTGCAATATGTCCATAGAGGCCGGCGCGCGCTGCGGGATGATTGCGCCCGACCAAACTACATTTGATTATCTTGAGGGGCGTAAATTTGCGCCAAAAGACTATGAAAAAGCCTGTGAAGACTGGGCGTCTCTGGCCACCGATGACGGGGCGGTCTTTGACAAAGAAGTCACGCTCAAGGCTGAAGATATTCGCCCTATGGTGACCTACGGCACGCATCCCGGTATGGCGATGCCGATTGACGCGCTTGTCCCGGCGTCCATGACTGAGGCCGATGAAAAGGCGCTGGACTATATGCAAATGAAAAGCGGCGCGCCTATTACGGGGATCAAGGTTGACCGCGTCTTTATCGGCTCGTGTACTAACTCCCGTATGGATGACTTGCGCGCGGCGGCGCGTATTATGAAGGGCGCGCAGGTTCAGAGCCACGTGACCGCCATTGTTGTGCCGGGATCGGAATTAATTAAAAAAGAGGCCGAGGCTGAAGGGCTGCATGATATTTTCACCGCCGCTGGCGCGCAGTGGCGAGAGCCGGGCTGCTCTATGTGCATTGCCATGAACGGCGACAAAGCCGCGCCGGGCGAGCTGGTTGTATCTACATCAAACCGTAACTTTGCCGGACGCCAAGGGCCGGGCGCGAGAACGGTTTTGGCCTCTCCCGCCACGGCGGCGGCGGCGGCTATACGCGGCGTGATTACGGACCCCCGGGATATGGAGAGCGCGGCATGACCTTTGATCCCATAAAGAGCATCACATCAAAAACACTGGTGCTGCCAGCTGCCAACATAGATACAGATCAAATTATTCCGGCGCGGTTTCTGACGGTGACATCAAAGGACGGACTTGGCAAACATGCGTTTAATGATTGGCGCTATACGGATGATGGATCAGAGACGGACCATATCTTGAACAAGCCTGCGTCAAAGGCTTGCCAGATTTTGGTGGGCGGGCACAATTTTGGCTGTGGATCCTCGCGCGAACATGCGCCGTGGTCGCTCACGGATTACGGCATACGCGTTGTGATCAGCTCTGAAATCGCGGATATTTTTAAAAACAATTCTCTCAAGAACGGCCTACTGCCGATAGTCATAGAGAAGAGCGCTCATCAGTGGCTGCTGGATCATCCCGGTGAAGAGGTTACAGTTGATTTGGAGCGGTGCGAAGTGCGCCTACCCAAAAACGGGGGAACATATAATTTCCAAATAGATGCGTTTTCGCGGCATTGCCTCTTAGAGGGCGTAGATGAAATGGGCTATCTGGCGGCGCAAAGTAGCGCGATTGATCAATATGAAGAGACGCGGTCATGAAGATTAATTTTACCTACCTTCCCGGCGACGGGATTGGCCCGGAAGTGGGAACCGAAGGTCTCAAAGTTTTGGGCGCGATTGCTAAAAAGTTCGGGCATCAATTTGACATTGAAGATCATCTGATTGGCGGGGCCGCGATTGATGCCGGCTTTAAACCGCTGCCCGATGACACGTATGCGTCGTGCGAGAAAACAGGTGCTATTCTGCTGGGCGCTGTCGGCGGGCCAAAATGGGATCACCTGCAAGGTGCGGACCGCCCGGAGCTTGGCTCACTTTTGCCTCTGCGAAAGAACCTTAATCTTTTTGCTAACATACGCCCCTGCAAACCCTATCCGGCGTTGATTGACCGCGCGCCGCTTAAGCGCGAACGGCTCGAAGGCACGGATTTTGTTGTTATGCGCGAGCTAACAGGCGGGATTTATTTTGGCGAGAAAGGCCGGGACGCCCGCGGCGCCTATGATGAATGCCGTTACACTGAAGCGGAAGTTGAGCGCATTGCTATCAAAGCTTTTGATCTTGCCATGCAGCGGCGAAAAAAAGTAACTTCTGTGGATAAATCCAACGTATTGGAAACGTCGCGCCTCTGGCGCGAAACCGTGATAAAAGTTGCGGCAGATTATCCCGAGGTCGAACTTGAGCACCTGCTGGTCGATGCAATGACTATGCATATGCTCACCAACGCCCAAAGCTTTGATGTTGTCTTAACGGAAAATATGTTTGGCGACATTCTGACCGACGAAGCCTCTGTGCTCGCCGGGTCAATGGGCGTCATTCCGTCGGCGTCTTTATCGGATGGCCGCATGGGTATGTATGAACCTATTCATGGCAGCGCGCCGGATATTGCAGGGCAAGGTAGGGCTAATCCTTTGGCAATGATTTTGTCAGCGGCCTGGATGCTCCGGCTCTCTTTCGGGCTGGACGCCGAGGCTGCTATTATTGAATCTGCCGTTGAAGCGGCGCTGGAGGCAGGGCAAACAACGCCGGATCTCGGCGGCGTTTTGTCGACATCGCAAGTCGGGACGTGGATCGCGGATTATGCCGCGCGTTAATTTAAATGATCTGAAAGCCCGTATTGAGGCGGCGGATGTCTACGCGCTGGCCAAGCGTACACCGTGCGAACTTGCGCCGAAATTATCCGCTGAATATGGCAGGAACATTTGGCTCAAGCGTGAAGACTTACAGGATGTATTCTCGTTTAAAATTCGCGGCGCGGCCAACCGAATCGCTGGGCTCACCGACGCTGAGCGCGCACGCGGGGTCGTCGCGGCTAGCGCGGGAAACCATGCGCAAGGCATGGCGGCGGCGGCGGCGCATTACAAAACTAAAGCCGTTATTTTCATGCCGGTGACGACACCGCCTATTAAGGTCGAAGCGGTCACGGCGCGCGGCGCGGAAACGCGGCTTGTGGGTGATAATTATGATGAAGCCTGCGCGGCAGCCATAGAGTTTTCCAATACGTCTGGCGCAGTGTTTATCCACCCGTTCGATGAAATTGATGTGATTGCGGGCCAAGGCACAGTGGGCAAGGAAATCCTTGAACAAATGCCGCGTGTGCCCGAAGCGATCTATGTATGCACAGGCGGCGGCGGCCTCGTCTCGGGTATTGGGACGTGGGTCAAAGCAGTGTCGCCCGCGACAAAAATTATTGCCGTAGAACCTGAAGGCGCGGCGACCTTGAAAGTGTCTTTGGAGGCCGGAAAACCTACGCCTTTGAACAAAGTCGATGGATTTGCGGACGGCGTAGCCGTTAAATTAATCGGCACGAACACGCTCGATATAGCGCAAAGGGTTGTTGATGAGCATATCACAGTTTCGAATGATGAAATTTGCGCCGCCGTGAAAGATGTTTTCGAAGCGACGCGAACGGTTGTTGAGCCCGCCGGAGCGCTCGCGCTTGCAGGCCTAATCAAGCATGCACGCGAGGGCAAAGCGCCCAAAGGCGATTGCGTAGTGACGATCTCCGGCGCAAACGTGAATTTTGACCGTATTGGACACATTGTTGAGCGGGCTGAGCTCGGCGCGGGCGGTGAAATGTTATTTGCCGCAACGATCCCGGAGCAGCCCGGTGCGTTCTTGAATTTCTGCCGGGCACTGGGTCGGCGCGCGGTGACAGAATTTAATTACCGCTATGCGGATACGGCGAACGCGCACGTTCTAGTGGGCGTAAAGCTCAAGACATCCGGTGAGCGTGCGGGCGTCTTATCGGCGATGGAAACCGAGGGCGTGAGCGTTGCAGACTTGTCTCATGACGCGCTAGCCAAGCGCCATATGCGCCATATGGTTGGGGGCCGCAGCAGGGCCGATATCCCCGAAGTCATATATCAGTTCGAGTTCCCAGAGCGCCCCGGCGCCTTGACGGATTTTTTGGTAACGCTGGATGCGCGCTGGAATATTTCTTTATTTCATTACCGCAATCACGGGAGCTCTGAAAGTCATGTGCTCTGCGGGTTTCATGTGCCCAAAGGCGATGTGGCAGAGTTAGAAGCGAGCCTTCAAAATATAGGTTACCCGATGTCACAAGAAACGGACAATATGGCCTATAAATATTTTCTAAAAAGCTAAAGAGTGCGCCGTTAGCGCTTTTTAGCTTTTTCTAAAACCTGCTCCAAAGATGCGGTGCGAATATTCGCTTTGACGCCGACTTCAGGGCCATCGCGGCGCATATCAAACGTTCCCGAAAAATCATCGACCATCCAGATCCCGTTGATGCTCTGTTGGTCTGCTGCCAGAGAGCCATTATAAGTAATGGGCGGGTAGGGGCTCTCGTCGCCGTGATAGACTTTGAGAAATGTTAGCGCGGCTCCCGACGTTGCGCCTGTTATAGACGCGGTTAAAAGTTCGCCGCCGTTGGGATCAAAGCTGTTCGGTTCGGTGGTGATACCTGAGAGCGTTTGGCCGTCCTGCGTAATCTCTGCATCAAAATCAACAGGCTCAGCGCTGCTATCTTCATAGCTATACTGCCCGACCCAAAATCCAGATAAATTACTCATCGGCGCATGAACCCACCAAGGACGCCGCGAATAATTTTGCGGCCCTCGGAGCGTAGAATCTGCCGCCCTACAAGCTTAACCTCGTGCATTAAAACGTCTGTCGTGCTTTTTTGGCTGCGGCTGGAGCGGCGGCGTGAAGAGGATGTTTTTGACGCCTTTGATTTTTTAGCTTTTGCTTTTTCTGATTTTACTTTCTCGGCCTCAGCCTTTTTAAGGTCTTTTGCTTGCGCCTCAAGCGCTGCGCCGCGTTTGGCCGCTAGCATCTCATAGGCTGATTTACGGTCAATCGTTTGGCTATATATATCTTTGACCGGGCTGGCGTTGATGAT
Organism: uncultured Caulobacterales bacterium; assembly: GCA_964352785.1. Taxonomy (GTDB): domain Bacteria; phylum Pseudomonadota; class Alphaproteobacteria; order Caulobacterales; family Maricaulaceae; genus JACOMS01. Next base: position 99,130 of record CAYGTI010000011.1, read on the forward strand.
CTCTTGGCGCTCAGTTTCAAGTGCCGGGCCAAGGCGAGACGCGGGCGGTCTAATTAACGTTTGCCCGACAATTTGCGGGCGGCCTTTCTCGTCAAGAAGTGAGACGAGCGCTTCACCGACGCCAAGGTCTCTAATGGCATCTTCGGTCTTAAACGCGGGATTGGGTCGAAAAGCGCTGGCGCTGGCTTTGATCGCCTTTTGCTCTTTGGGAGTATAGCCGCGTAGCGCATGCTGAATACGGTTACCGATCTGCCCTAAAACATCATCTGGAATATCCGCTGGATTTTGCGTCACAAACCACACAGAGACCCCTTTGGAGCGAATAAGGCGCGCGACTTGTGTGATTTTATCGACCAGCGCCTTAGGGGCTTCGTCAAACAACAGGTGCGCTTCATCAAAGAAAAACGCCATGACGGGCTTATCAGGATCGCCAACTTCCGGCAGTTCCTCAAATAGCTCACTGAGAAGCCACAGCAAGAAGGTCGCGTAAAGGCGGGGTGAGTTAATCAGCTCGTCTGCAGCCAAGATGTTAACGGCGGCGCGCCCATCTTCGACCATATGTTTTAAATCAGGTAATTTAAGCGCAGGTTCGCCAAAAAACTGGTCCGCGCCTTCGCGTTCCAGCACCAGCAGGTTGCGCATGATCGCGCCCACGGACTGGCTGGAGATGTTGCCATACGCATACATCAATTCATTACGCTGCTCAGCGACAAATGTCAGTGTGGCTTTCAAATCCTTCAGGTCAACCAAAGGCCACTCATTATCATCGGCCACATCAAAGGCGATATTCATTACGCCTTCTTGGACATCCGACAAGCCCATCAATCGCGAGAGCAGCATGGGCCCCATCTCGGCGATTGTGGCGCGAACGGGATGGCCGTGCTGGCCAAAAACATCCCAGAAAATCGTTGGCATAGCGCTGTAGCTATAGTCATGTAGATCAATCTTGCGCGCCCGCGACACCAGCTTATCGTGAAGTTTATGATCTTCTGAGCCGCTCTGGGATATGCCGGACAGATCGCCTTTTACATCTGCAGCAAAAACGGGCACGCCCGCTTTGGAAAACCCCTCAGCCAAGATTTGCAAGGTCACTGTTTTTCCTGTGCCGGTGGCTCCTGCAACAAGGCCGTGGCGGTTGGCACGGCTTAGCAACAATTCCTGTCTTTTTCCGTCCGTATCTTTGCCAATAAATATACTGCTCATAGGTCCCTCAAAACTTTGACCTATTGATACGGCGCAGGCCGCTTTAATGCAATCATATCGTTCAGATTGAGCGCAGTTCTATGCTTATCTGTGGTGCGAAACTTGCAGCCACTCTCACGGCAAAGATTACAGACAGCACGACGTTTCGTCTTGCGACGCATCTGTGTATCAAAGTGAGGCAGTGAAAGTTCCATGTTAGCGTTTTTATGGAAACGACGACGCAAGGTTTATTTAAGCGATGACCTTGTGCAGCATCGACGGCAGCGCGTGACGGTGCAGCCAGATGCCCGCATGAGTAAAAATGCCCGTGTACGTTGCGTGACCGCAATTGTAGATGACCAGCCAGATTGGGATTATGCGCTGGACACGGAAAAATCCCTTCAAACAATTATGACTGCTGCGGCTCATTATGGTTACCAAGACCCTCTGACCAAAGAGCAGAAAATCCTACGTGACTTTCTCCTCAAGAACATCGCAGGACGAAAAATTTCTATGTATGCGTGGGGCGTTTACGCTGATATTTGCGGAGATTTGCAGAATGATGTTTTACTCTTGGAGTAAGCCGCTATGCGATTGCGCGCTTCAAAGGGCTTTGTAATTTTGCGCGGACTGTTATAGGTCACGTCTATGCCGGATTTACGAGCCGTATTTTTTGTAGTGGGTTTGATGCTGGCCGCGTTGGGCCTAGCGATGTTTATCCCGTTTGGCGTGGATTGGTATGCGGGCGGGCGAAGCTGGCCAGCCTTTGCTATCTCCGGTATTTTCACCACACTTGTTGGCGCTGTTCTGGCCCTGACAACCTACGCGCCTAACCCAATCCTGCCCGCCCGCGCGGCATTTTTGCTCACAGTGTTGTCATGGGTGATCTTGGCGCTTTTTGCTGCGATTCCGTTTTTATTAAGCCCGACAAAAATGAGCCTGACGGACGCATTATTCGAAGCCGCATCTGGCATTACGACAACAGGCGCGACGATTATGACGGGGCTGGATGATGCGGAAAAAGGCACGCTGCTTTGGCGCGCGATTTTGCAATGGATAGGCGGCATCGGTATAATCGTCACGGCTATGGCCGTGCTGCCCATGCTTCGTATTGGCGGGATGCAGCTCTTTCGCTTGGAAAGCTCGGATATGGGCGAGAAAATTCTGCCCCGCGCGGCCAGCCTCGCTGCCGCGATTGGCGGGATATATGTCGTGCTCACCGCCATGTGCACCGCCGGATATATGTGGGTCGGGATGAGCGGTTTTGATGCGTTTGCCCATGCGATGACAACAGTATCTACGGGCGGTTACTCTACATCTGATTTGTCTATGGGCGGCTTTATGGATAACGGCGCGGACCTTGTCTGTATCGCGTTTATGATCGCGGGGGGGCTGCCGTTTGGTGTGTACCTCCTGATGGTGAGGGGTAATCTGCGCGCGCCGCTCCAAGACCCGCAAGTGCGAACCTTTATTCTGGTTTTGGCCGCGCTTATTTTACTCGTGACGGTGTTTTTGTGGACGAGTAGCACAATGGGCGAGACCCGCGCGCTTCGCCTCTCCGCCTTTAACGTTGTGTCTATCGTCACGGGAACGGGCTACGCGACGGCGGACTATAATAGCTGGGGCTCTTTTGCCGTGGCCTGCTTTTTTACATTTATGTTTATTGGCGGGTGCGCGGGCTCAACCGCGTGCTCGATCAAGATATTCCGTTATCAGGTCGCGTTTGAGGCCTTGCGGGTTTATCTCCTGCGAATGCCGCGCCCAAACGTGGTTATTCCGCTCCGGTACGGGGCGAACCCGCTACCGGAGAGCGTTGTATTCTCGGTCATGAGCTATTTTTTTCTTTTCTTTATGACGTTTGCGGCTCTGGCGATCTCGCTGTCTATGATGGGGCTTGATCCTATGACGGCGTGGTCCGGCGCGGGCAGTGCGGTGGCCAATGTCGGGCCGGGCCTCGGCGAGATCATTGGCCCGACAGGAACGTATCAATCCCTGCCCAACAGCGCAAAATGGGCGTTGATGGGGGGGATGATTGTGGGACGCCTCGAGATTGTGACGGCGCTTGTCGTTCTGACGCCGGCCTTTTGGCGGGCCTAGGCTCGGTTAAATATCGGCCAGCGCAAACACATAGCTCTCGGCGCAAAATTCGCAATTTGCGATGATTTCCCCGTTCTCTGCGATATCCTGTAGCGCTGATCTTTCAAAAGATTTTAGAGTCGCCGTCAGCCGCTCGCGCGAACATGAACATTTTGCCGTAATCTCGGCGCGGTCAATAATGCGCACGCCGCCCTCATGAAACAAACGGTATAGCAAATCATCTTGACTTAAGGCTGGGTCAATCAACTCGGCGTCGGTCAGGGTATCAAACAAAGCCTTTGCCGTCGTCCAGCCTTCATCCGTCTCGCCCCGCGCTGCATCACCGGCAATGCGCTGTATCATCATGCCACCGCCTCGCCATTGCGGCTCTTCGCCCGGCACCAGAACCTGCCCGCAAGCGAGCCGTATGCGTGAGGGAATTTGCTCCGATTGGGCAAAATAGTGCTCAGCACTTTCTGCAAGCGACGCGCCTGTAATCTCGGCTAGCCCTTGATATTGATCCATGTCCGGGCCTTGGTCGATGGTCATTGAAAACGTGCCTCCCCCCAGCAGAGTGTCCGCGCCGGGGCTCCGATTATCGAGCATAATCATCTTTAGCTGCGCCTCGTCCCAGCGGGCATAGCCGCGAATATTGCCGTCTGTCGTGCAGTCCGCCATCAGGAGGGATACCGCGCCGTCGTTGGTGCCGTGGCACTGGATCACCAAACGCCCTTTGAACTTCAGCGTGCGCGCTACAATAGCCGCGATCATCATCGCTTCGCCCAAAAGACTCGCGACAACGTCCGGATATCGGCCTGTGCCTAGCGCTTGCTGCAAAGCGTTACCCATGTTCAAGGCACGTCCGCGCACATCGCTGCCGTCGAGCTGAAAAACGGTCACCAGATTATCAGTCATATCCGGCATTATATCTGTTTGAGCTTTGGTCATGGAGCGGGAAATGGCCCCTTTAAGTTCATATGACAAGAGGGAGAGCATATTTAATGCTCACAAGCCGCCTATTTTGCGCTGATATAGGCCGACTTTATCCTTGGCAGGTCTGACTTTTTCGATTATACGCCGCCCCTATTCACCATATGGTGACACTACGGTAAGGTGGGGTAGCTCAGCTGGTTAGAGCGCAGGACTCATAATCCTGAGGTCGTGAGT
>CAYGTI010000012.1:0-86282 GCA_964352785.1 uncultured Caulobacterales bacterium
GGGGGGCGGAGGTTGGTAGTTTAGACTTCTATGGCCGGCCCGAATAAGATCTGAAAGTTTAGTTTAAGCCGTCTGTCTAGCTCTGTCATCGATATGGTTTTCCCCAAGGCCGCGAGGCTCGTGACGCCGTGCTCTTGAATGCCGCAGGGCACAATGCCTGAAAAATGCGAAAGGTCAGGGCAGAGATTAATGGCAATCCCGTGAAAGCTTACCCATTTTTTTAGCCGCACGCCAATCGCCGCGATTTTCTCTTCGCTGCCGTCTGTATGTGCCACCCAAACACCCACACGCCCGCAGCGTCGCTCCGCGCTGACATCAAAATCTGCCAACGTATCTATAATCCACTGCTCAAGCGTGCGCACAAATACCCCCACATCGCGCCCGCGAGTACGTAGATCAAGCATCACATAGGCCACGCGTTGCCCCGGCCCGTGATAGGTATATTGCCCGCCGCGCCCGGATGAGAACACATCAAATCGGTCCGGATCCACAAGGTCGGCTGGCTTAGCGCTTGTTCCCGCCGAGTACAGTGGGGGATGCTCTAGCAACCAGACCTGCTCAGCCGCCATGTCCGCTGCGATCTGTCTCGCCCGAGTTTCCATAAAAGCGAGCGCGTCTGTGTAGGACGTAAGTCCGCGTGAGACCCGCCACTCAGTTAGAGTTTGGGTGATTATTTTTTGATCCGTCATGACAGTCACTTGCCCATGGCGGGCGGTAAATGCAAGCCGTCCAAGAATGTTTCGCATCCCTGAGTGAGGCTCAACGTGACAGGCTTAGTTCCGCAGCAATTCATTCACGCCCGTTTTGGAGCGCGTCTTTGCGTCCACGGTTTTGACAATCACGGCGCAAGCCAGACTGTGCGAGCCGTCTTTGGAAGGCAGGCTACCGGGCACTACAACGGAATAGGCGGGGACTTCGCCGTAAGTAAACGTGCCCGTCTCGCGGTTATAAATTTTCGTCGATTGCGAGAGGAACACGCCCATTGCTAAAACCGCTCCTTCGCGCACAATCACGCCCTCGGCCACTTCCGAGCGTGCGCCGATAAAGCAATTATCCTCAATAATCACAGGCGAGGCTTGCAAAGGCTCAAGCACGCCGCCAATGCCGACGCCGCCGGATAGGTGGCAGTTTTTACCAATTTGCGCGCAAGAGCCAACGGTGGTCCATGTGTCCACCATCGTACCGCTATCGACATAGGCACCAATATTGACATAGGACGGCATTAAAACCGCGTCAGGCGCAATATAAGCTCCGCGCCGTGCGGCGGCGTTGGGCACGGCCCTAAACCCGGCCTCAGAAAATTCAACTTCGCCCCACCCTTCAAATTTACTGGGAACCTTGTCCCACCAATTACCGCCGTCCGCGCCGCCGCTCACGAGGCGGTTGGCATTCAGTCTAAACCCGAGCAGAACGGCTTTCTTAAGCCATTCATGCACAACCCAATCATTGTTCCCAGATTTGGACGCCACGCGCAGAGAGCCATCATCCAGCCCTAATATAGACGCCTCGACGGCGTCCCGGGCTTCGCCTTTGGTAGCCGGAGACAGCGCTGCGCGGTTGTTCCACGCGGCATCAATAGCGGTTTTTAGTGCGGACACGTCCATGGTGATTTCCTCATAAATTTTCGCGCGACCATAAGAAGAGGCGGACGCGAGTCAATGCCGGACTTGAATGTTCAAGGCTTTGCCGTTGATATGTGACCCCGCAAATGCCCTCAGGGTATTTTTCAGTTCCAGCGTTTTTAAGTTTCATTTCATCTTATCACCTATTCGCAAACCCGTTGCGACGCGGCGGCGTTTTCCTCGCCAGTAATTGCCGCCGTTTAACGTCCTGAATGTCGATGTTAAAGCACGCGGTTTAAACAGCCTACCGCCGCACGGCTTGTGTTAACCCGAACAGGCTGATCAACAGCCAGGCGCTTTCAATGAAGACAGCGGATAAGTTAAAATCAAAATACAGAGAAACAAGGATTAACCCGGCCCCCATAGCATTAAGTGCTGAATATAACGAGGCCTTGGGCTCTATACGCTGTAGTTGCAGTAACAAATAGGCCGCCAAAATGAATGTCACTCCGACAAGGCCTACCGCATCATACCATGCAAAGCTCACAGTAAATTCACGCGGCGCAAGGTTAAATTAATCCGTCCACCTTTGGGCACCACTGTGGACTCGCCGTAAAAAATACGCGGCACACTATGATAGCACCTACGGCTCTCGCCCGCCATGACAACAACATCGCCAGAAAATAATTTGATCCCATACGTTGTTCCGCCGCGTTTTGGCCCGCCAATACGGAACATAGCCGAGTCGCCCAACGAGACAGAGACAACGGGCGCGTCTGTCGCTTGCTCGTCGCTATCGATATGCGCGCCCATCTTGGCGCCCTCCCGGTACCAATTAATCAAGCAAGCTTCTGGCGGCGCTGTATAGTCTGTCACTGCATCCCACAAATCATAAAGCACCTTGGGCATGGGAGCCCACGGCTGCCCTGTTTTGGGGTGCACCGGCTCGTAACGATAGCCGCGCTCTTTATCGGTTACCCAGCCCAGCGGGCCGAAATTGGACATAACAACTGAGAGGGGCGTCCCGGTACGTGGCATAACAGGCTGCCAAAACGGGGCGTCTTTCACGCCGTATTTCACGGCTTTAATCAAAGCGGTTTGTTCCGCCATATCGAAATAGAGCGGGTAATGTGAAAATCCGGGCGGGTATTCAGTCATACTACCTTATGCGCTGCACGTGTCAAAATTCAAGCCCTGTGAGTGTGGCGGTAGATTTAGCACATAAAAAAACCAAGTTTGAAGCTGGTTTTTAAACAAAGTTTTGTTTTATCAAGCGGCGTAACTCGGGCGTAGGTCTACGGTTTTAGTTTCGATCATAGCAGGAAAAGTGCGTCTTTGAGGTGTTCGAGTAACTGTTTTGGGGGTTCTTTTCGTAATTATCGAATCTTGCCATTGCTATACCCTTTCGAGATATTATTTAACCGCATCTAGCATGTGTATAATATACCCGAAGTTCCGAAAAGAAACAAAGTTGTAAGCATCTAAAGGTGCTCTTCATGACTCACAAAAAATTGATAGCAGCCCTTGCGCAGTCCAAATCTGCCCCCATATCGCACTCAACGGGTAAGACCCGCATTAAACTTAAATGTGCCGCAGACCTATAGGGGGATAAGCAGCACACTCAACAGGAGCTTAAGATGGCAAAAGTTATCGGTATCGACCTGGGAACAACCAACTCTTGCGTAGCCGTTATGGACGGCGACAAGGCCCGGGTCATTGAAAATTCAGAAGGTCAACGCACAACACCCTCCGTAGTCGCTTTCACAGAAGACGGCGAACGCCTGATCGGACAAACAGCCCGTCGTCAGGCGGTGACAAACCCTGAGCACACCTATTATGCTGTGAAGCGTTTAATTGGTCGTCCCATAACGGATCCGGCTGTCAAAAAAGATGCTAAGATGGTGCCTTACCAAATTGTTAAAGGCAAAGGCGGCGACGCCTATGTCCAAGGCCGTGACAAGGCCTATTCCCCGGCTGAAATCTCTGCGATGACGCTGACGAAAATGAAGGAAACCGCCGAGGCTTTCCTTGGTGAAACCGTTACGCAAGCCGTGATTACTGTTCCGGCTTACTTTAATGACGCGCAACGCCAAGCCACCAAAGACGCCGGTAAAATTGCCGGTCTGGAAGTGCTTCGAATTATTAACGAGCCGACAGCAGCGGCTTTGGCTTACGGCATGGACAAGCAAGACGGTAAAACGATTGCGGTTTATGACCTTGGCGGCGGTACGTTTGATGTGTCCATCCTTGAAATCGGCGACGGCGTATTCGAAGTCAAAGCGACAAACGGTGATACTTTCCTCGGTGGTGAGGATTTTGACATGCGTATCGTTGAGTATTTCAACACCGAATTCAAAAAAGATACAGGCATTGACCTGACGGGTGACAAGCTTGCGTTGCAGCGCCTTCGCGAAGAAGCCGAGAAAGCGAAGAAAGAATTGTCCTCTGCGGCGACATATGAAGTCAATTTGCCATTTATCACGGCGGATGCAACCGGACCCAAACATCTTAACATGAAGCTAACGCGGGCCAAGCTCGAAACGCTTGTCGCTGATTTGATCAAGCGCACTATTGCGCCGTGCAAAAAAGCGCTCACTGATGCGGGCCTAAAAGCCGGTGAAATTGATGATGTTGTGCTGGTTGGCGGTATGACCCGTATGCCAGCCGTGCAGAAAGCTGTCTCAGACTTTTTTGGTAAAGAGCCGCACAAAGGCGTAAATCCTGACGAAGTTGTGGCTATGGGCGCGGCTATACAGGCGGGTGTTTTGCAGGGCGACGTCAAAGACGTTTTGCTGCTCGACGTGACGCCTTTGTCCCTCGGTATCGAAACTGAAGGCGGCGTATTCACACGTATGATCGACCGTAATACGACCATTCCAACCAAGAAGAGCCAGATTTACTCTACGGCGGCTGATAACCAGTCCGCTGTGACGATCCGGGTTTCTCAGGGTGAGCGCGAAATGGCCGCTGATAATAAGCTGCTGGGTCAGTTTGATTTAGTGGGCATACCGCCCGCGCCCCGCGGCATGCCGCAAATCGAAGTCACATTTGACATTGATGCTAACGGTATTGTCAATGTGTCGGCCAAAGACAACGCAACAGGCAAGGAACAGCAAATCCGTATCCAGGCCTCTGGCGGCCTGTCTGATACAGACATTGAGGATATGATCCGCGACGCGGAGGCCAATGCCGACGAGGATAAAACTCGCCGCGAATTGGCTGAAGCCAAAAACCAAGCCGAAGCACTGGCCCATAAGGCCGAAGGTGACCTCAAAGAGCACGGCGATAAAATCGGCGAAGACGAGAAGCAAGCGATTGTGGACGGTATTAAAGCTGTCCGCGATGTGGCTGACAGCGAAGATGCCGATGAGATCAACACTAAGGTGGCAGAGCTCACAGCAGCTGTCATGAAGATGGGCGAGGCGATTTACGCGAATGCCAGCGGTGATGATGAAGTTGAAGCTGCTGCAAAGGCTGCAGAGGCCGCCGATGCTGAAGACGAAGACATTGTTGATGCCGAGTTCGAAGACGTCGAAGATGACAACGAGAAGAAGGCTTAAGGAAAACTGAGGCTCATGCGGTTAGCCGCATAACGTTCTCGGGCCCCGGACGCATCCCCCCAACGCGTCCGGGGTTTTTCGTTGATAGACCCTTATGTCTGACCTGACTCCTCAATTTGGCACTTATGCTCTCCCGCCTGCCAAAGAGTGCTGGCGGAGACGGGCGTCTGCGTTTGACGATAGCCGGTGGGGTCGGACAAAAATATCGCTCTGCCGCAAGACAGCTATGGCCGGCCAGTCTGAGCCTTTTGATGTCGACATTGCACCGGATGTGCGGGCGCGGCTTTACCCGTCTGAAAACCGCTGCGAAAAACGCGCTTTTGCCGGTGTTCAAACTTGGGATACGCGTGAGCGCGCCGCGCTTGAGCGGGCCGTGCGAAGCGGCGAGATAGAGACTTTTGTGTTTTTAGATGTCGGCGCCAATGTCGGACTCTATTCTTTGTTTGTGAATGCCTATGCCAAAGATGCGCTGCGTCCAGTGCGTATTCTTGCCGTAGAGCCTGGTCTTGAAACCTGTGGACGGCTAGAAGCCAATATCGCGGCGAGCAACGCTGATGTGCAAATCATCCGCGCGGCCATTTCCGATCAACCGGGAAGTGGATTTTTAGGTAACGGCGACGGAAACCGGGGCGAAGCGCAATTGGTTTCGGGCGGCCATGATGTTGAGCCTGTAGTTATTGACACATTAGCTCGTATTTGCCGCACTCAGGGCCTTACGCACATAAACGCCATGAAACTGGATGTTGAGGGTTACGACCTCAAAGCGCTGACGGGGTTTTTCGAGGACGCGCCGGCGCGGTTGCATCCGGACCTGCTTATACTGGAGACGGGCCGCGAGGCGGGATCGCCTTTGATTGAACTTTGCATTGCGCAGGGTTACAAGGTGTCTGAACGCTCGGGTCTTAACACTATTTTGGAAAAAGAATCCCATGTCCAAACGTGATTATTACGAAGTGCTCGGCGTTAATAAATCCGCCGATGAAAAAACCTTAAAATCCGCCTTCCGCAAGGCTGCTATGGGCTGCCATCCGGACCGGCATCCGGATGATCCGGATGCTGAAGCTAAATTCAAAGAGGTCAACGAGGCTTATGGTATTTTGTCGGATGCCGAGAAACGCGCGGCCTATGACCGTATGGGCCACCGTGCGTTTGAACAGGGTGGCGGCGCTGGTGCAGGTGGTTTTCAGGATTTTGGTGATATTTTCTCGCAGATTTTCGGTGGTAATGCAACTGGCGGCGGCTTTGCTGATATGTTTGGCGGCGGGCGCGGGCAGCGTGACGTCCGTGGTTCTGACTTGCGCTATGAAATGGAAATTTCTCTGGAAGACGCTTTCGGCGGTAAGGATTCTGAAATCACTGTGCCAATCTCTGAGGATTGCGAGCGCTGCGAAGGTTTGGGTGCTGAGCCGGGCGCGAGCATTGATACGTGCCAGACCTGCGCCGGGGCCGGACGCGTGCGCACACAGCAGGGTTTTTTCACCATGGAAAGGGCTTGTCCGACCTGTGGGGGACAAGGCGAGTATGTCTCTGACCCGTGTCATAAATGCGACGGGGCCGGACAAACTCGTGTTGATACGACTCTGGATATCAATATCCCGGCGGGCGTCGAAGATGGCACACGTATCCGCCTTACGGGTCAAGGTGACGCGGCGCCGCGCCGCGGCGGACCGGGCGCGCGCGGTGATCTTTATATTTTCGTCTCCGTGCGTCCGCATGATTTGTTTGAGCGCGACGGGCCGAACCTTTATTGCCGTGCCCATGTGCCGATGACGACGGCGGCGCTTGGCGGTGATGTTGAAATCCCGACGATTGACGGTGGTCGTTCCAAGATCAAAGTTCCAGAAGGCTCTCAATCGGGCAAACGCATGCGTCTGCGCGGCAAAGGTATGAGCGTTCTGCGAAATAATCATCGCGGCGATATGTATGTGGAATTAAATGTTGAAACGCCGTCAAAACTCAACGCCCGCCAACGCGAGCTACTCGAAGAATTTGCCCGCGAAGGGGGCGATGCCGTCAGCCCGCACTCTAAAAATTTCTTTGATAAGGCCAAATCGTTCTGGGATGATCTGGTGGATTAATGACATTAGCGGTGAAATGTATTCAAAGATTGGGCCCTTTTTGCCTGTTTTTTGAATTTTCACTGAGCTTAATTTAACGCGAAATTCATCAATGACTGCACAGCAAAGACGCCGGGGTAATATTTATACATGGATAGCAACCGTCTTAGGCGTTGTTTTTGTCTATGTGATGGGGAGTTTTTGGGAATTTGGAGCGCGCTTACCACTGATGTTGATTTGCATGGGTTTAGCTGTGCCGCTGAGTATGCAGGGCTTCTGGTGGGTTTTTTGCCGCAAGGATGAAACCCGCCGAAGGGGTGGTTTTTATGGGTTTGGCATTGGCGTTTTTAGCCTGTTTCTATTTTCATTATTTATCAAAGCCGCCTCTTTGGGGTTAGAAGCGATTGAAACTGACGGCCATGTTAAGCTTGAGACTATCCTTGGACATTTAACGAACGAAGTCTTTTTCATGTTCAGTATGAGTTTTGCTCTCGGCGGTTTCACCGCTCCGCTCTTTGGCGCGCTGGCGGGTTATTTGCTGGCAAAGCCTATAGCGCCAAATAAATAAATTGCCCGGCATCATTCAGGCGGCGGGTAACCCGTCCACGACCTTTCAGGCAGTTCAGGTGTGCGATAGACTCGCCAACGGCCATGATGCGGTTGCCGTCTGTGATTTGGCGGCGGAAAAGCACGCTGTAAATTTCTGTGGCGAGACGCGGCGTTTTGCAAAAATCTTCGAGGCGATCCAGCGCTTTTTCGTGATGCTCAATGAGCTTATCGAGGCGACGGTGTGCGCCGCGAAACGGAATACCGTGCGCGGGACAAATAAGTGTATCTTCGGGCAAAACGTCTTTGAGTTTATGGCAGCTATCAATCCAATCTTGCAGCGGATTGGCTTCGGGCTCGGTTGGCCAGACGGAGACATTAGAGCTGATATTAGGCAGAATTTGATCTCCCGTCAGGCAGAGGTTGAGTTCGGGGCACCATAGACACGCATGTTCCGGTGAGTGACCGGAGCCTGTGACGATACGCCATTCTCGCCCGCCAATGATGCCAAGCTCTCCATCAACAAGACGGTCATAGGAATTAGGGAGCACAGAGATGGCTTTGCCGAACCCGCCAAAGCGCATTTTATAAAGCTCTATCTGCTCTTCCGTATACCCGGCCTTGCGGTAAAATACGATGCCCTCGCGCGGCGCAACCTTGCCCGTGTCTGCGGCTAAAATGCGGCATAGGAAATACTCACCGCGAGTCATTAAGAGCGGTGCGCCAAATTTGCGGCATATCCATCCGGCGAGGCCCGTATGATCTGGGTGCAAATGCGTACAAATTACCCGGTCAACAGGCCGTCCGCCCATCAAGTGTTTAAAGTGATCTTCCCAAATTTTCTTACTGTCTTTGTTGCCGATGCCCGTATCAACGACAACCCAATTATCACCGTCCTTGAGCGCCCATAGGTTTATGTGGTCAAGGCCTTTCATAGGTAGTGCAAACCGCAGCCAAAAAATACCGTCTGCGACTTCGGTCGCGCTGCCTACGGCGGGCGCGTCGTCCACAATAAATTTGAGAAGTTTCGACGAGCTATCACGCGGCGTGGTGAGGGATTCGTCAGGGGAAGGTCTTTTCATAGGCTGTATGTATATAGTTTAATGGTAAATACCAGCCTACAATTGTGAGTACAGTTCTTGCAAATTTGTTGGAGCCGTTTTTACAGTAAAAGAGAAAGGAGCAGGTCATGATAAAAAACCTCAAACACTTCGGTTTTGGAGTGCTCGCGATACTTCTCGTTGGAACAGTTGTTCTATGGACGCCGGATGCGAACCGCGAGGACATGATCTCTAAATATACCACTACCGCTTCGAATTTTGTCACCGATGACGACGGTATGGCTATTCACTACCGGGATGAAGGCAATAAAGATGGCCCTGTGATTGTGCTTTTGCACGGTGCAGGTGCCTCGCTCCATACATGGGAGAAAATGGTTGGAGAGATGTCTGGAGTCTACCGCCTTATTTCACTCGATTTCCCTGGGCATGGTCTTACGGGCCCCGACCCGGAACGTGATTACAGCGCAGCCTCGCTTATGGACGCGGCCCAAACTGTGATGGACACTCTGGGCGTTGAGCGCGCCGTGATTGCTGGAAATTCTATGGGAGGGTGGATATCATGGAGGCTTGCGCTTGCTGCACCCCAGCAGACGGCGGGTCTTATTCTTATTGACGCATCCGGGCCACAGATTGCAGATAAGCCCAGCCTTTATCTCGCGGCGAGAATAACAAATAGCGGTATTGGTCGGTTTGCTGCGCAGAAAATTACGCCCAAACCTATTGTCCGAAAAACACTTTCGCAAGTTATGTACGATGAAACGTTGATCACCGACGAGCTTGTTGACAGATATTGGGAACTTACACGCTTTCCCGGTAACCGCAAAGCCATGTCTGACCGGGCAAAGGTCGACCGAGAAGTAAATTATTGGGACCGGGTCGGCGAAATTAATGTACCAGTTTTTATTTTATGGGGCGAGCATGATGTGACAACGCCTCTGTCATTTGCGCAGGCTTTTGACGAAAAAATTTCAAATACTCAGGTAAAAGTTTACTCTAATGCGGCGCATCTGCCGATGGAGGAAGTGCCGCTGGAGGTTGCACAAGATATTTCTGACTGGATGGAGCGCTCTTTCCCGGCGGGCACGCTCTGAAGATAGCTTATGCTGAAATACCAGCGCGCATTTGTGCGGCAAAATGATCAGCCAGATTTGCTCCGTCAACGCGGCCGTTTGGATCATACCATGCGTTCAGCCAATTTAAGGCACCCATGAAGAAAAAAACAGTCAGGCGCGGGTCGGCCTTTTGCATGGAGCCGTCAGCCATACCCTTTTCGACGATGCTTGTAATTTTATGTTCAATATCACCGCGTCTTTTTAGAATGATGTTTTTGGGCCGTTCTGAGAGGCTATCGACATCAGTAAGGAGTGAGAGTCCCTCCTTGGTCAGTAGCGTTACGAATTGCGCATAAATATGTGTCAAGATGTCCAGCGCATTTTTGTCTCCGCTGGGCGAACTTTTTAAAATCTCATCCATCGCTTCATAGGCCATAATATGGCATTCAAACAAAATCTCTTCTTTGTTTTTAACGTAATAATAAAGCGCGGCTTTGGTCAGACCAAGTGACTTGGCGATCTCTGTCATGGATGCGTTGTGATACCCTTTTTTACGAAACGCCTCGCCCGCCGAGCGGATCACAGCCCGGCGCTTGGCTGTAAACTGTTTCTCTCGGTTAAAGGGTTCTAATAGGGCGCTATCCATATCGTGACCATAACGCTATATAAATTTGACTCAAGGGTCAAATTTATATATTAAGAGTCGAATGGAGATTTTATGCCTAAATTATCTACATCTGTAAGGCCAGACAGCCCGGCGTTTAAAGCTAACGAAGCGGCGATGGCGGCACTTGTTGATGACTTAAAGGCCAAAGTTGCGAAGATCGTGCTAGGTGGCTCTGAACGCGCGCGCGAAAAACATCTCTCGCGCGGTAAGCTGCTCCCGCGTGAACGGGTAGAGCGCTTGCTTGATCCAGGAACGCCGTTCCTAGAGTTGTCACAGATGGCGGCCTATGACTGTTATGAGGATGATATTCCGGGCGCCGGTATCATTACGGGTATTGGCCGCGTGGCCGGGCGCGAAGTGATGATTTTGTGTAATGACGCGACGGTGAAAGGCGGAACGTATTTTCCGCTGACCTGTAAAAAGCAAGACCGGGCGCAAAACATCGCACGTGAAAACCGTTTACCTTGTATTTATTTGGTTGATAGCGGAGGCGGAAACCTACCCCACCAAGCAGAAATATTCCCGGACAGCCATATGTTCGGTCAGTGTTTTTACAATGAAGCCACCATGAGCGCAGACGGTATTCCGCAAATTGCAGTTGTCATGGGCTCCTGCACGGCGGGCGGTGCCTATGTGCCCGCCATGGCTGATGAGAATGTGATAGTCGCAGGTCAGGGGACGATCTTTCTAGGCGGGCCGCCGCTGGTTAAGGCTGCGACAAACGAAATTATCACCGCCGAAGAACTTGGCGGTGGTATGTTGCACAGCTCGGTCTCGGGCGTGTCTGATCATTTGGCCGCGAACGATCCGCATGCGCTGCAGATCACGCGCGATATTATTAGTACCCTTGGAAAGCCGAATTACTCTTACGCGCCCCAGAGTGATGTTGAGCCTCCCGCCTATGATATTGAGGAGCTGAACGGCATTATTCCGGCGGACTTGCGCCAGCCTTATGATTGCCGCGAGATTATTGCACGTATTGTCGATGGGTCAAAGTTTCAAGAGTTCAAAAAGCTCTACGGCGAAACTTTGGTGACAGGGTTTGCGAAAATTCACGGTTATCAGGTGGGTATTCTGGCAAATAATGGCGTGTTGTTTTCCGAATCTGCCCTCAAAGGCGCGCACTTTATTGAGCTTTGCGCGCAGCGGAAAATCCCGCTTGTATTCTTGCAAAACATTACCGGATTTATGGTCGGCTCCAAGGCTGAAGCTGGCGGGATCGCCAAGAACGGAGCCAAGATGGTGCATGCTGTCTCTAATGCCCAAGTGCCGAAATTTACGATTGTGGTTGGCGGTTCTTTCGGGGCGGGTAACTACGGCATGTGCGGGCGGGCCTATAATCCACGCCTGATGTTTATGTGGCCCAATGCGCGCATATCCGTTATGGGCGGGGAGCAAGCTGCGAGTGTTTTGGCCTCAGTGCACCGCGACCGGGAAAGCTGGAGCGAAGCGGAAAAAGAGGCCTTTATGGCGCCGATACGTGAAAAATATGAACGCGAAGGCCACCCCTATTATGCGTCTGCGCGGGTCTGGGATGATGGCATTATAGCGCCCACTGACACGCGCCGCGTTCTCGGTCTGGGGCTGGCGATGTCGGCTAATGCGCCCGTAGGCGAAATGAAAATGGGTGTCTTTAGGATGTGACGCCGTCATTTGGTCCTGTGAGTCAAATGGCAAGGAACCGAATGCTGTGGCGTCTGGAAAAATGAATTGAATGTCTCCCAAAGGAGAGCTCGTCATGACAAAGAAAATAAGAAAAATTTTGATCGCGAACCG
This sequence comes from uncultured Caulobacterales bacterium, assembly GCA_964352785.1. Taxonomy (GTDB): domain Bacteria; phylum Pseudomonadota; class Alphaproteobacteria; order Caulobacterales; family Maricaulaceae; genus JACOMS01. The sequence continues at coordinate 12,282 of CAYGTI010000012.1, forward strand.
CGGAGAGATTGCGTGCCGCGTGATGAAAACCGCGCGCCGAATGGGCATCCAAACAGTGGCCGTCTATTCCGACGCTGATAAAAAGGCGTTGCACACACGCACAGCGGACGAGGCCGTGCATATTGGTGCAAGCCCGGCAGCGGAGAGCTATCTCGTGATCGATAAAATCATTGGGGCTTGCAAGCAGACGGGCGCGGACGCCGTGCATCCGGGATATGGGTTTTTATCCGAGAACCCTGAATTTGCTCGCCGCCTTAAGGCCGAAGGCATCACATTTATTGGCCCGTCCCCGCAGAGCATGGAAGCTATGGGGCTGAAGGATGCGGCTAAAAAGCTGATGGCCGAGGCGGGCGTTCCCGTGACTCCCGGCTATCACGGAGCCGATCAAACACCATCTGTGCTTAAGGCAGAGGCGGATAGCATTGGATATCCCGTCCTGATTAAAGCCGTCGCGGGCGGCGGCGGAAAGGGCATGCGCAAGGTCGACAGAGCGGACGACTTCATATCCGCACTAGAGTCTTGTCAGCGCGAAGCGAAATCCAGTTTCGGCAAAGACAGGGTCCTAATCGAGAAATACATCACCTCCCCGCGCCATATCGAAGTGCAGGTGTTTGGCGACACCCATGGCAATGTTGTGCATATGTTTGAGCGGGACTGCTCGCTCCAACGCCGCCACCAAAAAGTCATCGAAGAAGCCCCCGCCCCCGGCATGACACAAGACGTCAGAGAGGCCATGACAAGCGCGGCGGTACAAGCGGCGAAGGCTGTGGATTATGTCGGCGCAGGAACGGTTGAGTTTATTGTGGACGGATCAGGCGCGCTCAAAACTGACGGCTTCTGGTTCATGGAAATGAATACCCGCTTGCAGGTCGAGCATCCCGTGACCGAGATGATTACAGGGCTCGATTTGGTCGAGCTGCAAATTCGTGTGGCGCAAGGCGAGACGTTGCCAAAGCAGGGCGATATTGCAATTGAGGGTCATGCGATTGAAGCAAGGCTGTACGCCGAAGACCCAGCGAATGATTTCCTGCCGAGTGTGGGAAGAATTAAGGGGCTCGACCCAGAACCTTATCAAGATAGCGAAGGTGGGTTTCGTATTGATACTGGGGTTATGATGAGGGATGAGGTCACCGTTTTTTACGATCCTATGATCTCAAAGATCATTGGGTATGGTAATGATCGGGATATTGCTATTGAGAATACGGTGTTTGGAATTACGGAGATTGAAGTCTACCCGCTGATTACAAATGCCTCATTTTTGATAAGCTGTTTGCAAAACAAATCCTTTGCCAAGGGCGCTGTATCGACTCACTTTATCGAAAGGGAGTCAGTTAATGATCTTATACCCGTTGATATTAGAAAAGTGGACGAAGTGTTTGCGCTAGCTGCTTTACGTTTGGAAGATGACCAAAAAGATGGTTCAAGATCGCCCTATCAAGATACCTCTGGGTTCCGCCTGAACATGTCTTCTAGGCGAGTTTGGACATTTTTACGTGACTGCGAAGCTGTGGACGTCACTATACTTAAGAAAACCCTAGAGTTTGCAGATGTCCAGGTAGGTGAAGGTAATGCCATTCGGATAGATATGCCCAAGACCATCGGCATAGATACAGTGTCAAAAGGGCTACGGAATTATTCGGAATGGAACTTCAAGGTGACCAAGGATTATGTGAGCCTTACATCCCGCGCAAATTTCGCCCAAGTCTATTTTTACCGCCCAGAAGCAGAAAGTTTATTGACATCGGGGAATGTCATCAGCTCCCCCATGCCGGGTAAGATCATTGCTGTAAACGCCTCCGCTGGCGACACCGTCAAAGCGGGCGACCCACTTATCATTATGGAAGCCATGAAGATGGAAATGACTCTCGAAGCTCCGCGTGATGGTGTTGTCGCGGCTGTGAAGACGGAGAGCGGCGCTTTGGTGAGTGACGGCGATGTGCTTTTAGAGATGGAAGACGCGGAGTGACCACAATCGATTAATAATCGATTGTAACGTAGCGCCGAAACCGGTGACGGTTTTGGATAAAATTCATTTCCTCTCCCGCATCGCGGGGGAGATGCCTAGAGCATTTTGTAAAAACGCGGCAGGCGGAGGGGGCGATTGGCGAAGGCAATCGTATGAAGACTTTAAACAATTAACCTCGCTGGCGCTCGGCCCCCTCCGAGCGCTTCGCGCCCACCTCCCCCGCAAGCGGTGGAGGAATAGGAGAGACAAAATGACAACAACATACCCAACCCTGCAATTCGGGCATTCCGATGAAACCCAAATGATCCGCGAGATGGTATATAAATTCTCACAGGAACACATCGCGCCGATTGCTGCTGAGATTGACAGTTCAAATAAATTTCCCCGCCATTTATGGCCCATGATGGGCGAGCTTGGTCTTCACGGCATCACGGTGTCTGAGGACGATGGCGGCACGGGTTTGGGGTATTTGGAGCACACAATCGCGATTGAAGAGATCAGCCGCGCCTCGGCCTCGGTGGGCCTGTCATACGGCGCGCATTCTAACTTGTGTATTAATCAATTGCGGCGCTGGGGAAATGCCGAGCAAAAAGCCAAACACTTGCCCAAATTAATGAGCGGCGAACATGTCGGCTCTCTGGCTATGAGTGAGCCGAGCGCAGGGTCTGATGTGGTCTCAATGAAGCTCCGCGCGGATGCGGCGCAGGGCGGTTATTTGCTCAATGGTAATAAAATGTGGATCACAAATGCACCCGAAGCCAATCTGCTTTTTGTCTATGCTAAAACGGATCCTGCGGGCGGGTCAAAAGGCATTTCAGTTTTTCTCATTACGCCGGATATGGACGGTTTCTTTACGGCGCAAAAACTTGATAAGCTGGGTATGCGCGGCTCCGATACGTGCGAGCTTGTGTTCGAGGACTGTCACGTGCCCGAAGAAAATTTGGTGGGCCAAGTCGGGCAAGGCGCGCAAATCCTGATGAGCGGTCTTGATTATGAACGCGTAGTGCTCTCAGGGCTATCTGTCGGGATCATGCAGGCCTGCCTTGACGTGGTGTTGCCTTATATTCATGAGCGTAAACAATTTGGCAAATCTATTGGCGAGTTTCAGCTCATGCAGGGAAAGCTCGCGGATATGTATGTGACGTTGTCCACCGCTCGGTCTTATGTGTACGCAGTCGCGGCGGCCTGCGACCGAGGCGAGACAACCCGAAAAGATTCTGCGGGCTGTATTCTTTATGCTGCAGAAAAAGCCACGCAAGTCGCCTCTGACGCGATCCAAATGCTTGGCGGTATGGGTTACGTTAATGAGAGCCCAACGGGCCGATTATGGCGGGATGCTAAGCTCATGGAAATAGGTGCGGGTACGTCAGAGATTCGCCGCTGGCTCATCGGACGTGAACTGTTTGGAGAAACGAAATAAGGCACTGGAGCATCCAGCTCCTTAGGCGTTTATTTTTTTGTAATAACCACGCGTTGAGGGAACGGTATTTCGATACCGGCATTATCCAGCGCAGTCTTTAAAGCGATCCGCATATTGGACGCTCTAAGCAGCCAATTATCTGCAGGAAGCCAACTCCGCGCAGATATATTGATGGCGCTATCGCCAAATTCCATGACAAATACGTGGGGCTCTTCGGGTATGCTCAAAACGCCGTCTTGGCTTTTCATGGTATCAATTAAGAACGCTTTAGCGGCAGTCAGGTCTGTGTCATAAGCGACACCAATGTTGACAATTAACTTACGTTCGGTGTGGCGGCCAAAATTTTGGATCCGGGTGCTCCACACTTGTCCATTGGGGACGAAAATAAACACACCTTCGAGGTTTTTCACTGTTGTCGAAAATAGGCCAACTTCTTGAACGATACCGTTGACTGTGGGTGTCTCAATATATTCTCCAACATTAAGTGGGCGCAGGATTAGCAGCATGAAACCTGCTGCAATATTGCCCAGCGTGTCCTTGAGTGCGAGGCCGATCGCGAGGCCCGCTGCGCCAAATACAGCGAGTAGGGCCGTGGGTTCCACGCCTAGGCGTGTGAGGGCGGCGTAGACGGTTATGGCAACGATGACATAAAATATTGCACTAGCGACGACGGGACGCAATGTGACATCGACGTGATCCGTTCCAAATGCCGCACCGCGTATTTTTTTACGTATCCACCGTGCGATCATGATCCCAAATATAAAAATACCAAAAGCGGCCAACATATTGACCATCAGGTCTTTCAGCATAGGGAAACTGTCTTTGAACTGCGCCCATTGTTCGAGGAATTGTTCCATGTTTTTATCCTACATCAAGGTTTGTGCGATTTGCCGCGCACCTAGCGAAGTTGAAAGCAAAGCTCAACCCTAAAGGTGCTTTAAGCGCGTTTCACTGCAAAGGATGCCAAGGCAAGAAGCATCCGCCCGACAATGGCTTCGCCGGGTGCGCCCGCAGATTTTAATTGTTCTTCGGCTACTAGAGACTGTGAGAGGGCGCGCTGCAACGCAAGGGGGGGCCAGATCCGAAGCTGGTTCAAAAAGGCACGTTCCTGCATACGAAAGACAGGTGGCCGTAAGGATTTGATCGCGCTTTCGGCGCGCTCCCCGGCTTGCATATGGGCGCTGGCCTCAAGCAAGCGTCCAAGGTGGCGTTGTAAGGCGCGCAAGATCACGGCTGTATTGACCTTGCTTGCAACGGCTCGCCGAAAGGCGTCATCACATTTGGCCGTTTCGCCGTTGAGCGCTGAGAGAATAATATCATCAATCGAGGCGGCCTGCGCGCCGGAAGCTAAAACCTTGATATCGTCAATTGCGACAGCTGCGCCGGGATCCTGACCAAAACCCTTGTAAAGAATCATCTTTTCAATCTCCCCGCGTGTTAATGCGCGGTCACCTTCGAGTAGAGGCACCCACACATCTAGCGCGTCGGGCGCAATGGAGATGTTACTTTCCGTCAAGAGGCTGCGCACAAGATTGGTAAGATCCGCCGCACTGTCTTTGTAACACCCGATGGCGGCGAAGTGTCCGGCAGCCTCAAACGCTTTACGAACCGCAGAGCGCGGCGTCATATCACCAGCTTCTATCACCAGCTTGGCGGCGGCACGCGACGGGTCTGTGTCCAGCGCCTTGATAATTTTAGAAATGGCCGCGCCGGAACGTTCGTGATCCAGCCGCACCCGCACAAGCCGATCATCGCCCAGCAATGAGAGCGCTGCCATTTCGTCGGACAGACGCGCGGGATCAGAGGACAAATCATCGGCGGTCAAAACCGTCGCGGCAAAAGCATCATCAGGATTATCAATGAAGGTATGAATGAGTTTATCAGAGCGTTCTTTTGCCAGGCCGCGATCCGGGCCGAAAAACAAAACGCCAATAATATCATCCGGCGGTGACGTCAAAAAGCGCGATATGCGGCCGCCCGTAATCTTCATCTTGGTTTATGTCTTGTCGGTGTTCGCATAATAGGCCGCGAGCTTGATGATCAGGCGGTCAACGGCGTCTTTGGAGATATTCTGTGTGGCCGTTTGTTCGGAAACGGACCGTCCATACGGATCGTTTGGTGCGCCAAAGGTTGAGGATGTGGAAAGGCTTCCACTGTCCAGCACATCGCCGGTTTTGCTGTCGATGAGCCGATAATTCAACGATACACGCAGCTCAAACCGTGTGGCAATATCCTCAGCGCTCACGCCAAGCCCGCTGCGGTTAAATTCGGGTGTCACTGATAGAACATGTGTGCGTCCTTGGGTCCCGAGGCGGTCATAGAGCGCTTGTTGTATCCAAAACGTACCTTCTTGGTTGGCAATATCTTGCGAGTCTGTGACGTCGATTTGAATATTTTTAAAGGCGGCCCCGTCCGCGCCGATCTGCGGGGCATGCATGGGGGTAAACCCGCAAGCGGATAGAGTGAAAGCCGCCGAGAGAGCAAGAGAGAGAATAAAAGTCTTTTTCATCATGTCGCCACTATATTGATAATACGCCCGGGAACAACAATGACTTTTCTTACCGTTAAGCCATCAAGGGTGCGAATGACGTGGGCATCTGCCATAGCCAGTGCTTCAACCTCATCTTTGGGTAGGTCTTTGGGCACGGACAGCTCAGATCGGCGCTTGCCGTTGACTTGGATGGGTATGGTGATTTCATCGTCCACCAGCATTTTTGGGTCTGGCTCCGGCCACGGCGCATGATAACAGAGGCCTTCGCCGCCCAGCACGCTCCAGCATTCCTCGGATAAATGCGGCATGAACGGCGCGATAGCACGGATTAAAATGCCAAGCGCTTCCATTTTGGCGGCGTCATTGGTTTTATATTTCGTGAGCGCGTTGGTGACTTCGTAAATCTGCGCGACGGATGTATTGAAGCGGAAGCTCTCAATTCCGGCGGTGATTTTCTCAAGCGCTTTGTGGGTTTTCTTACGCAATTCGAGCGCTTCGCCTTTGGCGTCATTTGCAATTGCAAGCGGGCCAAGATCGCTCTGCGTTTCGGAGACAATCGCCCAGACTTTATTGGCAAACCGCCATGCACCGATGACGCCGGATTCTGTCCACTCCACGTCGCGCTCCGGCGGGCTATCAGAGAGCACAAACCAGCGCGCCACGTCTGCACCGTAACCTTCGATAATATCATCTGGATCGACGACATTTTTTTTGGACTTTGACATTTTGAGCGTGTCGCCTTTTTCGATCACTTCTTTGGTCTCGATGTGCAGGAGTTGGTTTCCATCTTCGATGACATCTGCGGGAATAACAAAATTGCCCTTGGGGTCGGTATAGACCGCGTGGGTGACCATGCCTTGGGTGAAGAGGCCGTCAAAGGGCTCGCCGCTCGGCAGATCAAGCAGTCCGCAATCGCGAAGACCGCGCGTAAAGAAACGGGCATAGAGTAGATGCAGGACAGCATGTTCGACGCCGCCGACATATTGATCGACAGGTAGCCAGTCACTGGCGGCTTGCTTATCGAAAGGACGATCACCGGGCTGGCCATCACCTTGCCCGCCGGCAAAGCGCGCGAAATACCATGAACTGTCGGCAAACGTATCCAGCGTATCAGTTTCGCGGCGCGCGGGCTTTCCACACGTTGGGCAATCAACTTTTTTGAACGTCGGGTGACGGTCCAGCGGATTACCCGGGATGGTCAAATCAATATGGTCATAGGGCAGGGCGACAGGGAGGTCAGCTTCCGGCACGGGAACAACGCCGCAATCGCCGCAATGAATGACAGGAATCGGGCAACCCCAATATCGTTGTCTTGAAACGCCCCAATCGCGCAGGCGGTATTGGATGGTGCCCGCACCGAGGCCCATCTCTTCGATTTTGGCGACAGCGGCGGAAATGCCATCGTCTTTGGAGTGACCGTCAAGGAATCCTGAGTTAATTAATGTACCTTCGCCCGTATAGGCTTCGGTGCCGACATCGTAATTGCCTGCGTCTTCGCCTTCGGGTAAGACAACAGGTGTGACATCAAGGCTATATTTACGCGCAAAATCAAGATCGCGCTGGTCGTGTGCCGGGCAACCGAAAATTGCACCCGTGCCGTAGCCCATAAGGACAAAATTCGCGATCCACACGGGGAGAGTTTTAGACTCGTCGAAGGGGTGTTTAACGCGCAGACCTGTATCGAAACCGAGCTTTGGAGCGGTTGCGATGGCTTCTTCTGTTGTACCTATTTTTGCGCATTCGGCGAGGAAGTCTTCGACTTGTTTTTCAATGCCAGTATGCTCGGTATCGAATTCAGTTTTATATTTCTCTATCAACTCTTTGTGTGCCAATCGCAAAGCAATAGGATGGTCGGGAGAAACAGCTACGAAACTCGCACCAAACAGAGTATCAGGCCGTGTGGTGAAAACTTCTATCCCGCTAGGGGTGCTATTTTGTAGGCTGCCCAAAGTAATTGGATTGTAATTGAAATCACTAGCTGTAAAAATTGATTGAGCGGCGTTGTTAGCATCTGCAAATCGTTGATACTGATTATCAGTTTCAGCCCACTCAAACCGCATCTGCAAACCCTCAGACTTCCCAATCCAGTTCGCTTGCATGGTGCGCACTTTCTCTGGCCAGCGATCTAACCCGTCTAGGCTTTCCAGCAATTCTTCGGCGTAGTGGGTGATTTTGAAAAACCATTGGTCCATGTCGCGCTGCTCGACCACGGCGCCGGAGCGCCAGCCTTTGCCGTCAATGACCTGTTCATTGGCCAGAACCGTATTATCCACCGGGTCCCAATTCACCTTGGCGGTTTTGCGGTAGACAAGACCTTTGTCCCAAAATTTGAGAAAAATGGCCTGCTGCTGTTTGTAATACGCGTCATCACATGTTGCGAACTCGCGTGACCAATCGAGCGCGAAACCGAGCCGTTTGAGAGGCGCACGCATGGCGTCAATATTGTCATACGTCCAGTCTTTGGGGTGACCGCCATTTTCTTTGGCCGCGTTTTCTGCGGGCATACCAAAGGCGTCCCAGCCCATGGGGTGGAGCACATCAAAGCCTTGCGCCTTTTTATAACGCGCAACAACATCTCCCATAGCGTAATTGCGCACATGGCCCATATGAATACGGCCCGACGGGTAGGGAAACATTTCAAGGGCGTAGAACTTTTTCGCGCCGTCATTGCTCGCGCGAAAAACGTCTTGATCGGCCCAAATTTTCTGCCAGCGCGGCTCTACGTCTGCGGCGTTATAACGGCTCATCTGTTCCTCGGATAAAATCTGTTTTAAGCGCCGATCTATAACATTCTGCAAGAGGTTGGCTAGGGGGTTTCTCTCTTCCTGTCATCCCGGCCTAGAGCCGGGATCTCGAGCGGTTGTGACTGAGCTTGGTATCTCACCCGGCCTCTCGAGGTCCCGGATAATTCCTACGGAATTTCCGGGATGACATTTTTCTTGTTGTATAAAACGCTATTGATTTTACGCGTGAAGTAATGCCACAACACCTCCATGACATTACGAGTAGCTTTTCAGATGGACCCGATGGAGGGCGTCGATATTGACGCTGACACAACGTTTGCGCTGGCCGAAGTGGCCTCCGCGCGGGGTATGACACTTTTCGAATATGCTCCTGAGCATCTTGCCTATAATGAAGGCCGAATCGAGGCTTATGCGCGGCCTATGACCGTGCGGCGAGAGAGGGGTAATCACGTCACGTTTGAGCCGCGCCGGAAGATCGATTTGGCGGCGGATGTGGACGTGATTTGGATGCGCCAAGACCCGCCCTTTGATATGGCTTATATCACCGCCGCGCATATGCTGGAGCGGCTCAAGGGCGAAACGCTTGTGGTCAATGACCCGGAGTGGGTGCGCTCCTGCCCCGAGAAAATCCTGCCGCTCGATTATCCCGAACTGATGCCCGAAACGCTGATTACGCGCAGCAAAACGGCGATTGATGCGTTCCGCGAAAAACACAAAAATATCATCTTAAAGCCGCTGTTTGGTAATGGCGGCGCGGGGGTGTTCCTCGTGAAAGACGGAGATAGTAATTACACGTCACTTCTTGAGATGTTTTTCGGTAGCTCCCGAGAGCCTGTCATCGCGCAAGCCTTCCTCAAGGATGTCTCCAAAGGCGACAAACGTATCCTGATTATAGACGGCGTGCCAGTCGGCGCGATTAACCGCGTCCCGCTCAAAGGCGAAACCCGCTCCAACATGCATGTCGGCGGGACAGCCGTCCCGACCGAGTTGACCGACGATGACCTGCGCATCTGTAATGCCATCGGCCCTATGCTCAAAGAACGCGGCCAGATATTGGTGGGCATAGACGTGATCGGCAATAAGATGACCGAAATTAACAACACCTCCCCGACGGGCGTTCAGGAACTTAAGAGGTTCTCAGGCGTTGACTGCGCCGCGCTCTGTTGGGATGCGATTGCCCAAAAAAGTAAACATGCAACAAGTTCCTGATCCAAAGACCACTCTCTTTTTGAGCAAAGTCTGGATTGCGGTAGGTGCCATATTTATTCTATTTTTTTATGCCTATTTCAGTAGGTATGAATGGTACAATAACTTAGGTGAATTATTAAAAGGTATAGTGAATTATTTTCCTATTTTGATATTAAACGGACTTGCTCATTTATTCGTCTTAGTAAAACACACTGATGATTATTCTAACCATGCGAAGGTTCATATGGAAATATATATTTCCAGTTTATTCGGGGCACTGTTGGGTGCTTTATTGAGCCCGCTTACCTTGATATTTTAACGTTACAATGTTTGTTTGGAGTTCTGTGATCTTCCGGCTTTACCCCTCCCGCCGTTTGGGCAGTTCTGCGAAATTCCCCGCGCGTTTCTGTTTCCCCGAAACCATCGCTTCCATCATCTCACTCGGGATGAGCATGGACATGTTCCAGACGCCGATATAGTCGAGCGCGTCGGCGGTGGTATGGTCGCGGCCATAGGTAATCATTTTCTTACAGCCGTAAACTGCGAGCGGGGGCTTGGAGGCGATCTCTACGGCGAGCTCTAGCGCGCCAGCCACCAGGGCCTCTTGGGTCTGGTAAGTCCGGTTATAAAATCCGTGGCGAATTAATTCATCTGCGCCCATGCGCCGTCCCGTATACGCCAGCTCTCGCACAACGCCTTCGGGCATGAGGTTGAGGATGCGCGGGAAGGTGCCGACATCCGCCGTCATGCCCACATTGACCTCATAGATCGTGATGAAGCTGTTCTCTGTGCCAAGGCGGATATCGCACGCGGTAACAAGGTCAACGCCGCCGCCAATACAGCCGCCTTGGATCGCGGCAATCACCGGAATGCGGCACTCTTCGAGCGCGGTGAAACTGGCTTGCAGGCGTTTGACCGTGGAGAGAAATGCTGCGCCATAAGCCGGTGCGTTTTTATCGCCGTCGCCGTCGACAGACGCCAGCATGGTTAAATCAATCCCCGCCGAGAATATCGGGCCTGTAGACGAGATAACAATCGCGCGGGCTTTGGCATTATCGTCAATATCGCGGACAATCTCCGGAAGTTCTTTCCAAAATTCTGCGTTCATGGCGTTACGTTTTTCGGGGCGTGACATCACAATATGCGCAACTTGGTTTTCGATTGTGACGTCAAAACACGTGTAGGTCATATTACAAACTCATCAAATAACCGCGGGCCGGATTGGCTTTTCCGTTCAAAAAATCTTTGTAGACCGGGAGGAAAGACTCAAGCCCTTCGCCGTGATAAATATCGAGCCAGTCTTTTGCACCCTCGCAGAACGGGAGCCACCTTGCCGCGAGATTGCTGGCGAAGCCCTGCGGGCCCCAATCGGTAAAACGCTGTTTAGCACGGTCGGGAGCAAAAAACATAGACGGCGGCGCGCCTTTGGCGGGTTTGGACGGCGGCGCGCCGTCCCAGTGGGATTTTCCGACCATGCAATTATAGACGATGTTTTCGCCGAAGACGTCATAGAGCGCGTTTGTGATTTTGCCATTCCCAGCCATATCGATGATGGCTGTTTTTACGCTACCGTCCATGCCAGCGATATCGTCATAAGTGGTGGTATGATCGTAAAAGCCGGAGTCTTCGACGAATTTTTTGTTACCCGCAGATGTGAGTCCGCCCACTTTCACACCGTCGCGCGCTTTAAGACAGAACGCGGTGCCCAGCGCGGTTTTGCTTGATGCGGAGATCAGCAGAATTTGATCCGCGCCAAAGAAGTTTTCTTCGCCGAACAAATCATCGATTAAAAAGCTCGTCGTGAAAAGCGGGCGCAAGATTGGGTTTATATCGTCGAGCTGTGGGGCGAAGCTGGGGTCTTTTTTAGTAATTGTGTAGCTGTTGTAAATGGAGTGCAAATCTACGCGATGATCCATACCGTCTTGGAATCCCATAGGGTTCATCTTGACGGGTTTCATATCCATGGACTTGGCTATGGGCAAGAAGCCGTAAATACGGTCACCGACCTCTAACCCCCCGCATTTCGTTTCGGTCACCACGCCGTATCCCCAAACCGGCATGCGCCCTGTGCCGGGTTGATCGATACCGTAGGCTGTGGGTTCGAAATATTTCCAGTACCCGATCATATCGCCTGTCACCATATAGGTAATATTATTGGCGGTCAGAGCAAAGGGGCCAATGTCGATGCGGATGTTGCCATCTGCGAGCGGCCCACTTTCGGATTTGAGGAGTGTGACGTCCGCAAAATCTGTGCGGTTTACCAATAGGGTTTCGTTATTAGACATTAAAAGACTCCGTCGCCGTCGCAGGATATGAGCAATTGGCCCTCTAGCCCTGCGCGTCTGTGTTTATGTATTTTACGGTACTCAGGAGACGAGACGCATTCGAACATCATCGCCGCGCTCGGATATTCAACAATTGCCACGGCGTCCCATTCACCGTCCCCTTGCCCGATCATAAAGACATTGGCATTGCCACCGTAAATCGTCTTCACGCCTTTTTCCCGCACCATCTCTCCGAACGCTTTGGAGTAGCGGCCATAGGCTTCGCGGCCTGAGACGTCTTCACCGTCTTTATAGGTGGCTTTATCTTTGAACTTGAGCAAATTGACCATAAAGACAGGTTGATCTGATTTCGGGTGGCCTAGGAAGGCTTTAATTTGCTCCGGTGTAGGATCAAGCGCATTAAGACTTGCCACTACGCGCCGCCCATCGGGTTGACGATGTGTGTCGGGCTATTTGCAAAGACTTCATCCGGAACAAAAAAGTCCCCCGCGAGCGGCCCCTCATAACCGGGTGCATAGATGGTAAAATCAGTCATACCGTTACTGCGCAGGATTTCTTCATCGATCACAAATTGCCCTGTAAATGATGCTGCGTCTTTGATCAAAATTGCATGCGCGGCATCGGCCATAATGTCCGGCAGGCGGCTCATTTTTGCGAGTCCTTCGCCGCCCAGCACGTTGCGAACGGCGGCTGTATCAATCGCGGTCAGCGGCCAGAGAGAGTTTACGGCAATTCCGGTTGATTTAAACTCTTCACTCATGCCCAAAGTGCACATACTCATGCCATATTTCGCCATGCTGTAGGCCGTGTGGTTTTTGAACCATTTTGGCGACATGTCCAGAGGCGGTGAGAGGTTAAGGATATGTGGATTGTCGGCCTGTTTTAAAAATGGAAGGCAAAGCTTTGATAAAAGGAACGTACCGCGCGCATTGACTTGGTTCATTAAATCATAGCGCTTCATGGTGGTCGTTTCGGTGCCTGTCATGGAAATGGCGCTGGCGTTATTGATGCAGATATCAATACCGCCAAATTTTTCGGCTGCGGTATTAACCGCGCGCTGCACATTATCCTCGTCGCGAATATCACAGAGCAAAGGCAGGGCTTGACCGCCCGCGTCTTCGATCTCTTTGGCGGCCGTGTAAATCGTACCCGGTAATTTTGGGTGGGGTTCGGCTGTTTTTGCCGCGATGGCAATATTGGCGCCGTCTTTTGCCGCACGTAGCGCAATCGCAAGCCCGATTCCGCGCGACCCGCCGGACATAAATATAGTTTTACCTTTAAGTGACATGCTGTGCCTTTATATTTTTGTGAAAATGACTTATGTGCAATTTGTTGCATAAACTCAAGGGGGTCTTTATGGCGCTGGCCGAAGCTATTCTTGTCTGCCTGACAGACCGGCCCATGAGCGGCTATGATTTGGCCAAAAACTTCGATGCGTCCATTGGCTTTTTCTGGCGGGCCTCGCACCAACAGATTTACCGGGAGTTGGGTAAGCTACGAGAAAAAGGCTATGTTGCCAGTCAAGAGCTTGCGCAAAATGGCAAACCCAACCGAATTGTTCATACGATCACTGATGCAGGCCAAGACGCGCTGCGAGCCTGGTCAACCAAGCCTTGCCGTATGCCGTCCGTCAAAGATGATTTACTCGTAAAGTTTTACGCGCTGGAAAAGGTTGATTTGAACGCGCTCAAAGACCAACTGACCATCCGTATTGAGCAGCACCAATCCAAACTTACGCAATTTCACCGCATTAAAAAACGTCATTACCTCAACAAAGATTTGTCAGTTAACCAGCAAGGTAAGTTGATCGCACTTGATATGGGCATCGAGAATGAAGCCCGCCATATCGCGCAGTTGCAAGCGGCTATGGTAAAAATATCAGAAATTTAATAAAGTATTTTATGGCTAAAAGACTATTAATGACGACATAGGAATTCATAAATGTTTTTGTGTCATTATCCCCCTTATAATTATAAAAATATAAGGTGATAAGAATGCCAAAACAAGATATGACACGCCGAGCATTATTGTTTGGGCGCAAATTCCAAAACGATCAAGAGGGTGCGACAGCTATTGAATATGGTCTTATGGCTGCTTTGATCGGTATCGCGATTATCGCAGGCGCTCGGAGATTGGGTGTTCGAGCAAACTGGCGTTTCAACTGCGCTACTGTCGCCGTAAGGCGCGCCGGAAGAGGTGGGGATACTACGGCTAATTGCAAACGAATTAACAGCTAATTTTCGAAGGTCGCGACCACGCTAAATACCACAGCCTGACGGAGAGCAGTATGGACGCTGTGACCAAGCCCCCCAAAAGGCCATACCAAATTCCTTTGGCTCCGATAGATGTTTGAAGGCCAAGGTAATAGGCGATAGGAAAGCCAATCGCCCAATAGCTAATAGCGGTAAACACCATTGGCACTGTCACATCTTTCAGGCCGCGAAGGCATTGATTGGCGGCGACTTGAACCGCATCAAAAAACATAAAGGCGGCGGCGATAGGCAAGAAGACTGCCACCAGCCCAATGACTTTAGCATTGTCGGCGTCCGTAATGTCCAGATATAACGCTGAGATGATTTCAGGCCATAGGGCAATAGGAACCGCAAACAGCATAATGAGCGCTACAGACGTGAATATCGTTGTTAGGCTGGCACGCTTAACAGCCGCAAAATTGCCCGCACCTCTTGAGAGGCCCACACGGACCGCTCCGGCCATGGACAAGCCAAAGGGGAGCATGAAGGCGAGCGAGGCGACATTAAGCGCAATTTGATAGGCGGCGACTTCCATGACGCCAATCAGCCCCATCAAAATAACGCAGCTATTAAAGAGCATGCCCTCAAATAAGGTGGTGATGCTAATAGGCCATCCGAGGCGGATAACATCCTTCATACGGTTCCAATGTGGCCGCCAGAAATTTTTAAATAGGTCAAACGTTCGGGCTTTTTTATCAATTTGGATGTAAATACCGAACATGAGAAAACATAGAGCATATGAAATAGATGAGGCGATGCCAGCCCCGACCAGTTCCAAACGCGGCAAGCCCAGATATCCATAAATCAGGATCAAGTTAAGCCCGGCATTGATCAAAACTGTGATCGCAATTAAAGCCAGCGGGACAAGAGTTTTATCCAGCGCGGCCAAGAAATTACGCAGCGCCATAATGCCAAGCGCGAAGGGCCACCCAGCAATCAGAGCCATCATGTAACTGGCGGCCTTTTTTGATAAAGAGGGGTCTTGGCCAAAGGCGATAAGAATAGGTTCGACGAAAAGAACAATTAAGAAGAGAAACGGCACCATAAAAAAGGTCAGCCATATAGCCATGCGCACAGACATACGCACGTCTCTTGTATCGTTTTGATCCGCGCCGAGCGCTTGCGAGACAAGCGGAGAAACTGCCAGAACTGGCCCAGCACCGATCATCCAGAACAGGAAATAAATAACGGTTCCCAGCGCAGCCGCGCCCAAATCTTCGGGGCCAAGTCTGCCGATCATTATTGTATCGACCGTGTAAATTGAAAACTGCACAAGCTGCGCGAGTCCCATGGGGATGCCCAGCCATAACAAAGCTTTTAATTCGCCTTGCCACGTTGCTGGCAGGATGGCTTTTTGCGGTACAAGAATTTTTTCGGTCATGGTGTGTCTTTATCTTCGGGACATTTCGGAGATAAAAAAACCTCCGCGAGAGGGCTCGGGAGGTCGGGTATCAGGATGTAATCCGTCTAGGCCGAGAGCTGCCGCGCGCTGTAGTATGGTATCATGCAAGACGCGGGTCTCGCAGTCCTGACATAAACTTTAACGGCAATAATCATGTGTGGCTCTGATTTAATTTGACAGACGCCTACACTTGTAACGGGGGGGTGTCAAATAAAGAGGGCGCTTTTACCTTGGAGCTCGCTTGGCTAAAATACGCTGCAGCGTTCGGCGATGCATATTCAGGCGGCGGGCTGTCTCAGACACGTTCTTGCCGCAGAGTTCATAAACGCGCTGGATATGTTCCCACCTTACGCGGTCTGCTGACATGGGGTTCTCAGGCGGTTGAGGTTTTTCACCGTTTTGCGCAAGGAGAGCCTTGCAAACATCATCGGCGTCGGCTGGTTTCGCAAGGTAGTCAATAGCGCCGGATTTTACGGCGTGGACGGCCGTCGCCAGATTACCATAACCTGTCAGCATCACCATTTTACAGTCGGGACGGCTTTGGTGTAGAGCGTCGACAACGGTTAAGCCGTTCCCATCTTCGAGGCGCATGTCGAGCACGGCAAAGGCGGGCGGCTCGGTCTTGGCTTTGATAAGGGCCTCTTTGACTGTTTCTATGGCCGTAACTTTGAATCCTCGCTGCTCAAGCGCGCGTCCGAGCCTGTTTCTAAAGGGGCCATCATCATCCAGAACCATAATCGAGTTGTCTTCGGGAATATCGTATTCAGAATTTTTATTGGGCATCGATTCTCTCGTGTGTCGTTTACATCATGCTAAAGCGTTTTTCGTAAGAACGTAAGTGCTATACTTTTAACGTATATCTGACCATCTTAGACTAACCCGCGCGCCGCTTTTTTTCTTATTGCCGAATTTAACATCGCCACCTGTGCGTTCGATCAAAGTTTTTGCTATGAAAAACCCAAGACCAAGGCCTCCGGCTTTTTCATCTTCGCTGCGCCCGGAAACATAAGGCTCGCCAAGCCGGGCTAAAACTGTTGACTCAAAACCTGGACCATCATCACAAATATCTATTTTCAGAGAGTCTTCATCCCATACGCCATTAATTGTGACGCGTGAATTAGCAAACCCTACGGCGTTCTCGATAAAATTCCTCAAACCGTAGAGAAGCTCGGCCTGACGGCCAACATTGCGCATTTTAAACTGGCCGGAAACATTTATATCTATCTCGGAACCAAGCCCCAAAAACGGCTCCGCCGCCTCGCTTAACAAACCCTCTACTGTCAGTGTATCATGAATAATATCGCCTTCATCGCCCCTGACAGCAAGTTGCTGAAGGATGTCCCGGCAGCGCTGCGTTTGCGAGACAAGCAGTTGAGCATCCTCGCCGAGCGGCGTTGAGACATCCAGCTCACGCGCCATTTCTTTGGCTGTCAGTTGAATCGTCGCGAGAGGTGTACCCAGTTCATGGGCCGCCGCTGCCGCAAGCCCGCCTAGTGCGGCTAACTTTTGTTCATGAGCCAAAACGGCTTCGGTCGCGGCGAGAGCTTCAGTCATGCGGCGAGCTTCTTTAGCGGCTCTCCATGCATAAAGAGACGTAAAAATAATACCTACCATAAGTGCAACCCAGGTGCCGAGGGTGAATTTGAATGGCAGCGTAAAACTCCCTGTGGGAGACCAAGGCAAAGGCAAGTGTACGAAGAGAAGCCCGAAAGACAAGCCTGCGACAAGGGTTGCTAGGCTCATCATAACTGGCCTGCTGAGGGTTGTTGCCCCTGTTACGACGGGCGCAATAAAAAGAAGGGCGAAAGGATTGGTCATACCGCCCGTTAGCCAAAGTAAAATTGCAAGCTGAACAATATCAAACCCGAGCTGCGCTGCAGCTTCGGTATCACCAACCCGGCGGTCTAGCGGCATAACAACCGTAATAATAGCATTTAAAATTACGCTTACAGCTATGGTAGTCACGCAGGGCCAAATGGGAAATGTGTAACCCATAAGGAAGGTAACAAGAATAAGAGCAAAACTTTGCCCTAAAACAGCTGTCCAGCGCAGAGTCACCAAAGTGGAGCGGCGCAGTTGACCTGATGAACTACGTGAAAGGCGCGCGGCGCCTTGCGACGGCTGGAGAGACATATTTCTGTCTGGATATATTGACACATCTGGTATTTCAGAGTTGGACATTAGGCTTTCCGTTACTATGTTAAACCCACATTAGGGTCTGAAAAGGAAATGTCACTTATGTTCCGATCACTTATTTTAGGCTTGGTGCTTTCCGGCACGTTTGTGTTGGGGGCGTGCAATCCGCAACAGACCGCCCAGTCCGGTCAAGTTACTGTGACGGGCACGGCTCAAATTGGCGGCCCGTTTGAACTTTTGGACCAAGACGGCAACGTTGTGACCGAAAAGGACATTTTGGGCAAACCGCAATTGATCTATTTCGGGTTTTCATATTGCCCGGATGTATGTCCGCTTGCGCTCCAGCAAATGGGCGCGGCTCAGGCCCGGGTTGACCCCGAAGGCACATTCTTTCAGCCGATTTTTTTCAGTGTAGACCCTGAACGCGACACGCCGGAAAGCCTCAAGCTCTATGTCACCGCAAACGGCTTTCCTGATAACCTGATGGGGCTAACCGGCACGGCGGAGCAGGTCGAGGTTGCAAAAAAGGCCTATAAAATTTACGCGCAAAAAGCGCCGGATCCTGATCTAACAGGCGGTTATACGGTGGATCATGTCAGCTTGATTTACCTGATGGATGCTAGCGGAAATTTTGTTGATGTGTTTACGCATAACTCCACCGTTGACGATATTTCCAAACGGTTGGCCGCATTTAAAAAATCAGGGCGCTGAGCCGCGCGTTTTACTTTTCATGCTGAACTGAAAACCCGAATTCAGACGGGTCAAGCGTTTCCGGCTTGGCATTTTTCAAACGGCTCACCGCGATAGGCTCGCTGGGGTTTAAGCTTAGCTTTAACGTTCCGCCGGTATCCAAGAAGCTCCCCATAGCAGACGCCAGTGATGTCAAGGCTTCGCCCTGCGCTTCTGTTTGAGCGGCAAGTCCCATGAGCATCAAGCCGCTTTTAGCTTGCATTTTAATCAGGCCCGGAGTTGTGCCTTGTTGCTTTGAGGCGATGTTCAAGACTTTCTCGACAATTGAATTATCGGTAAGTGTCATTTCAAAACGACTAAGCGCGATTTTGCTGAGCAAAGTATCTAGCTCCGCTTCGGATAACTGGTTGGCATTTTCGCTTTGGTTGAGCTGGGCCGTGACGGCATCAAGACCTGTTCCAGCATAATTAAAAGTCATATTAAACGCGTCATCAACACGGAAAAAACTGTCCGTAACCTCGAAACTATCAGCCCCTTTATCCAGCCGTGTTTTTGAGGCCCCGCTAAAGACTAGTTTTTCAAATCCGGCAGAGGAGAGGCTTTGTTGTACCTTCGCAATTTCCGGGTCTTGAGCCTCTCCTGAAAAGGATAAAGAGAACGGATTGATAGACTGGGTGATCGTGGTGATATCCCCCTTTAAAGACGCTTTCCCGACGATGCCGTCAGAGGTGAGATTGAGCGTATCCACGCTCATATCAAAATCTGTCAGGGCAAAACTATCAAAAGTTTTGGCAAAAGGGTTAAAACCAAAGTTTTGCGTACCCATTTTATGCTGGCCATCTGCAATGGCTTTATTTCCAATGCCTCGAAAATACGCCATGTCGAGGCCTTTTGCTGAAATGGAGCCAAGGGTTAGGTTAATCGGGAGGGCCTTGCCATCGTCAGTTTCGGCATCGATGTTTAAACCTTCCAGTAAGAAAAGACCTTTGCCGGACGTGGTGTCTTCCCCCCAGCCCAGATTGCCTAGAGTAATAACGGCGTCGGTGTCGGTGATTTTGAGGCCGTCCATCATCAGCGCGCCAAAAGTAGGTGTATCTCCGCCCATGTCAACGTCCATGTCCAAATCCTCCAGGGTTTCCATATTCTCAATCATGTTAAGAATTGCGGCACCGAATTTTGGAGACGGATTGGCCAAAGATAAATGGGCTATATTAGCGGTTTTATCTTCATCCAAAATTGTAAGACCTTTCAAGTCAAGTCTGTCAAATGTAGCGTAGTCTCCGCTCATATGAACGCCGGTTAGTTTAAGCTCTTGAACCTTCAAATCTTCCCCGTTTTCACCCTTTGCTGTCAGATCAGTGTAGGTATACGCGCCGTCTTTCTCGGTTTGTGCGGCCCAGCTTAAAGCACCTTTTCCGCTGTCTACCAGTCCGGCTTTGGAGAGGGCACGTTTGATCTCCGCCTCGGGTGTTTTGCGGGTTTCAACTTTCAGCAACTTGTCAAAATCACGATTGTCGAGTTTATCGCCGATTATTGTTTGGACAGCAGGGGCTGTAATTTTTTCAGCTGCGCTCTTGTCCTTATTGCCGCAAGACGCCATGACGAGAGATGATGAGACGAGCAATGAAGTTATTAACAGGCGCGAAGTAGACATGTCGGGGTTCCTTACTAGATTACGAAATACACAGCCTTCTAACAGGGTTGCCGCATCTTCAAAACAAAAACTACAGTTTCGTGATCCGGATGATCCGCGCTTGCTTTATCGTGTGTCGTTGCGAGCACGGCGAATATCCTTGCGTGTTAACTCGTCCGAGCGGGAAGTCATCGTGACCGTACCTTCGCAACGGGCGGTGGAAAAGGCCAAGGCGTTTGCCCGGACACAAAAAGATTGGATCAATGTTCAACTCGAAGCGCTACCTGAAGCCCAGCCCTTTGTTCCAGAGGGTCAAATCACGCTTTTCGGAGAATTATATGATCTGGTGCATCCGGGGAACCGGGGCCGTCCCGTCATTGATCGCGACAATCGCTGCGTCAATGTTCCCGCCCCGGACGTTGAGGCATTTGCCGGACGGGCGCGACGGCTCCTGATCCGCGAGGCGCGAGGCGCTTTGCAAGTGGCTACGGATAAATATGCAGGTGTGCTCGGTAAAGAGGTCGAGAAGATTTCTGTTCGCGATACGCGCTCGCGCTGGGGATCCTGCATTACCCGCAAAGGTAAGGGACATATTTCATATTCTTGGCGATTGATCGCCGCACCGCAATACGTGTTGGATTATGTCGCGGCCCATGAGTGCGCGCATATGATCGAAGCTAATCACAGTGCCGATTTTTGGGCCATTGTTGATGATATTTGCCTAGACACAAAAAAGGCCAAAAACTGGCTACGCGCAAACGGCGCCCTATTGCATGCAGTTGGTGCGGATTATTAGGAGGTTTAATGCGGTTCAATCTTGTCGCAGTTTTAATTGGGCTCGTTATGTCGGGGTGCAGCGTGTCTGCGCCCTCGTCCCAGGATCAGTTTTTTGGCCATTTGTCGGCTCTCTGCGGGCAATCCTTTCAAGGCCAGGTCATTTCCACGGACGCCGTGGATGATGATTGGCGTAAGGAAATACTGACAATTCAGGTCAAAAACTGCAGCGATACAGCCGTGCATATTCCGCTACATGTGGGTGAGAACCGCTCGCGTACTTGGGTTGTTTCGAAAACGCAGACCGGCTTGCGCCTCAAGCATGATCACCGCCACGCGGATGGCTCGCCGGATGCTGTTAACCTGTATGGCGGCGATACGGCTGCGCCGGGGACTGCGCTGCGGCAGGTCTTTCCTGTGGATGATTTCTCAATCGCGCTATTTGAGGCCGAAGGTTTGAGCGCTTCGGTGACCAATGTTTGGTCATTTAACATTATGCCCGGCTCGCGCCTGACATATGAGCTGTCTCGTCCTGGCAGGTTATTTCAAGCCGAATTTGATTTGACCAAACCTGTTGCTGCGCCGCCGCCTGCATGGGGACATGAGGGTTAAGCGTTTGAGAGGCTCTCAAACCTTGCAAGAAACAAGGTTTCGGCGTCCACCACGGAAAGAGGCTGGATCACAAGCTCCATGCCCTTAGGCGGAGCCGTGAAAAATTTATTGGCTTCTTCCAGTGAAAATCCAGCAATTTGCGTGGCCTCAAACCACGCGCAATAAATATCGGCTTGTTTGATCAGCTTTTTAAGCTGAGCCGGCATTTTTGCGGGCAAACCAAACCGCAAGTGGATCACTTCTTCGAGGCGTGCCTCGAAGTCTTTGTAATCGATACCCAGCGCCTGTTTAAACGGGCTGATCATATCGCCGATGACATATTCTGCCGCGTCGTGAAGCAGCGCGGTTAGGCGCTCACCTTGAGTAGCTTTTGGCCTTAACTGACACAGCAAATCATCGACGATAACGCTATGCTCGGCGACTGAAAACGCGTGATCACCCGATGTTTGGCCGTTCCAGCGCGCCACGCGGGCAAGGCCGCGTGCAATGTCTTCGATCTCGATATCGAACGGCGAGGGGTCGAGCAGGTCAAGGCGGCGTCCTGATAGCATGCGCTGCCAGGCGCGCGGGGAAGGTTTGGGCATAGCGATATATTATTTCTTTAAGCGGCTTTGCGCACAAATATAGCCCCAGCAGAATAGCCCGCGCCAAAAGAGCAAATCAGGCCAGTTTCCCCAGCCTTAAAATCATTCGAATATTTATGAAAGGCAATAATAGAACCGGCGGAAGACGTGTTCGCATATTCGTCGAGCACAACAGGAGACTGCGTAATATCCACATCTTTACCCATTACTTTTTTCGCAATTAAAACATTCATGTTCAAATTGGCTTGATGCAACCACATGCGCTTGAGGCTCTCTTTGGGGATATTGTTGACTGCGAGTTCCGCAAGAATCATTTTCGCTACCATCGGCACGACTTCTTTGAAGACAGAGCGTCCGTTTTGCTGAAATAATTTATCCGTCAGGCCCTTGCGTCCCCGGTCCTCGCTCATGCCATCATCTTCGGGCGCGCAGTGATTAAGGAAGCCAAAATTATTCCGAATGTTATTTGAGAACTGCGTGACGAGTTTGGAGCCAATAATTTCCCAATGATCTTCTGGGGCGATGGATATATCTTCGACAAGTACAGCCGTGGCGACATCGCCGAAAATGAAGTGGCTATCACGATCTTTGAAGTTGAGATGCGCTGTGCAAATTTCAGGGCTGCAGACCAATACAGATTTGGCTTGGCCGCCTGCGATCAAGCCACGCGCGGTCTCAATACCGAATGTGGCAGATGAGCAAGCGACATTCATATCAAATGCAAAACCACCTGTCCCAAGCGCGTCTTGTACCTCAACGGCGATGGCGGGGTATCCGCGCTGTAAATTGGAACAGGCGACGATAACGGCATCCACGTCAATAGCTCGACGGCCAATACTCATTAAAGCGTCCTGCGCGGCTTTAACGGCGATCTCGGCAAGGATAGACATTTCTTCATTGCCGCGCGCTGGGATACGTGGCGCCATAATATCAGGGTCGAGGATTGGGTCTTTGGAGATGACAAAACGGGACTTGATCCCAGAAGCTTTCTCGATGAATCCAGCTGATGAAGGGCCGAGCGCATCTTTCGTGCCTGCCGCAATATCGTCGGTGTTCTCGGTATTCCATTTCTCGACGTAGGCGTTAAACGCCGTCACTAATTCTTCGTTTGAAATTGAGTTTTCCGGAGTCCATAGTCCGGTGGCGCTAATAACGGCTTTCACGGGCGTGTCCTGTGTTTTTGATTTAAACAGCGATATTAACGGCTTTGCTTAATTGTGCCACCTTAATTTATCCTGTGTTTTTTGAGAGAGAAAATATGACACATACTGTTCTGATTACGGGTGCCAGCACAGGCATGGGCCGCGACGCGGCGGAATATTTTGCCTCTAAGGGCTGGAATGTTGCGGCCACGATGCGAAAACTCGATGATCATAAAACTGCGCTTGAGACAGATCATATCACATGTTTTGCGCTCGACGTGACGAACACGGCTAGTATCGAAAAGGCTATTAAAGGGGCGGTTGAGCATTTTGGCGGCTTGGATGTGGTCATAAATAATGCGGGGTTTGGCATCGTCGGCCCCATGGAAGGGGCGAGCGAAGAGCAGATTGACCGACAGATCGCTACGAATTTGCGCGGGCCGATCAACGTTATGCGGGCTGCGCTGCCGCACTTTCGCGCGCAGAAATCCGGAACCTTTATTAATGTAACTTCGGTGGGTGGGCGCGTCACCATGCCGATGAACTCGCTTTACCACGCCACGAAGTGGGGCTTGGAAGGTTTAACCGAAGGCTTGTTTTACGAGCTTGCGCCTTTGGGTATTAAAGTCAAACTGATTGAACCTGGCGGAACAAAAACGGATTTCACAGGGCGCTCTATTGCGACTACGGACGCCTCTATTGATCCGTCTTATGCTGAAACACTAGGCAAAGTAATGGGAACTTTTGCAGAGCGTATTCAGAATTGGGCGTCTCCGCGCGGCGTTTCCGAGGCCATGTGGGCGGCAGCAACAGACGGCACAAACCAATTACGTTATCCCGTCGGCGAGGATGCAAAAGCGATGCTCGCAGCCAGAGAGTCCATGAGCGATGATGCGTATATTGCGGTGGTGGGCGAAAGCTTTGGAGCCCACTAACCCCTAAGAATAGGCCTTAAACCTAATTAACTGGCGGCGGAGGGATATGATTGCCGGGGCAATGAGACATGTCGCGCGTTTCAATCTCGTTGCACAGGTCTTTTTTGCGCTGCTCAGTCGCGCGTTCTTTATCGATAGAGAGACATCCGCCTAGAAGTGTGAGGCAGGTTAAGAGTAAGGCCGCGTGTTTCATAAGGTGTCTATAAGCAATCTTTGTAAACGTGGCACGTTACTTCATGGTCATTTATAATCCCCACAGCCTGCATGAAGGCATAGACAATGACGGGGCCGACAAATTTAAACCCGCGGTTTTTAAGGTCTTTAGAGAGAGCCTCAGACTCGGGTGATTTGACAGGTGCATCTTTGAATTCTTTCCACGTATTTTGGATGGGAGCGCCGCCAACATAGTTCCACAAATGTTCACTGAAATTTATGCCTTCTTCATCGCGCATATTGATGAAGATTTGTGAGTTCGTAATGGCTGCATTAATTTTGAGCTTCGAGCGGATAATTCCAGCATTACCAAGCAGCCGCTCGCGGTCTGCGACCGTGTAATGCGCGACTTTATCAGGATCGAGGCCATCAAACGCCTCTAATATCGTCTCGCGCTTTCTTAAAATAGTAATCCACGCAAGCCCGGCCTGCATACCGTCTTGGATCAGTTTTGAAAATAAGGCCTTATCATTCCAAATCGGTCGCCCCCATTCCGTGTCGTGATAGTGACAATATAGCTCATCATTAGGAGAAACCCAGCCGCAGCGGGGAAGTTCAGGGTTGTGACTCATGTTTAAGCTCCTCATAGCGTGACAAGCCTTTTCCCTCATCGCCCGAGAGCCATTGCCAGTCCATATCAATCGAAAGCTGACCATTTTGTGCTTGAGTAAACCTGGCATTGGCTTGCCCGGTTTTCAGAACTTCGCTTTTTGTCATGCAATGATACACAAGCCGAGCTGTTGTCGGTGTTTCAAATATACCTAACAAGTGTCCGTCTTTAACAGAGCCGCCGGAGTAATTTGCGAAAATTTGCTGACCCTGCTGCCGGAATATAAATATGGTGTCCGGCCCGACAGTCCCCTCGTCAGAGTTTTTGACGGGAACAAAAATGCGTTTGTGTAAATTGAGTTGTGTCACAGGTCTTTTTCCATTCCGATGTCTGCACGGGCATATTTAGGGTGCGGGCCTTCGAAGCTGACGCGCCATCCGCAGCGCTTATAAAGCCTAATAGCGGCTGCGTTGACGGTATTACTAATCAGGTAAATATGTTTCAGCCCCATTTCGTTGCGGGCATAAGCCTCGACTTCGTCCATGAGAATTTTCCCAATGCCGTGACCCCGAAATTCTGTATCTACAGCCATCTTGGTCAGTTCAAATGCGCCGTTCTCGTCTTCTTTTAGCGCGCAAACACCCGCAACCCGTCCATCTTTGTGAACGCTAAAGACCGAGTTTCGGCCTTCAATATATGTTTCAGGGTGATCATACATATGCTGATCTGATGGCTCGACCACGTGTAGGTCTTTGATCCAAGCAATATTCAGCTCAGCAAAGGCCGGGAGAGCCGATATGTCATTACGTCTTATGTCCATAGAACCTGGCCGATTATTGTGTAGCGGCGTGTTTTCCATAGGTGAACGGAGGCGTCAATACGCCGCTCGCTCCTTGAGCATAAGATTAGGCTTCGGCGCTGCCGGATTGCAACTGGACGTAGTTTTGTATGCCCATTTGCTCAATCATATCGTGTTGGGTTTCAAGCCAGTCGACATGCTCTTCTTCATTCGCCAGTATTTTGTTCAGCAGATCCCGGCTGACATAATCCCGTACATTATCACAATGCTCGACCCCATCGCGCAGAAGCGGTATCGCATCATGCTCGAGTTTAAGATCGCAATCGAGAATTTCGGCCACGTTTTCACCGATCCGCAACTTTCCAAGACTTTGTAAATTGGGCAGGCCTTCAAGGAAGAGAATGCGCTCAATCAGCCAGTCGGCATGCTCCATTTCCTCAATCGATTCTTTATATTCTTTTTCAGCTAAAACCGTTACGCCCCAGTCTTTGAGCATACGTGCGTGCAGGAAATATTGATTAATTGCGGTGAGTTCGTTTCTTAGTGCCTTGTTCAGGAACTTTATAACTTCTGCGTCGCCTTTCATGGCATCCTCCGTATTGGTTTTCATTGTGTTCGCATTGATTGCACTGCTGCGTCAATTGGACGAGCATCAGAAAAAGGTGATAATTATCAGTTATTTGCGCACATGAAAATCACTCGCGGGAAAATCGACGCACATGCAAATGAGTCGCGAGGCGTTACTCAGCAGCAAGTAGGGCGGTCGGTTGAACCCGCAAGATGGCAAGACGGTCTTCGATGGAACTTTTACACATGCCGCAATTAAAATTGGTTCCCCAATGTGATTGAACACAGCGTGCCGTTTGCGCCCCACATGATGCAGCGTGATCGACTTTGGTGGTATTGATGTTATTGCAGACGCAGTGGATCATGTGTTGCCATTACTGCACTTGCGAATGAGTGTCAATAGTTTTGCGAATGATTTTCATTTGTGTTGGGCGAGTGGTGTGGTTACAGCGTAATGATGACAAACGTGAAAACACATAGCGCTCCGCTCAACATTGTTATTTTCGGCGCGGGTTCCATTGGTTGCTATCTGGGCGGCCAGTTGGCGAATGGTGGGGCAAACGTTACTTTTGTTGGACGAGAGCGGTTTCAGCGGGACTTAAAGATCAACGGACTTAGCTTGAGCCACTTTAAAAAGGCTACAATTCATGTTGCGCAAGATCGATTTGTATTTTCCCTTAGTCCTCAAGTTCTTTCTGCGGCTGACATCGTATTAGTGTGTGTAAAATCACAAGACAGCGCCGAAGCGGCAGAGCTTTTAGCGCTGTATGCCCGCGCGGATGCGCTGATCATAAGTTTTCAAAACGGAATAAGTAATGCGCATGTACTCTCTGGTGGTTTGCCCTATCATGCCGTCCTAGGTGGTGTTGTCCCTTTTAATGTTACAGGCACCGGGCCGGGGGCTTTTCACAGCGGAACTGAAGGTGATCTGATCGTACAAAATACAGATGATGCGCGGCTTGAGCGGTTGTCGGCCGTATTTACAGCGAGTGAGCAAAGGCTTGAGGTCGTCCCTGATATCAAGGCCGTGCAGTGGGGAAAGCTGCTGGTCAATCTTAACAACGCCATGAACGCGCTGAGCGGCGGGACGCTGCACCAAGGGCTAGGGCAGCGCGCTTATCGGTTGGCGCTAGCCCTTATGATAGAGGAAGCCCTGAATGTTTTGCGCGGCGCTAACATAACGCCGGTGCAGTTTGGGAAGGCCTCTATTGATCAAACCCTTAAAATCCTGCGTTTGCCAACGCCGCTTTTCAAAGTTATTATGGCGCTTGTGTTGCGCATCGATAAAACAGCGCGTAGCTCTATGCTAGATGATTTAGAAATGGGCCGAACGCCCGAGATTGATTATCTTCAAGGGGAAATCACCGCCCTTGCGAAGCGTACGGGGCAGTCTGCACCGATTAACGCCGCCATTATGGCGGCGGTTAAGATGGCATTCGAAAAGGGTTCTTCGCCAAAACTTTCCGGCGCTCAAATATTGACGGTGTGCCGCGCGGCAGTTTAATCAAGATAGGTCCTCCAAAGCCCTTGCGCCTTTGACTGTTCTAGGGTTTGATACTGCAAAAATATAATGCACGAGGAATCCGCTATGACTCAACCCAAATTTCTTTCAGCTTTTTTGCTAGGAAGCGCTATTGCGCTTAGCGGTTGCAATGATAGAGCGGCCACAACATCTGACACACAAAGTGAGACCCAAAAACCTGTGAGAAAGCAAATCGAATATACCGAGCCCGGAAAAACCGACGCGGATCATCTTTGGCTCGAAGAGGTTGAGGGCGAGGCCGCCTTGACGAAAGTAAAAGCTTGGAACGCGGCGTCTGAGCCGAAAATGAAGACAGAAACCTACAAGGCTATGAAAAAAGAGCTTTTAGAGGTTTATAATTCGCCTGAGAAAATCCCGTATATTTCTTACCGTAACGGTCTGGCGCATAATTTTTGGCAGGACGAGACCCATGTCAAAGGTATTTGGAGGTCAACAACGTTAGAAAGCTACACGTCCGAGACGCCCCAGTGGGACACTATTTTGGATGTTGACGCGCTTGCCAAAGCTGACGGGAAGAATTGGGTGTACAAAGGCAACACATGTCTTGCGCCGGATTACACGCGCTGCATCGTCAATCTGTCTGTGGGCGGAAAAGACGCCGTGGAGCGCCGGGAATTCGATATTATCAGCAAGAGCTTCGTGGATGGCGGGTTTGCTTTGCCGGAATCAAAGGGCGGGGTGGCGTGGGTTGACCAAGACCATTTGCTGATCGGCGTTGATTTTGGCGCGGGCACCATGACGGACTCAGGCTATCCCATGGTCTCTAAGCTTTGGAGGCGCGGCACAGATGTGTCGGAGGCTAAAGAGTTGATGCGCGGCGAGGCGGCTGATGTCGGGGTTTGGTCGGGCACATTTGAAAATGCCTCCGGCCAAGATGAGATTATGATCGTCCGCGCCACAACGTTTTATGATACTGAATATTACTGGATTCCACGCAGCGGCGAGAATGCTTTCAAGCCTGTGAAGCTGCCACTGCCGACCAAAACCAGTGTTTCGGATCAGTTTAAGGGTCAGCAATTAGTGAGCTTGCAGGAGGACTGGCGCGGGCATAGTTCCGGGACATTGGTGTCATTCTCGATTGCTGACTTTATGGAAACAGGAGATATCTCCGAAGTTCATCAGGTCATTAAGCCCAGCCCTAGGCAGTCAATCGGCAGTTTTGGCGCGACGAAGTCTGCGGTCCTTCTTAGCCTATATGAAAATGTATCAGGGTCAGCCTATGCCTTTGATTTCAAAGACGGAAAATGGACGTCTGCGAAACTGGATTTCCCTGAGAACGGCAATGTAACGATCGGGACGACAAATGCCAAAGAAGATATCGCTTTCGTGAACACGGAAAGCTTTCTCGAGCCGGATACGCTTTGGACGATTGATACAAGTGATATGGCTATTGAAAAAGCTAAAGCTCTGCCAAGCTGGTTTGATGCAGAAAATATGGTGTCTGAGCAATTTTTTGCAGAGTCGACGGATGGTACACAAGTGCCTTACTTTGTTGTTCACAAAAAAAATATGGTGATGGACGGGACTAACCCGACATTACTTTATGGCTACGGGGGTTTTGAAATATCGCTTAACCCAAGTTACAGCGCGACAATTGGCCGGGCATGGCTGGAGCGCGGCGGCGTTTATGTGCTGGCCAATACGCGCGGTGGCGGTGAGTTCGGGCCGGGTTGGCATCAGGCCGGGCTGAAGACTAAACGCCAGATTATTTATGATGATTTTATTGCTGTGGCCGAGAATTTAATTGCGCGCGGCATTACCAGCTCCCAGCATCTGGGGACACACGGGCGCTCAAACGGCGGACTATTGATGGGCGTGATGTTTACGCAGCGCCCTGATTTGTTTAATGCAGTTGCTATTGGGGTGCCGCTGCTGGACATGCGCCGCTTTGACAAACTTTTAGCGGGTGCGTCATGGGTCGGGGAATATGGTGATCCGGATGATACAGGAGCAGAAGGCGCTTTCATACGTGCGCTATCACCCTATCACCAGATCAAAGCGGGCGTAGACTATCCCGTACCGTATATTTATACATCCACCAAAGATGACCGCGTACACCCGGGACATGCGCGTAAGTTTGCCCATCGCTTAGAGGATATGGGCTTGCCGTTCGTGTATTATGAAAATATTGACGGCGGCCATGCGGGCGCGGCAAACCTAGAAGAAACGGCGCATTCCCAGGCGCTTATATATTCTTACATGGCGTCACAGTTGATGGAGGAGTAGGTGAATTATAAACCAGACGGCTATCAAGATGTCATAGCCAGTATGATGTTCAAGGATGCCCAAGAGGCTTCACAATATTACGAGACGGCTCTTGAGGCGACAAGCATCCAGCTTATGACCGACTCACAAGGGTGGATCATGCACGGTGAAATGTGGATTGGCGATTCCTGCTTGTTCTTCGGGGAAGAAGTGGAGTGGTTCCCTCGCAAAGCGCCGACGCAGCCCGGTTCGATTGCTTTTTATATATATGTCCCCGATGTCGACGCGTCTTACCAACGCGCTGTTGCTGCAGGCATGACGAGCGTTAGCCAGCCCGAGACCATGTTTTGGGGCGACCGAACCGCTGTTGTGACGGACAAATATCATTATAGCTGGACATTCTCGACTCGCGTCGAAGATCTTTCTGAAGACGATATGGCAAAACGCCAAAAAGAATTTGAAATATCTATGCAAGGCTAATGTTGGCATTCGATCTGTCGTCGACGATATTTACAAGGATAATAATAATGGAACGCTTTCACAGAACGTCGCTACTGCTGCTCGTTATAATAGCCGCTGTCCTCGCTGTTGGTTTTTATATCTTAGGCGCGAGTTTTCTCGCTGATCCTATAAAACTGGGTGATGTCAGCCTTGGAAAATCTATTGCGGGTTTGGCGAAGGACTCATTATTCGTTCCGCTTAAGCCGCTCATGTATGCCTTGATTATTATGTCTATTGGTTCTTCGCTTGCGATAAGTCATGGTGGACTCGGGGCTAAATTCGTGCGTGTCTTTACGTTCTTCTTAATCTTTTCAGTCATCGGTGCTGTGGTTGCTGTGACAGGATATTCCTTATTTTCTAATGTGGAAATGTTAGCTGACCCGGCGAGCGTTTTGGGCGGTGAACCTGCGATGATTACGCAAATCCCGTTTGCAATGAAAATTTACGGCGTCGTCACGTCCCCACTTATGATCTCCATATATGCGGGCGTTTTATTCGGCGGGGCTCTACGCAGGCTCGATATTGGCATTCAAGCCGATCAAATCAGTGATTTGTTCATGAAAGGTTTTCGCAAATTTCTTCAATACACCATTCCACTTGCCGTTTTCGGATCGATCACGTTGGCGCTGAACTCTCCGGGCGGAGTACAAACACTTAGGGGCTTAATTCCGCTGGTGGGGGTTTACTTGCTTACATTCGCCGCGGTCTGGGTGATTATGCTGGTTGTGACCTCGCTGGTACTGCGCCGCAGTGTTCCATTCGTTTTTCGCGGGGTCTTCCCGCAGGCGGTTGTGGCGCTGTCAACCTCAAGCTCCATCGCAACACTGCCGGCGACGAAAATTGCCTGTGATCAACTCGGTGCTAACGGAGATGAAAGTACGCCGTTTTTTACAATTGGCGCGACCATTAATATGGTCGGGACACTCATGGGATTAACGCTGCTCTCGCTCTACGCCATGAGTGCTTACGGTCTTGAGGTTTCTATGGGCGACCGGATCGTGGTAGCCTTGCAGTCCCTGATTTATTCAGTCTCTGCTGCGGGTGTGCCGTCAGCGTCTGTTGTGCTGTTGCAAGATATACTAACGTCGCAGGGGGTTTCGCCGGAATATGCGACCTACGTTACAGGGCTAATCATTACGCTGGATACATTGATTTTGGACAGACTCAGAACGATGCTTAATACGCAATCTGACAGTATGTCCACAGTAAGCGGCCTGCATGTTTACTACAAACGCCCAGCCGTCTTGGGCGAGTAAACGGCATTTTAGCCTTTGGTTTTTAAAGTAGCAGGCATGTTTAGCCGATTTGTTAGTCTTTTTTGCATATGTCTCTTTGTTGCGGCCTGTGCCAGTTTGCCAACGCCCTCTCCTGTGCCGCAGATGGGGGGTAGTTCTGGCCTGCCGGACAAGATCGCCTTTTCACAAGAAGATCCGCGTTGGGCGCAAGACAGGATGGGCGGCTCTGGCCGAACCCTTAAAGCCGAAGGCTGCCTCGTTACAGCGGCCGCGATGGCGCTCACCAATCTTGGCTTTGAGATCACACCCGGAGAGTTTAACACGCAGCTTAAGCGCCAAAACGGGTATACAGGCTCTGGATTGCTGGTTTGGGCCGCCATAGAGCGAATTACGTCCGGCGGCGCAACGGCCCGATTCTACACCGATGTGAATAAGAATATTATCCGCGAATGTATGGCCGACGGATTTTACCCCCTCGTTCGGTTTATTCTTCCGAGCGGACGCACCCATTGGGCTGTCATTATCAAGGAATCAGAGCGTGGTTATCACATGCGCGACCCGCTTCATATCTCGCGCCGGCCGCTCATCTTTCCGCAGGGGATTTCTGGGCTCAAAGCCGTTAGGTGCGTTGGCCGTAAAATATAAAGTTCTTGATTTGTTCGTGTTTTTGCGTCAAAAGACGTCATGGTTGCACGTATATCAACAGTCGCCTTTGAAGGCACTGAGGCTCGCCGCGTCGATGTTCAGGTTCAAGTGGCTAATAAAAGCAAAGGTTTTTCTATCGTCGGTTTGGCCGACAAGGCCGTCGCTGAATCGCGTGACAGACTTTGGGCCGCTTTTACTGCCATAGGGCTTGAGCTGTCTTATCGCCGGACAATCGTCAATCTTGCACCCGCAGATTTGCCCAAAGAGGGCGCGCATTACGACCTGCCGATTGCTCTAGGGCTAATGGCCGAGATGGGCGTTATTCCCGCTGATGCGATTGAAGACTATGTTGCCATTGGCGAACTGGCTCTTGACGGCTCTATCACGCGCGTACCCGGTGCCTTGCCTGCTGCAGTTCAGGCCAACGCCGACGGGCTGGGCTTAATATGTCCAGCCGATAATGGCCCCGAAGCCGCTTGGGCAGGTGATCTAGCTATTCTTGCGCCGCAAAACCTTATTCAACTCATGAATCATTTTAAAGGGTCACAAATTATAACCCGCCCTGAGCCGGGTCAGCTTTTGGACGATGAATTTTCTCTAAATTTGCGCGATGTACGCGGTCAGGAAACAGCAAAGCGCGCGTTGGAGGTTGCCGCAGCGGGATCCCATAATTTACTGATGGTTGGTCCGCCAGGATCGGGAAAATCAATGCTTGCAGCGCGTTTGCCGGGGTTATTACCGCCTTTAACCGCGAAAGAATTGCTTGATGTGTCTGTTGTGCACAGTGTGGCTGGCTTACTTGAACGAGGCCAGTTGTCGCGGAGGCGGCCCTACCGAAGCCCGCATCATTCGGCGTCAATGCCGGCTATGGTTGGCGGCGGCGTTCGGGCGCGCCCCGGCGAAGCGTCTTTGGCGCATCGGGGTGTTTTATTTTTAGACGAGCTTCCCGAATTTACGCCTCAGGTTCTTGATAGCCTGCGTCAGCCTCTTGAGACTGGGGAGATATCTGTTGCACGGGTAAATGCCCACGTGCGGTATCCTGCGCGGTTTCAATTGATTGCAGCTATGAACCCGTGCCGCTGTGGCACGGCGGGCGCAGATGGTATTGCCTGCCGCAGAGGCGAGCGTTGCGCCCAAGATTACCAAGCCCGTGTTTCTGGCCCGTTTATGGACCGAATGGACATTCAAATTGATGTCCCAGCGGTCACGCCGGCTGATTTGGCTTTGCCGCCTTCGCCCGAAGGCACACAGGAGGTTGCCGCACGCGTTTTGGCCGCTCGTAACATTCAATATGCCCGCAACGGAGGCCTCACAAATGCAGAGCTTCCGACAGACCGTTTGGGTCATGTGGCAGAACTGGATAAAGAGGGTCAGAAATTACTCATACAGGCTGCGGAAACGTTAGGGTTAACGGCGCGCGGATATCACCGGGTTTTAAGGCTCTCCCGAACGCTTGCAGATCTGGCGGGTTCAGAGCCTGTTCATCGTCTGCATGTTGCTGAAGCTTTATCGCATCGCCGAGCCCGGAGAGGCTTGATATCAGCGAAATCAGCTCAAAGTGATTCGAAATGGCGCTCTTACAGTCAAAAACCCAGTTGAATTGCGATGTGAATGGCTACGTTTGGATAGAATTTACAATAAATGGACGTATTTTTGTATTTTGACCCTCTAATTCGCGTCTTGGTAAGACATTTTTTAGACTAATTATTAATATTGACTGTGATAGCCCGTAATCCACGGGGTTTTATGGGGTAATGCATGTCGTCTGACGAAATTTTTGCAGCACAAATGTGGACCTGGCCCGGGCCCATGATGAAACGCGATTCTGCGGGTCGTGTACTCGTTGTGAACGCGGCCTTTTTGCAAATGTACGGCGGGACTGTCCAAGACTGGGCTGGAAACCCAATTACAGGCTGGCCTGCACCGCAAGCCCCCGGCGGCGCGACGCGTTTCGAATCCCGCATGCCGCAAGCTGACGGTACAGAATTAGTTTATGATTGGTTGGAAACGTCACTTTCCGATGGCAGCGCCCTTTCGATTGCACGAGACGTTACGATGTTCCTGCAACAACAAGCGCCGCAATCCGTTGCCCCGACTGCCCCCGCAGAGGCTCCGCCGTCTTTTACTGAGCAACTACCTGCGCAAGCTGCGCCGCCGGACGAGCCTGCATTTCAACAAACCCCGTCCGCTCAAGCCCATCTGCAACAAGCCCCCGTAGCACAACAGGCACCGGCTGCCGTTATGCCGCCGGCAGAACAGGCTCCGCCAACCGATTTTCATTCCCCTCCCGCCGCCGCTGAACAAACAGAACCGTCCGAACTTGATATTTCACAGCTTCCGCTCCCTCCTGCACAACAAATTCCGTCTGAGCCAGAGCGTGATTTCGAACGCCGGGCCCTACCGATCGAAGATGGAGGTTCTGTTTTGGGCAATAATTGGCGGGATGCTGTTATTGCGAAAGCGGTAGGTGTGAGTGATGAAGCTCCGCAAAGTGAAGAGCCGTCTCTTCGGAAACAAAAAGACGCGCCATCAGGAGGCGAGCCTACCAATACAAACGGGCGAGTCAGAATTTTATTGGCCGAGGATAACGCCATTAACGCGCTTTTGACCCGGACATTACTTGAAGCCGAAGGTTGCCATGTTGAAGTCGTCGAAGACGGCGCGCTTGCCGTTGAAGCCATTCGCAATGCAGCTTACGACATGATTTTTATGGATATGCGCATGCCGAATATGGATGGTTTGGAAGCGACGCGGAAAATTCGGGCCATGGATCATCGTTCCAAAGGTCTGCCTATAGTGGCGCTAACAGCGAACGCGTTCGATGATGACAGGAATGCATGTTTCGACTCGGGTATGAATGACTTCATGACAAAGCCCGTATCCGCGGAAGAACTCTCAGAGATGGTAAAAGTTCATACGAGCAAAAAGGAAGAGCGGCTTGCGAGCTAACGCGTCTGCTCTGGTTTCCTCTCAAACATTGCCTAAACAATTGGCCATCCCTATGTCTATCCGATGAAGTTTCTTATCATGAATGGGGCTGGAAACCGTTTCGCTGTTTTTGACGCTCGCGACCAGCCTGGATTTGGACTAACAGAAACGTCTGTGCATCAAATTGCCCAGCCCGGTAGCGACGCGATGGGGTCCAAAGGGGCAGATCAAGTGATTGTGTTGCGTGGCCCAAAACACCCGGACGCACATATGTTCATGGAAATCTGGAATCAAAAAGGGTTCGAGGTTGATGCATGCGGGAATGCCACGCGGTGCGCGGCATGGCTTTATCTACGCGAGACAGGCGTGGATGAAATGACCTTGGAAACTAATGCCGGATTGCTGCATTGCCGCGCGGTTGGACCGAATTTGATTTCCGTAGATATGGGTCCACCGAAGCTTGAGTGGGAGAAAATACCGCTTAAAGAAATTATGCACACCCATCATATTGATGTGAAAGTCGGCCCGATTGATGCCCCGGTTTTATCAAACCCTGGCGCGGTCAATATGGGCAACCCTCATTGCGTTTTTTTCGTGGAAGACTTTGAACAGGCTAAACCTGATAAGGTAGGTCCGATGATCGAGTTTCATCCGCTTTTTCCAGAGCAAGCTAATGTGGGTTTTGCGGTGATAAAATCCAAAGATAAAATCAGGCTTAAAGTGTGGGAACGGGGTGTTGGCATGACTTTGGCGTGCGGAACAGGCGCGTGCGCAGCAGTGGTCGCGGCGGTGCGCCAAAAACGCACGTTTCGGCGTGTTGACGTGGAGGTCGACGGCGGCCTTTTGCATATCGACTGGCGAGACAGCGATGATCACGTTATCATGACAGGCCCGGTTGAACTAGAATTTGAAGGACAAATCTAAACTTTTTTCATTTGGAAAATGGTTTTGATGTTAATTATTCAGCCCTAAAAAACTGGCCTGCTTGACCCTGTGTTATTAAAGGCCCACATACGCCACGTGAAAAAAGACACGAATAACACCCCCGAAGTTGTAACGCTCGGATGCCGCCTCAATGCCTACGAAGGTGATGTGGCGCTGGGCCATGCCAAGGACGCTGGTTTGGAAGATGTGATCATTGTCAATACTTGCGCGGTTACAAATGCAGCTGTCGCGGATTCGCGTAATGCAATCAGAAAAGCAAAGAGACGCCGTCCGTCTGCGAAAATTATTGTCTCTGGCTGCGCTGCGCAAATAAACCCCCGGGAATTTGCAGCCATGAGCGAGGTTGACCATGTCATCGGCAACGCCGAAAAAATGCTTCCCGCTACGTTTGATGCCGCATTTTTGTTGGGTGAAAAAATTCGCGTGAATGACATTATGTCTGTTCAGGAAACGGCGCCGCAACTCATTGGTGGCGGCAATCGAGTTTTAGAAAAATCGCAACCGCGTACACGCGCGTTTCTGCAAGTGCAAAACGGATGTGATCACCGCTGTACGTTCTGTATTATCCCATTTGGAAGAGGTCAGGCGAGATCAGTTCCAGCAGGCGAAGTGGTTGCGCATGTTAAATCGCTTGCCGCGCAAGGTTATAATGAAGTCGTTCTTACGGGCGTGGATATTTCGTCGTGGGGCGTAGATCTACCGGGAAAACCGCCTTTGGGGGACTTGGTGCGCCGCGTGTTAAAGCTTGCCCCCGAGTTGCCGCGCTTGCGTCTCTCGTCTATTGACCCCGCCGAAATTGATCCGGCGCTGTTTGACGCTATAACGACGCACCCGCGCATGATGCCATACCTGCATTTGTCTCTACAATCCGGTGACAATATGATATTAAAGCGGATGAAACGGCGTCATTCCCGTGAAGACGTGGTATCCCTCTGTGAACGCCTCAAAGCGGCGCGGCCGGATATCACGTTTGGCGCAGATATCATTGCGGGCTTTCCGACTGAAGATGAGGCGATGTTTAAAAACTCGTGGCAGATTATTGATGATATTGGTATTTCTTGGTTGCATGTATTTCCGTATTCGCCGCGCGAAGGTACCCCCGCCGCAAAAATGCCGCCGGTCGATGGCCCCGTGACGAAAGCTCGGGCGAGGTATTTACGTGAGGCTGGTATGCGCGCCAAGATATCTCATTTTGAAACACGACAAGGACAAACGGATATAGCCTTGTTCGAAGAGACTGGATTGGGACGCCTTCCTGATTTTAGCTTGGTAGAAGTAGACAATCCGCCTGAAAGCGGTAGCTTGGCACCTGTAAAAATCACAGGCTTTACGCCAGATCATCTCATAGGGCATCTTACCTAATGGCTGACGAAGACACAAAAAAGAGCGGCTTTTTCAAGAAGGTCTTTGGCCTGAAATCCAAAGAAGAAAAAAAAGCGGAAGAAGCCGCTGAAAAAGCGGCTCAGCAAAACCTCGTCGATGAACAGATGGCGGCGCGTATGGCGGCCATTAATGCGGCTGCGCTTAAATCCGCGCGGGAGCAGAATGACCGTGCCGCCGGAATTCTGCCTGATGCTGAAAAAGATCAGCAAGAGCAAGCCCGCTTAGAATCCGAGGAAAAACGTCAAGCCGAAGAGCAGGCCCAGCGCGATGTTGAAGCGGCAAAAAAATTAGCACAAGAAAAGCAGCTTGAAGTTGAGCGCGTAGAAGCCGAGCGGTTGGCCCGTGAAGTCGCAGACCGGGAAAAGGCCGAAGCTGAAGTGCGCAGGATAGCCGAAGAACAAGCCGCTCTGCAGCGCGCCCGGCGAGAGCAGGGCGAACGGGAAGCCGCACTGCTGGCCGCCAAACAAGAAGCTGATGCCCGCGCCCGGTTTGAAGTAGAGGCGAAAGCGCGGGCCGAACGTGAGAGAATTGCAGCCGAAGAGGCCGAGCAACGGAGGGCCGCTGCTGAAAAATATGCGATCGAGAAGGCTGCTATTGAAAAAGCAGCGCTTGAGAAAATCGCGTCCGAGAAAGCCGCTGCGGACGCCGAAGCTGCGCGGCAGACTTTAGCCGATAAAAAAGAACGAGCCGCTGCATTACTCGAAACCGGGTCCGATCAGGCAGATGGGTTTCTGGAACGCATCTCAACGGGTTTGAAAAAATCCACATCTCGGATGTCGGATGGCATGTCGTCTATGTTCACGCAGCGAAAGCTGGATGACGAGGCCATCGAAGAACTCGAAGACCTATTGATTGCCTCTGATTTAGGGGTTGGCCCTGCGTCAAAGGTTTCGGCTTTGCTGTCAAAAGACCGTTTCGATAAGCAAGTTACTGATATGGAAGTCAAAATTGCGCTTGCTGATGTGATATCCGAAATTTTAACGCCATTAGAAAAACCGCTGATACTGGGGACGTCAAAACCCCAAATCTTACTCTTTGTTGGTGTGAACGGATCCGGAAAGACCACGACTTTAGGGAAAATGGCCAAGCGCTATACCGATAGCGGCAAAAAAGTACTGATTGTTGCAGGCGACACTTTCCGCGCTGCAGCTGTTGAGCAGTTAACTGTCTGGGGCGAGCGCTCAAAGGCTCCTGTCATGTCAGGCAATCTTGGCGCAGACGCGGCAGGGCTTGTCTATGATGCCATTGATCGGGCGAGAAATGAAGGCGTCGATATTATCATGATTGATACGGCGGGCCGTCTTCAAAACCGGACAGAGCTTATGGATGAACTCTCAAAAATTGTTCGCGTTATCAAAAAGCAGGACGAGACGGCACCGCATCATTGTATTTTGGTGCTTGATGCGACGGTTGGGCAAAATGCTTTGTCGCAAACCGAGGCCTTTAAAGAAACGGCGGGCGTTACCGGGCTGATTATGACCAAGCTCGACGGCACGGCCAAAGGCGGGGTATTGGTGGCGCTCTCTGACAAGCACCATCTCCCAATTCACGCTATTGGTATTGGTGAGCGGATGGAAGACTTGGAAAACTTCTCGGCGTCTGTATTCGCTGCGGCCTTATCCGGAGTGGCTAACGCGGTCATAGGCTCTTAGATGATTTTAATGCTCCAAGGTTGCACTTGCGCTCAATCTGTCTTGCTTTCATACTTATCCTGATGCACAGGGCTTGATATGGATAATGAGACACCAAAGCCAAAATCAAATGGACAAAACCTGTGGGTTGACCTTGGGCCTGTGGCCATATTTGTTGGGGCCTATCATTATCTACGCCGCACAGACCCGGACGGAGCGATCTTTACTGCGGCGGGTGTCTTCATGGTTGTTGCGTTGCTGGCTTTGGCCTTTTCGAGGATCAAGCACGGTAAATTTTCGAACATGCTCGTATTATCCACGGTTATTATCGTCATATCTGTGGGGCTAGCTCTTTTATTTAAAAACCCCATTTTCTTTTACATGAAACCGACGGTGATTAATGCGCTCTTTGGCATTGCTGTGATTGGGGGTGTTTTTCTCAACAAGAACGTCATAAAAATAATGATGGGCGGCGCTTTTGAGATGCCGGAAAAGGCGTGGAACGTTATGGCGATCCGCTGGGGACTGTTTTTCTTTGTACTCGCGATAATTAATGAGATTGTGTGGCGTAATTTTAGCGAACCTTTCTGGGCGAATTTTAAACTGTTTGGTATGTTTCCCCTCACGTTGGTTTTTGCTGTTTCCCAAGCGCCCTTCATGATGCGACACGGGAAAATGGTCGACGACAGTCCTTCGTAATATTAGCGCGGCTCACCACATCACAAATCTATTACTTTGGCTTTCTAAGGACTCTGTTATGAGGGGTGCAAAGAGAAGGATACATCATGGATGATTTTACACATAGACCGTCGACCAACGCGGATGTGCGCGAGGATGTGCAAGGCCGTTATGCGGCGGGGGCACTGGCTGTTGAGGCGGCTCTGTGTTGTCCCATTGATTATGACCCGCAATATTTAAAGATCATTCCGCAAGAGGTTCTGGATCGAGATTATGGATGTGGTGACCCTTCGCGCTATGTTCGCGAGGGCGAGGTGGTTCTGGATTTAGGCTCCGGTGGAGGAAAGATTTGCTTTATTGCGGCGCAAATTGTTGGCCCCAAAGGCCGTGTTATCGGTGTTGATATGACGGATGAAATGCTCAATTTAGCGCGAACCAATGCGCCTGTTATAGCTGATAAGCTGGGTTATGATGTGGTTGAGTTCCGCAGAGGACATATCGAGGACCTCAAACTTGATCATGACGATTTGAATGTATGGCTGGCGGATAATCCAGTTAAAAGCGCTGCTGACATGGAAAAAATGGATGCTGAAATACTGCGCCTCAAGAACGAGATGACCATGATCCCTGACAATAGCGTTGATGTGATCGTGTCAAACTGTGTGCTTAACCTTGTGTCTGATACGAAAAAGGCACAGCTCTTTTCAGAGATGTTTCGTGTTCTCAAGGTTGGTGGGCGTGTTGCTATCTCGGACATTGTTTCGGATGAGGATAGTCCCGAAGCGCTTAAAAAGGATGCGAGGTTGTGGTCCGGGTGTATTTCCGGCGCGTTGACAGAACATGATTTTGGCGCAGCATTAGAAATGGCGGGCTTTCACGGCATTACACTTG
This sequence comes from uncultured Caulobacterales bacterium, assembly GCA_964352785.1. Classification (GTDB taxonomy): domain Bacteria; phylum Pseudomonadota; class Alphaproteobacteria; order Caulobacterales; family Maricaulaceae; genus JACOMS01. The sequence goes on from CAYGTI010000012.1 coordinate 53,250, forward strand.
ACAAGCTTGAGCTTGAACCTTGGCAGATTGTCGATGGGATTGAGTATCGCTCAGCGACCTATCTGGCTTACAAGGGGAAACAGGGTGTTTGCTTCGAAAAGAACCAAGCCCTGATTTACAAAGGGCCATGGCGTCATGTGCAGGATGATGACGGTCATGTGTTTCGGCGCGGTGAGCGTTCCGCTGTTTGTGAGAAAACGTTTCATCTGATGCAGACAGAGCCTTATACGGATATGTTTATTCCGATTGAGCCTGCTGTTGCCGTTACTGAAGATCGACTCTTTGAAACTCCGAACTGCGACGTTCGCATCAGAGAACCTCAGGAAACAAAACAAGGTAAAATGAAAGTTACGACCGACCCTAGTCAGCGTGAGAGCTGCTGCTAGGCGTATTTATCACCCAGATAGACACGCCGTACATCTTTGTTGGCGCGGATTTCCTCGGGTGTGCCTTCGAACAAGGCTTCACCTTGGAAGAGGATCGATGCACGGTCAACAATATCCAATGTTTCGCGCACGCGGTGATCTGTGATCAAAATACCGATGCCGCGTTTCTTGAGGTAAAGCACCAACTCAGAAATATCGGCGATGGCGATAGGGTCAATTCCTGTAAAAGGTTCGTCCAGTAAAATAAAGCTGGGACGGGATGCCAACGCACGAGCGATTTCAACGCGGCGGCGCTCTCCGCCGGATAAAGCTAGGGCCGGGCTCTTTTTAATGTGTCCGATGTTGAGTTCGTCGAGTAGGGCGTCGACATTATCATTCCACTTGGAGCGGTCTTTTTCTGTAAGCTGTACAACAGCCCTGATGTTTTCTTCAACGGTTAGCCCGCGAAAAATAGATTGTTCTTGCGGAAGGTACCCAACGCCAAGGCGCGCGCGCTGATACATGGGCAGTGATGTGATGTCCTCGCCGTCCAGTGTGATCATGCCCCGATCCGCTTCAATCAAACCCATTATCATATAAAAACTGGTTGTCTTACCTGCACCGTTCGGCCCCATAAGGGCCACGACTTCGCCGCGCTGCACTGTCAACGTAATGTCTTTGACAACAACCCGGCCGCGGTAAGCTTTGCCAATATTGTTGGCTGCAAGGCCGGTCGCCGGTATAGGCAGGCTTGAGGGAATTCTCCCGTTTTGAGTGTCTTGATCTAACAGTGTATCAGCCATGCGGTTACATTCTATTTTGAACGCCGTTTATAAGACGCTTATGGTGTCGAACTGCTGTTCTGCGTATTCTTGATCAGAATGTTGACACGGCCTGTAGATCCGCACTGTCGCCCTTGGCAGGTTCCGACAACGCGAGCTTCTTCGGTTCCGAGATTATAGATGAGCTTATCGCCGGTCACAACATTGTCGCCTTGTAGTAAAATCACGTCTCCTGTCACCGTGAAGGAATTTTCGGCCTCGTCATATAGGCCATCAGTTCCACGTACTTCTTGCTCTGGGGTCAAGTAATAGAAATTTCCTTTAGCCACGATCTTATTGATGTCGCTGGCCGCTCCCGCAACGCCTGTTGCCGCGCTGTAAATTTTCATTTCATCGGCTAGAATACGTGTTGTGCCCTGTCTAACGTCGACTTGGCCGGTGAGAACGGTCACGCCGGAGCGATTGACAATATTATCAGCAGAGGCGTCTATAGGTGCGCTGTTATTTCGCGCAAATTGAGCGTTGGCGACGGCTGGCATTAGCGTGAGGAGGGGCGGAGCAATAAGGAGGTATTTAACAAAGACGTTCATAATTTAGTTTCCGATACGGATAGACGGGCGATCTTTACACTCTTTTCCTAGGCAGTCGCCTTCAAATCGAATGGTTTCTGTTTTAACATTATATGTCAACCTGTCCGTTGTCGCGCTGTTACCTGAGGCTTGTACGACTTTAACATTTCCTGTCACAACAATAATACCGGTACTGCGTTGGTAAACACCCCTGTTTCCCGTGACCGTGCTATCCGGTGTGACATAGCGAAAGTTCCCTTCCGCTTCAATACGTGAGACTTCACCCATAGGGGCATTTTCGCCGATGTTTTCTGGGGTTTCCTCGCGGTAGATATACATAATGTCTGACAGAATGCGCGCGCTGCCCTGCTTTACGTCAACGGCCCCTTCTAAAATTGTCTTCAAGCCTTTGTAAGTCGCCTTTTCTGCATCAATATAAATATCGGCATCGCCATCATAGCTAATCTGCGCGGATGCGGGCATCACTAAGGCGGCGCTTAGGCTAATGAGACTTGCGGCGAAACTTTCTTTCAAAGTCATTGGATGTCCTCAGGCAAAAGTGTTGCTGAACTTTGTTCCAGTACAGCGTCAATACCATTTTTAAAAACAAATACTGTATAGTTTTCTAAAATCTCGTAGGCATTTCCGTTCACAGTACCAAATGATCCGATACATTTTATTGGCTGATCGCCTTGGACAATTTTAGTTTTTGCAAATATCCGTGCATGGGTGGATACGCAATGATTTCCGTCATCCGTTTTCAAATCCACTTTCGTATTTAAATTCAGAATTTTATTGACGTCATCATAGGTTCCGGCGTCAGCAATAATCGTGGATTCTTCCAGCCCTTCTTCGCGGTAAAAATGCAAGACGGGTTTAAGGAGTTCAACGACTGCATCGTCTGTTGTTGTGCGGATGGCTTCCGCTGCAGTCAGAAAGTAGGGCAGCCCGTCGTCTGTACGGCCACTATAACGCGGGTTAATCATACGAACAGATTCGTTAGGATTGTCTTGGGGAAAGGTTGTCGTGCTTTGACGGGCAAATTGCCAAACCAGCGTTGCAATCAACAAAGCTGAGAGACCAATCAGAATCTGGCGTATGTGGCGTATTCTGCGGGAATGCCGCCTCGCCGCTTCAAGCGTCATGGTGCGTTTAGGTTCCCAGAGACCAAGGGCTTCGCTGGTTTCATGTGCGGCTGAGAGGGTCATAAGGCTCTTTTATAAATCAAGGCCTGCCTGAAAGCGATAGGCAAAATCAGTGAATGAAGTGATGTTAATTCGTCGCGAATTATTAAGGCTTCATCTTTTTACGTGCTATTGCGCTTAAGATTATGGGAGAAAATATCGATGTCATCCCAACCGCGTAGGTCGAGCTGCGCGCGCGCTGGTAAAAACTCAAAGCAGGCCTTGGCAATAGTGTAACGATCTTCCCGAAACAGGCGCGCCGTTAAAATAGTTTGCAGTTGATGCAGATATAACACATCTGACGCGGCGTAGTTGAGTTGGGCCTCCGTTAAGATATCACTGGCCCAGTCAGAGCTTTGTTGTTGTTTGGATAGGTCTACGCCGATAAGTTCTTTGCAAAGATCCTTAAGCCCGTGCCTATCAGTGTAAGTTCGTACCAAGCCTGAGGCAATTTTTGTACAAAAAACAGGCGTAATATCTATGCCTAGATCGCGGCTCATGATCGCGACATCAAAACGCGCAAAATGGAAAATTTTCTCGACGTCGGGATTAGACATCAAGGCTTTCAGGTTGGGGCAATCATAGGTGCTGCGGTTGACTTGGACGATATGCGCGTCTCCGTCTCCGGCTGAAAGTTGAACAAGGCATAATTTATCCCGAACAAGTGACAGCCCTTGTGTTTCTGTATCAACGGCGACGCTGTTGCCAAACTCAATGCCGTCGGGGAGGTCGTTTTTATGAAGGTGTACGGTCATAATCTTACTCGTATGTTCGCCTATAATATGGGGCGTTAACTAGCGGTTCGGTTTTATAATAACAATGCCCGATTTTCGGCGGCGGGACGGAAGTGTTTGTGCTAGGCGGAAGTATGGATATGAACCCAAGAAAACTTTACGATATTTTTGCGCGGCGTGATACGTCATACGAGGCCTTGTTTTTCATGGGTGTGACGAGCACTGGAATATTTTGTCGTCCGGGGTGCCCGGCGCGGCTACCCAAACCGGAAAACTGCACCTTTCACCGCACGGCAAAAGAGGCCTTGGAGGCAGGATACCGGGCTTGTCGCCGTTGTCACCCCATGCGCCTGCCCGGGGAGGCCTCAAATTTGATCAAATCGCTGATTAACCTCGTCGAAGAAGATCCGGAGCGTAAATGGTCAGAGCAAGACTTGGTGGCTCGAAATATAGATCCTTCAACGGCGCGCCGTCAGTTTAAATCGCGATTTGGCATGACCTTTTCTGATTATGCGAGACGTCGCCGTATGGCCCGGGCGACAAACGCCATCCACAAAGGTGAGCCCGTGATCGAAGCGCAACTCTCGGCGGGGTATAATTCACCCAGTGGCTTTCGTGCGGCGTTTTCCAAAACCTTTGGCTGCGCTCCCAAGGGCTGTACGGCCTCTCCCCTTATGATCGAATGGATCGATACAGACCTCGGCCCGATGATGGCAATTTGTGACGATTCGCATTTATGGCTACTTGAATTCACAGTACGTAAAAATATGCAGCGCCAATTAGAACGCCTAGCAAAAGTGCACCGCCGGGCCATCATCCCGGGACGCACACAGATAACCGATCAAATAGAATCTGAGCTCAACTCTTATTTTTCTGGAAACCTTAGAATATTTGAAACGCCTTTGGCGATGACTGGCACCGCGTTTCAAAAGTCTGTCTGGCAAGCCTTGTGTGACATTCCTTACGGGGAAACACGGTCATATACACAGTTGGCGCAATTGGTCGGAAATGAAAAAGCTGTCCGTGCAGTGGCCAGCTCCAACGCCAATAACGGCTTAGCATTGATTGTGCCTTGCCACAGGGTTATTGCCAAAGGCGGCGGACTTGGCGGATATGCGGGCGGGCTCGATAAAAAAAACTGGCTCATTGCGCATGAAACGCGGCATGTTTAAGCTTGTCGCCCCGCGTCAAAATCCCCATATATTTTTAGAATAACGCCCGTTATAAGCGGCGGGATGTTAAATACGCTATCGATATTTTTTCGCATGCTTCGCACGGGATGGGTTTTGATCCGGCATGACGCGCTCATCCCCGCGGAATATGCAGGCCGCGTACCATGGTTTATGCGCATGGCCGGCGGTTTGTCGCGTTTGTTCGCCATTCGAGGCCGCGCTGACAATCCAGGTGAGCGGTTTGCAAATGCGCTCGAAAAGCTGGGCCCGGCCTATATTAAATTTGGCCAGATATTATCCACACGCGGTGATATGCTAGATCCTGTTTTCATTAAAGGCCTGACGCGTCTCAAGGATAACGTTCCGCCGTTTCCCATGGCAAAGGCCGAAGCGATGCTGGAAGCAGAATGGGGCGGGCCTTGGACAGAAAAGCTGACTTCTCTGTCTGAGCCCATCGCTGCAGCCTCTGTCGCGCAGGTTCACAAAGGCTTTTTGAAGTCTGGTGAGACAGTTGCAGTCAAGATTTTACGGCCCAATATCCGCAAAGCTATGCAGCAAGATATGGATGTGCTGCGCATGGTGGCTAATCTGGCAGAATTTATCGTCCCGGAAACACGCCGTTTGGGGCCAAAAATATTTATTGAAACGGCTGGGCGAGCTGTGATGCTTGAACTGGACTTACGGTTGGAAGCTGCCGCCGCCTCAGAGCTAACAGATCCGGCGGTTGAAACCGGTCTATATCTCGTCCCGGAGATTTATTGGGGGCTAGGCGGTAAAGATGTTCTGGTCACAGAGTGGATCGACGGAAAGGCTGTTTCTGATGATGCCATTCTGACCGACCCGGCCTATGATCCGAAAGAGCTTGCGCGCAAAATCATGCAATCTTTTCTGGCGTGCTCGTTTGATTATGGAGTTTTTCATGCGGATATGCATGAGGGCAATATGATTGTGAATGACGAGGGCGACCTTGTGCTCATTGATTTTGGAATATTGGGCCGTCTATCCCCGCGTGAGCAACGTTTCCACGCCGAAATCCTGTATGGGTTTTTGAAGCGGGACTATTTACGTATTGCTGAGGTGCATTTTGAGGCAGGATATGTGCCACGTCATCACGGCATTGAAGACTTTGCGTCCGCGCTTCGTGCGGTGGGTGAGCCTATTTTTGGGAAAACGGCCTCTGATGTATCGATGAGCAAAGTATTGTTACAGCTATTTGAGATCACAGAAATTTTTGATATGAAAATGCAGCCGCAACTTATCATGCTGCAAAAAACCATGATGCAAACCGAGGGGGTTTGTCGCCGCCTTGATCCGGATTTTGATATGTGGGGCACCGCCGCGCCGATCGTGGAGGCGTCCATGCGCCGTGAATTGGGCCCGGAAGGCCGCATAGGTGATCTTTTAGACGGGCTTGACCGCGCGAGGCGTACACTTGAAAAACTCCCAGATGCGACTGAAAATATCGCCGCGCTTGCCAAAGCTTGGGTGGATGGCGAGGTCGATTTGTCAAAAACTCCTCATCCGCACCCCAAAGAGATACGCCGCGGCCTGATGAAAGGGTTTGCATGGGCTGGCCTTGGCGCTGTAGTAACTCTGGGCGGTGTTTGGGCCGCTTCCCAATTCTAGTCAGGCAGTATGGCGAAACGTATTTTACTTATTATCGGCGGAGGAATAGCGGCCTATAAGTCGCTATTTCTAATCCGTGTGCTGGCCAAGCGCGGGATCAAAACATCTGTTATTATAACGCGGGGCGGGTGTGAATTTGTTACGCCGCTCTCTGCGGGCGGCTTGTCCGGGGAACGGGTTTTTACGGATTTGTTTGACCTGACAGACGAAGCCGAGATGGGGCATATTGAACTTTCACGTTCTGCAGATCTCGTGGTTGTCGCCCCAGCTACAGCAGATATCTTGGCAAAGGCTGCGCACGGTATTGCCAATGACTTGGCTAGCACGACTTTGATGGCAACGGATAAGCGTGTGCTCTTTGCGCCGGCTATGAATGTACGCATGTGGGACGCGCCCGCCACGCAGCGCAACGTGCAAACGCTGAAAAAGGACGGTGCCTTGTTTGTTGGGCCTGATGCGGGTGCCATGGCATGCGGTGAATTTGGCGATGGCCGTATGACTGAACCAGAAGTTATCGCTGACACCATCGAAGCGGCTCTGGCTGGCGATATGACACTCGATACATTACGTGGGGCTAAGCCTCTTTTGGGGAAAACCGCGCTTGTCACAGCGGGGCCGACACGTGAACCTATTGATCCCGTTAGGTATCTTTCGAATCACTCATCTGGAAAACAGGGTTATGCTATCGCGAGCGCCTTGGCTGACCTTGGCGCTAATGTTACGCTTGTCTCGGGTCCCGTGAGTATAGCGCCGCCATTGGGGGTAAAGTTGAGGCGCGTCGAAACTGCGCGTGAGATGCTAAAGGCTTGCGAAGACGCATGGCCGGAGGATGTTTTTGTCTCGGTTGCTGCCGTCGCCGATTGGCGCCCGGACAATATGTCAGAGCGTAAACTTAAGAAAGACAAGGCTGGTATCCCGCCGTTAAAGCTCGTTGAAAATCCTGATATATTACGGACATTATCCCGGGCCAAAAACCGACCAACATTGATTGTAGGTTTTGCCGCCGAAACCAATGATATTATAAATCATGCCCGCGCTAAATTATCAAAAAAAGGCTGTGACTGGATTGTCGCAAACGATGTGTCCGGCGATGTGATGGGAGGTGACCAAAACAGTATGATTTTGGTAACGCCCAGCGGTGAAGAAGTTTGGCCGAAAGAGACTAAACAGGCAGCGGCCCGCCGACTTGCAAACAGAATTGCCGAGGAGTTTTCATGAAAAAAATACTGATTATTTTGCCGTTCTGTCTCGCAGCATTTGTTTTGCCAGCCCATGCGGACAATATTGCGGCTTGCGAAGTTGTTCTAATGGAACCCGTTCTTAAAGACGGGATAGATACAGGCGCGAAAATGGCCTCCTTTCGCCCGGCGGTAGCTTTTATGAGCAGTGTCTATGATGATGAAGACGGGGTTCTTAAGACGCTAGATGGGTATGATATTCGAGGTGTGATGTGCGAACGTAGATATGTGATCCCTACATTGCGGGATTTTCCGATTTTAGCTACAGGGCTACCTCTGGCAATGTCTGAAAATTTCGACAGTCCTGACAGTCGTCTCATGACAACTTTTTACAAGGATAGTGAATTCCAGTACACGTATCAGGGGCCACCTTTATCACCCTCCGAAGAGGCTAAGCTCAAAGATGTCATCGATATTTTTAATCTACAGCCACATGGTTTGTCTGTCGGCGAAGCGGTTGATGACACAAATACTGTGTTGGCAGACCAAGCGACCGCAGAAAACCAGAAAGACGTAAAATGAGTGCTGTAACGCCCCTGATTGAATTTAAATGCCTTGAGCATTTTGATGACCTTGAGTTGCCGTCTTATGAAACAGCTTTGGCAGCGGGCGCTGATTTGCGGGCTGCTTTAGGGAGAACCCCTATGGTGCTTGAGCCCGGGCAACGCGGCCTTGTACCTACAGGCTTTTGCATGGCGCTACCCGCGGGTTTTGAAGCGCAAATCCGTCCGCGCTCAGGCTTGGCATTTAAGCACGGCCTGACATGCTTAAACACGCCAGGTACGATTGATGCGGATTATCGCGGCGAGGTGAAAGTTCTTTTGATCAATCACGGCGCGGAGCCTTTCACGATTTATCATGGTGAGCGCATTGCACAAATGATAATTGCCCCGGTTGTTCAAGCTAATTTTAAAGCCGTGTCACAGCTATCAGAAACGCGCCGCGGATCAGGCGGCTTTGGTAGTACCGGCAGGGCCTAAAGACTTTTGTTTCCAAATTGCCCAGCCCATCCAGATTAAGAAAAACTGTATGAAAACGCGAATAATTGCCGCGCTATGCGGGGTAATGGCGGGGCTTTCGCGAAACAAATCCCAAACATGCAGCGGTAGAAAAGCTAAACATAAAAGGCTAAAGCCTAATCCTGCGATAGCCCGTGTTCGTGGCCATAAAATAGCAAGGCCGATGAAAAGTTCTGGTACGCCTGTTGCGTAAACAACGAACTTTTTGGGCAGAAAGTCAGGTACAAGCGCATAGAAAAACTCTGGCTTGAAAAAGTGGCTTATAGCTCCAGCCAGCATCCAAAAGGCAATAAGCCCGATAGCTGCGTAAGTTAAAAACTTTCTCATGTTATCGTCCTGTCTCTATACCGAGTAAATTTACCACATGTACAAAGAGCATAAACCCAGTAGCGAGGCAGCCGAGGCTGATGATCATCCACGGAATAACCGGAGCCTTCAATCCGTCATGTTTTCTAAAGTTTCGCCAAAATGCAAAAACGCCAAGACCAGCGCAAAATAGCAAAGCGATGAGTGTATAAGCAAGATGATGTTCAGACGGCATGAGAGTTCTCACGGGTTATGGGCGTTAGTTTAAGTGGCGGCGTCTTTATCACCATGTTCCGTCTTGTTCCAGTGGAAAGGCCGCCGCTTTAACTCAACAAGTGCTTTTAGCGTTGGGCCAAAAAGCCCTAACCAATATAGCGGCATTCCAAGTGTTGATATAATTAGCTTTGGCCGCCCAAGCCGCACAGCTCCAGTGATACCAATAATAATACCTGCAACATAACAACTTAGCAGGCTTGCAGATAATATAACGGGTAATGATGGGCCGTTTTCAGACAATGCCGCATAAATCCAAATCAGCATGACCATCATAATGCCGGGTAGGTGAAAGAGGCCTGTTATAAGTGTGATGCCAAGTGTGAGTTGCAGTGTGATGATGCGCGAAAACCCATACAGCCCGCCGGGTACAAGCGGGTGCTTCATGTGGGTTACCCAAGTTTGCATGTAACCTTTCATCCAGCGGGTGCGTTGATAATTCCATTGTTTAAGGCGTGATACAGCTTCCTCGGCTGTCGGTTGAGTTATGTATCCAAGCTTCCAGCCGTAAGCGGCGAGGCGAAAGCTTAAATCTGCATCTTCGGTTACATTATAGGCATCCCATGCCCCGACTTGTTCCAGCGCGCTTCGCCGGATGTGCGGACTTATGTAGCAAACGCAGGAACATTCTGACTGATTATCACCTGTTATGTCGCTATGCTAGGGCATGGCTCACTATTCCCGCATTACAGACTTCACAGAGACGCAGAACGGCTTGCTAAAGAAGCGCGGGGAACTGTTTAACGAGGCCGAGGGCATTATGGAGCGCCTTGCAGAGATTAAGAACGACATACAGGCGTTTGATAAGGCGCTGATAGCACTAGGATATAAAGGCGATCTGGACGCCGCTATGCCAAGGCAACGCCGCCACGTCATATTCGGACGTGGTGAACTCCTAGACGCCCTTATGCTTGAATTACGGCTTGCCGAGGGGCCGCTCAAGAGCCGTGAACTGGCGCAGAACGTCCTAGCGTCCAGTGGTTCGGATATTCGGGATAGACGCGCCGTGACGGATTTAACGCGCCGCGTGTCGAAGTGTTTAAAAACACAAAGGGAAAAGGGTGCAATAATCGGCAGACAAAATGAAAGCCGGAATATTGAATGGCAGATTAGGCCGCGAGTGGGTTAGATGCCTTACGTTGCCAGTAGCCTTTGAATTTACGGCTTGTAGGGGCGATAAGAGCCGCGCGAGTGATACGGCGTGTTAACCCGCCCGTACAAGTCTTACGGTGATCTTCAAGCCATGCGGCGTGTTCTGCGTACTGGTAAAGATACTTAGGGCTAACCCAATGATGCTGACCACGTACCATTTTGCGCAGACGAGCAAAGTAGCTTTCAACCCAATTTGTATGAGCGCCGTTATGGCTATAGGCTTCACTGTGATTGATGCGCTCTGATTTATAGTCCCATTCTAGCGTGTCCCAATGTGTAGCTTCATCAGCGATGATTGTAGAGCCTTTGGCAACAAGGCCAAGCGCGAGGTCAACGCCTTCTTTTTCGGTGCGGCGTACAAATGGCAATGTCCGGCCCATACGCTCACGCAGAGCGATTACAACGCGGCGGTTCGGTGAACGGTTGCCAAGCAAGCGGCGGTCTAGGCGGTCATTCTTGTAGTTTGATGGTCGTACCTTGCCGCCGATGTAACAACCGTCGATCTCGACTTCACCTTGAAGCGTGTGCGTGTCGGTTTCGTCTGCCAAGGCTTCGCGCATCTTGTGACAAAGTACCCAAGCCGTTTTGTATTGAACGTCCATAGTACGTGAAAATTGAACCGCGCTCATGCCCTTAGAGCCTGTCACGAATAGGCAGATAGCCGCTAGAAGGTCTGTGAAGTCCAGTTTGCGAGAGTGAAGGATAGTGCCGCTTGTAACGCTAAAATGATGCTTACAGGCTTTGCACTCAAACTTACGGCGGGACTTAATGTCATAGCTTTCAGGGCATCCACACTGCGGACACACAGCTTCGCCATCCGTTTCAGGCCAGCGAATCTGTCTGAAAAGGTCATAGGCGGCAGTTTCGCCCATCTTGTAAATCTTCTTTAGGCTTAGGCTTCTTGACTTTGCCGATAAAAGAAAATGTTGTGACATTGCACTATCTCCGTTGCATTATGCATCGTTTATAGTGTAAAAAGATTGTGAAGTAAACAGAAAAGCACTGTGGATAGTGCAAAATACACTATGAAAGGTGCATTTTATGGCCGATAGCCCTGAATATGAAACCAAAATAGCCCTGATACTCAAGAGTGAAATCAAAAGAGCCGGGTTAACTTACGCCACTTTAACCGATAAATTGAACGAAATGGGCTTTGATGAAAAGGAAGCCAACGTCCGAAACAAGATCGGACGCGGCAAGTTTAGTGCGGCTTTTATGTTACAGTGTCTCGATGCAATCGGAGTACGGGATTTGCGGCTTTAGTTAAAATAATCAAGAGATTCAGAACTGCATCCGCTGCCGATAAAAAATTGCATTGCTTTATCGAGAATTTTCGAGTGTAGACGGTCTTTGTTTTCTTCAAAAGCCCTCTTGTATATCCTAAAGTGCTTATACGATAAAGCTTGGTCAGGGTCGAGTGCCTGAACTTTCGGTGTCCAGCCCTTTAGCTTAAGGTCTTGCTCATTCACCTCAAATAAAGGCTTATATGCGGGTATCGGATATATATCTTTGAAAGTATCCCACTCTCTAAGCTTTCCCTTAAAGGCAGTATAAAGAGACTCCCAGTTTTTGCACATTGGCAGTACGTCCAAGTCGGCTATAAGGCTTTCAATGTCGGCGGTCATAACGTCAAATCGATTTAAGTATGTTTTTGCTTGTAGAATTTCATGAAGCTCACCAAATCTAAGACGGTTTCTTTTGTATTCGTCATCTATAATTCGGCTAAGTTCTGAAACTTCCGCGCTTAACGCGCTGATAGATTTGTCTTGGAGCGCGAATTTACCGTCCATAGTGCCATTTAGACGCTCTATTTTAGTTTCAAGCTGTTCAAGATCAGAAGTTTGCGCGGACGCGATCATAGCTTCCGAGAGACTTTTAATTGATACATCGCGCTCAACTTGAAAATCAATCAAACGGTCTACTTTTCTTTCTAAATCCTCAATGGGTTTAGAGTAATCTAAGTTTGCCGTTGTGGTCACAGGTGTTTCGTCAGATGAAAGCGCCTCACCATTTTGCAAATTCATCAATAGAAGTTGGTTCTTTTTCCGTCGAAATGAGTAGTATTGACCGCAAAATGTCAAAACAATCAAAGTTGGAACACCAACGATGACCCAATATTCCCAGCTTACCGAAAAGACGGCATCCTTAATCACCTTCAAAATGGCCGCTGTAACCCCGCTACTCATGACCAGAACACCAAAGGCAGTCCATGCCTCCACCGTTTTGATATGAGGGTCTGCCCTCTTAAATATTCGCTTAATGATTCCAACCATAGAAAAATGGTATATTTCATACTTTCCTCACATACGAGGACTTTGTTGAAACGCTTCCTGCGTTTGCTACATAAGTCCGCGGATGTGATTGCTGGTGCCGCCTAATGGGAAGGGCAAATTTAGCCGTTTTAAAAACGGTAGCCAAACCAAGAATAACGCCGCATATTCCAAAGCGAATTGACGGGTTAGCCAGTTCTGGTCTGCATTATAGTACATGAGTGGTGCTTGAACGACAGCCAATGCCGGGTTCCCGCTTAAGGCATGGGCTGCGGCGCGCAGTTGTTGAGGATGCGGGCGATCCTCAGCGTCATAGACCGTAATAATGTCGCACCGGCAATGTGGTAAAGCGGCGTTGAGCGCGTTGGGCTTGGTGCGCGGGCCTGTGCCGTTTGTTACGAAAACCCGAAAATTTTGAGGGGTTACTTCCTGTGCGGCGGCAATAGTGTCCTTATCATCAGGCTCGCAAATGATCACTTTATCCAAGCGTGATTCTGGATAGTCTATTTGGCCAACATGCTGTGCGAGACTCTCAATCATGTGGGCTTCTTTGTAGACTGGCAGTAAAACACTTATGAGCGGCAACTCAGAGGAAAGCGGACGGAGAGGTGAGGAAGGGAACGGGCTATATACGCAAGACCCCATGCGTAGCGCGCAATAGGTTATAAATAAAAAGCTGAGCCACGATGAAAAAGATAATAAGAACTCTACAGGGCTGCGTATCAAGCCAGTCGCAAAAAGTATTATAGACAATGCTATAAAGATCAAAAGCCATCTTGGGAGACTCTGGTCTTTTGCTGTCGAAAGACGTGCGCCTATGGGGGCGCTATTTTTCTGACCCTTTGTGTGTACGAATGAATTTTTTTCCGTTCCGTTTCGCATAACTGCCTGCGTGTAGTATTATTAAGATCGCACTTTACGGGTGTTTTTATTAATAGATGTTTATCAGGCGTTTTTAAGTTTGAAAGTGAGGTAACGCTAAGTCTGTTATTTTTCGGCGAATGGCTGTTATTCCTGATACTGTATACGGCGCGCGGGGCTGATATCCCCAAATAGGGCCGGGCCAAGCCGCGTCAGAGTAAAACCGAACAATATGATGTATGTGCAATTGAGGTGTCATATTTCCGAGAGCTGCAACATTGAGTTTCTCTCCATCAAAGGCCTGCATAATACCTGTGCCGAAAAGGCGGCTTTCCTGCCAAAGCTGCGCATAATCGTGAGGAGCCAAATCAATCGTATCGTGAATCTCCCGGCGCATTGGTACCAACACAAACCAAGGATAGGCGGAATCGTTGATTAGTAGAACTTTACAAAGCGGGAAATGGCCCATGTCTATGCCGTCGCGCTGTAAATCTGGATGAAGCTGAAACGTCATAGTGAGGCCCTTAAAAGTTTTTGCTGCGCCCATTCTGCGGCGTCTTTGACCACGGGGTTGGGGGAGGAGAGGTGCGGCCTTATCGCAAAGGCTAAATCCGCTTGTGCGCTATTGCCAATTGCGTAGAGCACATTGCGTATGAATTGATCATGTCCAATCCGTTTTATGGGTGACCCTGCGAATATCTTGCGAAAAGCTTTATCATCTAAGGCGGCCAAATCTGCGAGCTTGGGCGCGCCTAGATCTGGGCACGCCTTGAGCTTTATCTCTTGGGCGTCTTGCGCAAACTTGTTCCAAGGGCAGACGGCAAGGCAATCATCGCAGCCATAAATTCTATTCCCCATTTTTTCCCGCAAAGTCAGATCAACCGGGCCTTTGTGCTCAATCGTAAGGTAAGAAATGCAGCGCCTTGCATCAATTTGGTAAGGCGCAGGAAAAGCCTGCGTTGGGCAAATGTCCAAACAGGCGCGGCAAGAACCGCAATGATCAATTTCGGTCGGTGTTGGACTTAAATCTGCGGCGCTCAGGATTGTGCCCAGAAACAACCATGATCCGTAGTCTTGGCTGACCAGGTTGGTATGTTTACCTTGCCAACCGAGGCCAGCTGCTTGTGCGAGGGGCTTTTCCATCAAGGGCGCTGTGTCGACAAATACTTTTACGTCTGCGCCTGTATCGCGCGCGATCAGGCCTGCTAATTCTTTGAGTCGGCCTTTAATGACGCCGTGATAGTCTTTATTTCGCGCATAAGCGGATATCGTCCCAGCGTCGGTGATTTCAAGTGTCGCGAGTGGGTCGCTGTCCGGCCCGTAGTTTAAGCCCAGTATGATCGCCGACTTAGCGTCAGCCCATAGCGCTTTTGGATGTCTTCGGCGATTTTGCATGTCGGCCATCCACTGCATAGAGCCATGATAATTTTGCCTGATGTAAGCCTCAAGGTTTTCGCCGTGATGTTGACTAAACGTATTTAGGCTTGCCACGAAAGGCTTTGTAAAACCCAAATGCTCAGCGCGTTGCAGAACATCTTGGGATAGCGCCGCTCTCATAGTTTAGAAGTCCAAATCGGCATAATAGGGCGGCGGGGTAAGCCCGGGTAGACGGTCGACAAGGAGCGGCCGAAAACTTGGCCGACATTTGAGTTTTTGATACCAGTTTTTTAAAACGGGACGTGTTTTCCACGGAATTTCTCCGATAAAATCGAGGCAAGATATGTGTGCGCCGGCGGCTATATCTGCGAGGCTAAACTGGGGGCCTGCCAGCCAAGCATTTTTTTCTAAAAGCCATGTGAGGTAATCAAGATGGAAGGCTAAATGTTCGCGTCCTGTGCGAAGAACAGACGGGTCCGGTGCCCCTCCGCCCGTTAGGCTTTTTTCGATACGCTCATGCATCAGGTACGCATTGACTTCGTCTTGGAACTTGACGTCAAACCATGCGCAAATACGGCGTGCCTCAGCTCGCTCAGCAATATCTTCGGACAACAAAGGATAGCGAGATGAGCCCTCATGGGCATATTCGCAAATGGCGCGAACGCCAGCAATAATGACTTTGCCGCCTGGCGCGATATCCACCAAGGCTGGAGGTGTGCCTTCAAGGCATATCTCTACAAACGCGCTCTCAGGTTCCCAAGGACTGACAGCGGCGAGCTTGAATTTTAATTTCTTCTCGGTCAGAGCAATCCGGGCTTGTCGGGACTGCGGATCAAGGGGCCAATGATAGAGTGTACGCATAGCGTGCTTTTAAGCGCGGCGCGTAACGAAAAGGTAAATGAAACCTTTAAGAACGAGATTAAATATCCGTTCTGAAACGCGCATTCCCGTGAGTTTCGTGGCAGCCTATGGGGTGAGGGTGAATCAAAATATCAGCAGCGCGGTAAGCTTCCATGAGTCTTTTTTCCGCCGACAAAACAATATCATGCGCTTCGGCTAATGAGAGAGTTTTATCCATATCAACACGCATCTGTATGTGAATATGCGGGCCAGAGGCGCGGGTGCGCAGGTCATGAACAGCGAGTATTGCGCTGTCTTGCGTGGCCAGCCGCAAAATCAAATCACGCTCGGCGGCGGGTAGTTCTTGGTCCAGCAATTGGGCCCAAGCTAGCCGCGCGACTTTGAACGCTGTCCATAATAACCAGAGTGCCAGCAGGGCGCCCACCAGAGCGTCAGCACGTATAAAGGATGTGGTTGTTGATACAATAATACCCAAAATAACAAATACATTGGCGATCATATCGGCAATATAGTGGGCGCGGTCACCCCGTACGGCAATTGAGCCTGTCGCGCGGATCGCCCATGTTTGTGCAATCAAAAGCCAAATAGTAAGGGCAATAAACAAAACCATAGCCCATATGGCTGCCGCGCTTTCCATAACGGGCTGCGGATTTGCAAAACGCCCATAGGCTTCTTCTAGGAGGTGAAAGGCGGCAAAAACGATCAGGCAAACTTGAAACACGGCGGAAAAGCTCTCGGCCTTCCCGCGCCCAAAGCGGTAGTTGCCGTCTGGCGGGCGCGCGGCGTAACGCACAGCAATAAAGCTCGAGGTTGCTGCAAATAGGTCGAGTGAAGAATGAACAAGTGATGATAATATTCCAACCGAATGAGTTTCTTGCCAGATAAAGAGTTTGCCGCTCGCAAAAAACAGCCCAATAATAACAGCAAGCGCAGTAATACGCCGTGTGATTTTCGCAGACTGATCTGGACGCAAGCGCCCTGGCCGGCCCCGCATGTCTGGCTTTTGATAGTCCACGTCTGATATTATCGGTTCTTGTGTCATGTCATATCATTACAAAATTCGCGGCGTTATAGCATAACTTTTGATGATGAATAGGCAAAACACGCAGATTGGTCTGTGCTTATATTAACGCCACACTTCCATATAGTTCAGGCGCTCGACTCGCCTCTGCGTGCGTAAATCAAGTATGTCTAAGAGGTTTGTTTTGTCAAAAACCGATCGGATAGCGGCTTTGTCCGCCTGCGGGCTTTGGTCGTAGTGATCCTGCAACCGTTGAAGCAGGTAAAACCTGTAAGGTAGCACAGCGGTTTTGAGCAGAAGACCTCGCCACATAAATTCGGCAAAGCCTATGCTACGCTCAGAAGGTGATTTTAATCCGTTTGTCATCGTTGCGATGTCTGGCCTTGCGTCTAGCCACTGGTTAGCATGACTGATATGTGCTCGGAGCTCCGGTAAATAATCGACTGCAATAAAGCGCATCAAGTTTTTCAAAGTCTCAGGCGGTGTTTTAAATAAAGCCTTTGAGGCACCTTTCAAGGCATGCTCATCGCGCGACTCGCTTCTATTCATGCGCTCAGTCCATGTGAAAACGCGCGGCGCAGTTGTTTTCATGATCATAGAGGGGCGAGGATCACGGCTTAGATGTGCATAAAGCCCGTTAAATAGTCCGTAATCACCAAGTGTTGGGTGCCCGCCGAGTAGATAATATGTTGTTTTGAAATGCGCCTGAAGAAGATTAAGCACTTCAGCATAGCTGGTCTCAATCGCTTCGAATGTGTCGGGGGTCACGCCAAAGGCTGCGCCCGCCATGCGCATGCGCCCACTGCTTTGGTCAAATGCTGCGCTCTGCTGCTTGACTGTCAGGCCTTCTGGGAAGGCCTCAGCAAAATTATGCTTTATAAAAGCAAGGTTTTCCGCATCAAAGTTCCATCGGTAATGCATGGCGTGGCGAAGGAGTCCTTCTCCGCCAAACAGTTCAAAAACATAAGAGATAGCTCGCATGACGGCATCGTCAGGGTATAAAGAATGTTGACTGAACCCGCGGGCCTCAAATGTATCCAGAATGTCTGTTCCGTCCTGTAAAATTTCGCCGCCGGGCGTCACGACGACTGGAATTATCCACCGCCCGACTGCGGGGATGATTGTCTTTGTGAATTCAGGGTGCCCCGCGCCGCGCTCACCAAAATCAATATTATTGAGCCGCATGTAGGCGCGTACTTTCCCTGTATAGAGCGAGGCTGACATGCCATAAAGAATGTACGGGTTTGACGGCAAAATTTAAATCTTCGCAGTTTTCTTGGATGGAAACATTACCACTCTAACATTGCATTTTCATATTATCAAAGCCATATCGGCGCGCTTTAACTGTAAGCGTTACCACGTCTTTTAATTCTGATTGTCGGCTGTATGGCTTAGTGGCTCTAAAAATAGGGTCAGACACAAATAATTAAAACAAATGTGAAAGCTTAAAAGCATTGGCTGGAGGTGAGGAAGAGATTCGAACTCTCGGTACGCTATTAACGCACACACGCTTTCCAAGCGTGCGCCTTAAACCACTCGGCCACCTCACCAGCCAACTCTATGACGGCGCGATATAGAGTAATTTAAGATAAGCGCACGCTTTTTTTTAAAAGCTTACGGGCGTTTGCCCACGGGCTGTGCGCCTTAAACCACTCGGCCACCTGACCAGTCAAAACCTGTGCCAAGCAAGCTTGGCAGCGCGTCCCTCTAGCACCGCCTTTGCGGCTTCGCAATGGCTTTATGCGTCGGAGTGAGGTTAGGCTAAAGAAAGCTCTTGGCCCCTTTCATGTCTATCTTTATAAGCTTCATGGGAGGAATGGATGGATGGATAAAAAATTTACGCTTGGTGTTGAAGAAGAATATCTGATTGTCCGGCCCGAGACGCGAGCCGCTGCGTCAAACCCATCTCCTCATTTTTTCAAAGCTTGCAAAGCCGCTATCGGCGATAGAGTGACGCCGGAATTTTTACGCTGCCAGATTGAAGTCGCAACAGGCGTTTGCGAAACTGTCGCCGATGTGCGTAGCGAAATC
This sequence comes from uncultured Caulobacterales bacterium, assembly GCA_964352785.1. Lineage (GTDB taxonomy): Bacteria > Pseudomonadota > Alphaproteobacteria > Caulobacterales > Maricaulaceae > JACOMS01. The sequence continues at coordinate 72,091 of CAYGTI010000012.1, forward strand.
GCCGATATGCGCGGAACTCTAGCGAGGATTGCCGTTGATCATGATTTGGCCCTAATGGCAGCCTCCACCCATCCGTTCACGACGTGGACGCGGCAAAAACCTACCAAGGGCGAGCGCTACGTTCAGCTGGATGCTGACCTGCAAGGCGCGATCCGGCGTATGATGATCTGCGGTATGCATGTGCATATTGGCTTGCTGGATGAAAATCTACGGATCGATGTGATGAACCAAATGCGGTATTTCCTGCCGCATATGCTTGCGCTCTCTACGTCTTCGCCGTTCTGGGAAGGCAAACAAATGGGCATGAAATCGTACCGCTTGTCTGTCTTTGACGGCATGCCGCGCACGGGTATACCCGAAGAGATTGCTTCTTATGCTGATTATCAGCGCCTCATTAGCGTCGTGATTGATGCGGGCGTGATTGAGGACGCGAGTAAGATTTGGTGGGATATCCGCCCCAGTGTCAATTTCCCTACTGTTGAAATGCGTATTTGCGATGTCTGCACCCGAATTGATGACGCTATGGCGATTACGGCGATTTACCAGTCTCTCGCCCATCGTATCGTCCGCTTTAAAAAGCAAAATATGAAATGGCGTGTCTATCCCGCCTTTTTGATTGAGGAAAACCGCTGGCTGGCCCAACGCTTTGGCGTCCAAGGGGAATTGGTGGATCTTGGACGCGGCCTGTGTCGGGATTATTCTGTTTTGCTCGAAGAACTTATTGAGATGATTTCCGAAGACGCCGAGGCGCTTGGATGTTTGAAAGAGGTTCACCATGCCCGCGAAATTATCAAACGTGGATCTAGCGCCTGTAGCCAAGTTGCCACTTATGAGAAACACATAGAATCGGGCGCTCGCAAACCAGACGCCTTAAAGGCAGTTGTTGATCAGCTTATTGCGGAGACTGTGATGGGGCTTTAGCACTAGGATCATTTCCCAGTGTGACCGGAGTCCAAACCTGCCCTTGGCATATAGGCCCAATACAACCCTTTACTTTTAGCGTACCGTTTTCGAGTAACTCCATTTTGGAGTTATAAGTTTTACCGCTCTCAGCGTCATATATTTTTCCTGAGATCCATTTTGCATTTTGGGCATTGAAGCCCCAAATAAGCGCGCTTCCCACGAGTGGACGATCACGCAAATTTGGATCAGGGTTTTTGTCATCTTTGGGTGAGGTGTCCGGTTCTGCATTTACCCAAGCGATTTTTCCACACGGGGTTGCGTTGCCGCAATCTATGATTTCAACAATGGCATTTCCCGACTGAACGACCCACACACCAGCCACGTCTACACTTTCTGCGGCCTTGGCGGGGATTGCAGTGAGTCCAATTAAGGCCGTTATAAATTGACGATACATGTGAAAACCAAACGTAACTAAACGCTTCCTTTAGCAAAGGTAGCGGCATGATAGAAATTACAAAAAAGACAGTCTTACATCTTTGAATCTCTCAAAGAGCCGCTTAAGTAAGCCCCATGGATAAACCCTTTTACACAATAGAGGCAGTCAAAGATGTACAACTCTTTGTTTTTGCCGATCACGCGTCGCGGCATATCCCGGCCGAGCTGAATAATCTTGGTTTGTCAGGGGACGATCTGACGCGCCATATTGCGTGGGATATTGGCACAGACGTTATTGCTAAATATTTGTGTCAGCATTTTGGCTGCGCGGGCCAAATCGCGGCGGTCTCACGGCTTGTCATCGATTTGAATCGCGATACAGGCATGCCTAGCGCTGTACCTATCGAGAGCGACGGAACCCCTATCCCGGGCAACAAAGGCCTTAGCCCCAAAGAGCTACAGGCGCGTATTGATGCTTACCACAAGCCATATCATGTTGCGCTGTCTCGTTCATTGGCGGCGTATGATGACCCGCTCGTGATCTCTATGCATAGCTTTACCGCCAAGCCTGTTCTTGGAAATTACCGCTCTGTTGATATTGGACTGCTGGTTAAACATGACGAGCCTTCCGCCGAGGCTTTGCGCCAGCGTTTTGAGGAGTTTGGCGGTGGCTTAAAGATCGGCATAAACGAGCCTTATTCGGCGCACGTGCTAAATTATACAATTGATACCGCTGTCGCCGCGCGCGGATTGCGCCATCTTGCGATAGAGATCAAGCAATCCCATATCGACACTGACAAGAAAGCAGAAAACATGGCGCGGATACTTGCCGGCCGGTTGGAGCCTCTTGTTAATGGAACGTATAAACCGTAATGAACGAGGCTGCTATGCTTGCTGAAAACTCCCAACATTTTGTCAATCACAAGAACATGTTTGAAGCCTACCCGGATGGCCACGAAAAAGTGCTACTCGGCATGGGCTGTTTTTGGGGCGCAGAGCGTATTTTTTGGCAAGCGGACGGTGTCTATGTGACCAGTGTAGGTTATGCTGGAGGAAACCATCCCCGCCCAGACTATAAACTGGTTTGCACGGGTACAACGCACCACGCCGAAGTGGTTCAGGTTGTTTATGATCCCAAGGTGATGAGTTTTGAGGCGCTGCTTAAAGTGTTCTTTGAGAATCATGATCCTACACAAGGAAATCGCCAAGGAGGTGACCGGGGCACGCAATACCGTAGCGTGATTTATACCTATTCAGATTCGCAATTACGCGCGGCAAAAGCCGCGAGCGCTCTGTACGAAACCGCTTATAAAGCCAAAGGGTACGGCCCGATTACAACAGAAATCGCTCATGCGCCGGAGTATTTCGCCGCCGAGGATTATCACCAGCAATACTTGGCTAAAAACCCGCAAGGCTATTGCGGTATTAGCGGAACCGGTGTGGTGTGTCCGCTGCCCGTTAACGCATAAAACTCTCAAATTTTTGTCGCCAAAGAGCGGCATGACAGCTATTTTAGTATGCGGACTTCGCGCTGCGGAAGCGGCATCTGGATGCCGTGGTTTTTCAACGTGCGCCAAACAATAAAGTTTAGATCAGATGTGAATTTGTTCTCGCCATCATCAATTCCGTCTGCCCAAAACTCAATCGCAAACTTAATGCCAAAGTCACCAAACTCCCGCAGTTCGAGATCGGGTTTTTCCGGTTCTTGCAAGACTTGGTGATGTTGGGATATGGCGGGAATTAAGATATTTTCGAGGCGGTCAATATCGGTGTCATAAGCGACCGAGAAATAGACTTCATAGCGCTGGCGTGGGTCTTTGTGAGTCCAGTTTTGATAGGGTTCTTCGATAAACCGGGTGTTGGGCACCATGATGTCTTTGCCGTCTGTGGTTTCAACGGTGGTTGAGCGCATATTGATCGCTTCGACATAGCCTTGTTGCCCGTCCGGTAGCTCAATGAAATCACCGACTTGAACCGTGCGGTCGAAAAGAATGATTAAGCCAGAGACAAAATTTGCCGCAATGGGCTGCAGACCAAGGCCGATACCCAAGGTCAGAGCAGAGAAAATGACGACAAGACCGGACAGCGGAATACCAGCTACGGACAGAAGCAATATAAAGAGAATCGCAAAAAGAACGATTTGAAATATTTTTGCGATGACTTCCCGCGTGCTAAGATCAAGCGCTTCCTGCCGGCGAATAGCGCTCTGGCCTTTGTGGTTTGAGATGCCGCCGAGCCAAAAGAAGATCGCGCCAAAGGTCACCAGTTTTACTAAGGTTAACGCATTGATATCCATGCTGGGCACAATTTCGGCCGCTTCGAGCCGCCCGAGGAATTTATCAAAGTACCCAAAAACCATCAGCAAGGCGGTCGGCAATATTGTCCAGTTGGCGAGTTTTTGAACTAGGGTATTGGGCGCAAACTGCTTGATCATTTTAAAGAGCAGAAATACCACCGCGAGGCTTTGCGCTATTTTTACGAGCCAATCATGCCCAAACACAGGGACAGCTCTTAGGATTGCCGCTGATGCGGCGAGCAACGCGACCAAAACAATCGCCCGCAGAAAGCTTCGGCTTTGATAAATATAATCTCGAATTTTCACATATTTGGAATCTGGGCTCGGGGCGGTGTTGAGCAATGGTACACGTTTTTTCAGTGTTCCTGCGATTAACGGAGAGATCAGGAGAGCGAGGACAATAACCGCTATTTGGGCAAGGAAAGCCGGGCTTTGCGCCCAAGCTATTATTTGATCAGCCCAACCTGTAAACAGGGCTTGTAACTCGTTCAAGTTTGTCGGGAGCGTAAAGTTACCCTTGGTCGGGCTTGGCTCTGTTTGACCACTTGTCTGAATCAGATTGACAGATGCTTTGTAAGATTGCGCCATAATTTACCCCAATTATGAGAGTCTCATAAAATCAAGGCTATCTTTTGTAAATGATTTTAGTCTATCAGGCCATCGTTGAAAACAAGAGGTTGATCATGAGTTCTCCCAAGAAAGTCGTTCTTGCCTATTCGGGTGGACTGGATACGTCCATCATTTTAAAGTGGTTGCAGGAAGAAAAAGGCTGCGAAGTTGTCACGTTCACGGCTGATTTGGGGCAGGGCGAAGAACTTGAACCTGCGCGGCGAAAGGCGGAAGCCCAAGGCGTCAAAGAAATCTTTATTGATGATTTGCGCGAAGAGTTTGTGCGGGACTTCGTCTTCCCTATGTTTCGCGCGAATGCCCTTTATGAAGGGCTGTACTTGCTCGGCACATCAATTGCCCGCCCATTGATTGCGAAGCGCCAGATTGAAATTGCGCAGCTCGTCGGGGCGGACGCCGTTTGCCACGGGGCGACAGGCAAGGGGAATGATCAGGTGCGGTTTGAGCTGGGTTATTATGCCTTGGATCCGGATATAAAAGTCATTGCGCCATGGCGTGAGTGGGATCTAAATTCGCGCACAAAACTTATAGAATATGCAGAAAAACACGGCATTGAGATTGCCAAAGACAAACGCGGCGAAGCGCCGTTTTCAGTCGACGCTAATCTTTTACATACATCCTCCGAGGGTAAGGCGCTTGAAGATCCGAATGTTGAAGCGCCGGAATTCGTGTATCAGCGCACGGTCTCCCCTGAAAGCGCGCCGGATAAAGCGGCTTATATAGAGGTTGGTTTTGAGCGCGGTGATGCGGTGTCTATTGACGGTATAGCGCTAAGCCCAGCAGCTTTGCTGACCAAGCTGAACGAACTTGGCGGGGCGAACGGAATTGGCCGACTTGATTTGCTGGAAAACCGCTATGTCGGTATGAAATCGCGCGGTATTTACGAAACGCCAGGCGGTACAATTCTTTTGATGGCGCACCGGGGTATTGAACAAATCACCATGGATAAAGGCGCTATGCATTTGAAAGACGAGCTAATGCCGAAATATGCAGAGCTGCTTTATAATGGCTACTGGTTCGCACCCGAGCGCGAAATGCTCCAAGCGGCTATCGATAAGTCACAGGAATTAGTCACAGGTACTGTGCGGTTGAAACTCTATAAAGGTTCAGCGACGATTGTTGGTCGTAACTCGCCTTACTCTCTATATTCGCAAGAGCACGTCACTTTTGAAGAAGATGATGTCTATGATCAGGCCGATGCGGGCGGGTTCATTAAAATCAATGCGCTGCGTCTGCGTCTGCTCAAAGCCAGAGACCGCAAAGCGGGCCGGAACGACTAAAAATCTGTAAGGTTCAAAGCGCCCGCTTTGACTTGGCCGTTAAAGGCTTTGCAAGCTTCTCCGTCGATGTCGCCCGGATAAGGATCGTCTACTATGTCTTTCTGCGTATCTAGGCTTCGTTTAATTGTTGTCAGGTGTCGATTTGCGGTGCCTTGGGTCATGCTGAGTTGAAAGTCTTCAGGGTTAATCGCGCCGATTTGGGCTGTCTTGCGGCCCCCATTTTTGTTTTTTTGGAGTTGCTGCTCTCGCTGCGCTGAAATACGATCATATTTTGGTTTGTTCTCACCTTCGTAAACTTTGAGTGACCTGATATAAATAAACCCGCATTGTTTTAGCACCGAGGTGGTTCGTATATATTTCTGCATCTGGGTTTTTTGCTCGCTTCCGTTCCATTCCTTAGCGAACCTCTCAACCTGTTTCGCGCTTACATAAATCTTATCCGATTTTACAGGTGTGTCAGCGATCTGAATGGCTTCTTGGTCGTCATCGTTTATTAAGCCAAGGTTCAGTTTTTCGGCGACTTGCGGCTCGGTGTCATCGTTTTTTATCGGCGCGCTTGGTTCAAGACTTGAGATTTGTAGCGGCTTGGAGGAGCGCGGCTGAAAAAAAGGCTCGGATTTATCGCGGCTCTGCCCTATTACATGGTTACTCTTGGTGTCCGGAGCCATAGACGCTGTTTGAACAGTGTTGTTCTGAGGCCGCACTAAAGACGCTACGGGGGCTGCAAAACCGCTATCGTCTGGACGAAAAACATCAAAAGCTAACACTCCGGAAATTATAATAAGCACGACAGCGCCCGTAAAGACGAGGAGTTTTACGAGAGGACTAGTGCGCGGCTGCGCATATTCATATGTTTGAGCATTGCTGGAGTGAAAATTTTGCATTTGGTGCCCAATCATTATCGACTATATTTTAGGCATAATATGCAAATTTCCAGTTAATCCATATTTTGGCTTGCATGGTGGCAAGATTTGCGCATCAAGGCGGGCCTTGAGGGAGCATCTATGTCCTTGGATGTGTGGTTGGCATTGGTGGCGTTATTCGGGATTGGCGGTCTAACGCCTGGGCCCGCTGTGATGCTTGTTTTGGGGTCGTCTTTTCGTTATGGGTTCAAACGCTCAATGCTGGCTGCTTTAGGCATCGCGTCAGCAAATGTGATATGGCTTGTGCTTGCGGCGAGCGGCGCGGCGGCTCTTGCTCTGCAGTTCCCAAATGCTTTTTTCATGCTTAAAATAATTGGTGTTCTTGTGATTATGTATTTGGCGGCATCGACGATTTTTGGCCCACTACCGGACGTCGAGTCTTCGGTGCACACGAATGTGGATAAGGTCACAAAGCCTCCATCAAAGCCATTTGACACGAAGACAACATGGGCCGGTCTTTATGCCAAGGGCGTCGCGCTGCAAATTTCCAGCCCATTGCCGCTTGTTTATTTCGGTTTATTGCTACCAGCCTATTTTGTGCCGTCTGAGCCGCTGGCTGCGCAATTTTTAATTATGCTTGTGACTGTTACTGTGACCGAACTTTTCGGGCTGGCGGCTTATGCCTATGGGGCCGCCAGAGTCAGGCAGTGGATGCGCCACCCCAAAGCTGCGCGCCTTTTCAATATTATTATTGGTGTGATAATGATTCTTTCAGGCCTTTGGGCTGTGGTATCGACGATTGATGTTTAACCCTTGCAATGACCGCTTGGCCGATTAAGAGGCGCGTAGATTAGAAGAGTAATTTTATGGATATGTCTAAAATTTCGGCGGGTGTAAATCCCCCATTCGATGTCAATGTTATCATTGAGGTTCCTTTAGGCGGTGAACCTATTAAGTATGAAATTGATAAAGCCAGCGGGGCCATGTTCGTGGACCGCTTTCTTTATACATCAATGCGCTATCCTTGTAATTATGGATTTATTCCGCATACGTTATCAGATGATGGCGACGCTACAGATGTCTTGGTCGTGGGCCAGCGGGCCTTAATGCCAGGATCTGTCGTTCGCGCGCGTCCTGTCGGTGTCTTGATGATGGAAGATGAGGCCGGAATAGACGAGAAAATCGTCGCTGTGCCGCACCAAAAATTGACGGCCTATTATGACCAAATTCAATCTTACGAGGATTTGCCTCAGGTTTTACAAGACCGTATTCCGCACTTTTTTGCACATTACAAAGATCTAGAGCCCGACAAGTGGGTTAAGATTTTGGGGTGGGAGAACCGGGAGCGCGCGGCAGAGCTGATCCTTGAGGGTATAAAAGCCGCAAACAAGACTTAGGGACTGGCTTGACCTTAGGCTTTTCCAACTGCTTCTGAGATCGACGCAAACCCGTCGGCCCGTAATCTGGCCTTCAAGTCATTGCGTATATCCATAACAAGACCCGGCCCGGCAAATACAAGGCTGGAATATAGTTGCACGGCTTTGGCGCCCGCTCGTATTTTTTCATACGCATCCGCGCCGCTTGATATGCCGCCGACGCCGATCAAATCGATTCGGCCATTTGCGGCGGCGTCAAATTCACGCAACATATCAGTTGAGCGCCTCATTAACGGCGCGCCCGAAAGGCCGCCAGCTTCGTTTTTATAACGGCTACGCAGATATGAAGGCCGGTCTAGCGTTGTGTTTGAGACAATAATCGCGTTCATGCCGTACATGCGAGCTTGTTCCGTGACGCGTTCGATTTCTGAAAAATCCAAATCAGGCGCGACTTTGAGAAAAATTGGGGCGGACGGATTATCGCCTGTCAGTTCCGCCCGGGCGTCTTGTATGCGTCCCAGCAAATCATCCAAGGCATCTGAGCCTTGCAGATCCCGCAGACCGGGGGTGTTGGGGCTACTAATGTTAATCGTGAAGTAATCCGCGAGGCCCCACAGCGCGGATAACCCGGCAACATAATCTTGGGCGCGGTCGACGCTGTCTTTATTCGCGCCCAAATTAGCCCCGACAATCCCGCCTCGGGCCTTGCGTTTGAGGAGCCTTTTTTTGAAGGCTGCAAGCCCCCCATTGTTAAATCCCATGCGGTTTATCACGGCTTTATCTTCTGTCAGCCGAAAGAGCCTGGGTTTGGCGTTGCCGGCTTGAGGTTGCGGCGTCACGGTTCCGCATTCGACAAATCCAAAACCTGCGGCCAGCATGGCGTCGGGCACTTCGGCATCCTTGTCAAAACCTGCGGCAAGTCCAACCGGGTTTGGTAATGTCAATCCACCGATGCGGGCGGTAAGTTCTGGCTCCTCACGTTGTATAACCACAGGCCCAAGCCCGGCTTTCAGGGATTTAATCGTTGTCTTGTGCGCGGCCTCAGCAGGTAGGGCTCGAACGGCGGCTGTCGCGGCTTTGTATAGGAAAGTCATAAATCAAAGTTACCCTAGAATATTGCTAAAGGCATAGCGTCCAGATGTATCAGGCTTCAAGACCCAATGCTGCGACACTGCGCCTAAGGGCAATAGCCCGTAAAAATGAGGAAACAACATGCCGCCTCGCGAAATCTCATATTTGAGGAGTTCTTTTGCGAGACTGTTTATTTGAACCTCCACCAAAATGACAGCAACATTCTGTGTGTAATGTTTGTCCAGCGTGTTTTGGAGTTGGGCCTTATCGGACATATGTATGTATCCGTCCTTATGATCCACAGGGCTTCCCTCAAACACACCTGATTCCTGAAAATCCGCCCACTCAGACAGTTGCAAGACTTTATACACTTTGTTGTCGGGCATGGGGTTGAGACCTTTTCGAGGAATTGCACAGTAATAAAGCAAATTTCGTAAATCACGCACCAAAAATAAGCGTTGATATTTACTGGCTTACTTAGAGGCTATTTAGACTCGCCCGTAGAATAACGCCATTCATACTTGCCTCTCATAGAAAATTTGAGGAGGTCTCATGAAGAAGTACATCAAAATTGGCGGTAGCGCTTTCGCGCTCAGCCTCATGCCGGCGGCGGCGATGGCGCAGGAGCCGGACTTGGCGACGTTGGTGGCTGAAAATGCAGCGACGACAAGCTTTGTTTTTAACACGTTATTATTTTTGATTGGCGGCTTCTTGGTTATGTGGATGGCTGCTGGTTTCGCTATGCTCGAGGCTGGGCTTGTTCGCAGCAAGAACGTATCCATGCAGTGCCTGAAAAACATCATGCTCTATTCTGTAGCGGGTATCATGTTTTGGGTCATGGGTTATAATTTAATGTATACTGGCGTTGATGGTGGATTCTTCGGAAGCTTTTTTGACGCTTATAGTTGGCCAGAAGCTGGCGGCTCAGAGGGCGGTGATTATTCCGTGGCGTCTGATTGGTTCTTCCAAATGGTATTTTGCGCGACAACAGCCTCGATTGTGTCGGGTACAGTCGCTGAACGCGTAAAGTTCTGGCCGTTCATTATATTCGTTGTTGTTCTAACTGGTATTCTATACCCGATCACTGGGTCTTGGGAATGGGGCGCGGGTTGGCTCGATGGTCTTGGTTTCTCTGACTTTGCAGGGTCCACACTTGTTCACTCTGTAGGCGGTTGGGCTGCTTTGGCAGGTGCGATTGTTATCGGCGCGCGTAAGGGTAAATTTGGTAAAGACGGGAAAGTCACCCCGATGATGGGCTCATCTATTCCCCTTGCGACTTTGGGCACATTTATATTGTGGTTGGGTTGGTTTGGTTTTAATGGCGGCTCACAACTCGCCATGGGGACAATCACCGATGCGGCTGATGTATCAAAAATCTTTGCTAACACAAACCTCGCTGCGGCTGGCGGTGTTGTTGTCTCTGTGATCTTGATGCAAATCTTCTACAAGAAGATCGATGTGACGATGGCTCTTAATGGGGCGCTTGCAGGTCTCGTCGCGATCACAGCGGAGCCTTTGGCCCCAAGTGCGCTCGAATCGATTATCATTGGCGGTATTGGCGGTGCGATTGTTGTCTTTACAGTGCCTTTGCTTGATAAGCTCAAAATTGACGACGTTGTTGGCGCGATCCCTGTTCACTTGTTTGCAGGTATATTCGGGACACTTGTTGTCGCGATCAATACGCAGAGCGAAGTTAACGGCGAAACTCTCTCTGTTATGCAGCAACTTGGCGTGCAGGCCATCGGTGTTGTCTCCATTGGAGCGTTTATCTTTGCTGCTAGCTTTATTGTCTGGACGCTGATGAAGATTAGTATCGGCGTGCGGGTTTCGGAAGAAGCCGAGTATGCTGGGCTTGATATGTCAGAAGTCGGCGTGCCCGCTTATCCTGAATTTGTTCAGAGCTAAGTAACAGCGCGCTTTCGCGCGTAAACCTTCCCTCGCGTCTTTCTGTGACATGCAGACGCGACAACTTAACCCGCTTTGCGTCATCGCCAAGGCGGGTTTTTTGTGCGTAATTTCTAAAACATAGAAAGAGTAGAAATTTTCGGGGTTTCACTGTTGACGCGCCGCAGACTCGCGTCTATACGCCCCTCACATCACGGAGCTGACGTCTAAGGGTTGCCTTAGAAACCTTCTTTCGGGATAAAAAATGAGAGTTTAATATGCTTCCGCGGCTCTAAAATCAGAGCGGTAGGGGTGAATTTTGGCAAATGAACCGTTGTTATCCACAATGACGCGGCGGTGTATTTGCTTTTTGTGCAGGAATAAAAGGCCCGATATGCCAACGATTCAACAACTTGTCCGGAAGCCCCGGAAAGACAAACGCAAGCGGAACAAAGTTCCGGCCCTTGAAGCGTGTCCGCAGAAACGCGGAGTATGTACGCGTGTTTACACGACTACACCCAAGAAGCCTAACTCAGCGCTTCGTAAGGTGGCAAAGGTTCGTCTGACGAACGGGTTTGAAGTTTTGTCTTATATTCCGGGTGAGGGTCACAATCTGCAAGAGCACTCAGTGGTGCTTATTCGCGGCGGACGTGTAAAAGATTTGCCGGGTGTGCGTTATCACGTTCTTCGCGGTGTTCTGGATACGCAAGGCGTCAAAGATCGCAAGCAACGCCGTTCGAAATACGGCGCTAAGCGTCCTAAGTAGGGAATTAAGAGATGTCACGTCGTCACCGCGCGGAAAAACGCGAAATCCTTCCGGATCCGAAATTTAATGACCTTGTTTTATCTAAGTTCATGAACGCCATCATGTTGGACGGTAAGAAGTCCACAGCAGAAAACATTGTTTATGGTGCTCTTGATATTGTTGAGGGTAAGGTAAAAACAGAGCCTGTGCGTATCTTTCATGATGCGCTTGAAAACATTAAGCCATCCGTCGAAGTGCGTTCGCGCCGCGTCGGTGGTGCAACGTACCAAGTGCCTGTTGAGGTGCGTCCTGAGCGCCGCCAGGCTCTAGCTATTCGCTGGCTGGTAACGGCCTCACGTTCTCGTAATGAGAACACAATGCGTGAGCGCTTAGCGGGGGAGTTGATGGACGCGGCAAACAACCGCGGAACGGCTGTTAAGAAGCGTGAAGATACACACCGGATGGCAGAAGCTAACCGGGCATTCTCGCATTACCGCTGGTAAGAATTGTAAGAGACCGAGATCATGGCACGCGAATATAAACTTAAAGATTACCGTAATTTTGGCATTATGGCGCATATTGATGCGGGTAAAACCACGTGCACCGAGCGTATTCTTTATTACACGGGCAAGAACCACAAGATTGCTGAGGTGCATGACGGCGCCGCGACGATGGATTGGATGGAGCAGGAACAAGAGCGTGGTATTACGATTACGTCTGCTGCGACGACGTGTTTCTGGAAGGATAAGCGTTTAAATATTATTGACACGCCTGGACACGTTGATTTTACGATTGAGGTTGAGCGGTCTTTACGTGTTTTGGATGGCGCGGTTGCGCTTTTGGATGCCAATGCGGGCGTTGAGCCGCAAACTGAAACAGTTTGGCGTCAAGCGGATAAGTACAAGGTTCCGCGCATGATCTTTATTAACAAGATGGATAAGATTGGTGCAGATTTTTATGCGTCTGTTCAGTCTGTTAAGGACCGTCTCGGTGGAAACGCTATTGAGCTTCAGTTGCCAATCGGTGCTGAGGATCACTTCAAGGGTGTTGTCGACCTTGTAAAGATGCAGGCTTACGTCTGGGATGATGATGCTGATCTGGGTGCGAAGTACGATACAGTCGAAATTCCTGCTGATATGGCTGATAAAGCCGCTAAATATCGTGAAGCTTTAGTTGAAACTGTTGCTGAGATGGATGATGCGGTCATGGAGGCCTATTTCGAAGGTGTTATGCCTGATGTTGAAACGGTTCAGCGACTTGTGCGTAAGGCGACGATTGCTGGCAAGATTGTCCCTGTTTTTTGTGGTACGGCCTTTAAAAACAAGGGTGTTCAGCCACTTCTTGATGGTGTTGTGGATTACCTTCCGAGCCCGCTTGATATTGCGGCGATCAAGGGTGTTGACGCCAAGACGGGTGAGCCAACAACGCGACCTGCGTCTGATGATGAGCCGCTCGCAATGCTTGCCTTCAAGATTATGAATGATAAATTTGTGGGTACATTGACATTTTGCCGCATCTATTCAGGGAAGCTTGAAACAGGCACGACGCTGCTTAACTCTGTCAAAGAGCGAAAAGAGCGCGTTGGCCGAATGATGATGATGCACTCTAATGATCGCGAAGACATTCAAGAGGCTTATGCGGGCGATATCATTGCTGTTGCTGGTCTTAAGGGGTCTACAACAGGCGATACTTTGTGTGATGTGAATAAGCCTGTTATTCTTGAGCGGATGGAGTTTCCAGAGCCGGTGATTGAAATTGCCGTTGAGCCGAAAACAAAAACAGACCAAGAAAAGCTGGGGATTGGCCTTCAGCGCCTTGCGGCCGAAGATCCGTCTTTCCGCGTTACGACGGATCATGAATCTGGGCAGACCATTATGGCGGGTATGGGTGAGCTTCACCTTGATATTCTCGTTGACCGTCTCAAGCGCGAATTTGGTGTTGAAGCCAATATTGGCCAGCCACAAGTGGCTTATCGGGAAGCGCTTGCGGCGCCGGTTGATATTGATTACACCCACAAAAAGCAATCAGGTGGTTCTGGTCAGTTTGGCCGTGTCAAAATCAGATTCGAGCCGCTTGAGCCGGGATCTGGTTTTGAGTTCGAATCTAAAATTGTTGGCGGTAGTGTGCCAAAGGAATATATCCCGGGTGTCGAAAAAGGTATTCGTACTATGTCGGAAACGGGCCTCTTGGCTGGGTTTCCGGTTATCGATTTTCGTGCTGAGCTTTATGACGGCGCTTACCATGATGTTGACTCGTCTGTTATGGCCTTTGAAATTGCAGCCCGCGCTGCGTTTCGGCAAATTAAGGTCGAAGGACGTCTTAAGTTGCTTGAGCCTATTATGAAGGTTGAGGTTGTCACGCCTGATGAGTATATGGGCGACGTTATTGGTGACCTTAACTCGCGCCGGGGTATGATTGAGGGCACTGAGATGCGCGGAAATGCAAATGTCATCAATTCAATGGTGCCGCTCGCGAACATGTTTGGTTACGTTAACGATCTGCGATCAAAGACTCAGGGTCGTGCGCAGTTTACAATGACATTTGATCATTATGCGGCAACGCCGCAGGCGGTCATGGATGATGTGATTTCAAAGCAGGGCGGCGCGTAAGTAGCCGAAAAATAAGAATATTTAACTCCACAAGAGACACGGAGAGCTAAAATGGCAAAAGAGAAGTTTGAGCGTAATAAGCCGCACGCGAACATTGGCACGA
>CAYGTI010000013.1:0-81069 GCA_964352785.1 uncultured Caulobacterales bacterium
ACCGCGGACCCCCTGATTACAAATCAGGTGCTCTACCAGCTGAGCTATAGGGGCACTGGTAGCATGAACGCGCGGGATTTAGCGCTCCTATCGCGTTCATGCAAGATATATTTGTGCCAAACAGCGAAAATTACGCTGTTTGGCGAAAGTCTATTTAAGCCGTGACCGTATGCGGTTGGCTCGCGTGTTTCTTGGCGGTTTCGACAAGCGCTTTAAATGCTTCGGGCTCGTTCCCTGCCATGTCCGCCAGAATTTTGCGGTCAAGGGTGATCCCGGCTTTGTTGAGCCCGTCCATGAAACGGCCATAAGTTAAGCCGTGCGCTCGGGCACCGGCGTTAATCCGCTGGATCCAGATCGCGCGGAACTGACGCTTCTTGAGCTTGCGGCCAATATAAGCGTATTGACCAGCTTTTTCGACGGCTTGGTTGGCAATACGGAATGTGTTTTTACGGCGGCCGCGGTAACCTTTGGCAGCATCAATAATTTTTTTGTGGCGGGCGTGTTTCGTAACGCCGCGTTTTACGCGTGACATAGTCTACTCCAAACTTGGGAAAAATAGGGGGTAAGCGGCTTAGCCGTTCGGCATGAATTTCTTTTTGATACGTTTCGCATCGCAATCTTTGAGCACAGTTGTACCGCGCAGTTTGCGAATTTGATCGTTCGTGCGTTTAATCATGCCGTGGCGTTTACCGGCTTGGCCAGCTTTCACTTTACCACTGGCCGTCAGTTTGAAGCGCTTTTTTGCACCTGACTTGGTCTTCATTTTTGGCATTTCGGTCTCCTATAAATAGCCGCGTGGTATGTAGTCTCCGAGCGGCGGGCCTTTTGAGCCAGCAGGCATGCCATTTCGCCTGCGTGGCTGCTCCCCAAATGGGGATAGCGGCTTATAGCGAGAAATTTGAGCAATGCAAGCCCGATTGGCGCGCATCGCCTTAATTAATCCCCCGCGGCGAGCGCGCTTTCGCTGGAGATATCTTGGCGAGCATCCACGGCGGCTGCGACCAAAATTTGTCCCAAAACATTCACGCAAGACCGCATCATATCCGGAATACGGTCAATCCCCAGCATGAAAGCCAGCCCGGCAGTCGGCACGCCGATCGTCACGAGCGCGGGTGCCATGGTGACAACGCTGGAAGACGGCACAGGGGCAACCGTCAGCGAGACTAAAAATGTTGCAAATAAAATCGCGCCTGCCGTCCCTACCGCAACGGGCACGTTATATATGTGCGCCAAAAAGATAATCGCAGCGCCTTGGAATAAGGCGCTGCCTGGCCGAAACATCGACGCGCCAAGGGGGATCAACAAATCAGCAATTTTTTCGGACACACCGAGATTTTTAATGGACTCTTCTAGCGAAACCGGAATAGCGGCGGCGGTACTGGTCGTCGAAAATGCCACGGACACAGCCCCCAATGTACCCTTGAAAAAGCGCACTGGGCGCACTTTGGTCGCAAAGAGCAATAACGGAATATATATAATAACGACGAATAAGACGAGCCCCAGCATCACGCACACAATAAAGACTGCGAGGCTTTGGATAAGGTCCCATCCCATGATGGCAGTTGCGGGCGCTATAAGCCCGAATATACCGATAGGGGCGGTGTAGAGTATCCACCAGACCAGCTTTATCAATGCTTCGCTCACATCCTCGGCGGCCATTATCATGCGATCCCGCCGCGCGTTAGGTAGCGTTCCAGCCGCCGCCGCTACCAAGGCCGTAAACACAATTAAAGGCAATATGGCCCCTTTGGCGGCGGCGGCGAACGGATTGGCCGGGATGAGGCTAACAACAAAATCAGTCAGGCTTTGAAGTTTTGGGATTTTCGCAGCCTCAACGGCGGGCATGTTAAGCTCGGGCGCAAATTGCAAACCCGCCATCATAACGGACATACCGATGATGATCGCCGGGATGAGTATGAGCCCGTAGAATATAAATGTCAGCCCGCCGATCTTGCCAAGCTGGCGCGGATCACCGAGCCGGGCCACGCTTGCGAAAATAACGGAAACCACCAGAGGAATAATAACCATTTTGATAGCGTTGATAAAGAGCTTGCCTAAAGGGGCCGACTCGCGGGCGATGGTTTGCAGAAACGGATTACCTGTCATCGCCGCGCCGAGGCCCACCAACAGACCAAGGACAAGCCCGATTGCAATCATCTTATTGAGCATAATATTGGCCTTTTAGTTACAGTAACACTGCCGCCTAGCAGACCCCGCACAATTTTGGCAATAACCGACATGTGCTTGATGCCTTGGCGCCGCCGCCGCATTGCCCTTAAACGGTTGACCTTGCACGGTTGACCTTCGGCGCGCAAAGCGTCAAAAGACGCGCAAATTTTGATGGATATATCATGACTGATACTGCCGCTGTGAAAGAAAAATATGCCGCCTTGATCAAAGGCGCAAGCGAGCTGCGCGCCCTAGATGATATTCGCGTGGCCGCGCTGGGTAAAAAAGGCGAGGTCTCGATGATGATGCGCGGCCTTGGAAAAATGAGCCCTGAAGAAAAAAAAGTCATGGGTCCAGCGCTAAACGGGTTGAAAAACGAGATCGCGGCCCTTGTCGAGGCACGCAAAGAAGCGCTCGAAAATATCGCGCTGGACGCTGCTCTCGCGTCTGAAACCCTAGACATGTCTTTGCCTGTGGGCGCGCCGGCCGGGACGCTCCACCCCGTCCAGCAAGTGATGGAAGAGATGGCTGTGATTTTCTCGGATATGGGCTTTACCGTTGCCGAAGGGCCGGACATCGAAGACGACTTTCATAATTTCACAGCACTGAATTTCCCGCCCGGGCACCCGGCGCGCGACATGCATGATACGTTTTTCATGACGCCTGATGCGGATGGAGAGAAAAAAGTTTTAAGAACCCACACCTCGCCGGTACAAATCCGCACGATGATAAATGAAAAACCGCCGATCCGTATTATTGCGCCGGGCCGGACATACCGCTGCGACTCTGATCAAACCCACACGCCAATGTTTCACCAAGTCGAAGGGTTGGTGATCGATACGGAAACGCATATGGGCCACCTGAAAGGCTGCCTGATGGATTTTGTATCCGCCTTTTTTGAAACGGATGTGGACGTGCAGTTCCGCCCGCATCACTTCCCATTTACAGAACCGTCCGCCGAAATGGATGTGCGTTATGAACGGGCGGGCAGCGAAATCCGCATTGGCCAAGGCGAGAAATGGATGGAAATACTCGGCTGCGGTATGGTGCACCCAAATGTGCTAAGGTCATGCGGCATCGACCCTGATGTCTATCAAGGCTTCGCCTTCGGCATGGGCGTGGATAGATTAGCCATGCTCAAATACGGCATGCCGGACCTGCGCGATATGTTCGCCGGCGATACAAGATGGTTAGGGCATTACGGGTTTAGTCCGCTGTTACAGGCCAATTTGGCGACGGGGTTGAGTTGAACATGCTGGAAACAATATCAATTTCAGTATCACTAGTTGCCTTATTTATTTCTTTCCTTGCTTTGTATTTAGCAAATTTTTGGAAAGGAAAAATTCAATCAAGTTTACCCACTCAATTTTTCTTAGGATATTCTAACGATGGAAAAAATAAGCCTCATGTAGCCCTCCACTCATTCCTATATTCGACAGGAACTAATGGACGAGTGATTGAACATCTTTTCGTCGTGTATGCACAACCCGAGCAAAAGCAAACTTTTAACGTATGGTATGCAGGTCAATCAAATGTTCGAAATAGAGTAGGAGGCCTTCGCATCAATCGCGATGGCATTAACTTAAACAATCTATTTTATCCACCAAGTACCGAAACAGGATTCAAATTCGCGCCCGGAAAAATAACGATAAAATTATACGCTAGAATGGCGGGAAAAAAAGAACCTCAATTGCTAAACGAAACAAAATTGAATTTAAGTAACAAACGCGTGGCTGATATTGAGGCTGGAATGTTAGCGGTATTTGATATTCGTTCCACTGGAACAGATTATCACGAATTCGCGGACACATTCCAAAAAGATGATGGAAAAGAGTTCCTTGATGGCTTTCAAAAAATGGTAGCAATTATCGACGCTCAATCGAAAGAAAAATCATGAAATTCACACTCTCATGGCTCAAAGAGCATTTAGATACGGACGCGGTCATTGACCAAGTTGTCGAGGCGATGACGCTTGCGGGCCTCGAAGTTGAAGGCGTCGAAAACCCGGCGGAAAAGCTCGCTGCGTTTTCAATCGGAAAAGTCCTGACGGCGGAAAAGCATCCCGATGCGGATAAGCTGCGCGTCTGCACAGTAGAGACCCGCGACGGGACGAAAACCATTGTCTGCGGCGCGCCAAACGCGCGGGCGGACATGACCGTAGCCTATGCCCCCATGGGCGCGTATATCCCCGGCGCGGATTTCAGCCTTGATAAGAAACCCCGTAAAATTCGCGGCGTTGAGAGCTCCGGTATGATGTGCTCCGCCAGTGAGCTGGATCTGGGCACAGACGGCGACGGCATTATGGATCTGGACAGCGGTTTTGCTATGGGCACGCCTCTCGCGGACGCGCTTGAGATAAATGATCCCGTCATAGATTTTGAAGTCACGCCCAATCGCCCGGATTGGCTCGGCGTGAATTCTATCGCGCGCGACCTTGCCGCCGCCGGATTAGGGACGCTTAAAACAAAAGTAGTAGAACCCGTCAAAGGCACCTTCCCTTGCCCGCAAGAAATAAAAATAGAGGCACTGGATGCTTGCCCTGTGTTTGCCGGACGCGTTGTTCGCGGCGTGAAAAACGGGCCGTCGCCGCAGTGGCTACAAGACCGCCTGAAAGCCATTGGCCTTCGCCCTATTTCCGCTTTGGTCGACATCACCAATTTCATTACCTATGACCGCGCACGGCCCTTGCATTTCTATGATATGTCCAAGCTCAAAGGCACGGTTACTGTGCGCATGGGCAAAGATGAAAGCTTCGAAGCCCTAGACGATAAATCTTATGCGGCAACAGTTGAGGATTGCGCTATCACAGATGAGAGCGGCATTTTGGGGCTTGGCGGCATTGTCGGCGGTCAGAGCACAGGATGCGATGAGAACACCACAGATATCTTGATCGAGTCCGCCTATTTCGATCCGCTGACCATACGACGCTCGGCCAAACGGCTCGGCGTCAATTCCGACGCAAAATACAGATTTGAGCGTGGCGTAGATACTGGATTTGTATTAGGCGGTATTGAGTTGGCCACGCAAATGGTCATCGACATATGCGGCGGAGACGCCAGCGACATCACTTTGGCCGGAGAGGTACCCGCCCCGCCGCCGCCCGTGTCGTTCGACCCAATGCAAGTTGTTCGCCTGACAGGCATGAGCGTCTCTGAAGACGACATGCAGAAGGTCTTGATTGATTTGGGGTTTCACGTGGAACGCGGCCAGCTTTGGACTGTCTCAGTGCCAAGTTGGCGCAGGGACGTAAGCGAAAATGCTGACCTTGTCGAAGAAATTGCCCGCATTATTGGATACCACAAATTAGACGCAGTGAGCTTGCCGCGGCCGAGCGTAAACCGCGCGCCAACGGCGACGGTCACGCAAAATCGCACACGTCTCGCCCGGCGCGCTTTGGCGCAGTGCGGCTTGTCAGAAGCCATCACATGGTCTTTTGTTCTGCGCGAGCATGCACAAGTATTTGGCGGCGGCGCAGACGTTATGATTTTGGAAAACCCAATTTCGTCAGACCTAGATTGCATGCGGCCCACAGCTTTGATTCATCTTTTGCTCGCCGGC
The DNA here is from genome assembly GCA_964352785.1 of uncultured Caulobacterales bacterium. Classification (GTDB taxonomy): domain Bacteria; phylum Pseudomonadota; class Alphaproteobacteria; order Caulobacterales; family Maricaulaceae; genus JACOMS01. The sequence goes on from CAYGTI010000013.1 coordinate 5,728, forward strand.
CAGCGAAATGCGGATAAAGGTTATCCGGGCGCCGCCCTTTTTGAAGCTGGGCCGACCTATCAAAACACGTCGCCAACCGGGCAAAGCCTGACTATTGCAGGTACGCGGCGCATTGAGACGGCCCGCAATTGGACCGTCGATAGTACCCCTGATGCGCTAAGCGCCAAAGCCGATGCCCTCTCTGCGCTGGCCGCTATGGGCGCAAATGTTGATAACCTTCAACTGTCCAAACCAACAGATGCGTACTGGCATCCCGGACGCTCGGGGCGGCTGCAAATGGGGCCTAAAAATATCTTGGCTGATTTTGGGGAACTTCATCCGCGCGCGCTCAAAGCCCTTGGCATTGACGGACGCGTCGCCGCCTTTGAGCTATGGCCGGACAACATCCCCGCGCCAAGAAAAGCAAAGGGAGATAAAAACAAAAGCTCCGGTAAAAGTAAAGGTGCGTTGACGCTATCAGAATTTATGCCTGTTCATAGGGATTTTGCCTTTATTGTTCCCAAGGATGTCGATGCGGGCGACATTATAAAAGCGGCCAAGGTGGCAGACCGGCAATTGATTTCCGGTGTAAATCTCTTTGATGTTTATGAAGGCAAAGGCATTGACGAGGGTTATAAGTCATTGGCGATTGATGTGACTGTAACACCAAAAAACGCGACGTTAACCGAGACTGATATTGAGAGCCTTTCAGATAAAATCATTGAAAGTGTGCTCAAAGCTGGCGGAAAGCTTCGCAGTTAATTACCTCGGCGTCTCTGTATAGAGACTTATTGCCAAGTCTTCCTATGCCCCTTAAGAGGGGTTAACGGGGACTTAAAATGACAAAAATATTTGAACCGCTAACGCTACCCAATGGCTCAACGCTTTCAAACCGCATATGCAAAGCGGCGATGGAAGAAAACATGGCAGAGGCGGGACAAGTGCCGGGCGAAGCCCTCATCAATCTTTATACTCAATGGGCTGCTGGCGGGCCGGGCCTTATTCTAACCGGGAATGTTATGGTCGCCCCAGACGCCATGACAGGGCCCGGCGGGGTGTACCTTGGAAAAGGTGTTCTGGACGATGAGAACCTGCGCGCAATTTTTGGGCGTTGGGCCAAAGCCGGAAAATCTGGCGGCGCGCAATTTTATATGCAGATCAGCCATCCCGGACGGCAAGTCTATGCCACCATGGGAACGGACGTCGTCTCTGCGTCCAATACCCGCGTGAAGATGGATGGCCCAGCTGCGAAGATGTTTGTAGAGGCCCGCGCGCTTTCCAGCGAAGAGGTTAAAGCGATAGTCACCCGTTTTGCTGACACAGCCGAGGCGGCAAAGTCTGCCGGATTTGACGGTGTCGAAATTCATAGCGCGCATGGTTATCTCGTCGCGCAGTTTCTCTCGCCGCTGACGAATCGCCGGAAAGATAAATGGGGCGGTGTTTTGGAAAACAGGGCCAGGTTTCTGCTCGAGATCGTCCGGGCCGTTCGGAGCCGTGTGGGTGATGATTTCGGCGTCGCGGTTAAGCTTAACTCGGCTGATTTCCAGCGCGGCGGTTTCGATGTTGACGATGCAAGACAGGTTGTCGAATGGCTGAACGGCGAAGCCGTGGACTTTGTTGAGCTGTCCGGCGGAAGCTATGAAAGCGCCGCGATGATGGGCATGTCCGATGATGGCCGCGCGCAAAGCACCAAAGACAGGGAAATGTATTTCATCGATTTCGCCCGTGATATTTCAGCCTCTGCCCGCATGCCGCTGATGGTGACAGGCGGCGTCACAAAAAGAGCAACGGCAGAGGCGGCGCTTGAGGGCGGCGATATTGATATTGTGGGTATTGCACGCGCGTTTGGATTTAACGCAAATATACCGGATGATTGGAAAAATGATAACAATCTTGAAGTTGCCCTTCCCGTCATTAAATCAAAAAACAAAACATTCCTGGCCTTAGCGGGAATGGCCCTGACCAAAGAAAACCTTTACCGCATGGGAACAGGCGCAAAACCCCGCAAAAAACAAAATGCCCTTTGGGCGGTCATCAAAGGACAAATCAGGCAAGCCAAACAAACAAAACGCTACAAAAAATGGCTGGCTGAAACGCACACGAATTAATCTAGGGTATTGGGTACAACGCGATGAAAAAAATTATCATTGGTATCGTGAGCGCGGTCACAATATTAGCGCTCTATCTCGCGCTATGGCCCGTACCAATTGCCCCGCAAAGCTGGGACGCGCCAACGTCCGAAGGGTATGTGGGCGATTTTGCGCCCAATGAACACCTGGCCAATCTAGGCCGTTTGGAGATTGGCGATATTCACGGCCCAGAAGATGTTGCCGCGCGGCAAATCGGCGGCAGGCTGATGTTATTTGTATCATCTCAAGACGGCCTCATCCGCCAAGTCGATCCTGAGGCCGGGACATATGAAACTTTTGCTGATACGGGCGGCATACCGCTGGGGTTGGAGTTTGATGCGCAAGACAATTTGATAGTTGCGGACGCCTACAAGGGGCTTTTGTCGATCTCTCCGAGCGGCGCTGTCAGCGTTCTGACGGACACAGTTGCAGACACGCCCATTCTTTACGCTGATGATGTGGATATCGGCCCGGGTGGGGTGATCTATTTTTCAGACGCCTCGACCAAATTCGGGGCCAAGGCGGCTGGCGGGACAATGGCTGGAAGCCTTCTCGAATTGATGGAACATGGACGCACAGGACGGCTCTTGGCCTATGATCCCAATACGAAGGATACCAGCGTCATAAAGACAGGCCTCAGCTTTGCCAATGGGGTGGCGATAGCCCCGGGTGGCCGCTCAGTTCTTGTTATTGAGACGGGACAGTACCGTATTTTGAGGGTCTGGATTGACGGCGATAGGATTGGCCAGACTGATATAGTCATTGATAACCTACCGGGTTTTCCCGACAATATTAATTCGGGGCCGGAGAGCACTTTTTTTGTCGGGCTCGTCAGCAAGCGCGCGGAAATACTCGACGAGTTGTCAACAAAACCTTTTATGCGCAAACTCATTTGGCGGTTGCCGGAGTTTATGAAACCTGCTGCAGAAAATTACGGGTTCATCATACAGCTTGACGCAAACGGAGACATCATCAAAACATGGCAAGACCCCAGCGGAGCGTATCCTTTAACGACGGGCGCGATCGCGCCCGGTGATGGTTGGATGTATATCTCCAGCCTAGGCGCCGATTATCTCGGACGCCGACCCTTCCCCTAATCATTTAAAGCACATTTGAAAGAATACATATCTGCAACCAAAAGCCGCTCAAAAAATTAATCGCTTAATTCTTGATGCTGTCGCCAGTATATGCAACTTTGTGCATAACAAAAGGAAGTAAGATTATGTCTGAAAGAGAATTTGATGTTGTTGTTTACGGAGCCACAGGTTTTACAGGACGCTTGGTCGCTGAATATTTGAATGACGCCTATAATGGCTCCGGCCTCAAATGGGCCATGGCGGGACGCTCCCAAGATAAACTGACATCAGTTCGCTCTGAAATGGGTATATCAGAAGACATTCCAATGATCACAGCGGATTCGGCCAACACGGAAACGCTTCACGATATGGCAAAGCGCACCAAAGTCGTTTTAACAACGGTGGGCCCTTATCAGCTTTACGGCACTGACTTGCTTGCCGCATGCGCGCAGCATGGTACGGATTATGTCGACCTGAGCGGTGAGCCCGCTTGGATGCATGACACAATCACTGATTACGCCGAGGCGGCAAAAGCATCGGGCGCGCGGATTGTTCACTCTTGCGGTTTTGACTCAATCCCATTTGATATGGGCGTCTATTTCCTACAGCAAGCCTCTATGTCGAAGTTTGACGCGCCGTGTACACGGGTCAGAGGCCGCGTGCGTAAAATGAAGGGGACTTTTTCCGGTGGTACAGCCGCGAGCTTCATGATTACCATGAAACGCGCGGGCGAGCAGCCGGAAGTGATCGACTGGCTAAAAGACCCGTTCTCATTAGTCCCCGGCTTTTCCGGGCCGCCGCAACCGCCGGGGCACAAACCCATTCACGAGAACGATTTGAACAGTTGGTCCGCCCCGTTTATCATGGCGTCTATTAATACAAAAAATGTTCACCGGTCCAACGCCCTTCTTGGTCATGCCTACGGCGAAGACTTCGTATATGATGAAATGATGATGACGGGCTCCGGCGAAAATGGCGAACATATCGCGCATCAGGTCGCCAATGATAAAAGCATGTCAAAGAACCCGCCCAAGCCCGGCGAAGGGCCGTCCAAAGAAGAGCGCGAAACAGGATTTTATGATGTCATGTTTGTCGGCGAAACAGCCATGGGTGAACGGATTGTTGCAGGCGTAACAGGCGACAAAGATCCGGGCTATGGGTCGACATCTAAAATGATCGCCGAATCGGCGATCTGCTTGGCAAAGGATATCCCGCGCAGCGTCACGCCCGGAGGTCTGTATACGCCTGCTCCTGCAATGGGTCAGGCGATTATTGATCGCTTACAAAAAAATGCTGGCTTAACGTTCAAAATTGAAAGCTAAGCCAGCAAGTAGGGCCTCGGAGATTACAGCCTTATTTTTTCGCTATCTGCACAGTCAGAGCCGCTTTGTTTTCAATGGCTGGTGCGTAACCCGGACGGAGCGTTAAAGCTTCAGCGCAGGCAGAAGAGGCTTTTTCCATGTCGCCCATACTGCCATAAGCCGCGCAAAGGTTCGACTGGGCAATCGCCGCGCGTTTATTGGACATAGAACCTTTCAGAGCAGCCCGGCTCAGGCTGATACTGCGCGTAAAGTCACCTTTTTTAAAAGCCCTCGCACCCGCCCGGATACCGGCGTCTGCTGCGGATTGCACTGAAAATGAGGCTGGCGCTTGCGGAGCAGTATCCGCCGCCATGGCACTGGCAGCCGGAAACGTAAACGCAGCAATTGCAAGACTTAATAAGCCGTGGCGTAATCTAAAATGTGTCATAATGAGTTCCTTTCGTTGACATAAGACACATAGTGACAAACAAAAACGAATGATATTGACAATATATGCATATTGTTTATACGTTTTCGTATGAACAACTGGGCAGACTATCCAATATTACTCGCTGTAGCAGAAACAGGGAGCCTTACGGCAGCCGGTAAAAAGCTGAATATGAGCCAGCCCACGGTCGGGCGGCGCATCAGAGCCCTCGAAGAACAATTTAAAACGGCGCTATTAAAAAAAGAAAACAGTATGTTAGTGCCAACGGCGTTTGGGCATTCTGTTTTAGATCACATCCGGCGTATGGAAACAGAAGCCAGCGCGATTGACCGCAGCTCCGCGTCTTTGGAACAATCTCTTGCTGGGCCGGTTAGAATATCCGCAACAGAGGGTTTGGGTACGGATTGGCTGCCCGGCGTCATGCAGGTTTTTCGCACGGCTCACCCTGATTTATTACTTGATGTGTCGATAGATTTTCGCGCCTTTAACCTTGCGCAGCGAGAAGCGGATATCGCGCTGCGGTGGATGGGGCCCGGCAGTCAAAATAGCCTCATTGGCCGCAAAGTGGCGGAAGTCGGGTTTGGCTTATTTGCATCCGAGGCTTATCTTTTAAACCGTGCCGAACCTTTAAACTCTAAAGCTGATCTCGTCACCCATGATAGCGTTGTCGTCCAGTTATCAGATACAGATTATCTCTGGCCAAAAGATGATGACGGGATAAATCTTCCCACGGGGCGTTTAACCTTTAAAAGCAATAATATTGCCGCGCACAAAAACGCAATATTGGCCGGGTACGGCATTGGCATACTTCCGATTTGTTTCTCGGAGATTGGAACGGGCTTGAAACGCGTTTTACCGGATCATACGCATCATGAAGATTTATGGATCGTTGCGCATGAAGACCTGACAAAAAGCATCCGGATACGTGCTGTTTTTGACTTCCTCGTGGACGCCATCAAAAAGGATCGGGGGTTCTTTTACTCTGGGGCCGCGTCTGTCTTTTCTGACATTGAGGGACTGCAGTGCGGCCCGGACGGTAGTAATGATGCAGAGCACGCGCATATTATTACGCCGCGTCAAGTGGCTTAAACTTCTAAATTTTGACAAAAAAAGCCGCCCCTCTTAGGAGCGGCTCTTAAGTCAAAAATTTGATGTTAGCTTACATACCATTACGCTGGGCATTGGCTTCAGCATCACCCTTTGCTTTATAACTCTCGGACGACGCGCCTGTCACTTCCCCGTTTGTGGCTGTGCGACGCCAACGAAACTCGCCGCGTTTATCTTTGTAAACTTCCCATTTGTCTTTTGCGCCAAGATCATCTGGATTTCCATCCATGCCGTGGCGGCGGGCATTTGCCGTGCAATCCGCCTTTTTGACATAACCCTCACATGAAGACCCGACAATATTGCCGTTAGAGGCTGTACGCCTCCACCGAAATTCTTCGCGCTTGTCTGCGTATATTTCCCATTTATCGTTTTCACCTGCCATGTAGCTCTCCCCTATTTAGCGAAATGTAGCGTCTTTTAACGCTTAATTGTAATTTTGTGAAGGTAGTTTGAGAAAAAGCAATTTTCGTATTAACTCAGGCCCGTGGCTCCCGATCCAACAAGGCTATGGGCTGCTGACAAAACCGCTTCCTTGGCGGGTCTTGGCAGCACATGCGTCAAAGAGTTTACATAGGCCGCATCAGCCTCGTGGAAAATGCCCAAATCCGGCAGGATGGCCTTGACTCGGTCATCAAAAAGAGCCGCAAGTTTGACGATCACATTTGGCATAGACCCTTTAGGAAGCTGGCGCGCATCCGGAAACTCTGCCAATAATATTCGAGCGATATCTTCAAACCAAAGGGTTTCGCCCGCCGCCATCAAGCGGCGACCACCCGTCTCTTTGGACGTCATCGCCGCAACATGTATGGACGCGCAATCACGCACATCAATAATCGGATAGGCAATTTTTGGAACGCGGGGGAAATCTCCGTTAAACATCGCCCGGATAAGACCCAGAGACGTTCCCCCGTTTCCAAAGCTGTCAGGGCCAAAGACTAACCCAGGATTTACCGTTGTAAAACGCGTCTGAAGCCCCTGCGACTTCACATACGCCCAAGCCGATAATTCGGCCCGTGTTTTTGAAACGGCGTAGGCTCTGAGCGGTTTCCAGTCAGGGTCAGACCAATCGTTTTCCGTGACAATCATACGGTTCTTGCGCCCCGCTTGCCCCATCATTGAAACCATAGAGGACGTCATGACAATGCGCTCAGCCCCAGACGAAAAACCATGCTCTAACACCCGCTGCGCGCCGGCGCGTGCTTCGGGCACCAGAGCCTCACGATGATCCGGCGCGTCTGCTGGAAACGGCGAGGCTATATGCTGAATATACCGGCAACCTTTGACCGCATCAGCCCATCCCGCATCTTCGCCCAGATTAGCCTCGATAATTTCAAGATCAATGTCATCGCCGCACATAGCCCGAAGATTGGCCGCAATACGCTCACCTTTTGCAGCGTTCCTCACGGTTCCGCGAACGGCATAACCTTTCTCGAACAAACGCTGCGCCGTATGCGCGGCGATAAAACCTGATATGCCTGTGACAAGGACTCTATCGCTCATAGACTTAACCTAAACTCATCTAATTTGCTGTTGGCAGCTTTGGTTATAAATCGCGACCGCTTCGGGCATCCATGTTTTGAAATTTTGGACACGTGTTGTGGGCGCAGGGTGCGTACTTTGAAATTCAGGCGGCGTTGCTCCCCCTTGCGCGCCCATACGCTCCCACAGTTTTGGAGCCTCACGCGGATCATAGCAGGCCCTAGCGACCAGTATAAGCCCGATATAATCAGCCTCGGATTCGTGTTTTCTGGAAAACGGCAAAGCATAGCCATATTGTGAAAGTCCGCCAAACGCGCCCATGACGGCCCGCTGCGCGCCCGCATCCATACCGCCAGCCCCCAAAGATACACCCGCGCCGACGATGCGCTGCATATTTTGCTGCGCCATACGTTCCGCTCCGTGACTTGCCAGCGCATGCGCCACCTCGTGGCCCACCACAACGGCAAGTCCGTCCGCATTCTCCGCAATTGGTAAAAGCCCGGAATAAACCGCCGTGTAGCCGCCCGGCAGTGCAAAGGCGTTGGCTTGATTGGAGCGGATAAGATTAAACGCCCATTCAAAACCCGGGTCTTCCGGAGCGGCGGCGCGAGCTATATCAGCGCCGATTTTTTGAATAAGATCATAAGCTTCGCCCTGGCGAACCAGGTTTTCGCGGTTTTCAGACAATATTTGCTGATAAGATTGCAAACCAAGCTGCATTTCCTGCGCTGGTTTCATTGTTACAAGCTGTTTTCGTCCCGTGAGCGGAACAGTTTCTTGATTGGCAAAATAATACACGGCCGCGCCCACCGCAAACAAAATCATGATTTGCCACCGAAACCCGCCGCCGCGCCGCCGCCCTAATTGTGAACGATAAGCCATTGTACCCCCAAATTCAGTTAGGCGTTCATAACACACTTTTCGTCGCTGCAAATACTTGTATCGCAGCCCGCAAATCTATACACAAAATCAATTTGGCTTTTTGGCCAGATTCGAATACAAAAAAGGTCGATTCTCATGGCAAAACGAACGGATATTGAAAGCATTCTCATTATCGGTGCCGGCCCCATCGTTATCGGCCAAGCCTGTGAATTTGATTACTCCGGCGTACAGGCCTGTAAAGCTCTCCGTGATGAGGGTTACCGCGTTATTCTTGTCAACTCAAACCCAGCGACGATCATGACTGATCCGGGGATGGCCGACGCAACATATATCGAACCGATTACGCCGGAAATCGTTGAAAAAATTATTGCCATAGAAAAACCGGACGCGCTGCTGCCCACTATGGGAGGCCAAACCGCTTTGAATACAGCGCTCAAGCTCGAAGACATGGGCATACTGGAAAAATACGGCGTTGAAATGATCGGTGCCAAAGCAGACGTTATCGACAAAGCGGAAAACCGTGAACGCTTTGCAGAGGCGATGACAAAAATTGGCTTAGAGAACCCGCGCTCGACGATTATCACGGCTCCTGAGGGCGACGTCACGGCTGGCGTGTCGGAGGCCCTTTCGCGGCTCGAGGAAACAGGTCTCCCGGCTATCATCCGTCCCGCCTTTACGCTGGGCGGAACAGGCGGCGGCGTCGCTTATAACCGCGAAGAGTTTGAACATTTTGTTCGCTCTGGTCTTTCAGCGTCGCCAACAAACCAAGTTTTAATCGATGAAAGCCTACTGGGCTGGAAAGAATATGAGATGGAGGTTGTTCGCGACAAAGCGGATAATTGCATCATCATTTGCGCCATTGAAAATATCGACCCCATGGGTGTCCATACGGGCGATTCGATCACCGTGGCTCCGGCGCTCACACTGACCGATAAAGAATATCAAATCATGCGGGACGCCTCGATTGCGGTTCTGCGCGAAATTGGCGTTGAGACAGGCGGCTCCAATGTTCAGTTTGCAGTCAACCCCGAGGACGGGCGGATGGTTGTGATTGAAATGAATCCCCGTGTTTCTCGCTCGTCAGCCCTCGCGTCTAAAGCCACAGGTTTCCCAATCGCAAAAATCGCGGCCAAGCTCGCGGTTGGATACACGCTGGATGAGCTGGACAATGATATCACTGGCGCAACCCCCGCCGCTTTTGAGCCGACCATTGATTATGTTGTTACAAAAATTCCACGGTTTGCTTTTGAGAAATTTCCCGGGTCTGACCCCTTATTAACAACCTCCATGAAGTCCGTCGGCGAAGCTATGGCGATTGGGCGCACATTTAATGAGAGCTTTCAAAAGGCCCTCAGGTCGCTTGAGACGGGCCTTACGGGCTTAAACGACATCGACTTTGGTAGCGCGCCTGATGATCATAAAAAAGCAGCCAAAGCCCGTCTTAGCCTTCAGACGCCGGACCGCTTGCTGGTTGTTGCCCAAGCTTTCCGTCATGGATTATCCGTCAAAAAGGTTCATCAATATACAAGCATCGATCCGTGGTTTTTGCGCCAAATTGAGGCGCTTGTTGAGATGGAAAGCCACATTAAATCTAAAGGCCTGCCGAGCACAGCCAAAGACTGGCGCGCCATAAAATCGGAAGGGTTCTCTGATGCGCGTTTAGCCGAGCTGTCCGGGAAATCTGAAGCAAAAGTTCGCGCCATGCGCCGCGCCGTCGGCGTTCGCCCGTCCTATAAGCGCGTTGATACATGCGCCGCAGAGTTTTCTGCCAAAACGCCCTATATGTACTCATGTTATGAAGCTCCGTCTTTTGGCGAAGCCGTCGATTGCGAAGCTCGCGTATCAGACCGCAAAAAAGTTATTATTCTCGGCGGTGGGCCCAACCGCATTGGCCAAGGCATTGAATTTGATTATTGCTGCTGCCACGCAGCATTCGCTTTGGGCGACATCGGTATTGAGTCGATCATGGTTAACTGTAACCCCGAAACCGTCTCAACGGATTACGATACATCCGACCGGCTTTATTTTGAACCTCTGACCGAAGAAGACGTTCTTGAACTGATCGAAACAGAACGGCAATCAGGCGAACTTTTAGGTGTTATTGTTCAGTTTGGCGGGCAGACGCCACTAAAACTTGCAGAAGCGTTGGAGGCAAACGACATACCTTTACTTGGCACCAAGCGTGATGCGCTAGACCGGGCCGAAGATCGTGAGCGGTTCAAAGCCCTTGTCGAAAAACTGGGTCTACGCCAGCCCAATAATGCGATTGCGCGCACCACTCATGAGGCCGAAAGGGCTGCAGAAAAAGTGGGGTATCCCGTCGTATTGCGCCCTTCTAATGTTTTAGGCGGCAGAGGCATGGAAATTGTCGAGGATACGCCTGACTTACGCCGTTACGTCAACGAAGCTGTCAAAGTTTCCGGTAAGTCGCCCTTGCTCATTGACCAGTATTTACGCGACGCGATAGAGGTTGATGTGGACGCCATTTGCGATGGTGATGAGGTCTATGTCGCCGGCGTGATGGAACATATTGAGGAAGCCGGGGTACACTCGGGGGACAGCGCCTGCTCTTTACCGCCTTATACGCTACCTGCCCATATTGTTAACGAAATGAAACGCCAAGCCGCACTGCTTGCGTTGGAGCTTGGCGTGGTTGGGTTAATGAATATACAATTCGCGGTTAAAGGTGAACATGTCTACCTAATTGAGGTTAATCCCCGGGCCTCGCGCACCGTGCCGTTTGTGGCCAAAGCGATTGGACTGCCTGTTGCTAACATCGCCGCCAAAGTCATGTCGGGCATGAAGCTGTCTGAATTTGACTTAAATGTCGCTGATAATGGTCAGATTGCTGTCAAGGAAGCCGTCTTTCCTTTTGCCCGATTCCCCGGGGTCGATACAGTTTTAGGCCCGGAAATGCGCTCAACGGGGGAAGTCATGGGTTTGGCTGATAATTTTGGTATGGCGTTTGCCAAGAGCCAACTTGGCGGCGGGGTCATCCTCCCAAATACGGGGAAAGTTTTCATTTCCGTGCGTGAAGACCATAAACCCTTAATGGCAGATCTCGCCCGCAGCTTAATACAGCTTGGCTTTTCGATTGTCGCCACAGGCGGTACAACAAAACTCTTACGGGAAAATGGTATTGAAACCGAATATGTACGCAAGGTTCATGAAGGCCGGCCACATATTGTCGATGCGATGAAGAACGGCGAGATCGCGCTTGTGTTTAATACAACATCAGGCAAACAATCCCTCAAGGACAGTTTTTCTTTACGCCGGACGGCCCTGACCCAGAAAGTTCCTTATTTTACAACCGCAGCAGCGGCCAAAGCCGCCGTTGAAGCTCTAAAAGAGCTCGCAAAAGGTGATTATCAAGTTGAGAGCTTGCAGAGCATTGCGAGCCGTGAGCACTAACTCTCCATAAAGGCCAAGCGTTAGTGCTTATAGCGTTGGTCAGTTTAGCCTATCAACCCGTGCGCTTTGTTTTACGGTCATCATAAGCAAATAACCTGTCATCATTGATCTGCTTGACAAATTTTTCCATATTTTCTGCGTAACATTTTTTTGACGCGACTCTGTCGCTGAGTGGTGTATGGCCGCCTTGATGCCTGCATGCCTTTTTGGTCGCCTTGCTAAGCTGAGTGTGAATCCGCGCGATGCCAGCTTTTGTTGTCAAATCCGCTTTGCTAATTGTGACTTGAAAGTTATCAGCCGTTCCCGCATTGGCCGTGGGTGCAACCGACAAGGCGGCAACAGATAATATTAGGCTTATAGCTAGTGCTTTCGTCAGCATAGCCCTGTTTCGTGTAGTTTGCATGTCTCGTCTCCTTTTTTAGTTGATGAAAACCGATAACAAGGTGGCACCCCTGTTATCGGTAAAGAGAGAGCTTAGGCCGTTCGAAGGGGTTTGTCCTTTAATCGCTCTTATTGTTTATCGGTAACATAGAACGACATACGTCGCAATAATAATCACTATCGATAAACGATAAATTTTTGTAATGTTTGAATCTGTTATTCTAACTGGCATTATTCATAGCTATCAACACTATGAGTTTTTCTCTTAGTGAGTTTCTAGCTCAAAGGCATTATGGAGGGCACGAACAGCTAGTTCAGTATATTCTGCATCTATCAAAACAGAGATTTTTATCTCTGACGTTGCGATGACTTCAACATTGATATTTCGGTTTGCAAGAGCTTCGAACATCGTTTGGGCAACGCCAGTATGACTTCGCATACCAATACCCACGATTGATACTTTTGTAACACCGCTATCCGATTTTATACCTTCAAACCCGATATGCTCTTTTGCTTTTTCAAGTGCGCCCAGCGCTATGTCCAAATCACGTTTCCCAACAGTGAATGTTAGATTAGCCGCATTATCAGAGCGCGATATCCCTTGTACAATCATATCCACAATCACATTGGCATCAGACATAGCCTTACAAACCTTAGCCACCATCCCGGGCTTGTCTTTAAGCCGCAGTAAAGTTATCTGCGCTTCATCTCGGGAATAAGCCACACCACTGACAACACGTTCTTCCATAGTTTCATCCTCATGACAGACCAGCGTCCCCGGATTATCCGCGTCTACATCCAAAAAACTGGTTAAAACCCGAATGGGTAGATTATTATTGAGCGCAAGCTCGACAGACCGCGTTTGCAAAACCTTTGCCCCGAGTGATGCGAGCTCCAACATCTCTTCAAACGCAATGCGGTTTAAACGCCGGGCCCCGGGCACAATACGGGGATCAGTCGTGTATATACCGTCAACATCCGTATAGATATCACACCGGTTCGCCTTAAGCGCAACAGCGAGAGCCACCGCAGATGTATCCGATCCACCGCGGCCCAAAGTTGAAATCCGTCCATCAGCATTGACCCCTTGAAATCCGGCGACAACAGCAACGCGTCCGGACATCAGCGATGCATCCATAGTCTCAGTCTCAATATCCGCAATCCTAGCTTTCGAATGGGCCTCATCGGTTCTAAGTGGGATTTGCCAACCCAGCCAAGATCTAGCGTCTATTCCGCGCCGCCTCAGCGCAATCGCAAGCAAACCGGATGTCACCTGCTCACCAGACGAGACAATCACATCATACTCATCCTCAATGGCGCCTCCATCCAAACTATCCGCGCCAAGAGCGTCAACATAGCCGACAAGGCGGTTTGTTTCCCCGGACATCGCCGAGACCACAACCGCAATCTCATGTCCGGCCTGAGCTTCTTTTGCCACCAGAGCCGCGACATGCCTAATCCGGTCTAGGTCTGCGACGGATGTACCGCCAAATTTCATCACAATGCGTGACATACAGGTCTTTCAAGTTAAGTTGTGGCGCTTTTAGAACATCGATTCTAATGATGAAACCTTTTTGGTGACTATGGGGTAAATTATTCTGTTGTTTTAACAATTTGGAATAAAAGGTTTTACCGCGGCGCAAAACTCACCTTATGTGTAATTCATTGACGAACTGAACGCACCTTATAGCATTTCATCCAAGCGCGGCATTGGGTCGTAGTTTTATTGATGCAAACACAGTGTAAGACCAACTAAGCTTTAATGAGAAAATTTATGGCTCACGCCGAAACAGCCCCTGATAACATGTCCCGGATATCCGTTGATCCCAGAGAGATGGAAAGCTTTGCGCGTATGGCTGAGGACTGGTGGAACCCGTCCGGAAAATTCAAACCGTTACATGTCATGAACGGATTTCGTATTGGTCTTATCAAAAATGAAATTTGCGAGCATTTCCTGCGTGACCCTGATCGCGAGCAACCGCTGAAAGGCTTGCGTCTTTTAGATATTGGTTGCGGCGGAGGGCTGCTGTGCGAACCGATGACGCGGTTGGGCGCAAGTGTGACCGGTGTTGATGCTTTGGAGAAAAACCTCAAAACAGCAAAAACACACGCCGAACTCATGGGCCTTGAAATTGATTACCGCCACGGAACCATTGAGCAACTGGTCGATAGCGGAGAAACCCCGTTTGACGCCGTGCTGAATATGGAAGTTATTGAACATGTCGCCAACCCGCCGGACTTTATGAGGGACTGCGGAAAAATGGTGCGTAGCGGCGGTATCATGATGTGCTCGACTATAAACCGCACATTTAAAGCCTTTGCTTTTGCTATTGTCGGCGCGGAATATGCGCTGCGCTGGCTACCGCGCGGAACACATCAATATGAGAAATTAGTGACCCCGCTAGAACTGCGCAGATGGATCATTGATGCAGGGCTAACCCCGGATGAACCCATCGGTATGACGTTAAACCCGCTCACACAGACATGGACGGCCGGGCAGAGTACAAAAATTAATTACATATTAACTGCAAAGAAATGATTTTTCTGTTTGAAAACAAAGGCATAGAGGTCTGTTCGCTCTATGAAACTTGCTGCAAAGTTATTATTTAATAAATTATTATTGAATCTGCAACAATATATTTGAAGTCGCAAAGATAAGGGGAGTATATCTAGCGACTAGGTGAATTAAGTTTGTAGATAGGAGCAGTAAATGCCCGGTACGAAATACTTTAGAGCAGACATATCCCAGTTCAAAACATCTATGCCAACGGTTTTGTGTGGTCATCAGCTGAAAGCTGTGAAAACCATGCAAAAGTCCATCACAAAATTTGGCCTGCTGGCCCCTGTCACAGTGTCCAAGCAAGGCTCATTTTTGAAAGTTATTGATGGATGCAAAAGGTTGGCGGCTTTGCAGCGCCTACAATTTCTTGATGCGACGCCGGAAAACCTTTCTTCTATTCCCTATGTTATTGTTAATACGGTTTGCGAGCAGCGATTGACGTCAGGGGAAGAACTTTTACCGTTATTAAGTCATGACAAGCAATATAACTTAGTCATGGATTTATACGAAGCAGGCCACAATATCCGTAGAATTTCTGCCGCGCTTTATATCCCAGATGACTATGTGCGCAGATTGGCCCGCATCGATACTCTTAGCCCTGATTTACAGCGCGCCTTTCTTGAGGACACTTTAACCCTGTCACAAGTCTATGCGTTTGCGTCTATTCCCAACATCAAAGCGCAAACGAAACTGCTTGAAATGCTAGGATCATATGTTGAAGCCCCGCATGTTATAAAGGCCCTTCAAGCAGGTGAAACCGTTTTAAATATCAGTAATGAAAACGTCCTTGTCTTGCCATCTCGCATATATCAAGGCGTTGCAGCAGCTTAATTTAAGTTTTGCTTGGGTTTCGGAACTAATGCATTCGGCAAGGAAGAAAACCCAACGCCTTCCTCTTTCAGGTCTGACGCTTCTTGGGCTGTAGCTTGCCCATATATGCCGCGTTTTTCTTTTTCGCCGTAATGGATTGCGCGCGCTTCATTAGCAAATTTATCACCGACATAATCGCATTGTGTCTTTATGCCTTGCCGGATTTTATCGGCCATCGCGTTCATCATTTGCAAGTGATGAGACTGGGCGGCGGCCACCGCGTCTTTTTTGCGCGACGTCGAGATATTGGGGGCCATGATGGCCTTTTGGACACGGATATCACCGCAATAAGGACACTCAATCAAGCCTTTGGGAGCCTGCGCGTCGAAATCTGAGGATTTTGAAAACCAAACCTCAAATTCATGGGACTGCTCACATATCAGATTATATTTAATCACACTGTAAAACCCGGCTCGTGCTGCCACGCCGGGATTTTACGCCGCGCTTTTTTGACTTCATTTACGTCTATGTCGGCGTAGATAATGCCGGGCCTGTCATGATCACGCTTGCTCAAAACCTTGCCCCACGGATCAACAATCATGGAGCGCCCCCATGTCGCGCGGCCGTCTTCATGCTGACCGCCCTGCGCAGGGGCAAGAACATACGCGCCTGTTTCGATGGCCCGCGCGCGAAGCAGTGTCTCCCAGTGCGCATCGCCCGTAGGTTTTGTAAACGCGGCGGGTACTGTCATGATATCAACACCCTGTTGCGCATACAGGCGATAGAGATGCGGAAAGCGAAGATCATAGCAAATCGACAAGCCAACAGACATATTGCCTACTTGCGCCACTGCACCCGTCTTGCCTCGGTCATAAATACGGCTCTCGGTCCATGTTTCAGCTTTGGACACATGGACGTCGAACAAATGTATTTTGTCATACTTTGCCGCGATTTGCCCGCTTGGAGAAAACAGAAAACTTCTATTTACGGCGCGGTCTTTGCTGATTTTAATCGCAAGTGAACCAATCAGCAAAGTCACGCTCAGTTCTTTTGCTAACCGTCCAAAATAGCCCACGCCTTTATCGTCTTCTTCGCGCTCTATCGCCGCAAAAAGCAGCTTTGGTGAGCGCTGTAAAATATGCGTCATTTCCGGCGTGGCTATAAACGCAGCCCCGCGGCCCGCGGCCTCTCGGATAAGATGTCCAGCGGCGTCGAGATTAGCCTCGATATGAGCACCAGAGCAGAGCTGAATACAAGCGGCTTTCATTAACCGGCTAACAAAGGATCCAAACCCCCACGGGCCTCAAGATCATGCAGGTCATCACAGCCGCCAATATGCTGTCCGTCAATAAAGATTTGCGGAAACGTATTTGCGCCGCCTGCGCGCTCATTCATTTCGCGGCGTTTCTCCGGGCTCATCCACGCTGGAATGTCTATAATGTCTACGCCTTTTTGTTTGAACAGAGCTTTTGCTCGCATACAAAAAGGACACATTGCTTTGGTATACATTTCAATTTTGGCCATGAGTGTCTCCAAATGAGGTTGTTTTTTGCCGGACAGACCGGGCGAGTGTTATGACATCTATATAGGAAGCCCCCGCGCGTCTTAAAGTACGCGCGCACGCGTTTAATGTTGCGCCCGTCGTCATCACATCATCTATCAAAACCACATGCCGACCTTTCAGCAGAGGTTTAACTTTTGCTGGAACATTGAAAGCCCCTTGGACGTTGCGGCGGCGGCCCGCCGCCGTTTGAGCTCCCTGACTGGGCGTGGCGCGTGTTCGAAACAATATATCAGGCATAAACGGCACTCCCGTGAGGCGGGATAGTTTTGACGCTAGCAAAGCAGATTGATTAAACTTGCGTTTTATAAGGCGTGATGGATGAAGTGGTACTGGAATAATAAAATCCGCTTTGGGCCAACTTGTTCGCCCGACGCGGCGCATATGGGCCGCAAAGGTTTTTAGGTTTTCTGTTCGTCCGCCATGTTTAAAAGCTAAAACAGAGCGGCGGCTGACCTCGTCATATATAAAAGCTGCCCGGGCTTTATCATAAGCTGGCGGGCGGGCTAGACAATCACCGCATTCGGCACCCGCGCCGACATCATACGCAAATGGAAATCCGCAACTCGCGCAGCAAGGTTCGTCCAAAAAAGTGATGCTCGTGCCCGCCTCTCCCAAATTTTGGCCTCGCAGCCCAAGCTCCAAGAGGGATTGCGGCGGCAAGACAACGTCCACTGCAGCAGATAAAAACCTCTTAAATATCACCTTTTGCATATTGGCTCTTTATTTTAACACCTAATGACAGCATATCGCAAATATGCCTGAGCCCAAAGCCCCGCCAGATATTTTTAACACGCACGCTTTGCAAATCAGCCGCGCGCGCGCCGCGCGCCGCGGACCATCTTTTGTTGTTGAGCGCAGCGCGCAAGATGCTGCTGATCGATTATGTGACATCAACAGACGCTTTGAAAAAGCGCTTGTAATCGGCTCGGCAGAGTTTGCAGCGAGCCTAGAAAAAGCGCTTCCTGCCCATAAATTACCGTCATCAATCGCCCGGTGTCATTTGGCTCAGAATCATGACGGTGTTGATTTTTCTGCCACGGACGCCGCTGTGACGTTTGACTCGCAGAGTTTTGATGTGATCATTTCAGGCCTTTGTCTGCAAAGTGTGAACGATCTTCCCGGCGCCCTTGTTGCGGTACGGCAACTGCTTAAACCGGACGGATTAATGATTGCAGCTATGTTTGGCGGCGGAACCCTCACAGAGCTTCGCCGCGCATTTTACGCGGCTGATGAGCATATTTTCAAAAACATGAGCGCGCATATCTATCCGTTTGCAGACTATTCCCAAGCCGCCGCCCTGCTGCAACGCACCGGATACGCTTTGCCTGTTGTGGACGCCGATAGATTTACTGTGCGTTACGCCGCCCTTCAGCGTTTGCTGAATGATTTAAGAGATATTGGCGAGAGTAATTGTCTCACGGCGCGGGAACATCGGTATTTAGGCAAAGCCTATAAACAGGCTTTGCACGCGCATTATAATCAGACGTTTTCACAAAATGGAAAACTCAAAGCCACCTTTGAAATTTTATGGCTCACCGGGTGGGCTCCGCATGAGAGTCAGCAAAAACCGTTAAAGCCGGGCAGTGCTAAAATGCGGCTCGCAGATGCTTTGGGTACAAAAGAGGCCAAAGCCTAAGACAGGCGAAACTCGCTCCGCCTTTCTGGCGCTATAACTTTTATGTAAATCGCCGCCCACTGATCAGGCGGTCTCGTAGTTCCTGCGCCAAAGGAATGTCGGCAGGTACGAAATCCAGCTCCAAGAGACGGTCCGGAAACACCCACTTAATAGCTTGACCTTCCTGCGGGCGGGCAAATCCGTCCCATTGACGACAGAGGTATAACGGCATTAGCAAATTGAAATCTTCATAAACATGGCTGGCAAAGGAAAAAGGCTGTAAGCACCGCTCGCACGGCTCTATTTCAAGCTCTTCACGCAGCTCGCGCACAATTGTTTCCTCGGGGCGCTCTCCCGCTTCTATTTTCCCGCCCGGAAATTCCCACAGGCCAGCATGATCTTTCCCTACTGGCCTCTGGCACACCAAGATACGGCCATCAGGATCGATCAACGCGCAAGCCGCAACAAGTAAAAGCATGTGCTGTCTCCTGCCGGTCTTATGAGGTTAGCTGCGGTAATCCGCGTTAATATCAATATAGGCGTGGGTCAGATCACAGGTCCACGCCGTAAACTGGGCGTTACCAAGCCCTAAATCAACTCTCATAAAAAGTTCGCTTTGTTTCATGTAAGCCGCGCCCTGCGCTTCTTTATAATCCTCCGCCAAGTTGCCTCGCTTGGCCAGTAAATGCGGCCCGATCCATATGGATAGCTTATCACGGTCAACAGGCTCGCCTGATTTTCCAACCGCCATAACGATCCGGCCCCAGTTCGCGTCTTCGCCTGCCGCCGCCGTCTTAACTAAAGGTGAATTGGCGATACTCATAGCAACGACCTTCGCGCTTGTGGGGGTTTGCGCGCCTGTGACGCAAATCTCGATAAATTTGGACGCGCCCTCTCCGTCTTTCACAATCTGATGAGCCAAATCAAGCATAGCATCCGCAAGAGCATCCCGAAATTCACTCAGGGCTGGATCATCGGTTTTTGTTATCATAGCATTGCGCGCCGCGCCGCTGGCAGCCAGCAAGACTGTATCAGACGTTGATGTGTCGCTATCCACAGTGATCGCATTAAATGATGATGCGCAGCACTCTGATAGCAGCGTTTGCAGCACATCTTGGGATATTGCGGCGTCGGTTGCAAAATACCCCAGCATGGTCGCCATATCCGGTGCAATCATACCTGATCCCTTTGCGATACCGTTAATATGTACCGTTTGGCCGTTAATGCTCGCACTTCGACTCACCCCCTTGGGGTATGTATCTGTGGTCATGATAGCCCGGGCCGCAGACTCCCACCCATCAGCCGTCATTTTTGCCGCCATATCCGGAACACATGCGGCCACTTTTGACGCGTCAAGCGGCTCGCCTATGACCCCGGTTGAACTTAAAAACACGGCCTTATCAGATCCGCCAAAAGCCTGCGCGAACGCTTGGGCCGTCTTTTGGACGGCGCGTTCGCCCTTTTGGCCAGTAAAAACATTTGCAGTGCCGGAATTTACAACGATGAGTTTCGGCGCAGCGGGATCAACAGGTTGTGAAAGAGCCTGCCTTGACCAATCCACGGGCGCGCCAGGCGCTCGGTTCTTTGTAAAAACACCCGCGACCTGCGTTCCGGGACGCCCGCGCAAAACCCATAAGTCTGTACGGCCCTTATAGCGGATACCTGCTGCGGCAACGGCCATATCGAAACCTTCGATAGGTGGTAAATCAGGAAACTTTTTGGGGGCAAAGGGAGATGTTTTCATTTAATCGCTACGACGTGTGCTTTCGATCTCGCTGGATTGTGCGGATATTTGGGTCAGGTACTCTATTTGCGCGCGCGCTCTTAAATCACCCAGAAGTTTTTTTATTTCATCATATGTCATACGGCTCATGATATCACCTTGCATATCTTCGAAACTCGGTTCCGGTGCCCTGCGGCGGTCCAACACTTCCATGACATGCCACCCGGCCTCTGTTTTGAACGGCGCTAAAACAACTCCCATATCGGCTGAGAAGGCTTTGCGCGTGAGCACAGGATCCAGCATGTCATTTGTGAAATAACCCAAATCTCCAGAACTATCCCGGCTGGCACGGTCATTAGAAAATGCGAGCGCCAAAGCTCCAAACCGCTCGCCTTTTTCTAGGCGCTGCATAATCATATCCGCTGAGTCCTCATCTGCTAGAACGATCTGCCGGGCTCTCACTTCAAGACCGCGCTCTCGTATCGTAGCTTGGGCCTCATAGAGCTGGCGCGCCGTTTGCTCATTTACAGTTTCTCGCAGATGGTCTTCGACCAAGACATTGCTGAGAATACGTTCCCGCGCTTGTGCCAATCGCCGTTTCGCTAAAACCTGTTGATCGAGCGAGAGCGACAACGCTTCGAGAGCCATGAGCCTTTGATCAATAAGTTCTTCTAACACCTCATCAAAGAGCGGGGCGTCAGGCGACAAGTCCGACATATCTTGATCCGGGTTTTGCGCTTGCGCGACATTTCGAATGTCGCTGAGGTAGATGGCCGTGCCATTAATCTGCGCGACAGGCATATCCCCCAAACGTACAATCCCCTCGCCGAGCGGTACATCGTCAAGGCCTTGCCCCCGGTTCTGGTATGTCGTTACGGCCACAAGGATAACCACGCACAAACACAATATGGCGATTATAATCGTCCTGTTGGTTTGTTGGTTCATTATCATGTCACACTCTTGATCAGAAATACGGGATTGTAACAGTCCCATTCATTGACTTAAGGCACTACCGTCACTAAGTCACCTCAAAGTATTGTTATAGGCCGCAAACAGCATAAGTCCTGCCAGGAGTTCCGATGTTAGGCATCGCCAAAAAAATGTTCGGTTCGGAAAACGACCGAAAGCTAAAAAAACTGCGCCCGATTGTCGCCCAGATCAACGCCCTAGAGCCCTCGATAGAACCGCTTAGTGATGACGCTCTGAAGGCCAAAACAATCGAATTTAAAGACCGGTTTCAAGGCGGCGAGTCGCTGGATGAACTTCTACCCGAGGCCTTTGCCGTTGTGCGCGAAGCCGCCAAACGGACATTGGGCCAGCGTCATTATGATGTGCAGCTTATCGGCGGTATTACGCTCCACAGAGGCGAGATTGCAGAAATGCGCACAGGCGAAGGCAAGACACTTGTCTCGACACTCGCGGCCTATCTTAACGCTTTAACCGGACGCGGCGTACATATCGTGACCGTCAACGACTATTTGGCCAGCCGCGACGCCCAGTGGATGGGACATGTCTATAATTTTCTCGGTCTAACCGTTGGCTGTATCAACAACTTCGAAGCTTACGGGAATGAACGTAAAAACGCCTATAATTGCGACATCACCTACGGCACAAATAATGAATTTGGGTTTGATTATCTTCGCGATAATATGAAATATTCTGTCGAAGAGATGGCGCAGCGCGGGCACGTCTATGCTATTATTGATGAAATTGACTCGATCCTGATTGACGAGGCCAGAACGCCGCTCATCATTTCCGGGCCAACAGATGACCGCTCTGAATTTTACCAAACCATCGACGCTATAATTCCATTGATTGATCCCGATGGTTACGAAGTTGACGAAAAAGCCCGCTCTGCCAGCTTTAACGAGGCTGGTAACGAGCAGATTGAAAACCTCTTGCGGGAGCGCGGGCTTTTGCAGGGGGAAGATTTGTATGACGTGGAAAATGTTACAATCGTTCACCACATCAACCAAGCTTTAGTTGCCCATAAAACCCAAATCATCGATAAAAATTACATCGTCAAGGACGGTAAAGTCATATTGGTTGACGAATTTACGGGACGTTTAATGGATGGTCGCCGCTTATCTCAAGGGCTGCACCAAGCGATTGAGGCCAAAGAAAAAGTCGAAATTATGCCGGAGAACATCACTCTAGCGTCTGTCACACTTCAGAACTATTTTCGGCTTTATGAAAAGCTTTCCGGTATGACTGGCACAGCCGTCACCGAAGCGTCTGAATTTCACGATATTTACAAGCTTGCTGTTCTCGAAATTCCGACAAACCGCCCAATTCAACGCATAGATGATGAAGACGAAATATATCGTACCGAGCGCGAAAAATATAATGCGATTATCTCTGAAATTCAGGCCTGTCAGGAAAAGGGTCAACCTATTCTTGTCGGTACTGTTTCCATCGAAAAATCTGAGGAACTTTCGCGGTTTTTAACCGAAAGAGACATTGAGCATCAGGTTCTGAACGCCCGCTACCACGAGCAAGAAGCCGCGATTGTTGCCCAAGCTGGCGTCCCGTCCAATGTCACAATTGCCACCAACATGGCCGGACGCGGGACAGATATTCAGCTTGGCGGAAATTTGGATATGCGCGTTGCGCAGGAAATCCCTGAAACAACACTACCCGCAGATGCCGAGAAAATGAAGGCGAAGATAGCCGAAGACGTTGCCGCATTGAAGAAGCAAGCGCTGGATGCGGGCGGGCTTTATGTTTTAGCGACAGAACGGCACGAGTCGCGCCGGATCGATAATCAACTGCGTGGACGGACAGGCCGTCAAGGTGACCCGGGACGCTCCAAATTCTACCTCTCCACTGAAGATGATTTAATGCGAATTTTTGGCGGGGACCGGCTCAAAAACATGATGGGTAAAATCGGGTGGGAAGAAGGTGAAAACCTGACCAACCGTTTCATGACCAAGGCGGTTGAGCGCGCGCAGGTTCGGGTTGAGCAGCGCAACTTTGATATTCGTAAAAACCTTCTCAAATATGATGATGTGATGAACGATCAGCGCAAAACTATCTTTGAACAGCGCATGGAATTTATGACGGACGATGATGTGTCAGATGTTATCGAAGATTTTCGCCATCAGGTCTGTGAAGAACTCATTGAAACCTATGTTCCGAAAAAGGCCTATGCCGAACAATGGGATATCGAAGGCCTGACCGAAAAAACAAAAGAAATCCTCGCGATGGAAATTCCTTTTGCTGAATGGGCCAAAGAAGAAGGTATCGCGGATGAGGAAATGCTACAGCGGCTCAAAAACACCACGGACGGAGCCTTCACTCAATTAACTTCGGATATTGATCAAACTGAGATGCAGCGCGCTGAAAAACAGGTTCTGCTGCAGGTCATTGACACAAATTGGCGGGAACACCTCCAGCAGTTGGACGCCCTTAAGAATGTTATTGGCCTTCGGGGTTATGGACAGCGCGACCCTTTAAACGAATATAAGTCTGAGGCTTTTACGTTATTTGACAAGCTATTGACCAATTTGCGTGAAGGTGTGTCAAAAGCTATGACGCGGCTTTTGATCAATGTGCAAATGCAGCGCCAAGAGCAGTTACAACAGGTGGCGACTCAACAGCACCAACCGCCATTTGCCTCCACATCGCAAAGCCGCGCACCTATGGATACTGTGAGCCAACCGGTTAAAGAGATTTCGCCAGAGGATCTCAAAGGTGTCTCCCGCAACAGCTTGTGTCCTTGCGGTTCAGGTAACAAAGTGAAACATTGTCACGGGCGTGTCACTTAGACTGGCCACTTCTAAGCCTGAGCCTTAGAAACGAGCTGAAACGAAATATAGGTGCCCAGTGATAAAAATATCACGGGAAACATTTTTGTGCACAAACACATTAAAATACATCGCATGCACGTAGCCGCATCCTAGCTCATCAATCATGCACAATTTCCCGCCGCTTGCGTGTCATTCTTTGTTCAACTGCCGATAACTTTGGATGCGAACCTCTTCAGTGCGTATCGAGAGTGCGTTAATTTACGAAAGCGCGACTCCCATCGCACACTGGAGAAAAACCATGAAAACCAAATTTATTCTTAGCGCAGCCCTTCTAGCAGCCCTAGCGACCCCCATATCTGCCTCTGCAGGTGACATTAGCGTATCAACAAGTGTTGACTACGTTTCCGAGTATGTTTTCCGAGGTGTAAGCTACGCTCGTAGCGCGGTTCAGCCTGGCGTAGAACTATCCAAAGACGGCTTTACATTCGGTGTTTGGACCTCAGTTGCATTCGGTGACACAGCCGACGCTGCTGGCGATGAAATCGACGTTTATGCGGGTTATGGCTTTGACGTGTCTGACAAAGTTTCTGCAGACGTCGGCGCAACAATCTACCACTTTCCAGATTCAACCGGCGGACTATTTGATTTTGGCGGTGCCAGTACTATCGAAGTTTACGGAGGCTTGTCATTTGATACGGTCTTAAGTCCATCTGCTTACGCATATTATGATTTCGATCTCGAAGCCTTTACACTCGAGGGCGGCGTTTCGCATAGTGTGCCTGTTGCGGAAAAAACTAGCTTTGATACTGGGCTTACTGTCGGTCTCGTGACAGCCAGCGGTGGTGGAGATTATCAATACGGTACAGCATCTGCTGCGCTCTCTTATGCCTTTACAGATGATGTAGCAGCATATGTTGGCGCGAACTATTCACTATCATCCGAAGACACTTTACGTTTCAAGGTCGATGGTCTCGGAAACTCCTTCACAAATACCGATAACATGCTTTGGACAGGTATCGGCGTTTCAGCAGGATTTTAAAGTCTTGAGAGAGCAAATATGTAAGCTCTCTCATATGCTCAAATATTTTTACTCAGTCTTAAAGCAAAGACCGACCTATATTTAAGAATTTCTCCCGGCGCTGTTTCACCAAGGCGTCGGGATCAATTTTTGCTAAAATCTTAAGTGTTTTAACAATTTCAGATCCGACCGTTTTAATCATCTCATCTGGAGACCTGTGAGCTCCACCGGCGGGTTCTTTTATGATTTCATCAATGATTTTAAGGCGCCGCAAATCTTGCGCGGTGATTTTCATAGCTTTGGCCGCATCTTGAGCTTTAGTAGCATCGCGCCATAAAATGGACGCGCACCCTTCCGGCGAAATAACAGAATAGATAGAATGCTCCAGCATCATAATTTTATTGGCTGTCGCAATCGCAACAGCACCACCTGAACCGCCTTCGCCTGTGATGATCGTCACAAACGGCACACGTAATGACAATCCACGATCAATAGAGCGCGCAATGGCCTCAGCCTGACCGCGTTCTTCGGCACCGCGCCCGGGGAACGCCCCGGCTGTATCCACAAAGGAAACCACAGGAATTGAAAACCGCTCGGCCATGTCCATCAAGCGTACAGCTTTGCGGTAACCCTCGGGCTGCGCCATGCCGAAATTATGCTTAAGGCGGGTTCCAGTATCTTTGCCTTTTTCATGGCCCATGATCACAACGCTATGGCCGCGAATTTTACCAAGGCCGCCGAGCAGCGCATCATCGTCGCCAAATTTCCGGTCACCTGAAAGCGGCGTGTAATCTGACACTAATCCTTTGCAATACTGACTAAAGTGAGGCCGTGCGGGGTGGCGGGCGACATGGGTTTTTTCCCACGGGCCGAGCTTTTTATAAACGGATTTAAGCTGCTCTGCGATTTTGGTATTGACTTGTTTCAGATCGCTCTCAGAGCCCCCATTTTGGGTCAAGTCTTCAACTTTACTGTCCAAATCAGCAATTGAGCGTTCAAATGTCAAATATGTGCGGGCCGGGCTCATAAGATTTCCTTGCTTTAAGGTCGCGCACAATAGCAAAGCCGGCGCACAGAACAACCTAAGAATAAGCTGTTATCACTTTGCTCATAATTTTAGTTCATAATTCTTAAATTATATTTGACTTTGTAGGGTTCCATGCGCCGTAAATCTGTAGCGTCGGTTTTTGTTCTGTGTTTCGCCGTGTGCCTCGCCGGGTGTGTGCCAGGGTCAAAGTCGAGCGCAACACGCGTGTTTGATCCGTTGGTCGATACGTGGCCGCACGATATTAGCGATATTCCAGAAGACCGCGACGTGCAGTATGGCCGCCTTGAGAATGGTATGCGCTATGCGTTGCAATCCAATATGCGCCCGGAAGGCGAGGCTGTTGTCCGTTTTCACATTCGTGCGGGCAGCCAGCACGAAACAGACGATACCCTCGGCGTGGCGCACTTTTTAGAACATATGGCCTTTAATGGGTCGCAAAATGTTCCCGAAGGCGAAATGGTCAAGTCGCTTGAGCGGCTGGGTTTGTCTTTCGGAGCGGATACAAATGCTTCGACGACATTTTCTCAGACGCAATATATGCTAAACTTGCCGGACGTTGGCGACGAGACGGTAGATTATGCCTTGTTTTTGATGCGGGAAACGGCAGATAAATTACTCATTGATGAGGCGGCTGTGAACCGCGAGCGCGGCGTTGTGAAGGCAGAAGAAGCGAAAGGGAACTCACCGGGGCGAAAAGCGCGGCGCGCTTTCATGGATTTCATGTACCCAGATATTTTATCTCGGACGCGGCCTGTTATTGGTTTGCCAGAAACACTCGACACAATCACAGCGGAGCAAATTTCTACATTTTACAAAACCCACTACCGTCCGGACCGAGCGCTTTTGGTTATAGTCGGCGATATGGATGTTGCCCTGATGAAAGAGAAGGTCACAGCAACGTTTAGTGATTGGTCAAATGAGACGCCCGCTCCGGTCGATCCTGATTTGGGTAGCGTAAATTCCCGGAAAATGGCCGCAAAAATTTATCACGATGATGAACTTACCACGCAAGTCAGCCTGCTGGATGCGAGAGCGAGCACTTACAAAGGGGACACCACGGCCGCGCAGCGAGAAACTTTTATTCGCGGTTACGCGAATGAAATCGTTAACCAACGTATTCGCAAGCAGCTATTGGATAGCGGCGCAAAAGTCCGAGGGGCTAACATCTCCTATTCTGCTGGCAAAACTGGCGACACGCTCTCGGCTTTTGCAGCGGCCAAGGATGATGACTGGAAAGCAGGTTTAGAACTTTTGGATATAGAAATTCGGCGCGCTTTGAACTACGGATTTCAACAAGCCGAATATAACGAACTGCTAGCCAACACACGCAGGCGCCTGACGGACGCGGCAAATTATGCCGCCAAGCGCCCATCAGCATCGCTTGCATCAGGTATTGTCGGCAGCTTTGCCCAAGGTTATGTGTGGACGACGCCGGAGAAACAGCTCGAATATTTCAAAAACCATGCAGGCTCTATCGGGATTGAGGATTTAAACACGGCGTTCAAAGAGATGTGGTCTGACTTTAATCCGACATTTTGGCTGGAAGGCCCAAAAGTTGACGGCACGACCGAAGATGACGTTCTTAAAACTTATAAGCAGGCAAAACTCAGAGTGCCTGAAAGGCCAAGTGACAGGAAAAAACTCACTTTCGCCTATCAGGACTTTGGGTCGCCCGGGAAAGTAATTTCAGAAACCCGCATTGATGATTTTGATATTGAACAGATTATTTTTAGCAACAATGTCAGGCTAAATCTGAAGAAAACAGATTTTGAGGACAAATGGATCAACATGCGTGTAAGCGTTGGCGAAGGCTGGAATGCGTTCCCCAAAGATAAACCTGCTGTTTTAACCCTCGCAAATGCTTTTCCTTTGGGCGGCTATGAGGCTCACAAAGCCAGCGAATTGTCCGAAATATTTGCAGGTAAAAACATTGGTGTGAATATGGGCATTGGAAGTGAACGTCTTCTGTTTGTGGGATCGACAAACCCTGAAGACGTTGAAGATCAGCTTAAAGCTTGGACAGCCCTTTTGACAGCTCCCGGTTACCGCCCTGAATGGAAAGAGAAATTCATTGAAAGCCTGAAAGCAAGCTTCCATACTATCGACTCCACGCCGGGCGGCATTGCGGCGCGCGACCTTGGCCGTATTTGGACGAATGGCGATCGCCGCTTTGGATATGTTGACCAATCTGAATATGAGGCTGCGAGCATAGAGGACGTAAAGTCTGTTCTCGCGCCAATATTACGAGACGGTGCCATTGAGATCGGCGTTGTCGGTGATTTTGACAAAGACGCAATCATTGACATTGTGGCAAAAACTTACGGCGCATTGCCACCGCGGCGTGCTTTCTTTGACCCGCTCTCAGAGGCTTTTAATCTAGACTTTCCGGAACCTGACCGGGTTACGCTCACACATACGGGTGCGGAAAATCAGGGCGCAATATACTTGGCTTGGCCGATATCCCAAGTATGGTCTGTCGAACGCTCACGCAGATATTCTTTGTTACAATACATCTTCCAAAACCGGATGACCGAAATTATTCGCGAAGATATGGGCATCACATACTCTCCGTCTGCGGCGCTTCGCTTTGATCGTAACAATGTTGACTATGGTTATGTCTCAGCATCAATGACGTCAGACCCTCAATATTTCGAGGCTTTTGAAAACGCGGCCAAAGATATCGCGGCTAACCTTCGTAGCGGGGGCATTACGTCTGACGAGCTTGAGCGGGCTCGAAAGCCTTTAATTCAAAGCTTTGAGCGGTCCGAGAAAGAAAATAGCAACTGGATTCGTCTTGTCGCCCAGTCTCAAACCGAGCCCGAGACGCTTGATTGGCGCCGCAGCCGACGCGGTGCTTTTGAAGCCATGACAACGGCTGATTTGGATCAAGCTGCGAAAGAACTTTTCGCGCCTGAAACCCTGCATGTGGTTTTAATAAAGCCCGAAGATCGTTAAGTGTAGTCTTACAGACTAGTCCGGCTTAGATAGCGGATGCATATCGTACACCAAGGCCCTCATGCGTTCGTCAAGCACATGCGTGTAAATTTGCGTCGTCGAGATATCAGCATGTCCAAGAAGTTTTTGAACGCTGCGTAGATCAGCGCCGCGCGCTAACAGGTGCGTGGCAAAAGCGTGACGCAGAACATGGGGCGAGACGCGGCTCGGCTCTAAGCCCGCTTTAACGGCGAGGTCTTTTAGCATTTGAGCAAAACGCTCGCGGGTCAGGTGCCCTGACGTCGCGCGGGAGGGGAACAAGAAAATATCCGCCCGCTCGCGCTGCGCTAGTATTTCGGGGAGGGTGTCTTTGCGAGCTTTCATCCAAGCTGTGATAGATCTTATCGCTGCGCCTGTGAGAGGCACCAAACGTTCTTTTCCGCCCTTACCTTTGATCATTAAGCATTCGTCGCGGCGCTTTGTCTGGGATGTTTTTAACGACACAAGCTCATTCACCCGCAGCCCGCCCGCATAGAGAACCTCCAACAGACACTGCAAGCGAAGACCTTTAGTTGACATGTCACCTTCCGCTGCGGCGAACAAAGCATCTACATCGGCCTCGGATAAAATTTTGGGGAGGGTTCGCCCTCGTTTGGGCCCGCGTAAATGGTGTGCTGGATTATCGTGCCGAAGATTGTCGAGCTGTAAAAACAGGTAAAATTGCTTGATGGCAGAAAGCTTTCTCGCAGCTGTTGACGGGGCGAAACCCTGTCTGGCCCACAGCGCAAGCACGGCTTCGATATGGCCTGTCCCTGCGGATAAAACATCTTTTCCTGCCGCGCGTAGAGCCGTTTGGAATGTTTCCAAATCTTGTGTGTAGGCTGCAAGGGTATTATCTGACGCGCCGCGCTCCGCGCTCATCATGTCTATAAAGTTATCAATGGCCTTACCGGCATCCATATTAAAAGCCTTTGAGAAAATCCTCTGCTGCAATGCGGCCAGAAATTTGGGTCAAGCCCACACCATTCAAAGCAGAAATCACGCGAAACATGTCATGATTATTCAAAGGGCCTTTCGACAATATGTGCGCCGCCCAAAGCGCCGTTTCTGCGCGCGTTCCGGCATATGCTGCGGCATCAATCGCCAGTCCCAACCCGGGTGCAATGACATACCCCGGGCCTTGCCCCAGCACAACAAGCTCTGCGGCATCTAAATCCGAGAGCGTGGCTCCCATAGCAAGGGCAATAAAGATGTCACGTTCTGCCTGCTCTTTGACATCCGCCTCGCCCTGCAGGCGGGTCTCAATATCAACCCCGACCGGGCCAGCTAAAAACCCGAAACCCAGAGCATCAGTGATCAGAGCGATGCGCGCCTGCTGACGAGGGTTCTCCTCCAGTGTACGGTGCATATCCTGCAGTAGCCTTATATCACCCCGCCGCACCGCAGCGCGAATAAATAACTTGGCGTTAGTCAAGGCTTGAGACTCTGGTGAAAGACTTTGAATAGCAGGGGCTAATAGCGGCGCGACCCTTTCAAAAGCCCCAGCGCTATCAGCGCGGTGTAAAAGTTCTGCGGCGGCTTTAGGCCGCTCATCCGCAGTCCCCGTTTGGGCAATCATCCATAACTGTCCCGTGCCTTTGGGAAATGGGGCATTTAAAGCTTCGTCCAACGTGATGAGACTTTCACCCTCCAATTGTGGTGCCCCGCCAGCAAGAGCCGTCAGAACCCGGCTCATTTGAGCATCAGAAAGGGCAGGCCCGGCTGCATATAACGCAGACAACCTATTTTCGGCGGAAGAAACATCACTTAAGGCCCGGCGCGCCGCAAGTATGCGCGACGGTGCTTTGCCGGGCCACTCCAAGCTCGCTTGTGCCATGAGGGCGACATGCAAAGCATCATCAGAGCGCAAGTCTTCAAGATCAGGATCCCCAGACGCGCGGCTAATGATACGCATCAAACTAAAATAAGC
Organism: uncultured Caulobacterales bacterium; assembly: GCA_964352785.1. GTDB lineage: Bacteria > Pseudomonadota > Alphaproteobacteria > Caulobacterales > Maricaulaceae > JACOMS01. The sequence goes on from CAYGTI010000013.1 coordinate 36,911, forward strand.
CGGATCCTCATATCCACTTGAGTTTAAGATATCTGTTGTGACCTCCGCAGCCGGAATTTCAGCGCGCAATACGTGACAAAAGGCCCGAAGCCGTGCCCATACTGGCTCACCACGTCCGTCAACTACACCGTCCGCAATTGCGCACGCAGCAGGGTTATCCCCCGCCATCAAAGCCATATCCGCCGTGAGCTGAAGATCATCCGCTAAAACAGGCGTTCGCTTGACTATGGATTGCGCCGCGCCCATTTCGCCCAGATCAAAAATAGTTTTCAGCCGCATAAGCGCATACGCTTTTTGCTCGGCCTCGCTCTCTGCAAGAGGCGGAACGCCTCCCGATAAAACGACGGATCGGACTATGTCGGCAACAAGAGGTTGTTGTGTGCGAAGGTCAAGCGTTTCGAGAAGGTAAATCGCCCTTTTGGCAGATGTCCCCTGCCAAAGATTTTGTCCCAGCCCGCCGTTTGCATCGTCAAGAACGCCAACATCATATTGCTGGGCACTCCCGAGTTGTTCTACTTTGATCGATTGAGCCGCAGCCGGCACGGTAAAGCCAACCAGACAGCACACAATCGTCAATAAATTGGCGCGCATATTTCGTCTAATCCAAAACACGATCTGTCAGATCAATAATAACAGTGTTTTCAGGGGCGCGGTCCGCGCCAGTTTGTGAAAGTAACCAAAAAAAACCGCCCCCTAGGATGAGGGCAATAACCACTATGCTCAGAATAAGTTTTTTCATCGGTATAATTTTCCGCAAATAAATTATGATGTCCTATTGAGCATAACCTGATTTGCGCACATATTAAGTAAAATTTTCACACAGTGTGCGATCTATTGCAGCTTGGTGTGTTATAAAGTTAAAGGCAAGGCTATGCCACCCGATCTTTGCGCGCGCTGCGCACGCCCCATCGCCCTTGTTGGGCTTATGGGAGTTGGAAAAACGACAGTGGGTCGCCGATTGGCGAAGCGCCTTGAGTTGCCTTTTTTTGACTCTGATGATGAGATCGAAAAAGCCTCGGGACGCACCGTTGTCGGATATTTTCGGGATCACGGCGAAACTGCTTTTCGGGAAGGTGAGCGGCGGGTCATAGACCGCTTGCTGCACGGCGACCCCCTCATACTGGCCACAGGCGGGGGGGCCTTTATACCTCAGGAGACCCGCTCGATACTTAAGGAAAAAGCGATTACGGTTTGGCTAAAAGGTGATTTTGATACCATTATGGAGCGCGTGAGCCGTAAAAACACACGGCCCTTATTGCAGGTTGCAGACCCGAAAGCAAAAATGCGCGAGTTGATGGACGCACGTTATCCCATTTATGCACAAGCCGACATTACGGTTCATATAGCCAAAGGCCCGCATATCCGTACCGTGAACAAAGTCATGCGCGGTCTCGATAAATTTTTAGAGACGGGTTCAGGCCAAGCATAATGTCAACACCAAATGAAACCCACATACGTGTTGATCTCGGCTCGCGCAGTTATGACATCATTATAGGCGATAAGATTCTAAGCCATCTGGGCACCTATATCGAGCCTTTAATAGGGTCTTCCCGGGTGCATATTGTTACCGATGAAAATGTTTACGCACTGTACGGTCCAGCTTTAGAAGCATTATCCATTGATTATAAGGTTTCTATTTTACCGGCAGGCGAAAATCAAAAAAGTTTTGAAACCTTACAAAAAGTTCTAAACAGTGCCCTCCAACAAGGTCTTGGTCGTCATGATGTTTTCATCGCCTTTGGCGGCGGGGTCATAGGTGACTTAACTGGGTTTGCTGCCTCAATCTATAAACGCGGGTGCCGCTTTGTACAAATTCCAACAACGCTTTTAGCGCAAGTTGACAGCTCTGTCGGCGGCAAAACAGCCATTAACGTAATGCAGGGCAAGAATCTCATCGGAGCTTTTCATCAACCTTCGCTGGTTCTGTCAGATACCTCAGTGCTAGCGAGCCTTCCGGACCGACAAATAAAGGCAGGCTATGCTGAGATATTGAAATATGGACTATTAGGTGATGCGGCGTTCTTTGAGTGGCTCGAGAAAAATGGCCAAGACGTTTTGAATTTATCTCCTACGGCATTGGCATATGCTATTGCTATTTCTTGCAAAACCAAAGCCCGTATTGTGGCTGAAGATGAGCTCGAACGCGGCGCGCGCGCGCTTTTAAATCTGGGGCATACGTTTGGACACGCATTGGAGGCCGAGGCAGGGTACGCTGGCGATCTCTTGCACGGGGAAGCTGTCAGCGTTGGCATGGATATGGCGTTTGCTTATAGCGCGCAACTAGGGGTTTGCAGCGCGGATGACGCCCGCCGAGTAAATCAGCACCTTGCGGCCATGAACATGCCGCGTATATCATCTGTGGAACACTTGATACACCCTGATAGCCTTATGAAGCATATGGCGCAGGATAAAAAAAACGAGGCAGGCCGCCTTACACTCATTCTAGCCAAGTCTATTGGACACACTTATATTGATAGCCACGCGAGTCGGGATGCGGTGCATAGCTATTTCCAAAAACTACAATCAGAAATCCTGCACAATGCGGATACAGATATATGTTAGAAAAACTCACCCAAACCGACTCTCTGGCCAAAATTGGCATCATTACGCTTTTACTTGTCATTTCAGCTTTCTTTTCAGGCTCGGAAACTGCTTTAACCGCGGCCTCACGGGCCCGTATGCATTCTGCCGAACGTGACGGAAACGTGAAAGCAGGGCTCGTCAGCCGTCTTCTTGAAAGCCGCGAGAGGTTGATTGGGGCTTTGCTGCTTGGCAATAATTTGGTTAACATTCTGGCGTCAACTTTAATGGCCGGGCTCGTCTTATTTGTTGTAGGTGAAGGTGTTTGGGCAACAGCCATTGCAACAATCATCATGACAACGCTGGTTTTGATTTTTGCAGAAGTTTTACCCAAAACTTATGCGATTACACAACCTGATCAAGCGGCGCTGAAGGCCGCTCGGCCTGTTAGCCTTATCGTGGCCATTTTTGCACCCATTGTTTCTGTTATCCAAGTCATCGTGAACGGTGTATTGCATCTTTTTGGCGTCAATTCTGATGCCACCGCTTGGACAGCGGCCGAAGAAATTCGCGGGGCTGTCGATTTACACCATAAAGAAGGCGGCGTTGCCAAGCGCGCGCGCGATCAAATTATCGGTATCTTGGAACTTGGCGATCTAACAATAGAAGAAGTGATGATCCACCGTAAAAATCTGTACACTGTAGATGCAGACCTTGCGCCGGAACAGATTGTTAAAGCTGTTCTGGCAAGTGGTCATTCTCGTTTGCCTCTGTGGCAAGAAAATCAGGACAATGTCGTCGGTATTCTCCACGCCAAAGACATCCTCAAAGCCCTGTCCCGAGCCGATGCGGATGTCTCAACGCTGAATGCTAAAAAGATTGCCCGCGAGGCTTGGTTCGTCCCGGAAACAACACCTGTTGTAAAACAACTGCGGGCCTTCCAGCAAAAACGAGAGCATTTTGCCTTGGTTGTAGACGAATACGGCGCGCTTATGGGAGTCATTACGCTCGAAGATATATTAGAAGAGATTGTTGGTGATATTCAGGATGAATATGATGACGAACTTGAGGGTATGACCCGCAATCCGGACGGTTCCATTCTCATTCGCGGGGATATCCACATACGCGATTTAAACCGGGCGATGGACTGGGCCTTACCCGATGATGAAGCCGTGACAATTGCAGGTCTGGTTATTCATGAGAGTCAAACCATACCCGAGGAGAGGCAGGTTTTTGCTTTTCACGGATATCGTTTTGAAATCACTTCCCGTCAACGCAACCAAATAAAACATATAAAAATAGCCAAGACTGTAGAGCTTGAACAAGATTAAGATTATGCGGGCCACACCTACCCATGTTTTCTCACGCATTATACGCGCTTTTGCCGCAACCTTTGCCCTTTGCACACTGATAACAAGCGTATGGTATTTTCTGGGGTTTGCGGAGAATGACAGCGGTGTGATCCATTTACTCTACGCCGGATTACTGAGCTTTTGTATCGGAGGTGTTTTTTTTATTCCGTCTTTTTTGATTGCGTGGATAGCACACAGACATATCCACGCTGAAAAAAGAAAGCCGTTAGGTTTCATTCCCGTCCTTTTAGTATTGCCGTGGTTTCCGCTCAGTTGGTACCTTTTCAGTCTTGGAAATTTTTGGGCTCTAGTATCTATTTTCTTATGTGTTCTCGCGGTCTTTGTTTTAACTTGGGTTTCGCAGAGCCGGAAAACGGCCTAGGTAGCGTACTCATTCACAAAGTTTTTACAGTTGGTGATTTGGAGTCAGGCCGTATATCATATACATTAATAACAGAGGGACGGTTATATTTTAATCTGTGGAGACAAACATGAGACATCTACATGCATTCGCAATAGCCCTATCACTGATCCTCCTGACAGCCTGCGCCTCCACAACCCCTTATCAAGCGGCCAGCAAGCCCGGGGCATTTGACGGTTATTCTCAGACAATGCTTGAGAATGACCGGGTGCGCGTCACATTTGGCGGCAACTCTTTGACTGACAGGGAAACGGTTGAGAACTACCTGCTTTACCGCGCTGCTGAAGTCGCTGTTGAAAAAGGATTTGACTACTTTTCACTGACACAACGCGATACGGAAACTAAAACACGTGTCAATGTCAACCCGCGTTTTGGTCTTTACGACCCTTATTTTGACTATGCCTTCTTTAGACCTCGTTTTGGATGGAGCCGTTTCCACGCCTTTAGCCATTTTCATGACCCTTATTTCCGGCATTCAAGCCGGCACGGTTTCGGCCCTTGGGGCAACAAGCATGATCCCTTCTTTAACGACTATGACGTGAGAGAGGTTACGAAATATCGAGCAACTGCTGAAGTTCGGCTTGGACGCGGCGCTAAGCCAGACGCTGATAATACCTTTAACGCCAAAGAAGTTCTAACCAACTTGGCACCGATTATTGTTTACCCTGAAGAAAAAGCCTAGGTCTTAATCTTAAGACTAAGAGGCATGTTGTACCACATAGGTTCGCTTTGATTGAATTTATCGCGTCAGAACTTTTTTGATGCTGTCCGCCCATCCAGATAGTTGGGCATCACGCTCATTACTACTCATATCGGGCTCAAACGCCGCATCACGCTGCCACATCTCAGACAACTCGCTCAAACTATCATATAGGCCTGCCTGCAAACCCACGAGATAAGCCGCGCCTAAGGCTGTTGTTTCCATAATATGAGGACGGTCAATCGGTAGATCGATTATATTAGACAGAGTTTGCACCAGCCAATCATTTGCCACCATACCACCATCGACACGCAAGGCCTTGGGCTTCGTTCCGTCCTCTCCCATTGCTACGAGTAAATCATGAGTTTGGTAGCAAACACTTTCAAGAGTTGCCCGAACCAAATCCCGACTGTTGGTGCTCCGGGTCAGCCCAAAAATAGCGCCGCGCGCATCCGGATCCCAATATGGTGCACCCAAACCCGTAAAAGCCGGCACAAGGTAAATGCCCGGTTTACGCCCATGCCCTTCCATCATAGTTTGGGTTTGGGCAGCGCTACTAATAATACCCAGCTCGTCACGTAGCCACTGTACCGATGCGCCAGCCATGAATATCGAGCCCTCTAGGGCAAAAGCCGGTGTCCCTTTGAAACGATAAGCGACAGTAGATAACAGCCGGTTTTGCGAGATCACTCTTGTTTTGCCTGTATTCATCAAGACGAAACAGCCTGTACCGTATGTGCTTTTAATCATACCTTCTTCAAAACAGCACTGCCCAATTGAGGCCGCCTGCTGATCTCCAGCAACGCCCAAAATCGGCAGAGATTCGCCTAAAATATTTTCAACCGAGGATCCAAAATTGTCTGCACAATCTTTGACCTCTGGGAGAATGGATTCCGGAACATCGAAAAGCTCAAGTAGCTCTGGGTCCCACTGCTGAGATTCAATATTAAAGAGGTTGGTCCGGCTAGCATTTGTGGCGTCCGTAACGTGAGACTTGCCGCCAGTTAAACGATAAATCAAAAAACTATCAACGGTTCCAAAAGCTAACTCACCACGGGCAGCGCGCCCCCTAGCACCATCAATATGATCTAAAATCCACGCTACTTTAGTTGCACTAAAATAAGGGTCAAATAACAATCCTGTCTTTTCGTTTAAACGCGCTTCACCGTAAACAATTTTCAGAGCATCACATTTTTGTGTCGTGCGGCGGTCTTGCCAAACGATCGCATTATATAGGGGTTTCCCTGTTGCGCGATCCCAAACCAACGTCGTCTCGCGCTGGTTGGTTATGCCGATTCCCACAATGTGCATGTTCTGAGCTTTAATCTCTGAATAGACTTGCCGGAGCGTAAACAGAGTAGTTTCCCATATGGCTTCGGGGTCATGCTCAACACAACCATCAGCGGGATATATTTGCGGGAACTCTTTTTGACTCGAGGCGAGAGTCCGGCCTTCTGGCGAAAATGCCATTGTCCGTGTGCTTGTGGTTCCTTGGTCTATTGCAAGTATAGCCGTACTGTTCATTGCGTGTCTCCCTTTACGCGTTTGTACGCGTCGGGAAACTAGACCGTCAAATCGAATATTCTATTTGCCTGCCGATTAGTCACGGTAATCAGTGCAATTCACGTTAAGTCGGAATCGGAAAGTGGGCTTTCCTTACCCATTTTCAACTCTCTTATGCATACAACAAAACAGGACATGCACTATGTGTTAAGGCCGACAAAATGCGCCCCAATTTGATGTAGAGCATTTTCTAGAATTTCTTTGGAGACGCCTCGTGTCTGAGGGTTTTCCAGTAGGGCATACATATCCGTCATAAGCCCATTCACCTCGTGGCCCATAGGAGCAACAAACGGAATTATATTTTGACTGGATGGAGTCTCATGCCGGCCATAGAGATCCTCTATTTTTCGCTGACCTAAGGATTGTTTTTCCGCATCTGTCATAAATTTACCCCAGTAATGTTATTGGCGATGTTGTAAGTTGAGCTAATTGCGGCGCAATTTCTAAAGGTACCGTCATCCGGCTCACAGGTTTATGCATTCCGGCAAGATCTCGGGTGCGTTGCAAGCTCTCTGTCGTCATATCGGATAAGGCCGCTATGTAATGCGCGTCGTCTTGATTAAAGTATTGCGGTAAACCTAAAGGCTGTGTTTTCCACATACGCAACGCAAGAGGATAAGACCGTTTATAACTGACCCAGCTGACCTGTTTGATTTTTGCGGCGAGGCAATACTCAACAATGGCCAGATTAATTTGAGCCTGAGCCTCCAGATTTTCCCGGCGCTTAACCCCTGTCTTTTTAACAAGGAAACGCGAATATTCGTAAATATCATGAGCCCGCGGGACACCAGTAAACTCACAGAGGTGAGGAAAGACATCTGTCATTAAATGAGGGCGCAAAGTTGGGTTTAAACGAGCCGTGGCAATCACGAGCCCAGACGCATCGAATTTTAGAAAATAAACCGTATCTTCGCGGTCATAGGCATCTTTATCACGTTTTTGATCCATGTTGGGAATTGTCCATCCCATCTCGTTCACGGCAACATGGTACCGAAGAGAATACATTTCTTCGATTTCTTCTCGGTACAGATACCGATTAGCAGACGTAACAATATGAACCACAGACAACCTCAAATTTACATTTAGAGGTTGCAATATTTTCTTTAAAAAAGATACCCCCTCTTTTGAGGGGGTAATAATATATACTTTAAGTTGCCTTAAAGAATGATGTGTCCATCGCGAATTGCAATGACAACACAGTGCGCACGGTTAGCCGCGCCGAGCTTTCGCCGCGCATTCGACAGGTGATCTTTGACGGAATAATGCCCCAAATTCAGTAAGCGACCGATTTCAATATCAGTTTTGCCGCAGGCCACATAATGCAAGACATCCACTTCTCGCGGCGTTAAACGGACTGTGCCTTTTTGCTTAGCAGCATCATAAATATCTAGAAGCTTCGAATATCCATGCACGCCTATCAGTTCTAGCGCATCTACGTCTTCCGTTGACAAATCAACTGCGTGCCCCGCGTATGAGACAATACCGGGCGTCCTATCCGGCATATGTATAGGCACAGTAACACCCATCTCCATTCCGTACGATCGGCATTTTTCAAATATATCACGTCCGCGCCGCGTCGCGGCAGATATCAAATCTGTCCAGATAAAGGCATCCTGAGCTGTTAAAGCACGATTAATAACAGGGTCATGTAGAAGGTAGTTTCCCTTTATATATTCTTGCTGAAAGTCTTCAGGATAGTTACTGACGCCAAGTTCAGCATAATCCATATCCTGAAGAGAGGGATGAACAAGCTGTCCAACTGTTACATATTCAAAACCATATTTCAGCCCGAACCCTTGGACAACGTCAAACACGCCAAATTTGTCCAGCTGAACATCAATCTTGCGTATTGCTTCGAGAATTACTGAACGCGCGCCCACAACCGCCCCCCATATAAACCCCCTAAGTCTTATAAATCACAAAGACATCATGACCGTAAATAATTATACGAGGTCTGCTGATACAGAATGAAAGTTAATACGTTTTAGCCCTCGGAACTTTCCAAAGCTTCACACAAGCGCAGAAGCGCCGCGCGCGTATCTCCACTTTCAATATTATCAAAAGACATCATCAATCTGTGGTTCTGTTTGCTAAGAAGCTTTTCGCTCCATGTATCCTGGGCCAAAGGATTTGGCTCACTTGACCCTTTTTGTTCGTCATTCAGACCATCGAAAAAGAAATTTGGTTCAGCTTCAAAAATTTCACAAAGACTCCACAGACGGCTTGCACCGATGCGGTTCGCACCCCGTTCATATTTTTGAATTTGTTGGAATGTTACGCCAACCTTATCACCAAGCTCTGTTTGCGACATTTTGTGATTAAGTCTCAAAAGGCGTAATCTCATGCCCACGTGTCGGTCAATAACCTTAGATTCTTCGCTTAGCTTTTTCTGCGCCATATTAATTCACCTTATATACTATGTATTGGTCGCCGCGAATATTCGCAGTCTGTTTGCTAACCAGTACCAAACTATCATATTTTATTCTCTTATGAAAATAAATTTACAGCTTAATCTTAATGCAATCTTACAGAGTATAAGAGTTTATGACACCTGAATAAAGTGGCTGTTCTTATCACCATGATTGTTTTAGAGAGCGAAACGAAAAAACAGGCTCATAGTATGACATATGCTTTAATCATTCACGGCGGCGCCGGGGCTCAGCCTAGCTTAGACTATACCCTTCAAAGAGCACATATGGGTCAGTTGATCCGCCGAGGTCAAGATATGCTTGAAGCGGGAGAAAGTGCTCTTGATGTTGTCGAAACCATGGTTGCAGACCTCGAAGCCAGCGGTCACTATGTGGCCGGTAAAGGCTCCGCACCAAACATGGACGGGATCATTGAGCTGGACGCCAGCATCATGGACGGGAAAGACCGGCGCGCGGGATCAGTGGCTGCCATTCCAGCCATTGAATCGCCGATAAAAGCGGCGCGCGCCGTCATGAATGACGGCAAACATGTTATGCTCGCAGGGGAAAGTGCGCGAAACTTTGCGGTGACCCAAGGTCTAGCCGCAATTGAAAACCCCAAAGACTATTACTCGGAGCATCATAGGCACGGCTCGGGGGATACTGATGCCAATCACGGAACCGTTGGGGCGGTTGCTTTGGATATTCACGGGGATTTGGCAGCCGCGACGTCAACAGGCGGCATATTTGGGAAAAGCGCGGGACGTATAGGAGATACGCCGCTGATCGGCGCGGGCACATGGGCTGACAGTCATGTAGCTGTATCTTGCACAGGTCTTGGCGAAGCGTTTATCCGCACCAGCGCGGCCCATGATGTCGCGGCGCGTGTAGCTTACGGTAATGAAAGCCTTTCAAGCGCAGTTTGGAGCGCCTTAGATCAAGTTAAAATTTGCGGCGGCGACGGCGGTATTATCGCAATCAATAAAAATGGACAGATGGCGATGCCGTTCAATTCGGACGGTATGAAACGTGCCTATGTGTCGTCTAATACGCCGCCTACCGTACTGATATTTGAAAAAGAAGCCCGTTAAGTCTTATCCGGTTCAGGCAGAGGATCCCCGCATGTCCACCCAACCTCTTTAAGTTGGTAAACGTAATCCAGCACTTCTTGGCGATCCACATAAACAAGGAAAACAAGAAGATCATCGGGCTTGGCCCATTTTAAGGCCAGCCTCGCTGCCGTAAATTCACACTCGGCCTGCATTATCTGTGCACCCGGCACATTTAAGTCTTTGAGTGTTTTGAGGATGATCGCCGGAACAGCGCCCAGCTCCCGCCCGCGAAGTTTTGTCGGAAGCTCTTTGACGATGATCATATCAGGATCAGCCGCGTGAACAGCTTTTGTCATATCTTGGATATCTTGATCGCTTCTATCCCCGGCCTGCCCTAACAAAAACAACCGCCTTTTAGCGGGCACGGCTTTGACCATCTCTGCCAACGCGGTAACGCCGTCAGGATTATGCGCAAAATCCAGTAAAATATTGGTCCCGCCGACGGTCAAAAAGTTTCCACGCCCCGGATTGCTCTCCGGTGTAGACTCGAAATCTTTAAGAGCGCCAGCCATGGAATCAACGTCAATACCCAAAGCCGATGTCAGCGCGATTGCACCAAGGCCATTGGACACATTAAACGTTGCCGCCCCGCCCATACTTAAAGGAAAATCGCTTATTGGTAAAACAGGTATAGATGGCCCACTGGTCATGAGCATCATCTGTCCGTTTTGAACAAATACAGCATGTTCGCCGCGTGCTTCACATTGCTTTAAAAAATCCTCTGCCATGGATAGCCCGTACCACGTGACCTTACCTTCAAAGTTTCGGGCGCGTTTGACGAGTTCCGGATCATCATGGTTTAGAATGAGGCGGCCCTGCGGAGAAACAGCTTTGGAGAGCATAAATTTGGCATCGGCCAATGCGGGCACATTGGTGATGCCGTACTCGCCCAGATGATCCGCCGAAATATTCGTTATCAAGCACACGTCAATATTTGCAATCGGCAGACCACGCCGCATGAGACCGCCGCGCGCTGTTTCCAATATAGCCATATCCGCGCGCGGGTCACGCAATGCCATACGCGCGCCTCCGGGTCCGGAATAATCCCCTTCATCAAGAATAACGTCACCAACGCGGACATAATCACTTGATGACGACGCCACAATATATCCGGCCTCGGCTGCAATAGCCGATGCCAAACGCACAGTTGTGGACTTTCCATTCGTTCCCGTGACCAAAGCTACGGGAATGTTATCTATTTTACTCCAATTTACATTTTCCGCCTTGGGTATGTCGGCAGTGTTCCATATCTGCCGTCCACGGCCAAGTCCCAGCGAGACCTCATCGTCGTCTGAAAGGAAGGCAATGTTGCGCTCAAGCGCCTCATCACGTAGACTGATCAGGTCTGGATGATGTTCGCCAGATATCTCGGCGCGTAACTTCTCTGTATATTTTTGGATAACGGCATCTTTTGACGCATCAACGGGAAGATGAACAATGTCCCACGCGGCTTCAATTAAGCTCGTGGCCGCATAAAGCGCATCAATAGGCGCGGTTATATAAATTGATCCGCCGCCCGAGTATATTCGGGTTACAACCTCCTCATACTCCCAATCGACGGCCTTTAGAAGCCGCCTTACACATGTCTCCAAATTACCAAAAACAGGTAGTACATCGCCCCCCTCGTCAGGCTCCACGACAATTTCTGCAGCGGCTCCAGCGCGGTTCAAAAGATAATTCGATCCCGTCAAGCGCCGAACGTCTTTAAGTTCCATAAGGCAGCTCTAATCGGACTCTTCATCATAGCTATCCGCAAGGCGGACGCCGCGCTCATCACGGACCAGCCGTGTTCCATCTGATAATACGGACTGCGGAACTTGCGGTGCATCTTCAACCGGCGTCGCGGCAGCTAATAGATCGCGCACAACAGCTTTTGGTTTTGGTTGAACAGGCGGCATTTGCATTTTTTGCTCCACGGCTTCGATCTCCTCGCGGTCTTTGCCAAAATAAATAATCTGCTTCCAACTGCGTGTAATATCATCCGAGAAAACAAGCACCAAATCACCGGGCTCAGCCATTGCAAGAGCCGCCTCAACAGCTTTTTCCTCCTCGGGCACAACCGAGATGACGCTCTCATTAAGGCCCTCGGCCAGCAACGTTGTTTTCAAAATTTCAGGCACTTCATTGGGACCGCGTCCCCTCAGGCCATCATCACGGCGGCAAATATAATGATCGAAACTTCCGGCTACAATTCGCGCGGCTTCCTCAATGTCTTCGTCGCGGCGATCACCCGGCATCGCGATAACACAAATACGCTTGCCTTTCGTTTCAAGCTGATCCGTTAATTTTGTCATGGCCGTGATCGCAGCCGGATTATGCCCATAATCCAGAATGACTTTGAAGGGGTGTTCATCAAACACGTTCATCCGGCCCGGAGCTTGAAAGAAACTCGTCGCAAAGGTACGAAGACCGTGGCGGATATCTTCGAGGCTTTTACCTTGGCTAAAACAAATCGCGGCGGCAAACAGAGCGTTTTGCACATTGTGCATGGCCTTGCCATCCATCGTTGCCGGAATAAGGTGCGTCCAAATAAGCGGAATATGGGCGTGATTATCATAAATTGTAATCATATGCCCGTTCATGCCTTTCTCGAGCACCGCGGCACGTCCGCCAGCTCTGACATGTTCGCGCACCAGAGGATGCCCAGCATTCATGGTGATATAGCAAAGATTTTTAGCCTGTGTATGCTGCGCCATCTTCAAGCAAAGCTCATCATCAGCGTTTAAAACGGCTGTATCTTGAGCCACTTCGACGACAATTCGTTTGACGCGCGCCATATCTTCGAGCGTATCAACACCGCGAAGGCCCAAATGATCGGCCGCAATATTTAAAACTGCGCCGATATCACAGCTACGATAACCAAGGCCGTTTCGCACCATGCCGCCACGGGCTGTCTCTAACACCGCCGCGTCAACTGTTGGGTCGCGCAGCACCATTTGCGCGGACATAGGCCCGGTTAGGTCCCCTTTTACGCTGAGGTTACCATCAATATAAACCCCGTCCGTGGAGGCAAGCCCCACAGTATTCCCGCTGAGTTTGAATATATGCGCAACCATACGCGCCGTTGTTGTTTTACCGTTCGTACCCGTGATGGAAATCATTGGAATGCGCTTGCCGGAACCCGCTGGAAAAAGCATATCCATGACCGCTCCCGCAACATCACGCGGCTGTCCTTCGCTGGGGGCAACATGCATACGAAAGCCAGGCGCGGCGTTAATTTCACAAATGGCCGCATCATTATCTTTGTAGGACACAGAAATATTGGGAGAGAGGAAATCGACCCCGCCGACATCAAGTCCAATGGCTTTGACGGCGCGGATTGCCATATCACGATTATCCGGGTGCACGATATCGGTCACGTCAATAGCGGTTCCGCCGGTTGAAAGGTTAGCCGTCGAGCGCAGATAGACATGCTCTCCTTTTGCAGGAACTGTGTCTTTGGTGTAGCCAAGTTCGCTGAGGTGTGCATGGGCGGTTTCATCAAGTTCAATGCGCGTCAGAACTTTTTCGTGCCCCACACCGCGCCGAGGATCAGAGTTGACCACATTAATAAGCTGCTCAACGGTTAGAATGCCGTCGCCGACCACATGTCCCGGAACCCGCTTGGAGACGGCAACCAGCTTATTATCAACGACCAGCATGCGGTGATCGAGCCCTTTAATATAAGATTCGACGATGACCGTTCGGCTGTCTCTGTTTTCCTCAAGCGCAACATCAAACCCTGCAGCAACTTCGCTTTGCTCAGTCAGGCCAATTGAAATACCGCGTCCGTGATTTCCGTTCAAAGGTTTCGTGACAACAGGATAACCAATGCGCTCTGCTGCCCTCACAGCATCCCGCCGCGAGCGCACGAGGCGCTGTTTCGGGACAGGTAGACCAAGGTCGGCTAAAATTTCGTTTGTTTCGTCTTTATCTGACGCCAGCTCAACAGAGATATAATTAGTTTGGCTCGTGATCGTCGCTTGGATACGCTTTTGATAGCGGCCATGGCCCAGTTGAATGAGACTATACTCGTTCAGCCTGATCCACGGAATATCACGGTCTTCCGCCGCTTTGACCAGTGACGCGGTGCTGGGACCGAGAGCTCGGCGCTGCGCGAAGCGAATAAAAGCATCCCGTTCTTCTGCAAAATGAAAATCATCACTTCTGTCATCGTCACCGACCAGTTCATCAGGTAACAGACTGCGGATAAGATCAAGCGCTAGCTCGCCTGCGCGGCGACCAACGCGTTCCTCTTCATATTCAAAGACCATGTTATAAACGCCGACATCACCAGCGCCGCGTGTCTTACCAAACGTAACATTAGCGCCCGCCACATTTTGCAGCTCAATCGCGACATGCTCCCAAACATGTGCAATCCATGTGCCCTCATCTTCGCGCATCCGGCGTACAAACCCGCCCGGCTCACCATAAGAACATCCATGCTCCTGAAGTCCGGGCAATGCCGCCAATAATCCATCAATAAAAGGATTACCGAGTTTTGCTGTGGGCCAGCTTTCCAGAACACCAATATCCACCATATGCCGAATGACCGGGAAAAGGGCATAGACGTTGGGCCCTCTTAATATTGATGTTTCAAGAATCTTCATAACCCACCCCTTTAGCTTTAAAGCTACATTTTAACTTGGCCGGGCCGTCCTTGTAACAAGATCAAACCGGCTTCCATGCAAGAGTATATGCAGTTTTACACCTATGAGGCAAACAGGTTCTCCCTTGCGGGCGTCAGCCATGGACGAATGCTCAATATTTGACGGATCAATCACGGTAAGGCCACCACTGCCAATCACTTCGATTGTATCGTCAGGACTAATGAAGGCGCCAGTGTCTTCATCAACGCCAATGCCGGTCGCAAAAGGATTATAGGCCAACGCCGTCAGCAGACGCCCCAGACGCCCCCGCTCGCGAAAATGTTGATCAATGATGACGCGGTTTGTCAGGCCTAACCCCGGAGCCAACGTCGACATACCGCTTCGCGGGGTCGGTCCTGACCGCCCAAACGCAATCATATGCTCGCCAATGAAGGCCGCACCAGCGGACGTCCCAGCCACGTGAACACCGCGCGCATTCCCTCTACGGATCACCTGCGCGGCGGACGTACCGCCAATGATCGTGGCAAGTCTGAGTTGATCACCGCCCGTCATGAAGATGCCCGTTGCATCCTCTAAAACATCTAGAAACTCTTTGTTTTCACAATCATCACGTGTTTCGATTTGCGTGATGCGCGCCGATTTTACACCTATACTCTCAAAAACCTCTTTGTAGCGGTCTCCTGTATCATAAAGCCGGGATGCGGTTGGAATAATAGCGATACGTGCGCTTAGGCCGCCGGAGAGTTCAACAAAGCGATTCAAAATCGCCGATGTTCGGACTTTTTTTTCACCCCCGCCAATCGGGATGATCCACCCGCGTTGTTGGCTATCGGACACTTTTGCTGGACACACTGTGAGACCTCAAAATAAACATAATTGCGGGAACATAGGCAGCGGATTGAGGGTGTCAATAGGCGTTTGAGCTGCGTATTTCTGTGGTCTATTTACATGCATATACCCATGAAATTATCGGGGAATACGCATTGTTGCGCGCAGTCCCCCCTCAGCATGGTTTTCCAATATCAAAGCCCCGCCGTGCGCCTGCACTATATTGTCTGTAATGGAGAGTCCCAGTCCGGAACCACCGGTTTCTTTACTGCGGGAGCTTTCAAGGCGTATGAAAGGTTGAAGCACATCATGCATTTGCGTCTCGGGGATTCCCGGGCCTGTATCATCCACGTGAATGTCTACCTTGTGGCGATCGGGCTTGAGTGAAATTCGCGCCTGATCGCCATATTTAAGGGCGTTATCGATCAAATTTTGCAACGCCCTTTTTATCGCAACCCGGCGGCATTTAATCACCAAGGGCTCAGAAGGTGAAAATCCAACGTTCAAGTTTTGGTCTGCATAATCGTCTGCAATACTTTCAAGCATTGCGTTTATATCGACCGCTTCCATGGGTTCGGTGCCGGAGGCATCCTTGGCCCAAGATAAAATTTCACTGGTCATCTTTGTCATGGCGTCAATTGTCGCGATAAACTTATCGCGGCCTGCATCTCGCGGAATATTCTCTGCACGTATTCGCAGTGACGTCAGCGGTGTGCGCAAATCATGTCCCACCGCGCGCAGCATAGTGCGCTGTGTATCCAGCATCCTCGTCAGCCGCTCCTGCATTTGATTGAATGCTTTGGCGGCGAGGCGGATATCATCGGGCCCGGACTCGTCGAGATGTTCGCCGCCATCCCCCCGGCCCAAACGGTCGGCGGCTCGGGTCAACCCTGCGAGCGGGCGCGAGATACGCCTGACAAATATCCAAACAGCCAGTAATGTCAGCATGAGTAGTATCGCCGTTGCCAGTATAATTCGCGAGGTTACGGCCTTGACAGGCGCGTAAGGCACGATGGCGTTATACCAAATACCAGGGCGGATTTCGGCGGACAAAATAATTTCTTCCATAGCACTTTCCGGTGCGGACGTTCGCCCCGTATGATCTGTATTTTGATGCCGCTCATGCGGACTTTGCTCTGTGCGGAGGGGCGGAGGAGGAGCATGGCCTCTTACAGGCTCGGGATGAAACACGCCATCACGACGCTCACGTCTCGGAGGATGTTCTCGACGCTCGGGCGGGCGGCGATAAGCCCCCCGGCGGCTATCTTGCAAATCAATGGCCTCGTTTTTGAGGTTCCGCCCCATGGGCGGCTTAGCGCCCAAGTGTTGACGTTTGGCAACAGACACTGAGAGCGGCTGAACACCTGCCGCCCTCAGTGCGCGGTCAAGGCGAGTTTCATATTGGGATAAAGAGCGCGCATGAGCAGCAATGAGAGCGCGGTTATTTATGGACAGAAAGAAAATGCCTTGCGCCCGGTTACGGTTTGGCAACTCGTAAGGCAAGTCGCGGGCTGCAGGAACCGGGTCTGGAATGGCAACTAACTGAACTGCCATACGGTCTATGGCTTGACGGTACTCAGCGGCGTCTGATTGCAAGCGGCGCTCGTCCACCAAAAGTAATAGATTAAGCGCTTGTGCAACAAGGAGCACAATCACGAGCAAGACAAGCAATTGACCGCTGAGCGTTTTTGGAAAAATAGATCGCATCAGCCTACAAGGCCTGCCGCAAACTTATATCCGCCGCCCCAGACTGTCTTAATATATTCCGGATGCGCGGGATCGGTTTCGACTTTGCGCCGCAGGCGACTGATCATATTATCAAGCGAGCGCTCAAACGGAAACGCCTCACGGCCCTTGGTCAATGTCATCAAATCATCGCGAGAGAGAACCTGACCTATATGCTCGATAAAAACGCTTAATAATTTAAACTCGCCTGTGCTCAGGGGTACAACAACATCATCAAACGATTTAAGCTCGGCCCGCTCCCGGTCGAGTGACCATGTTCCAAATTGCACAATCCGGCTGTGTTGCTCTTTGTGAACAGGTTCTTGTGACCTTCGCAGCACCGCCCGAATTCTGGCGACCAATTCCCGCGGGTTAAAGGGTTTTGACACGTAATCATCCGCGCCAATTTCGAGCCCGACGATCCGGTCCGTATCATCAGCAAGCGCTGTGAGTAAAATAACGGGGGTTTGAGTGGTTTCCGAGAGATACCGACAAAGACTAAGCCCGTCCTCTCCCGGCATCATAATGTCAAGCACCACCAAATCAACGCTTTGGCTCTCGAGTTCTCGGCGGCCGTCTTTGGCATTTTTCGCTGTGGTCACAGAAAAACCGTTCTGGATTAAATTCTCACTCAGAGCATCCAAGATATCCTGTTGATCATCGATCACTAATATATGTGTCTCATCGGCCACGTAATAATCCCTCCAGATCCCCATGAATGGCTTTGTTACACTTTTTAAAGGTGACTGGCTTGTATGAAATTGTATCGCTCTTGATACAAATTTCGACACTTTGAAAATAGCCGCGATCTTATAACGCCCCTACCTTCTGCCTGTCACAAGCCAGAAGGATATATATCATGCGTTTAACATGTTCACTGCTTACACTCAGCATCGCATTGGCGGCCTGCGGCGGCGAGAATTCATCCAATACCGTTGTACCAACCGTCATCAATGCTGCGCCTAGCGTAGACGCGGGCCTCTCTCAAGAAGCCGATGAACGCACCATTGTGCAACTCTCAGCGAATGTAACCGATACTGACGGCGATGGCCAGCTGAGCTGGATGCAGCTCTCCGGTCCGGCCGTGAACCTGACCTCTGAGACAATTACAGACCCGAGTTTTCGGGCCCCAGATGTAAGCACTGATACAGATGTAACGCTCCGTGTAACCATACATGATGGCGTAAACCCTGCGGCCTCAGACAATATTACAATTTTAATAAAAAACCGAACCCCGTCGCCGCAAGGGATTAACGATAATACGAATGATCGCCGTGACAGAGCCCGTAATCGGCGCGGCAGCAACAGACCGCAGGACGATAACCTCGAGGTGCGAACATATGACGGCACAAATAATAATGTGGCCAACCCACTATATGGCGCGACGTTCACACAACTCGTGCGGTTAGGCGATGCGGATTATGGTGATTTAGTTTCGTCGCTTTCAGGAGCATCCCGCCCAAGCGCACGCCTCGTGTCCAATGCAATTGTCGCCCAATCCGAAGGCGTTTCAATTCCCAATTCCGTTGGCGCCAGTGATTTTGTCTGGCAGTGGGGGCAATTTATCGACCACGATATTGGTATCACGGACGGTGCGGAGGAGGCGGCTGATATTGCTGTCCCAACCGGGGACATCTTCTTTGATCCAAAAGGCACGGGCTTAGAAATCATATCGTTTAACAGGGCCTTTTATGATCCGAGTACTGGCACCACGGCATCTGATCCTCGCCAGCAGGAAAATGAGATCACAGCTTGGATTGATGGCAGCAATGTTTATGGATCAGGCGATGATCGCGCTCTAGCTTTGCGTGTGTCGGCAGATAGTCCGTTTCTCGCAACCAGCAACGGAAACCTTTTACCCTTCAACACATCCGGGCAAGCCAATGCGAATGCTCTTGGCGTAGCGGATGAAAATTTGTTTCTTGCTGGGGACGTGCGCGCGAATGAACAGGTCGGCCTTGCCACTCTGCACACCTTGTTTATGCGTGAGCATAACCGCCTTGCGCAAATTTTCCAAAATGATGATCCCGGCGCGACAGGCGAGGAGGTTTTTCAACGCGCAAGACGCATGGTTATCGCTAAACTCCAGAAAATCACATACAATGAATATTTACCCGCTTTAATCGGCCCAAATGCCATCAGCCCATACACAGGTTACAAACCCAGCGTAAATCCCGGCCTGTATAATGAGTTTTCTGTCGCGGCCTATAGATATGGTCACTCGCTCGTGAATGAAAATATTTTGCGTGTGGATGCAAACGGCGATGAAATTTCAGATGGACACCTAGAATTAACAGCCGCGTTTTTCACAGCTCCTTCCATCCTTGAATCACAAGACAGCATTGACCCCATTCTTAGAGGATTAGCTGCGCAACCCCACCAAAAATTAGATACGCGAGTTATCACAGACTTACGCAATATGCTCTTTGGCCCTCCGGGTTCAGGTGGATTAGATTTAGCCTCTCTGAATATACAGCGTGGGCGCGATCACGGCGTTCAATCCTATAACGACATGCGTGAAGTGATGGGATTACCCCGCAAGCTTACCTTTTCAGAGATTACATCTGATTCGGCATTACAAACCGCGCTGTCGGAGACATATGCCAATGTTGATGATATTGACCTTTGGGTAGGAGGATTAGCGGAAGATCCGTTGACATCTGAAAATTCCCAACTGGGCGAGCTTTTTCGGGATATGCATATTCTGCAATTCGAAGCCTTTCGGGACGGAGACCGATTTTGGTATGAAAACGATTTAACGCCTGACGAATTGGCGCGTATCGCAAATGTTACGCTCGCTCAAGTTATTCGGGATAATACAAATATTGGCAACGAATTACAGGATAACGTCTTCCTTATTCCGTAAAGCATTAAGCCGAGATATGTGGGTGCGGTAGAGCGGTTGTCATTGCCGCTCTCCCATTTTTCGCCACTCCTAAACATATCGAAGTATCTACCGTTAAGACCTTATTAACTACAATTCATATGTAAGTAAGTATTCACTTGCGCATCAATCAACATAATACTATAGGGTGTGAATATTCACTTACATTTGAGATTTTATGATGATGAGCATCGATAAATTACGCGGAGTCTCTGCCGCTGACGGAACAACCAAAGCCAAGATCGAACGGGCGGCACTGATCCTGTTTGCCCGGCACGGTGTGGACGGCGTTTCGACCAAACAAATCGCTAACGATGCCGGAATCTCCGAAGGCGCGATCTATAGGCATTTTTCCGGTAAAGAAGATCTGGCACGTGATCTCATGCGCGCGATTCACAACCGCCTGACAGATATGATCCGCCTTGCCGCCACGGATAACGTAACGCTAGCAGAGCAAATTAATTTCATCGTGCGCCATTACTGCCGCATTGCCGATGATGACTGGACTCTCTTTCATTATCACATCCTGCACCTTCACCGCTTTCCATCACTGTCTGATGGCCCGCCTGATAGTCCTATCAGCGCATCTGCCGATCTCATCAATGCTGCGATGACACGCGGCGAAATCAAGCCAGCGGACCCTTATCTCATGGCCTCCATGGCGCTCGGCGTCGTGCTGCAGGCGGCCCAATCCAAAGTGTTCGGCTATGTTGCCGAACCTCTATCTGAACACACACATATTTTTATACCTGCCGTCATGGCAGTCCTGACTGTAAAAGAGGAACAAACACTATGAGATCAATCTTTTTTAATATCTTCTTTGTTGCTGCAACATTCTTTTATGCACTGATAGCCGTGCTCTTTTCATTTATTCCCGGCCGCAAGCTAATGATGTGGAGCCTGCGCCGCTATACCAAAGTCATGATGTGGGCGATGCGTGTCATAGCTCGTATTGATGTGTCCGTAACCGGCCACGAAAATGTTCCTAAAGACGGGCCCGTGATCATAGCCGCGAAACATCAAAGCTATGGCGATGGGATCGTCATGTTTTCACAATTTTTCGATCTCACATTTGTCACGGGGGATCATCTTGAAAAATTTCTATTCCTCAAACGTATTTTAGCCAAAATGAACGCTGTTGTTATTGATAGTTGCGGGGGCGAAGACTCACGCAAAAAAATGGCGGAAACATCCGCCGTTATCCGGGAGCAAGGACGCCGTATCCTAATTTATCCGGAGGGACATCTCTCAAAAATCGGAACGCACCATACCTACCGCAAGGGTGTATATCATTTGTACAAGGATTTTGGCTGTCCGGTTGTGCCTGTCGCGACTAATTTAGGCCAGCGCTGGAATCAAACGGACTGGCAGAAACACGCCGGGCCCGCCGCATTAGAGTTTTTAGAGCCTATACGGCCCGGGTTAGAAAAGGACGAGTTTATGGCAAAGCTGCAAAGCCAAATTGAAACCCGCAGCCTTGAACTGCTTGACATGGACAATCTTGGAGCGCTTAACATTGATGACATTGGCCAGCGCCAAGAAAACGATGTTGCGCTTGCCAAGCGCCTTGCCCGGGAAGAGGCTGCAACACAGGAGATCAACACATGAGCCTCAAACTTGCCGGAAGCCTCCTGCGGCAGCGGCGCTTCTTACCCTTATTTGTCTTATTCCAAGCGGGAACCTTTAACGACAATGCCCTCAAGAATGCGCTGATTGCGCTGGTGACCTTCGGAGGCGTTGTATTGTTCTCGGAAAACATTCCGCGCAATTCTGTCGTTCCATTAGCCGCTCTTTTGTTTACAATGCCTTTTCTGATCCTCTGTACGATTGCAGGACAAATCGCAGACAAGGTTGATCGCGGCCTGATCCTTAAATGGATCAAACGCGCTGAAGTTATTATTATGCTGGTCGCCGCTCTCGGTTTTTTTCTTGAAAGCCCGATCATTCTCGCCATCACCTTGGTCTGTATGGGCGCACAATCGGCATTCTTCTCCCCAACAAAAAACGCCGTGCTACCACAATGGCTCGAAGACCGGGAGTTAATTACAGGCAATAGCCTGATGAGTGGTTTTCAATTTTTCTTTGTTCTTTTAGGTCAATCCGTAGGCACATTGTTGGTGCTTATGGCCTTCCCAGAAACAGGGTTTTTGACAGGGCCTCGTATTGTAGCAATCATTCTGATTGTCTTGGCTGTTTTAGGATGGCTTGCCGCAGAAAAGGTGCCCAGCGCTCCCGCACCGAGGCCGGATTTAAAAGTTGATTACAATCCGATCACAGCCATCTATCGCACTCTGCTTGACGCGTGGGCAGATAAACCTGTCTTTAGGCCCATGCTTGGCATCGCATGGTTTTATGGCCTGTCAACAATTTTTGTCACAGCGTTCCCCGTCTATATCGCAGATGTCATGAAATATGATCAATGGGTTCTTACCGCTGTTTTGGTTTTTTCAACCCTCGGTATTTTGACGGGGTCACTCCTATGTCTCGTGCTGGCACGCGGGAAAGAAGCCATTGGCGTCACCACAATCGGTATTATTGGCGTCGCTCTCTTTACTTTGGACTTATATTTGAACAGCCAACTATCCCCTCGCGTGGAACTGGCGGGACTGGATGTCTTTCTCGCCGCGCCGGAAACACCGCGGTTTTTATTCGATGTCATCGGCGCATCCCTCAGCGCGGGACTTTTTGTTGTCCCCCTACAAGCAATGGCTCAACGCCGCGCAAATGAAGAGAACCGCGCACGCATGATGAGCGCTGGCTCTGTGTTGCTTAATCTAGCTGTAAACACCGTTACTTTTGGACTTTATTTTCTGGGATTTCTCGCCAATATTGCTCCAGCCTCGCCCTTCTTATTCATTGTTCTTGTGAGTCTGGTTGTTGCCATTTATGCGGTTTACCGCGTTATCCAAACAAGAAAAGAAGGAACGGCAAATTGAGAGGTTATTTCGGTGTCGGTGTTCAGGGTATATCCAAAGCTCATAATCTTGGCGCTATTCTGCGCACCGCTCATGCATTTGGCGCTAGCTTTACGTTTACGATAGATGCCTTTCACAAACTCAAGGATGTCGCACAAACGGATACGTCAGCGTCCAAAGATCATATGCCATTTTATGAGTGGGACAGCCCGGACGCTCTTATACTACCAAAAAACTGTCAAATCGTCGGCATAGAGTTGACCAACGCTTCGGTAGACTTACCCAGCTTTCGGCATCCCAGAAACTGTGTTTATATTCTCGGCCCAGAGGATGGGTCGCTCTCAGATGACATGCAGTCACGCTGTGATCACCTTGTCAAAATTCCAACGAAGTTTTGCATTAATGTCAGCCTCGCGGCTGCGCTTACGCTTTATGACCGTACGCTTTGCTTTGGCGGTTATCCTGAACGGCCCGTTCGCCCTGGCGGGCCGGACCTTGACGCCATAGAGGCATGGCAAAAAACGGGGCGCAGAGGCTAATCCAGAGCGGCAAGCCTTTTCGGTAAACTTTGCATGATGATTTTCCGCTCAAGGTCAGAATAACGTGTCCACATGGCAATTTCGTCTCGCGTCCGCCCGCAGCCAAAACATTGACGGCTCTCCAAGTCTAATTGACAAATCAGAACACAAGGACTCTCAATAGCGGGCGTTTCGCGAAAGCTCACGGCGCGCCGCGATCTGTCATTAGATATGAGGCAAAGCTCGCAAGCCAGTGTGAGCCTGAATAATGCGCGTCAGAGACAGCAGCGACGCCTGTATCCGCGTGGATATTTGCGGCTGCGACCAAAGACCCAATTCGAGGGTCACCGTCTGGTAAGGCGCGGGCAACATTATACAAGTTCCATGCGCGCGATAAATTCACTCCGTCCAAGTGAACGAGCTTTCCATCGCTGGCATCTTTGACGATGCCCGGAGAAAGCCAATCTGAGGTGCCATCCATTGGAATATTTGGCATGAAATCCGCGAGCCAATCAGAGAACTCATCTTGACTGAAAATCCGCCGCATCAAATCAGCCTCCATCAAGCACGGCGAGAGGAAGTCCTCTCCGCTAGGCTCATAGGCTAGGGGGCAGTTTTTATCATCTTTGTGAAATTCCAAAGACCGGCGAACGATTAACTGCTCCATATCAGTATCTCCTGCCACGCGCGCCCAATCGAGCATTAAACCAAAGGCAAAGGCCGACTGGTTATGAGTGCCAAGACGGATAGGATACGCCAGCTTTGGCAGCCACAGCTTCAGACTGTCCGCAATATCAGCCTCCAGCGGCGCGAGCTTTGCCAACCACTTCTTCGCCATTGGATCGTCCCATTCACGTAACTCGGCTACGAGCTGTAAGAACCATGCTAGGCCATAAGGCCGCTCCCAAGACCCGCGGGCCGGGCGGGCAAACTGCGCGATCTCGCCGGCAATATTTTCAGCGGTGAAACTGATGTCCAGTTTTGAGATAGCCTCTTGCTGCCACGTGGCATCCTGTGGCCCGGAGCGCAAAAGCCGGACTAACAGCCAATGACCATGAACGGAGGAATGCCAATCAAAACAGCCGTAGAAAACGGGGAAAAGCTCACGCGGCGGGCCGACTTCCGCATCGCTGTCCATGGTGCGCGAGACTTTGTTGGGATACTCCCGGTGAACGCAATCAAGCGCGAGCCGCGAAAACCGTCCTGCAAGCACAGGATCTATGTCGTTTGGAAAGTTATAAGATGTAGACGCCTTGCTCGCCGCATCAGCGATAGGTTCAAGTTCGGCCGGGCTTTCGCAGGCCGCGAGCAGTAGGCAGATCGGCGCTAAAGTGAGGGTAAGACAACGGTAAAACATATTGTCTCTTAACCGGAGACAATAACAGTTGAAAAGCTATTTCTCGGCTTCGCTTGCGTCGTCGTCTTCGGCAAAACCAAGCGACTTCATTTTCTTTATGCTGGGCGAAGGCTCTAGGCTATAAGATCCACCGGAAATTGAGAGCCCGTCAGCCTCCATGCCCTCTAACTCTTGGAGGCTGATCATATGGCTTTCACCAAATTTTTCGAGCGTTAAGCCTGTTATAATTGTGCCCCCTTTCATCGCCATGATCTCAGGCTTTACGGTTTCATCATCATAAGTCACGGACATGTGCGTCATTTTTGGGATAAGGAGCTTTATTGGACCAGGAACTATTTTCTTGTAAAAACTTTTCCCGTCTTTAGCGCCGTCTTTCAGGTCTGCGATTGTGTGGACTCCGGACGCGTTCTTAAACTTCACATCGAAATCCATGCTGAAAGACACACCGTCCTCTTCTCGGATCAGTCCGGCACGAGACGGATCATCCACGCAAAGCTCACCGTCCTTTGATTGTTGAGCGAGGCGCTGGATATCAGGCACCGATCCGTCATCCTTGATGGCAAAGGTTAGTTCTTCGTCTTGGTTGCGATAGAAAAGCCGTTCAGGCAACACGCCTGCATCAACGACAAATTGCGCAGCCATGATGGCGTCAACCGTATCGCGCTGTTCCGGCTTTAATTCATTGAATTTTGAGAAGAATTTGATCAAATCGTCTGCGGGGATACACTCTGTAGCCTTGCGTACATCTGTTTCATCTTTGGCGAATGCAGCAGACCCCAAGACTATTGAGAGTAAAAGCGCGATTAAAGCATGTCTCATTATAGACCCTTCTTTTTGTATCGTGGTATAAGCCGCCTTATTATCCCGCCAGTGAAATGTTTGTCATAAAACAGGTTGGCGCATGTCTGCCATCTGTATAAGGTAACTGCTCTACGACTTACGGAGACGAATATGCAACGCCGCCTCATATGCCTCGCTCTTATATCGGCATTCGCCTTGTCTGCCTGCGGCGTCAAAGGTGACCTTGAGACTCCCCCGCCCATGTGGGGCGATAAGTCTAAACAAGACCAATCCGATAAAAAGCCAGACAATACAACAAACGAATAATGTGTTATGCGTCACTTTGAATATAAGAACGGCGAAATGTTCGCCGAGAACGTTGCATTGCGCGATATAGCACAAGGGGTAGGTACGCCAGCCTATGTCTATTCGGCCGCCACACTTGAGCGCCACTACAAGGTTTTTTCCGGAGCTTTCGCGGGCACCAAGACTTTGGTGGCTTACTCAGTCAAAGCTAATTCGAACATTGCCGTCTTGGCCACACTCGCCCGCCTTGGGGCTGGCGCAGATGTTGTTAGCGGGGGCGAACTCAGTCGCGCGCTCAAAGCCGGAATTCCGGCTAGCAAGATTGTCTTTTCCGGAGTGGGTAAAACAAAAGATGAAATGAGAACCGCGCTCAAAGCTGGCATTCGCGTTTTTAACGTTGAAAGTTTACCGGAACTGGACGCTCTGAATAGTACGGCAATAGAAATGGGCACAATGGCTCCGGTGGCTTTCCGTGTGAACCCGGATGTAAGCGCAGGCGGGCATGCCAAGATATCAACAGGCAAGGCCGAGAACAAATTTGGCATTGCCTGGGACAGCGCAGAGACGGCTTATGCACGCGCAGCACAGTTGCCCGGGGTCAATATTGTCGGTGTTGATTTACACATTGGGAGCCAGATCGACAAGCTTGAGCCTTTCGAAGCAGCCATCGGCAAAGTCGGGGATTTAATCATGCGGCTACGCGCTCAGGGACATACGATCAAAAGTTTTGATATGGGCGGCGGGCTTGGTATTCCTTATGGGGACAGCTCATCCGCCCCGCCCCTTCCTTCGGTTTACGGTGACATGGTCAAACGCCTTACAGCTCCCATGAATGTTGAACTTATTTTTGAGCCCGGGCGCATGATTGCCGGTAACGCCGGCATTCTGCTCTCCAAGGTGCTCTATGTTAAAAAAGGCGCTGACCGCACATTCCTGATCGTGGACGCGGCGATGAATGATTTACTCCGCCCGGCTCTTTATGATGCCTATCATGATATTGAACCCGTGAAGCAGCCCGTATCCGGCGCGCCGACTACAACATATGACGTTGTTGGCCCGATCTGCGAAACCGGAGACACATTTACCAAAGCCCGCACTCTGCCGCCGATGGAGGCTGGAGAGCTGTTGGTCATGCACTCAGCCGGCGCTTACGGGGCGGCCCAATCATCCCAATATAATACACGCCCTCTCATCCCGGAGGTTTTGGTCAGCGGCGATAAATATGCGGTTATTCGGCGAAGACCGACGATTGAAGAAATTTTAGCGGCTGAAAGCCTGCCGGATTGGCTCGGTTGATAAAAAGTGCGGGTAATGCGTAAACATCGTTCGCGTTTCGAACTCTGCTTTTCTCTTTCAAATCTGTCACTTACGACTTGAATTGTCCAATAGACCCCCCTATATAGCGCTTCTCTCAACGCGGGGTGGAGCAGCCCGGTAGCTCGTCAGGCTCATAACCTGAAGGTCGTAGGTTCAAATCCTACCCCCGCAACCAGTTTTCATTAGTTTATATAATACAGACTTTCACATCGGAAACGGTGATAAGATGAATTCTATGCGCTGAAATTATCACATACATGTGCAGTTTTATATACCACATTATTCGCAGCTTCGGCAACTTGCTTTAGAATGCAGACGGTATCTGCCCGGTGAAAATAGATGAAGAGATATTATGCGTTTGGGTATATTTTCGCTTCACAAAGGGGCTTTCCGTTGCTATGTGCGCATCTCCTTAATGTGCGGCCGTGGCGGAATTGGTAGACGCGCAGCGTTGAGGTCGCTGTGGGGTAACACCCGTGGAAGTTCGAGTCTTCTCGGCCGCACCACTTTCCTGACATTGCAAAGAGCGTAAGCCTTTGAAAAGTCTCGGAATATCTCTCTTTCCTGTACTTTCCATACGGTAACTCGCGCGATTTGCCTAACTTCTTGCCTTACAATTGGCAGGACAGGAGATGGCTATATGAGGTCGATTCAGCGTCCAAATCAGTATTTAAGACTACGTCACGACGTGTGGCATTACGTGCGCCGCGTCCCAAAATCGGTTCGCCACATAGATGAGCGCGTGTTGATTTACCGTTCGCTTGAAACGGACAGTCGTAAGGTGGCGCGGCAGCGCCGCGATATATGCGCGGCGGCAGACGATCAGCGATGGAGTGAGATAACGCCTAGCCGTTTCGGAACGCCCGCACCCGATGCCGTGATGAAGGATTTACAGCAGCGAGCACAAGCGTTTGGCTTCACCTATATGCCAGTCTCTGAAATCGTGGAAAAATTGAACGGTGAACAGATTGTGCAGCGCGTGACGGCACTTGGCCCGATTAACGGCCCTTTATCACCAAAACAGCAACGGGATGCGGATGCGCTCCTTGGTTTGGCTGAAACACCAAAGGTAAAAATAAGCCAAGCCTTAGAGCTATATCTAAATGAGATTGCGCTGGACGAGCAGACAGGCAAATCACCCGAACAGCTTAAGACTTACACCAAGGTTAAACGCCGCGCCGTCGCGAACTTTGTTAAGCTCAATGGCGATATGGATATGCTTGAGATAGGCCGCGACGAAGCACGAAATGTCTACCGCTTTTGGGCTGACCGTGTACAGCCTAAGGGTGACCAAAAGCCTTTGAGCGGGAGTAGCGCTAATCGAGACTTGGGGAACCTATGCAAACTCTACCGCCGATATTTTGAACACATCGGGGATGAGAACCGCCAGAACCCGTTCCGCAATCTACGCTTTGCTTCGCCCAAGTTGAAGCAAGTGCAGCCGTTTAGTGATGATTGGGTTAGGTCGAAAATTCTCGCGCCCAATATGTTCAAAGGCCTAAACCGAGAAGCAGCTTTGCTTTGTTTTGCCATGATAGAAACAGGTTGCAGACCGAGCGAGCTTGCTAATATCGAACCGGAAAATATTCGCCTTGACGATGAAGTTCCCCATATCCGTATTCGTTCAAGCTCCAAACGTGCATTGAAATCGACAGCATCAGTGCGCGAAATTCCGCTTGTCGGAATATCGCTCGAAGCGATGAAGCGTGCACCAAATGGCTTCCCGCACTATCAAGACAGAGGCTATCTCTTGTCGCAAACGCTCCTAAATGGCTTCAAAGTCAGAGCGCTTTTGCCCACAACAAGCCATCGTATTTATAGTTTCAGGCATAGCTTTGAAAAGCGCATGTTGGAGGGCGGCCTTGATTACGGATTGCGTTGCACCCTTATGGGTCATCGAAATCCACGCCCTGAATATGGCGATGGAGGCTCGCTCAAATACCGCCGCGATGAGATGATGAAGATCGTGCATCCGATTTCCAAGAGATTTTTGGAGGGGTACCCTTTCTTCCCATAAATGAGCAATTAGTTCAGGGATTGTCTCGATGTTTGGCCAAGCTAGCAAGGGCAATACAATTTTGTTCCTGAACAAAATTAGTCTCATACTCCTCTAGTTTTGTTAGAACAGTAACGTGCAGAGGTAGTTCGAAACAATGGGTGCTTAATTCTGCTTCTAGGCGCTTAATTTTTGTTTTGTCATCACAAACTACCAATAGATCAATATCAACCCCATGACCTTTTTTCAGTAAGGAGCCAAATCCGTATATCTGCATTTCTGACGCTGTTGGGCATTCACTTAGTATTTTGTTAGCAACGTGCTGAAAATTCATCATCGTTTACTAATGACGCTCATTGTTTCACCTAACTTAAGTATTTTAGTTCCCAATTCTTCTGCTGCAGAATGTGCACCCGATGTTGGTCTTCCATTGGGGTTTATGTTGCAAATGACATCTACGGGTCCAAATTTTTCCCATATTTTTCTAACGACATCTGCTGTAGGGTCGTAATCCTCCGCAAAGGCTATTCGTTTGTTTTTACCGTAGTTGTTTGTAACTTTAATAACGCGATCATATTCCCGTTCGAATGTAATACCTCCCATTTGTCGTATAGCACGGGCTGCAAAGCGGAATACTTTGTGCTCAGCAAGATTGGCATCCCCATCGAGTAAAGCCGATGTGAGAGTTCCGAAACTTCCCCAGCCAATACTTTGTGATTTTAGGTAAGTAATCGCGTCACCATGCCAAATACAGTTTTTTCTATACCCGCAGACGAAATCAATTTCGGGATGAGAGGCTGCCATTGCTCCTGCCGAATCATATTCAATACTATGAGCGTCGCTAATATAGGCCATGACGTCGGGCTTATTATCAGCCTTCAAAACAATCACATTTTCTGATATTAAATCAGCAGAAATGTCGCCTCTTTCCGCTATATTCTCTAGCGCGTAATTTGTTGCCCAGCTCATTTGAATAAACCTTCCATTTCTGCTGGATATCTAATCGCTGGTTCCTCACAAGCGGTTAGGTGTTTAGATGTAAACCCTCTCACGTGTTCTTTATATAACGCAACTATTTTTGATTCTTTTTCACTTAGGTGGTGTCGATTGAGCGATATTACCGAAAGTAAGTGATAGTGGTTTGGGATGATCACGGCCTTTACTCTTCTATCCCAAATTTTTGCCGTTTCACTTTCAGGGTCATATTCAAACTCTGTCCCATCACATGGTGCAAATTTGTCCCATATTGCTTTGTTTTCCTCCATGCGTTCGCGTAGTTGCTTTGCAGCCTCTTCTCTAGTCTCGTATGGTATAATCCCATTCTTAGCGTTTAATGATGCTAAATGCGTCTCTTTCCAGCGCAATATTTCTTCACGTGGATACTGGTCAGGTGCTTTGTCAATTCTTTTGTGGCAGGTAGGGTGAAGTAGGATCAAATTCTCGACGCTATGCAAGTCCTCAGTCCCTATAGCTCTATCTTGACTACGAGGGCCCTTTTCGCCCCATGGAATAATATGAGCCATTTCAGCTAAGTGAATTTCACCCCCCAAATCTTTAGGAAACAGAGGCTCAAGGCACTCGGGGTATTGGCAGTGGCCTGCGGCTTGAGCAAATAGCGATAACTTTGTTGCGGTTGGTATAGCTGGTCTTTTTTCACTCATTATGGCTCCGATAATTATGACTTGTTGGCGTTAAGCTTTACATTATTTGTTGTGCAAACATAGCTCTGTTGAACAATCACAGATTAACTCATTAATGACTTTAGGTCGCCGCTTTGCGGCGAGTCCAACGCCCCTACCTCCGCTCGTGTGGGCGGCTCCAGCAGGCGCGTCGGATGGCACTATTTTGAGAGAGTGTAATTAATTAGATAGGATTGGCGCTTTAGGAGAGATTAGGAAAGAAAAGAGCTTTAGCAAGATAAAGCGAACCGCCCTTTTGGGGGCACTTCGACGCTAAAGCTCTGTTTTTGCTACGCGAGTCGGGGTGTCACCTTTTTGGTAACTCATGTGCGGTGCCTCCAAAATACCTCCATCCCGTTAATACCTAGAAACTCTCTTTTCCCTGTAGTTTCCAATCGGCTTCCTTCGAGACAAACACGCCTGTTTTGCCCGATTATGGGCAAATGTCAGATGAAGATGATTTCCGCCTAAAGGCCAAAGCCCGCAAGTCCAGCAGTCGAGGCGTTGAGGTGCATATCCCCGCCAACTATAAGGGATTCCACCAAGGCGTTCGCGCCGCCTTGGTCAGAGGTCAGGCCGTCTCTGGACGGCGAACACTGATGAAACCTGCCACACCGCGCACAGGACGCTTTAACGCGCGAGGTCGAGGCCGTGCCGCCTTGGAGCGAGGCATTGGGCCAAAGCAAGGCTGGCGTATCCACCGCGCAACAGGTGACCGCTACCGTGCCCGAAGAGCCATTGTGAAAGTGCGTGTGGTAAAGCTGCGCAATGCGAAGTCCTCTGTCTCGCGAGGACACTTGGCTTACCTCCAGCGCGAAGGTGCAGGCGTCGAGCGAGCCGAAGGATTAGAAGGCTCGTCAGAGTTGACGCCAACGCGGGGCCAGCTCTACGGCCCAGAAGACGGCGTCGAGATTGACGGGCGGGATTTTGTGGCCCGCTCTCAAGAGAGCTTTGACGGACGCGGCGACCCGCACCAGTTTCGAATTATGATTTCTCCAGAAGACGGTGCGGAGCTGGCCCGCGTAAACGGCGACGGCACACCGAACCTGAAAGACACAACGCGAGCGCTCATTGCGCAGATGGAAGAGGATTTGGGAACTAGATTGGATTGGGTCGCCGTTGACCATTTTGATACCGCCCATCCGCATACGCATATCATCGCGCGGGGCATCACCCATGACGGGAAAGGACTGAACATTGCAGGCGAGTATATTTCACGCGGCATACGCGGACGGCTGGAGGAAGAACTCACACGCGAGCTGGGCTTGAGGTCCGAGCTTGAAATCCAGCAAGAGATGAACCGCGAAGTAGGCGCTATGCGGGTGACGACAGCAGATAAGCATATCCTAGACGGCATAGACAAAAACACGAACGTCATCGACCTACGCGCAGGGTCAGCGGCCAGCACATTTGGCAGACACTCATCCATGAACCGCCATATCCTAATCGGGCGGATGAATCATCTTGAGAAAATGGGCTTGGCGCAGCCAACAGATAAGGGACGCTGGCAGCTAGAGAAAAACACATTCAAAACGCTTGGACAGATTGAACAGCGCGAGCAGCTAAACAAAGAAATCCACGCGGCTATGGAACGGGCCAACATTAAACGCCCTGTCCGCTTAAATGATGGCCGCACAGACTATGATGGTAATCTATCCAATCGCCGTGTTATTGGGCGCGTTATTGCCAAGACGCTTGGTCGTGATGAAGGCATGAACCCAGACGCCAAAGGCGGCGGCAGAGTCAGGTTCATCATAGACGGCACTGACGGCTACGTCAGCACGGTTGAGACGGGCATGGACACGCGAGCAGGCGAAGCCGCTAAGGTCGGCTCTATCATTGAAGTCTCTCCGCCAAACTTGCGAACGGTTGACCGCAACATTCAGGCCCTTGCAACGGGTAAGGATTACCACGGCAAGCCTCGTAACGGACTTGTCGGAAATTACGCGATAGCGACGAGCGGGCCAGAGGATTGGATGGACGGCAGCGGTAGCAGAAGCGCGGCCCATATGCGGGCGCACAGATTGCGGCTCGCAACACTGGCGAAAGCGGGCGTGGTGCAAGTCGTGAGCAAGGATAAGGACGGCGATCCCTTGGAGTGGCGCGTGCCAGAAGATTTTGAAGAGCGGGCTATCTCGCTGGACTTGAAGCAAGGCCGTGCGTCAGGTGTGAAGCTACTCTCGCGCCAAGACTTGGAGGCACAGCTCGCAAGCCCCGGTGCGACTTGGCTTGACCGCGCACAGGTGAACTGGGGCAGAGGCGGCATTGCTGGCATAAGCACAAGGTCGAGTGCATTTGCTAACGAGCTAGACACAGCCTTCCAACAGCGCCGCGAATGGCTGATTAAGCGAGGCTATGCAGAGCTACGCCAAGACGCGCAGAAGACCTCTATCATCTACAAGCGTGGCTATATGAAGGCCTTAGAGACAGAAGGGTTGAACGCCGCCACCGAAAAGCTGGAGAGTATGACGGGCAAGGCCCACATTGCCGTGCGGTCAGGGCGGCTAATTGAAGGCAAAGTCTCGCAGAAATACGAACTTCCTCACGGCCCCCACGCGATTATTGAGACGCAGCGGGCATTCTACCTCGTGCCATGGGAAAGTCATCACACGCAGAAGTGGGGCAAGCGCATCAAAGGTCGCGTACTTGGAGGTGGCGGTATTGATTGGGATGTGGAGAGGACGAGAGGGATTGGTAGGTGAGCTTAGGAGTAAGCGCTGTAAGGTGAGGACTTAACAGAATCCTCTGGAGTGTTTTGACAGCTTTGTCATAAATCATTACATCTCTTTTAAACGATAAAAAAGAAGAGGCGATGAAGTTGGAAATAAATCGGCGTAAGTTTTTAGGAACAAGCAGCAGTGCCTTGCTTTTGGCTTCTTGTGCGTCTTCAACATTCACACCTGAAACAGTATCTGATATTGAACAGGGTGAGTCAGCGTTCATTGAGGAACCGACATTAAATGCTACTCTTCCGGAAACATCTCTGGCTTCGATTGCGCGAGCTAAGGGTGTGACCTTTGGGACGGCCATCGGCAGTAGCGCTTTAAGCGATACGGAATATCTGAAAATTATTGAGGCTGAATGCGACGTCCTCGTGGCCGAGAACGAGCATAAATTATACAGTCTTTTGGGACGGCCCGGACCCTATCAATTTGATAGAGGTGACGCACTTGTTAATTGGGGAAAATCAAAAGAGCTGGATTTCCGGGGCCATGTCCTCCTTTGGAACCGAATGGAATTTACGCCGGATTGGGTCGCTAAAAAAGATTTTGGCGGGCGTGAGGGCACGGAGACGTTTGTAGCAGATTACATAAAAGCGCTAACTGAACATTACGGGACCGATATTCATTCTTGGGATGTCGTCAATGAAACGATCAACTCTGAAACTGGTAAAATACGTGACACTGTTTTTGTTCAAAATGCAGGCGAGCAAATTGTCGATTTTACGTTTCACAAGGCCAAGGAGTACGCGCCTCATGCTGAGTTGGTCTATAATGACTACATGATCTGGGAGGAAGGCAACGAGAAACATCGTTACGGTGTTCTAAAGCTCTTGGAAGGTTTCCGAAAGCGCGGCACGCCTATAGATACATTTGGCGTTCAAGGACATCTCGGCACGCGGGTGCGCAACTCACGTTATCCTGACCCTCAATCCAAAGCTTGGCAGCAATTCATCGACGAGATTGTTGATATGGATTACAAACTTATTATCAGTGAATTTGATGTGAATGACACAGGTTTGCCGGCAGATATCGCGAAACGCGATCAAGAAGTTGCCGCCTATGGGAAAGCATTTCTGGATATGATGCTCAGCTATACCGAACTTAAAAGCGTCTTGGCGTGGGGGCTGTGCGATCGTCATACTTGGCTGCAAACGTGGTGGCCGAGAAAAGACGGCATCATAAAGCGCCCTACATTCTATGATGTTAATTATCAGCCAAAACCTTTGCGTTACGCTGTTGCGAGTGCGTTTGAGAATGCTCCGATGAGGAGCATCTAATTTTTTAGCGTCACTTATTTTACCGGAGAATAGCAAATGATATCCAATTTTTTAAACTCAATACTGGCGCTTGGGTGTGTAGTGGCTTTGAGCAGTTGTGCAGGTACAATTGAAACTGACGCTGACACAGTTGCCGCGGATTCTGCGTCTACCGCGCGGTTTGATTGGCTCAAATATGAAGGGGCGGATCCTGTTCATTCACAGCCAATTGATGCAATGACGCAATATCGAAATCCGGTACTTTCCGGTTTTTACCCAGACCCAAGCATCACGCAGGCTGGCGATAAATATTATCTTGTCAATTCCACCTTCACTTACTTCCCAGGAATTCCGGTTTTCGAGAGCACGGACCTCGTGAGCTGGAAACAGATTGGAAATGTGATTGACCGTCCGGGTATGCTGGATTTTGACGGATTGGGACTCTCCCGCGGAGTTTTCGCGCCGACAATTGAATACCACTATGGCACATTTTATGTCGCGAACACTTGCGTGGATTGCGGCGGCAATTTCATTGTAACAGCAGACGACCCGGCAGGACCTTGGTCTGATCCAATCTGGCTCCCAGAGATTGGGGGAATTGATCCATCATTATACTTTCACCAAGACGGCACAGTTTATCTCATGAATAATGATGCTCCAGTTGGAGAGCCGAGATATGAGGGTCACCGTGCCATCTGGATCCGAGCCGTTGATCCTGAAACCTTTCAATCAATTTCTGAGCCAAAAGTCTTGATTGACGGAGGCGTGCGACCCGAAGAGAATCCTATCTGGATCGAAGGTCCGCATATCTATTTCAAAGACGGTTATTATTATCTCAGCGCAGCAGAAGGCGGCACAGCCGTCGGGCATTCCCAAGTCATACTAAGATCGCGCGAAGTTGAGGGGCCCTACACCCCGTTTGAGGGCAACCCCATTATGACGCATCGGCATTTAGACCCGAATCGTGACAACCCGATAACCTCTGTTGGACATGCTGATTATGTAACAGATGAGAATGGCGATTGGTGGGCCACATTTTTGGCGGTGCGGCCCTATGAAGGCGACTTTTACAATACGGGGCGGGAAACATTTCTCATGCCTGTTCGCTGGGAAGATGGGTGGCCAATCATTATCCAAGGTGTAGAAACGGTGGGTTATGTTCAATCCCGGCCGGCCCTTCCTGTGGCAGATGCACCTGAGATACCGACCTCCGGTGACTTCAGTATCACGGACGAGTTCCAAACAGCTGAGCTGCCACATTACTGGATGACACCGCGCGTGCCGAAATCGAACTGGCATAGTTTAGATGACGGACAGCTTAACATTATGGATATCGGTGCTGGCTTGGGCGAGGGCAAACAGCCGACCATGCTGGGCCGTCGTCAACAACATCTCTATGCCACAGCGACAACCAAGATTGATCAATTGCCGACGGCTGCAGGGATAGAAACGGGTCTGACGGCCTTCCAAAGCGATGACTATTTCTACGCTTTAGGTGTCACGAAAGACGCCACTGGTAATCACATTGTGCAACTCCGTCGTAAGGCCGGAGGGGATGATAAGGTTAATGGCGAAGTCATTGCATCAAATGCACTGCCGGAGGATGTCAGCTTGCCGCTATATTTGAAAATAGAGGCCAAAGGCGACGCGTATGATTTTGCCTATAGCGCTGATAACCAAAGTTGGATTGATCTCGAAAATGACTTGGACGGTAAAATCTTGAGCACGCGGATTGCGGGCGGTTTTGTTGGCGCGGTCTTCGGACTATACGTCCAAAGTCCGGACAACAAATAGATGATAACAAATATGAAGAGCCTTTTATGAAGAACATTCTTTGTCGCAGTTTTTTCTGTTTGGTAGCTTCGGCTCTATTATCCGCATGTGCGGGGTCCGAAGAGGCCTCAAAATTCGACATTAAGGCGGCTGAAACCGATCAGCTCTGCGAGGGAGCTGTTGTCGTTTGCGAGAGCAATAGCGTAGGGAGTTTTGAATTAATTGCAGATGGAACTGCGGCCTCTGTTCGCGTCGATGAAGGAGCTGAGGCTGCAATTTTACAGGCCACCAAGTCTTTCAGAGCGGATATGTCTGCCGTCAGCGGGATGACTGAGACGGACAGTCAGCGTGTGGTTATCGTCGGTAACATCCAGACGTCAAAAACATTGCAGACTATGATTGCAGAGGACAAGCTGGATGTCTCATCGATTGATGGCGTTTGGGAAGGTTTTGTACAAGCTATTGTGGATGAGCCTGTTGAGGGCGTAAGCCAAGCGCTTGTTATCGCGGGATCCGACACGCGCGGTACCATTTATGGCATTTATGATCTGTCTGAGCGAATGGGCGTCTCACCTTGGCATTGGTGGGCCGATGTTCCAATTAAACGGAAAGACACGCTTTACCTTACGGCGGGACATCGCAGCGATAAGCCTGATGTCAAATATCGCGGCATATTCTTAAATGACGAAAACCCAGCGCTCCTGGGGTGGGTGACTGAAAACTATGGTGGTTTTGGCGATGAATTTTACGCTGAGGTTTTCGAATTAATTCTGCGCCAGAAGGGCAACTACATTTGGCCTGCAATGTGGGGTAAAGCCTATTATGATGACGATCCTGATAATGTTGCGCTGGCTAAAAGTTACGGCATGGTTGTCGGCACATCCCATCATGAGCCCTTGGGACGTGCCCATGTCGAATGGGACCGTTATGGTGATGGTGCTTGGGACTACAACAGCAATGAAGATGTGCTAAAAGACTTCTGGCGCGGCGGTATGGAGCGCATGAAGGATAATGAAGTCCTCGTGACGATTGGCATGCGCGGCGACGGTGATGAGGCCATGACCGAAGGCACAGCGATTCCTCTGCTTGAAAATATTGTACAAGACCAGCGCGCTATCATTGCTGACGTCACAGGAAAACCAGCCTCTGAGACCCCACAGGTCTGGGCGCTCTATAAAGAAGTGCAAGATTATTACGATCAAGGCATGCGTGTTCCGGATGATGTGATCTTACTTTTCGCAGATGATAATTGGGGCAATATTCGCCGCCTGCCTGAATTGGGCGCAGAACGTGATGGAGGCTATGGCATCTACTATCACTTCGACTATGTCGGCGGGCCTCGGAATTATAAATGGCTAAATACGACACAGATCGAGCGTGTTTGGGAGCAGATGCATCTGGCCAGCGAATATGGCGCGGACGAGCTTTGGATAGTCAATGTCGGTGACCTCAAACCGATGGAATTCCCAATCAGCTTTTTCCTAGATATGGGATGGGATACCGATTTTATTTCTTTGGAAAATCTGCCTGATTATTATGAAGACTGGTCTCGGATAAAATTTGGACCGGCTTACGCAACAGAAATTGGCGCTTTGATTAAAGGCTATACAAAGCTGAATGCCCGCAGAAAACCTGAGCTGATTTCCCCGGAAACATTCAGCCTTATTAATTTTAACGAGGCCGAGCGGGTTTCAAGCGAATGGATGAAACTGGAGCAGCTTGCAGATAGGGTCCGTGCAGATTTGGATGAGCGCTATCACGATGCTTATGACCAACTAGTGTGGTGGCCAATCAAAGCCAGCTCTAATCTCAATCATCTATATATCGCGGCAGCGAAGAATAAACACTATGCCGGGCAAGGCCGAGCTTCGGCAAATGATTGGGCCGACAAGGTTGAAGAGTTATTCGCACGTGATGAAGAGCTGACGGATTATTACCATACCGAGATTGCAGATGGGAAATGGAACCATTTCGCCTCGCAAACTCATATTGGATATACCTATTGGCAGCAGCCTGAGCAGAATATCATGCCTGATATCACGCGCATTGATGTGCCTGAAACCGGCATTTTATGCGTGTCTGTTGCCGGTGATATCAAGGCCTATTCAGGCGGTGAGGCCATTGCCCGGACTCCTGCGATTGATAGCCTTCACAATCAACAGGCCAGTTTTACAATTTTCAATACGGGTAAAAAACCTCTATCTTGGCAGGCCAATTCATTAACAAAAGGTGCCATGCTTTCAAAAACCAAAGGAAGTCTCGATCATGATGAGGTCATCCACATCACTGTTGATTGGGACAACGTGCCAATAGGGGCATCCACTGCCAAAATTGAATTCGTGAGCGGTGAGAGCGAAGCTCAAGAGATTGAGATCCCTTTGTCGCGTGTGGAGCACCCGCAAGACGTGTCAGGTTTTCTGCCGAGGGACGCTGTCATAGCCATCGATGCGGAGAATTATAGCGACGCGCATGATGGCGCTGTCACATGGAAGACAATCGCTAATCTGTCTCGTACCGGATCCGCTGTCGCGGCCTATCCGGTCACGGCGGGGCCCACTACATTGGGAGAGGATAGCCCGCACCTTATCTATGATGTCATTCTGCCTAAAGCGGGCGATCATACGCTTACTGTATCTGTTGCTCCAAGCTTGGATTATTGGGGAAAAGGGGGCTTAAAATTTGCGACGTCGATTGATAATCAAGACCCAATTATCCAAACGTTGAAAGCTGTCCCGTCGGATTCAGATCTCATCTGGAATGAAGCTGTCGCCAATAACACAATTAAGCTAACGCACGACTTTTCTGTAGAGAGGCCCGGACGGCATAGCGTCAAAATATGGCGCATTGATCCGGGCGTTGTCTTTCAACGCGTAGAAGTCAGCCAAGGCGATATGCCGGAAAGTTATCTTGGCCCGCTCGCGAGTCAAAAACTCGATTAATCTATCACGATTTCGAAGGGTCCGACAGGACGATCGGATTCATCAAAGAGATTGCCATAAGGCACATCTGCCCAGTTATACCGGACCTTTGTCGGGCTGAGGCCTGAAGGGACTCCAAGGATAAGAGCGCTGTTTTCGATCTGACCTAAGGCATATTGGCACTCTGCTGCGTCGCAGAGCTCCAATCCAATGATATGATCGGATGAGAAAGTTCTTAGTGCACGATCAGAGGCCGATAAGGTAACAATGACCTGATTTCCAGATGCCTCTGCTTTGACGGGGTCGCGATTAGTCTCGGGATTAGTTTTTCCGTAGAAGAGGTTTTCAGCGGCATCCGCAGCGCGGCGTGCAACTTCCTGCTTATTGGGCGGATGAATATCATACGCATCGCCTGTGCCCATGGCGACCACGAGCGCGGCATCCTCTGAGGTCAATGCAACTTGTCTTTGGGCCTCTCTGACTTTAGCCCAACCGCTATCAACTGGGGCGTCGCTGGCGGATCCAAATTCCGGCAATTGGATGATGACCATTTTGGTGTCATCGCCAAAGTAAGTTTTCCAATCTTGTAAAAGTCCGTTTAACAAGGGTTCGTATGAATACTGATCACCTGCGTTGGACTCGCCCTGATACCAATATCCGCCTTTTATATTCAGCCCCCGCAAGGGGCCCAGCATGGCGTTGCCAATTCCCGTTATGCCTGACACCGACTCCCATGGCGCGATAGGCGCATCCATACCGGCTTGTTTAGCTTTCCGATATGTCCAGTCAGATAATCCAATATCATGATTAGCGTCATTGGTCAGTTTCATCGCGCTTTCCGGCCCCATCATACCGCCCATATCCCAAGCACTCGCGACATTAATCACGACAACGTTTGTCCCGGATTTCAAGAGACCATCTGGGATTGGATAGCGGCGATCGCCACCCCAGTTGAATTGAGCACCGACGCGCTGTCCATTGATCCAGACATGATCTAATTCATCAATTGATCCTAGCTCGATATAGCTGGCTTCAGTCTCTGCCTCTGTGAGGATGACATCTGTGTGGTACCAAACCTGCCCATTGTAACTTTCTAACTCTTCCAGCCCCCAGTCTTTCCAATTTGTGAAATCCGGCACTGCAGCCCAGTCATATGCGCCAGGTTCAAGCCAAGGTTCCTTCAGGTCAGGGTTCTGATCGCGCCACCACTTGTCCCAAATGTCTCCAAAGGCTTTCATGCCCGCGGTTTGGTCATCTTTATAAATCTCGAACAAATTTATATCATTCGCTCTGAGTTCTGTGGTTTTGAGACTTTCTAAACTCATCCAGCTTTCAATCCGTGTTCCACCCCATGTGGAATCGATGAGGCCGATTGGGATACTGGGATCGATATCAAGTTCACGGGCCGTGAAATAACAGACCGCTGAAAAATCTTTTAAAGTGTCCGAATTCGCCACAACCCACTTTTCATTGGACTCAAAATTGTATTCCGGGTTCAGTGCTGTGTCTTTCGGGATGGTTATCAAGCGAATATTGTCGCGGTGTTCGGCACCTAATTCCCGATCAGGATTCAGCGCGCGATATACTGGATATTCCATATTGGATTGGCCGGAACATAAGAAAACATCCCCAATCATTATATCAGAAATAGCTTCCTCTCCTTCAACAACTATCTGATATGGACCGCCTTCAGGTAAAGCCGGAAAAGTTGCACTCCAGCGACCATCTTCGTCGGGCGTGATCCCTTTTTCATGACCAGAAAATTGAATGGAAAATGAGGATTTATCTGCTGCCAGACCACGGAATTCAATCAGCTCATGTCTCTGAAGAACCATTGAGTTGCTAAAAATACTATCAAAGTAAACCGCTTGATTTGTTGCTGTAGGAACTTCTTTTGAGGTGCAGGAGATTGCAGTTAAACCTAAAAAGATTACAGAAGATACTTTCAAGAGTTTGCCCAAACTGGATTGATGCTTCACTGAACTCGCCCCGTATTCGAATTTATATTTAAGGAATACTATCATAGGTCTTTCGCACGAACCATCAAACTCATTTTGCGTATTCTTAGCTAAGCTGAACCTGCTGCCATCTCAACCCGGACGCTCAAGTGAGGCGCCGGGCCTCTTTTACTTCGATTTCGAGATTGACCATTCCCTTCCACTTGGGATCATTCACCGATGGCGAAGCTCGTCAGATATGTGTATAGATGCAACATATTAATGGATAAGGATTTTGAATGTTTCGGGAAGTTTGTGTTGGTTTAGTTATTTGTGTTTCTGCTCTCGTTATGACGGCTTGCCAAAAGGTGAAGCCCGTGGCGCCTTCTCCTGCCAAAATTAATGCAGACGTTGTTGATACCTCTTTGTCAGAGTTAGTCACGGAAGGCTCTGTTATAGGGGGATCGGCCCTTATTTATTCTTGCAATCAGGAAATTTACTACGGTGATTTCGGAGACGCAGACCGAGAAGCAGATAAGTCGTGGCAACGTGATACGTTGGCCACAATTTACTCGATGACAAAACCTATCACAGGCGTGACATTGATGTCTCTATATGAGGAAGGCCTTTTTGATATGGATGCGCCACTAGCGGACTACCTCCCTGAATATGAAGGGGTTAAAGTATTCGCGGGTGTCAAGGATGACGGATCACTCATCTTAGAGACGCCCCGCCGCCCTATAAAAGTGATTGATATTTTTCGTCACACTGCCTGTTTTGGTTATGGCTGGGG
The DNA here is from genome assembly GCA_964352785.1 of uncultured Caulobacterales bacterium. Lineage (GTDB taxonomy): Bacteria > Pseudomonadota > Alphaproteobacteria > Caulobacterales > Maricaulaceae > JACOMS01. The sequence goes on from CAYGTI010000013.1 coordinate 79,281, forward strand.
CGATGACCCAGTGTCTGCGTTGATGAACGAAGCGCAAATTATGGATCCCTCTAAGCCGCTGTCGCAGTTTAGCCAAGAACTTGCAGAGCTTCCGCTCTATTGTCATCCCGGCGAAGCTTGGAAGTATAGCGTCGCTGTTGACGTCCAAGCCCGCCTCGCAGAAGTAATAACCGGAAAACCTTTCGACCAACTCGTGCAGGAGCGTGTCCTTGGGCCGCTAAAAATGACAGATACCAGCTATTTTGTCTCTGATGATAAAAAGTCTCGCGTCGCGGCTATCTATGCCAAAGGTCCGGACGGCTCCCTCACACGCGTTCCCGACACAGAAGTCTATAGCTTTCGCAAAGAGAAACCCGTGCAGATTAATGGCGGCTTCGGGCTGACTTCAAGCATTGATGACTATATGCGTTTCGCGCTCATGCTCCAGAATGAAGGCAGCTATGATGGTGTTCAAATTCTAAAACCAGAAACAGTCGCTTTCATGGCTGAAGATCACCTTCCCCCCGGGTTGACAGATAAAGACTTTCTTCCGTCCAAAGGACAAATGGGATTTGGTTTGAATTTTGCTGTACGTCTCGCGCCCCCCGCCAATGACGCGGAGCCTGTCGGAGCCGAAGGTGAGTTTTTCTGGGATGGTGCCGCAAGCACGCTATTTTGGGTCGACCCCAAAAATGACATTACAGCAGTCTTTTTCATCCAAGTATTCCCTTTTGACGGCACATCGCAGGCCAAGTTTCGACGTGCCGTTTACGACGCGCTAGATTTAGAAGGCGCGGAATAAAGATTTGAATATGGATTAATAGGGCCGTTTCGGAGGTGTATTTCGCAGTCTCGGAAGATTGCCTTACTAAAACCCCGACTTCTTGCCTCACAATAAACCTAACTCCTTGCCTCACAAATGACTTGCGTTGCCTTCTAAAGCATTGTATTTATTGATCTAATGGAAAGCGCTAAGCCCTCTCGGTCGCACCAATTAATTTCTTAAGTTATTGTTTTATATAATATTTTTATTAGTATAAAATACAGACCACCCTTTCGCCCACCATTTTGTTTGTGATGTATTTTTAAATCCCCTGTGTGGATTTGTGCAGTTCACGAAGTGCTTGATTTAGTTTAAGCGATGCTTCAGGGGCTAAAGTTCCAAAGCAGAAGTTCGTCAATGCGGTTTTGTTTGTGGCAATGGGCTATAGCTGTGAGAACACCAGTCAAATAACCATGTGTTTCAATACTGCTGAGCTTACAGGTCTCGATGAGTGAGGCGAGCATGGCCCAGTTTTGCGCGCCTGTCTCATGCCCGGCAAAGAGCGCGTTCTGGTGTTGTCGGGTTAACTCGTGATTTTGAGTTTTCTGTTATGGAACTCGGATGAAGACCTCCATTTATGCCCACCACCGTTTCCCGCCTTATATTATTAGGCAGGCTGTTTGGTTGTATTTCAGGTTCAATCTGAGTTTTCGTGACGTTGAAGAGCTAATGGCAGAGCGGGGCGTGGATGTGTCTTATGAAATACTCCACAAATGGGTTCATAAGTTTGGGAGGCTTTACGCCAACCGAATCAAAGAAAGAGCTGAAAGGCCGTCGCGTGTTTGGTAGCTAGATGAAATCTACACCAAGATGAACGGCAAAATGGTTTATCTTTGGCGCGCCGTTGATAATGGGGGCAGGGTCTTAGACATTGTAATCCAAAGCCGGAAGAATACAAAGGCTGCTCTCGGTTTACGGGCCAATCTATAACCTCTTCAATTATCAACGTCACCTCATCTCAAGAAACACGCTTCGAAAAATTCGTAT
>CAYGTI010000014.1:0-80740 GCA_964352785.1 uncultured Caulobacterales bacterium
CGGGCCCCCGTCAATTTCTTTGAGTTTTAATCTTGCGACCGTACTCCCCAGGCGGAGAGCTTAATGCGTTAGCTGCGTCACCTACAGGCATGCCTGCAGACAACTAGCTCTCATCGTTTACGGTGTGGACTACCAGGGTATCTAATCCTGTTTGCTACCCACACTTTCGTGCCTCAGCGTCAGTATCTGTCCAGTAAGCCGCCTTCGCCTCTGGTGTTCCTCCTAATATCTACGAATTTCACCTCTACACTAGGAATTCCACTTACCTCTCCAGAACTCTAGAATGGGAGTTTTAAATGCAGTTCCAAGGTTGAGCCTCGGGATTTCACATCTAACTTTCCATTCCGCCTACGCACGCTTTACGCCCAGTAATTCCGAACAACGCTAGCCCCCTCCGTATTACCGCGGCTGCTGGCACGGAGTTAGCCGGGGCTTCTTTACTAGGTACTGTCATTATCATCCCTAGCGAAAGAATTTTACAACCCTAAGGCCTTCATCATTCACGCGGCATGGCTGGATCAGGCTTGCGCCCATTGTCCAATATTCCCCACTGCTGCCTCCCGTAGGAGTCTGGGCCGTGTCTCAGTCCCAGTGTGGCTGGTCATCCTCTCAGACCAGCTATAGATCGTCGCCTTGGTGAGCTTTTACCTCACCAACTAGCTAATCTAACGCGGCCCCGTCTATCAGCGATAAATCTTTCTCCCGGAGGACGTATACGGTATTAGCAGTCATTTCTAACTGTTGTTCCGTACTGATAGGTAGGTTGCCACGCGTTACTCACCCGTCTGCCACTTTCCCTTAGAGCAAGCTCTAAGTTCTCGTTCGACTTGCATGTGTTAAGCCTGCCGCCAGCGTTCGTTCTGAGCCAGAATCAAACTCTCAGGTTGAAAGTGATCCGACTGCCGTTATTAAACCCTCACATACCTAAGCACATGAAGGTCACTGACGTCATATATAATGTTATTTACATATAGCGTTTTGTGCGTTTCAAAGAAATAACGAGATCCACTTTAGACTTACAAGTAAGTCCAAGCGATATCATTATTCTACAAAGAGAAACGTCATACAACAGTCGTTACAACTTGAGTGTGATAGCTTGTTACCAAGTCTATCTCACAGCGCAACGCCGCCTGCGTCTCTCTTCCCAATATTTACAATGTCAAACAGCTGAGAACCGCAAAAAACTGTTGCTCTCAAATAAAAGGGCCTCGTAAAAGGCCCGCCCCGCGAAGCATGTCGCCCGCCGAGGAGCGCTATATAGGGAAACGAATTTTCAGAGTCAAACACCTTTTTACAAAAAAGAGATAAAAATGTGCTTTTTTTCTGTTAGAATATTTTCGTTTCAGAAATGTCTTTAAAAACAAAGACTTAAGACAAATGGAGATTTTGATGCCAACCAAAGCTACGTCATATAAACGCTTTTTAGTTCTCACCACCTGTTGCCTGTCAGGCATTATAGCAAATGGTTGCGCAAATAGCAAGTTTAGCGAGTCGCCGGGCAGCAGTGCAGCCTCCATGACGGGCCCGGCGATGATAGCGCAGACCCCGGCTAAAAACGTCATTTTGTTTATTGGAGACGGAATGGGCGTCTCCACAATCACAGCTGCGAGAATTTTTGACGGTCAAAGCCTAGGGATGAGCGGGGAGGAGCATAGCCTTGCGTTTGAGAGCTTCGATAACCTTGCCCTGATCAAAACATATAATATGAACGCCCAAGTTCCCGACAGCGCCGGAACCGCCACAGCCATTTTATCTGGCTACAAAACTAATATCGGCGCAATCAATGTAAAGCCTGACAATTTGTTTGCGGGATGCCGCGGCGGAGCGCCTGAGCCTACACTTAGTGACATCGCCGCGAAAGCCGGCAAATCAATTGGCGTCATCTCTACGGCCCGCCTCACACATGCTACACCTGCGGCCATGTACGCACACTCAGCCTCTCGAGACTGGGAAGCGGATAAGGATATTAAAGACCAGGCGGCGGAGGCCGGTTGCGAAAGTATTGCGGCCCAATTGGTCAAACCAACGACGCCCATTAATCTTGCGCTCGGCGGCGGGACAAAAGAATTTTCAGATGCGCAGATAGCGATGTGGAGCGCGCAAGGCGGTAATCACGTCGTTATCAAGGACGGAGCCGCGTTCGCCGCTCTTACACCCGGCGACACGCAGGACGTGTTGGGCCTTTTTGGCGCTTCGCACATGGATTTTGAGGCCGACCGTTCCAACGGCGACCAACCATCTCTGTCCGAGATGACAAGCTTTGCTATAGAGAACCTTTCCGCGCGCGGCACGGGATATGTACTGATGGTAGAGGCCGGGCGAGTTGATCACGCACACCACGGTACAAACGCACACCGCGCCATGCACGACATGCAAGCCTTGAATGAGGCCGTAAAAACGGCCCTTGCCAAAACAGGCGATGACACGCTTATAATGGTGACCGCTGATCACTCCCACGTCTTTACCATGGCCGGATATCCTGTGCGCGGAAATCCAATACTCGGGCTTGTCCGGTCGCTTGACAGATCAACAGGGCAGCCCGATCCCAACCCGTCTTTGGCCAAAGACGGTAAACCCTACACAACACTCGGCTATCATAACGGCCCCAATGTCCGCGAAGCTGATAGCGAGGCTCTCACGGACGAGATAGTTGCGGACAAAGACTATAGGCAACAAACCGCCGTCGAAATGTGGTCGGAAACCCACGCGGGCGAAGATGTGCCTTTATATGCGGACGGGCCCGGCGCACAAAATGTTCGCGGCGTCATGGAGCAAAACGAAATCCATGATGTGATGATTAAAGCCCTCGGAATTGAAAAAAAATAAGTCAAGCACTTAAATGTTAGACAAAGGTCGGAGCATATAAACTGCTCTTTCTTTTGACCTTTAACCCGACTTTCATGCGCACCTGTCAAACAGCGGGCATGATTACTGTAAACTTGATACCCTTTAGCGAGTGGACTCCAAGGCCACTCGCAGACCCGCGCCGCGCCTCACAAGCGCAATTCATGGACGGACTTTGCGAGATCCTCGCAGCTCAAGGCCCGATGCAAGGCCTGCACCTCTTTCAGACATATTCAAAAGCGGGCGGATTGTTAAAAATCACAGCCCCCGTCCGCAACCAATTCCAGCGGGCAGTTATCTTCGGCGAAAAATCCGGCGGTTTGAGTTTTGAGCGCGAGAACGAAACAGAAGCCGACGGGCCGGACGATCCGCGGAGCTGGGTTGTGCGGCTACCCGGTCAAGAGCGGGTAAGCTTGCGAACTCTTGGCCCTCGTAGTTTCTCCGAAATACCCTTAAGCGAGCTTGCTGCGCATATTTTAGACATTCGCTGCCAAGATGAGTTTTTAGGCAGAAGCGATATTGCGCGGTTGATGCTGGATCATTACGGCTTGCAAAAACTAACCAGCCTTGTCCAGCGGCGCATTCATCGTGTGTTCGAAGATTATTTTTAACCAAGCCCATTAGCCGAAATTTAAAACCCATCGACTACAATCCTCGAAACGAAGGCCGAACAACATGATGGAAATAACTTTAATCGCAGTTGCAACAGGGGTTGCCCTTGGTGTGTTCAGCTTTGCGAAAGAGAAAGCGTTTCTGATTCTTATTTTTGTAGGGCTGCCCCTACTCGCCTACTTTGCGCACTATCTTGGCGAGCTGGATATGCACTTAAGCTGGACAAGCAACAAGTCTGCATGGCAAAATATAATGACCGCTTTCAATCAGGTTCCAGAAAATTGGAGAGGCGCTGTACTGGCATTTTTCCCGAGCTTGATTGCGGGGCGTATCCTGACGACAATATATAATACCCGCCAAGAAGCAGCCTTTATGGACCCGGGTGTGCTGCGCAAGAAAAAACCCAAAATATTAAAATCCTACGGTATGGACTAGGCGCCAAGCAAAGCGCGCGGCACCTTAAGTTGGTAGCGCAAACCGCTCATCTATGTCTCCGTCCAAAATCATGCGCGCCATAAGGTCGCCGGACCCCGCACTGAGCGTCCAACCCATATGCGCATGACCTGTATTGATCCAAATATTGGGCACGTTGCTGGGCCCAATAATAGGCCGCCCAAGACTGCACATGGGCCGCTCTCCACTCCATGACAGCAAAGCGGGCTCCAACGCGTCAATAATATCGGGCGCTATTTCGCGCCAAATATCCAGCAATATGTCGGGATCAGTCACGCCGACTGTACCGGACAACCTCAGATGCTCTTTAAAAACGGTCAAAGACGAACGGGTCTCATAATGCATAATCGGTATATCGGGCAAAGAGATGTCAGGTTTGGCAAAATTCAAAGCATGACCAATAACAGGCAAGATCGGTATGGAAATATCAAATTCCTTACCCAGAACCGCGCTTTGGGCCCCCGCCGCGATAATAACCTCACCTGCAATTGATATTTCATGACTTACCCGCGCGGCATCAGCGCCATAGATAAAATGAACACCGCGCGCCTTTAGGTCCTTCGCCAGAGCGCCGCAATATTCCAGCGGGTTCCCAAATGCGTCGTTGGGAAATAACAGCCCATGATAGCCATAAGAAAATTTCGCATCAGTGTAGTCGCGAAATCCAACATCCAGTTCTTTATAAAGGCTCGCCGCCTTTTTTGCGTTATCTGCCGTGTCGTATAATTGAACACATCCCGACACGCAGCCGGATGTATCAACATTCAATGCCCTCATCCTATGGGTTAAGAGATGTTTTGACATAGCCCCCAGACTGGCCACGCTGCGCGCAGCGTTCGCATCGCTGCCGGGACTCCAAGGTAAAGCCTGACTGGGATGAATCATCCCCGAGTTATAAAAACTCGCACCCTGCCCCGGCCCGGCGCGTTTATCGATGAGGGTCACACGCGCGCCTCGTGCCGATAAACTATCCGCCGTGGACAAGCCAATGGGCCCAGCGCCTATAATCAGAATTTCGCGCGGATTTTTCATAGCGGGGCCAGTACAACATGTGTATCAAAATGCAAAGACCAGACAACGCCATAAAAGAGAAAAACCACATGCGATTACATCATGCCATAACAGGATGCATCTTGGGGACGACCTTAATAGCTTGTTCTCCGGCTGAAAAATCAGGCATTCAAATTGATACGCCGCAAGGAAAAATTGTGGGGGTTCAATCCACATCCGGTATACAAAATTACAAAGCCATTCCTTATGCCGCCCCGCCGGTTGGTGACATGCGGTGGCGACCACCCAGCGACGCCCCGACATGGGACGGCGTGCGTGAGGCCACAAATTTCTCGTCCATCTGCATGCAAAGCACTGACGGTTCGGATGGCTTTTTCACAAAAATTATCGACGGTCACGGGCTCAACGCCGTCAAGCGGGCTCTCATCAACCGTGTTGTGACCTCGATGGAAGCACCGGAGCCAAGTGAAGACTGCTTGTATCTGAATGTGCGCACACCGAATATTGCGCCCGGCGGTAGTGTCTCAACGGGCCCATTACCTGTAATGGTCTGGATTCACGGCGGCGGACATCAATTTGGCTCGGCTGGTACCGCCTATTATCAATCGGATGCTCTGCCTGAAAAAGGCGTGGTTCTTGTGACCCTCAATTACAGGCTCGGCGCATTTGGGTATATGTCCCACCCGGCTTTATCCGCTGATGATCCACGCGGCGTCTCGGGCAATTACGGCACGCTGGATCAAATCGCGGCCCTAATATGGGTGCAAGATAATATCCGTGCTTACGGCGGCGATCCGGACAATGTCACGATTTTTGGCGAGAGCGCAGGGAGTTGGTCTGTCACGGAGATTATGTCCTCGCCTCTTGGTAAAGGACTGTTCCACAAAGCCATTGGGCAAAGCGGCGCGTCCACATACCATCTTGGACAGATGGAAGGAAACGGCGCAGGATGGGTCAGCGGTTACGCCACGGCAATAAAAATAGATCAAGCGCTCGGGCTAGAAAACCCGAGTGCGGACGCGTTGAGAGCTATCCCGGCAGAAAAAATTGTCAGCATCTCAAGCGCCGATATTTCAGACGGGTTTCACCATATTCGCGACGGCGTGGTTTTCCCTGAAAATGTCGGCACGAGCTTTAAAAACGGTACATTTACATCTGTACCGACATTATTTGGTTATAATACGGACGAGGCCACACTCTTTTTTCCTGATGACCCCCAACCCAGCGTTTGGATCGAAGACTTTCCCCGTGAGGGCCGCTCCGCACAAATCGCAGCTCTTAAGCCGCATTTCGGTGACATGTCTTCGACCATCATTGACCTGTACGGCCTAGATCAAGACGGAAATTTCGAGACGGCAGGTATGGCCATGATGGGCGATGAACTCTTTGGCGTGAATGTACGCTTCGCGGCCCGCCAAAACGAAGCCCAAGGCAAGCCGTCTTTTCTTTATACCTTCGCCCGCGTCCCTCCCAGCAATAAGCAAACGCTGGGCGCATTTCACGCCGCTGAAATTCCATTTGTATTTGGCAGTTATGAAAAGATTTTGGGCTATTCAGATCAAGACACCAAACTTACGGACTTGATGCAGTCCTACTGGGTCAATTTTGCGAAAACGGGCAATCCAAATGCAAACGGGCTGCCGGAATGGCCTGAGCATCAGGGAGAAAACTGGATGCAATTTGGCGGTAATAATGACGTCCCAACGGTCGCTGTGAAAAACTTTCGCAAAGCAAAGCTCGACACGCTCGAAACAGGCCTGCTAAAAAAACTTGAGACGATCAACCAAGAAATCGCAGCCAAGACCCCAGACCCAACGCCGAGCAGTAACGGCGAATAATGCCTCAACGCGCCTAAACAGGACGCCGAGCACCGAAATGTGATTGACTCCGCTTGCAATCTCTTTATTTCTGAACGTCGTTCGAAAAGTCATCAGAAAAGAGAATGCGGGGACATATGACAGACCAAAAATCAGCCTTTATTACAGGCGCAGCTATGGGCATGGGCGCGCTGAAAGCCAAAACACTGGCAGAGCGCGGCTGGCGTGTTTTCGCGGGCGTTCTACCCGGCGCAGATACATCAGAGCTGGGTGACAGCAGCAACATAACCCAAGTCGACCAAGACGTCACGTCTGATGCGTCCGTTACAAAAAGCGCAGAAACCGTCAAAGCCGCGCTCGGCGGCAAAGGTCTTGATTTGCTCATTAATAATGCCGGCATTGCCAATCGGGGCACTGGCGTGATCGAAGGGGCTGATATCGATCAGGCTCGTATTGCGTTCGAAGTTAACACATTCGGGACATGGCGAGTCACGCAAGCATTTTTGCCAATGATCCGGCAAAATGCACCCACCTCGCGGATTATCAATTTTGCGTCAGGAGCTGTCAAAGCTAACCCCGTAGGTTCAGGTGCGTACAATATGTCCAAGCATGCTGTTGTTGGCCTCACCCGGACGCTGCGCCACGAACTTGCGCCTTTTGGGGTTCAAGTCACTGCCGTAGAGCCCGGAGCTGTTAAAACACACATGACAGCCAATGCCCATGAAACAACCAAAGATATCTGGCGCAATGTCAGCCAAGAAATGAACGATATTTACGGCCCCTATCATATGGAGGGGACGACCAAAGTGCTGCCAGAGATGATTGAAAAAACAGGAAACCCGCCCGAAGTTGTCGTTAATCAAGTCTTGGGCCTACTCGAGAAGAAAAACTGGAAGCCCTCTTATTTGGTCGGCAAAGACGTCAAAGCTCTCGGCCCCATGTATAAAATACTGCCTGAGCGTACCTTCGAAAAAATCATCCAAGGTGTGTCCAAAATTAAACGTTACAAAGGCTAAGTCATGAGCGATATTCAGGCCCGTTTTCAAACTCTTCAAAGCGCGGCGGCGCGCATGCGAAACAGCGCAGCAACAGAGCGCGCTGATAAAATCATGGCGTTGTGGAGCGGTGTACAAGAGCGTCAAAAAGACTTGTTCGACGCCGGACGCGAAGAACGCGGAACGCATGATCTGGATATCGCTGCCGAGCTTGTGATGATAAAAGGCGAGGCCGAATTTGCGGCTAAAAATATCGCTAAATGGATGAAGCCTGTTAAAGTCAAAAATTCGCTCAATACGATGGGTAAAACCTGCGAAATTCGTCACCAATCCAAAGGTGTTGTTCTTAACCTCTCTGCCTTTAATGCGCCGACGGCTGAATGTATTGTTCCTATGATACCAGCTATCGCTGCAGGGAATACGGTCGCCGTAAAGCCTTCAGAACTTGCTCCTGCGTCAGCTCAAATTATCGAAGAGATCATTCATAAAGCTCTGCCACGCGACGAAGCCGATGTTTTTCAAGGCGATGCGTCGGTTGCGCAGGAGCTTATCTCTTTGCCTTTTAACCACATTTACTACACAGGCGGGTGGACGGTCGGTAAAATCGTGATGAAAGCTGCGGCAGATCATTTTGCCTCCATCACGCTTGAGATGGGCGGAAAATCTCCTGTCATTATCGACGAAACTGCGAACCTTGAGAATGCGGCCACCAAGATCGCATGGGGACGCGTCATGAATGCCGGGCAAGTCTGCATCGCTCCGGAATATGTGATTGTTCATGAGGGCGTGAAAGATAAGTTTTTAACTTTGATTTCAGAGAAAATTGACGCGCTCTATAACGCCGATGGCCAAGGCCTACAGGCGTCAAACTATGTGCCCCGCATTATTAATGAGCGTCATCATGCCCGCATTAAAGGCCTGATTGATGATGCGGCTTCAAAGGGGGCGCAGATTGTTTGCGGCGGCGGCGCGGATGTCTCAGACCGTTATATTGAGCCAACAGTGCTAACAGATATGTCCGAAGACATGAAAATCATGAAAGAGGAAGTTTTCGGCCCTGTTTTATCTGTGGTATCTTATAAGACCCGGCAGGACGTTTTGGATATTATCGCCAAACGCCCCACACCGCTCGCACTCTATATTTACACGACGGATAAAAATGCCGCAGAATATTTCCTCGCAAATACCTCTTCTGGATCCGCTGTTGTAAATAATAATTGTATCCAATCAGGCACAAACCCTAGGTTGCCTTTTGGCGGCGCAGGAGCATCGGGCATGGGCCGTATCGGCGGGTTCGCCGGGTTCGAATCAATGTCCAATGCGAGGTCAGTAGTGCATCAACCGCTGGATCGTTTCCGGGATTTTCTGATTATGCTGCCGCCCTATTCCGATCGGTACCGCAACATCATTATGAAAGGCCTGCAGAAGTAGGCTTTTTAGTCAGGTTTGGAGCGCGTCCAGTCACCGGATTTACCGCCGGTTTTTTCCAAAAGGCAAATGCCTGAAATTTCCATGGTCTTCTGCGCTGCCTTGAGCATATCGTAGATTGTCAGGCAGGCCACGCTGACAGCCGTTAACGCCTCCATCTCAACCCCGGTTTGGCCCGCCGTTTTCGCGCTCGCCTCTACTCTGAGCCCCGGAAGTGTATCATCAATTTCAATTCTCACGGTAACCTTAGAAAGCGGTAGCGGATGGCATAGCGGAATAAGGTCAGACGTGCGTTTAGACGCCATAATGCCCGCAAGCTCGGCAACGCTTTGGACATGGCCTTTCTTGTTCTGGTCCCGCTTGACGAGCTCTAGCGTCTCAAGGCTCATGCGCACATACCCTACTGCCACAGCTTGGCGGGCCGTCACGGCCTTGCCCGAAACATCGACCATAAAGGCCCGCCCCGAGGCGTCAACATGGGTCAATCCAGACATTAAACCTCCCCGAGGCGGGGCAAGAGCTCAACAAGATTGCAAGGCCTATGGCGGCTATCAAGTTGGTCTTTGATGACCTTATCCCACCCGTCCTTAACCGCGCCATTAGACCCCGGCAGACAGAAGATAAACGTATTATTAGCGAGGCCAGCACAAGCCCGTGACTGCAACGTAGAAAGCCCGACGCTCTCATAACTTTTCGCGTGAAACATTATAGAAAACCCGTCAATTTCTTTCTCAAACAAAGGCTTCACAGCTTCGGGAGTTATGTCCCGGCCCGTCAAGCCTGTCCCGCCTGTAGAAATAACCGCATCAATGGACGGATCATCTATCCAGCTCCGGACTTGGGCGCGAACAAGCGAAATATCATCACGGACAATCTCGTGCGCTCCAAGATTGTGTCCTGCGGCTTGAATACGATCTGCCAACAATTGCCCAGACGTATCAGTCTCGGGTGTTCGCGTATCCGAGACGGTCAGCACAGCCAAAGCGATAGGTTTAAACGTGCGGTTTTCATCAATGCCGTGCATGAAATACCTCTTTCAATTTAGGCCCTTCGCCGCGATGCGAAGATCCTCGAACGTGTCTATATCCTGCGCAGCCCTTGGCGACAACGCTGCAGTGACGGCGCTTTTCCTCCTAGACGCACTCTTTCCGCCTTGGTCGCCCTCTAATGATAAAAGATTTGTGAAAGCGGAACCTTTAAAAACAGCAGGCGGCATGTGCACGCGCTTATATTCAGACATTATAATGTCATTATCAGTTGATATCTTGATCAAATGTAAAATGTGAGATGTCTCAACAAACGGCATATCACCCAAAACAACCAGGGCGGCGTGATGGCCTTGCTGGAGAGCGGCTTGCGCTCCGAGTGCGATGGAACGCCCTTGTCCACGCTTTGGGTCAAGATTAACAATGCACTCATAACCTGCATCCTCCAACAGATGGATCATGTTGGGATCTTGCGGCGTCACAGCAAAACGCGCCGCAAAGTTTATGGGGGCCAGAAAGTCCATCACATGGGCCAAAACGGGCCGGTCCGATAAGTCAGCCATTAATTTATTGGGCGCACCAAACCGCTTTGACAGTCCGCTGGCAAGGACGATAAGCGCGATGTTTTCCGGTCTCACAAACGGCCTGCTTTTTGTGCTTCTTTGACAATTTCTGCCAAAGCGGAAAGCGCCAAAAGATTCGCGTCCCGCATAGACGGGATTAAGCCGATAGGTCCAGAGATGCGGTCGATGTGTGCCCCGGACAGGCCGCGTTCCCGCAAGGCATCGCAGCGTAGTTTGTGCGTTTTTGCACTGCCCATCGCGCCAATGTAAAAGGCCGGGCCACCAAGGGCTTGAACCAACAATTCCGCTTCCCAATCATGGTCATGAAACATCAGGATAACGGCCGTGAAGGCATCATCATGAGATTCGGGTATGACATCTGGGTTTGACAAATGCACGAAATGGGTCTCCCCAATATCACGTAACATTTGCGCTTCCGGTGACTGAACAACACAATCAAACCCCGCGCCTTTGGCTTGCGCTACAAGCGCTTTAACGGCTTCGCCTTTTCCCGCAATACGTAGCCGCAGCTTGGGATGATAGTCAAAGCTAAAACCGCCTACGCCGAACTCTAACGCAACCGAGCGGCGCAGCTCCAAAAATTCAACGCAACCAGCAATTTTCGAGAGCTCAAAATCGGGGATGACCCAAAGGTCAATTCTGCCCCCGCACGGCAACGTTATATCTTTGAACGGTGATCCTTCGCCATATCTTAAAAATCGCGGCGTGTTTTCTGATAAAGCCTGACGCGCTTGAAAAATGATATCTGCGTCCACGCATCCGTTTGATATGTAACCCGCAACATCTCCCTTGAGCGGCACGCACATCAAAGCGCCCGGCGCGCGCATCGTCCCGCCTGTGACGTTTGACGTGACAATAAGGGCAAAAGGCATGCCTAACGCCGCCTGGTTGGCGGCAAAACGCAGCACGTCCAGCGGATGATGGTAACTTAAAGACATAGCGCCTACATATATGACTTGGCCGAGGGCGCAATCATGATTGACTCTCGGCTTGAAATCATGGTGTTTGGTCACATGATTTCTGTGACTCAAGCCCTCTCGCTGATTAACATGCACCTGCCGGAGCGCGAGCGCGAAAAAGCCCCACTCAAAGACTGCCTCGGCGCGATCTGCGCAGCCGATGTCAGTGCGCAGATCACAATGCCGCCCTTTGATGCGTCCGCGATGGACGGATACGGCGTGAGATTCGAAGATGCGCAGGCCGCTAAAACCGTTTTAAAGCTGATCGGCGAAGCCCCCGCCGGATCACCCTTTCAAGGCCAGGTTGGCCCCGGCGAGGCTGTGCGTATTTTTACAGGTAGCCCTATGCCGCGAGGCGCAGATCATGTGGTGATACAGGAGAACGTTAACAGAGACGGCGATCACATCACTATAAATACGGACTCACAAAGCCCGCGCCACATCCGAAAGTCCGGTATAGATTTTAAGATAGGCGATATCCTGATTAACAAAGGCCATATTATCACACCCGCGCACATTGCGCTTGCAGCATCAGGAAACCATGCAGCGCTGCCCATTTATAAGCGCCCTAAAATCGGTATTCTGGCCAGTGGCGATGAGCTACGCCCGCCGGGCAGTCAGCTCGCGCCCGGACAAATCATCAATTCCAATATGGCGGCACTCAGTGCTTTAATTACGCATTGGGGCGGCGTGCCTGTGGATTTAGGCGAAGCAAAGGACGACCTTGAGAACATAGCCGAACACATCACAGCGGCCAAAGACGTCGACATCATCGTGCCCATCGGCGGCGCGTCTGTCGGCGACTATGATTTTATGAAGGAGGCTTTCACCGCGGCTGGATTTGACATTCTATTTCACAAGATCGCGGTAAAACCCGGCAAACCCACATGGTTTGGACGGCGCGGCGCGCAGCGCGTTCTCGGCCTTCCCGGAAATCCAGCTTCAGCCATTGTATGTGCGCATCTGTTTTTAAAGGCTTTAATGAACACATGGCCCTCTGCTAAACATGTTACGGTCAAGCTGACGGGCTCAATATCTGCTAATGGCCCCCGCGAGACATATTTACGCTCGGAGCTAAAACTTAACAGCGGTGGACAACTGACCGTCGCTGCGTTTCCCCGCCAAGACAGCTCATTGATCACACCATTTGTCCGGGCCAACGCGCTGATAAAACTTAATCCAAACGTAGGACCTTGGGAGGACGGCGATAATATCGAGGTCATCCCCTTGGGCGTGGGGCCGGATGTCTGGTGAAGCTGAACATTTATGATATCTGACATCTCATGAAAATCGCCTGTCTCGCGGCCCTGTTTTTTATCACAGCAGGACTTTATGCCAGTGTCGGCTTTGGCGGGGGCTCGACCTATACGGCGCTGCTTGTGATTTCAGGCACAGACTACCGCCTTGTGCCTGTGATCGCGCTGATCTGTAATATTCTCGTCGTCTCCGGTAACACTGTGCGCTATGCACGCGGTTCCCTGATCCCGTTTAAACGGGTTTGGTCATTAGTTGCTGCGTCCATTCCTGCCGCGTGGCTCGGCGGGCGATTGGAAATTTCTGAAACCCTGTTCATTGGTTTTTTATGGGCCGCTTTATTGTTTGCAAGCCTGAAGCTTTTAACTGATAGATCACAACCCCTAGAAGACGGCAGCACCAAAACAGTCGCCTTTTTATCTGCGAACCCGTTCTATCTAAACCCGGTCTTTACGCATCCAGTATTGGGCGGCGTCATCGGATTTTATTCTGGATTAGTGGGTATCGGCGGCGGCATTTTTCTCGCACCACTCTTGCACCTTATGCGCTGGGGGACATCCATACAAATCGCGGCCACATGCAGCCTGTTTATCTTGCTGAATTCCATTTCAGGCATCGCCGGACAAGTAGCGAAACTTGATGACCTCTCGCAACTTCATGAAGTCTACGCGTATTGGCCATTGATCCCTGCGGTCATCATTGGAGGTTTAATAGGAAACTATATCGGCGTGACACGGTTTTCGGGTCAACTATTGAAGCGGCTGACCGGAGGGCTTATTTTGTTCGTCGCGCTGCGGCTGGCGTGGCAATGGCTGCATCTTGTTTTTAAGTTTTAGCTTGAGCCCTAATTTTCAAATTTGGCGAGGCTTTGACGCTCCCGGTTGACAACAAGATACGTCACATCCGGCCTTGAATAATGCCCGGACGGATCAAAATTTTGACGCTCCCGGCGCACAAATGCGGGGTCAATCTCGGCAAACCTCAACGACTCCTCACCCATCATCGGCTGCAAGACCCAAGAGCCGTCCGGCGCTGCGATACAGGATCCGCCATCGGCGGAAATATCAGGCAGAGCCTTTTTAATCTGTCTGGCATAGGGCATATCATCCGGCACGTCGCTGCGGCGCATAAGGCTGGAAACCGACACGCAATAGCTGCGGCCCTCTTTGGCTAAAAACGGCGTAATGTCGTGGGTATTGCGCGCGCTCCCCGGCCAGCAGGCAATGTGCAAATCTTCGCCTTGCGCATAGAGCGCGGCCCGCGAGAGCGGCATCCAATTTTCCCAACAGTTTAATCCGCCGACTGTAAATCCGCCCAGAGCATGCGTCACGAGCCCCGCCCCGTCGCCGGGGGCCCACACAAGCCGTTCTTCATAAGTTGGCTGTAATTTGCGGTGAACGGACTGGATCTTGCCGGACCTATCAATGTAAACAAATGAGCAATAGAGCGAATGACCACTGCGGTCTTTGGGGCGTTCGATGATACCAATATACGCCGCCATGTTAGCCGCTTTGAGTGCTTGGCACACACCGTCCAAATGCCCCGCCTCGAGTGTGACCGCATGATCGGAATAGTAGGCGAAAAGCTCTTTTTGCATGGCGTTATCAAAGTTTGCGCCGCCAGTTCCGTCCAGCCAAAAAGGATAACCCGGCACAGCGCCTTCGCCAAAGACGATAAGGTCAGCATTCTGCCGGCCCGCTTGCTCTATATAATCAATGACTTTTGACAAACCAGCCGCGCGGTTTAGCCAGACAGGCGCAATTTGCGGCAGAGCAATTTTGAGCAGGGTTGACATAGAGCTACTTTCAGAAACTATACAGTCTATAATTTGAACCAGCATAAGGGCATTTGTTCCTTATGTCTGCAAGAACGGGGGAATATATGGGTTTTTACGCACGGCATATTTTACCCGCCTGTTTGGATATGGCTTGCGGTACGAAACCTATCAGCAAACAGCGTGAAAAGATCGTCCCGCTTGCCGAAGGCCTCGTGCTCGAAATTGGCATTGGGTCAGGTCAAAATTTGCCATTTTATAACCCGAATAAAGTGACTAAAATCATTGGCGTAGACCCGGATGAGCATGTTTGGAAGAAAAGCGCGCCGCGCCGCGCCGCCTGCCCAATACCCGTAGAACGCATCGGGTTATCAGGCGAAGATATCCCGCTGGAGGCCAACCTCGCGGACAGTGTTGTTGTGACTTATTCGCTCTGCACCATTCCGGACCCGGTTAAAGCGCTTGATGAAATGAAACGCATTTTAAAACCCGGGGGGCGTATCTTTTTCTCCGAGCATGGCCAAGCGCCGGATGAAAAGGTGAAACGGTGGCAAAACAGGATTGATCCGCTCTGGGGTAAAATCGCTGGCGGCTGTCACTCGGGCCGGAATATACCGGATTATTTCAAACAAGCTGATCTAGCGTTTGAAACCCTTGAGCAGATGTACATCCCGGGGCCAAAGGTACTGAGTTATAATTATTGGGGCATCGCAAAGCCATAACGGCATAAAGTGGAAGACTGAACCCTGACCCGAAAGAAACTCGTTGTGGCTGCTTCGTTCCCGACCTGACCAGGTTGGCGAGCATTCCGTCCAAGGCCAGCCTTCCGGCGGCGATTATGCCGAAAATTTGCTCTCTATGCAACAGTGGAAATCTTGCCTTTCATTAATGGTAGCCTGTTTTCAGACGAATAATAGGTTCACAACTTAAAGGCACATATATGTAATTATAAGTTGATTTAAGGCGCTGCGCCTTTAAGGTGTAACCATGAAAACAACTTTAAGTCACGCACACCCCTTCTCACCGGATGTGCCTACGCCAATTACAAAGCCTATTTTGTCTTATGGCCTGAAAGATCACATTCAGACACTTGCGGGCATGGCAACCAACCCGATCAAAACACTCTCGGCATATCAGTTTACGCTTCCTGTGTTTCAGTACCAAATTTTTGGCAACCATTTCACGGTTGTTAATGATCCGGATATGATCAAGCACTGCTTTGTCGACAACGCGTCGAACTATACGCTTGAACCTATACGCCAAGCCATATTGACGCCCGTACTGCGCAAAGGCCTCGTCGCCGTCGAAGGCCAGCAATGGCGCCGTGCCCGGCGCGTTTTAGCGCCCATATTCACGCCGCGTTTTACGCAGCAATTTGCCGCACGTATGTCGGATGCTGTTGCTAAGGCCCTACCTGAGACGTTCAAGCATAAAACGGAGGTTCTGTGTGCTGACGTCATGTCGAAACTTGCCTATCAAGTCCTCTCGGAGACTTTGTTTTCGGGCGAAATCAGTCAAGATGCAGCCGGGATGATGTCGGACGTTGCTGACTTCTTTCAGTTTTTAGGTAATGTTGACCCTCTTGATATGCTGGGCGCGCCAAGCTGGATGCCCCGCCCAACGCGCCTGAGGGGTATGGCTGCTGTGAGGCGGTTGCGGCGGCGCATTCGCGCTTTAACGCAGAGCCGTATAATGCGGCAGGAGAGCGGGCTTGAGCTGCCGGATGATTTTCTCACGCGCCTGATCCAAGCCCACGCGCAGGATCAAGATCAAGACAACAACCCACTATCCCTTGAGGATATCGAAGATCATATTTTGACATTTATTGCCGCCGGGCATGAAACAACAGCAAGAGGCCTGTCCTGGATGCTTTACTTGCTTGCAAATGACGCAGCAGCACTCTCGCGGGTTCAAACCGAGATAAAAACTCTCGCCGCTTTGGATTTAGAGCCCGCCGCTTGGGAGAAAAACTTGCCCTACACGGCAGCCTGTTTCGAGGAAACCATGCGGCTCTACCCGCCGGCGCCGTTTATTACCCGTATGGCGATTGATGATGATCCTTTTGGATTGGCCTTTGTGCCGCGCGGCGGCAATCTGTTTCTAAATTTATATGCGCTGCACCGCCACCGGCTCTTATGGTCTCAGCCCGAGAGCTTTATCCCCGAGCGTTTTCTGGGGGCGGCCCGCAAAGATATCAAACGGTTCCAATACTTGCCGTTTGGCGTGGGTCACCGCACCTGCATTGGCGGGCATTTTGCGATGCAGGAAGCTTTGATTATCCTTGTCCATTGCCTGAGTGCATACCGATTTGAATATACCGGGGCTGCTGCGCCCTGCCCGGTCATGCGCATTACACTTAAACCGGACAATGGTATTCCCATTCGAATTATCAAACGCGCCTAAAAGGTAGCAGTAGCCAGAGGCGGAGAAACCCGCTAAAGCGCGGCCATGACGACATTAAAAACTTTTACACCCAAAATGGCCTTTGCTGGCGGACAACTGGATCATCTCGAAGATAAGAGGGATATCACATCACTACGTCAATATCTCAAAGACCCAAACGCGCGCTCTATCGTTCTTATAGACGGAAAACCCGCCGTGCGTCCAGATGGCAGCCTTAAAACCGTTCACCCCGATCAAATCGTCGGGAAAACAATTATGTCCCCCGGCGTTATTTTCCTTGGCGCAGATAAAATCGGCCCTGTATTTGCCTATCAACTGGACGGCCCGCAAGGCGTGTCAGACCTTGAGAGTTTTCAAGAAATGCGGTTTATCGCCGGGCGTATGGATCCAAAGTCTTTGGCAATAGCGGGGCGGGCAAAATCATTATTTGACTGGCATAATTCTCACCGTTTTTGCTCGGCATGTGGCAAAGAAAGCCAAGCCACAGGCGGCGGGATGAACCGCAAGTGCCCAATTTGCACAACAGAGCATTTTCCGCGCGTGAATCCGGTGGCGATCATGCTTGTTCTCAATGGGGATGACTGTCTTCTTGGCCGCGCAGCAGGTTGGCCGGACGGGGCTTTTTCAGCGCTCGCGGGTTTTGTTTCGCCCGGCGAAACTCTCGAAGAGGGATGCGCTCGCGAAGTCAACGAAGAAGTTGGACTTAACGTGCATTCCATGCGTTATGTGTTCTCGCAGCCTTGGCCATTCCCAAGCCAGCTTATGATGGGTATGATTTGCGAGAGCGATAGCCGCGAGTTGACGATCAATACCAAAGAAATTGAGACCGCGCAGTGGTTTTCAAAAGATGTTGTCCGCGATGTGTTTGCAAAGAAAAGCGAGGCGTTTTTACGCCCGCCTACTTTTACAATCGCGCATCAATTACTCCGTAGCTGGCTTGCTGAATAAAGCGTCGCCTATTCGGCCAAGACCGTAAGCTATTTGCTTACGGCGCAAAATCAACAATGTCAGGCATGACAGCCAGACGCAGCACGCCATGACAAACAAAAGCCCGCCGTCATTGTTAGGATCGATGCCCAGCGGCGTAAACAGATGGAATGAGATCGCGCCGCTCATGACCGCCAAACCTAGCAGTGCACCAAAACCCTGAAGCCTGCGAAACCGCGGCAGGATACCCAGCAGAAGCGCAGCAGATGCCAATAGTTCTGCCCCGCCAATCACATATTGCGAGAACAAGCCCGTTTGCGCAAACAAGCCGCTTGCCCCAAAAGTGCTCGCCCAGTCATTGAGCCGCCCGAATATTTCCTGCGTATTTGGGTGGTTGGTAAATTTAAACCGCAGCGAGTCCAAGAAAATAACGCTGCAAAATACGGCCAACGCATTCGGCAAAAGTAATATGATACGTTTCATATGTGTCCCCTTTTTAATCCTTGAGTTTAATCGAGAAGCTCGGGCCAATTCGCATCAGCCTTACGGATGAAGCCCGGAATATCCTTGTTCCATTTTTTTTGAATACGTGCATTAAAGTTTAAATAGAGATTTCCGTCGCGCACATGCCAGAACTCGGGCGAACCTTTGGCCAGTTTATCATTTGCCGCCGCCCAAGCGCAGTAGCCCCCATATTGCGGAATAAAGGCCGTCGGGTTTGTCCGAAAAAGATCAAGATTGGCCTGTGACGAAAACCGCCACTCGGCATCCAGATAGTTTTGTATAAAGTCATCCTTGCCCTTTAGCGGTTTACCGGAGTAAAAACTCACCACATCATACCCGCCCACCGCCATGTTATTTTTCCATGACGTATAAACAGGGTCACTGTCCGCCTGTGCAGGGAGTGCAAAAGTAGTGAGAATAAATCCGATAAATAAAGCTATTTTTTTCATGACAGCTCCCTAGGGCCATATCGATTTAAAACCAAATCACGCCCTTTGACAGCTTTGTGAAGCGGTTGTGTTACTAAGGCCCACTCATACATCTTTATATCCAGAAAGAAGCCGTCGCGCACGCTCCAAATCATCTGGCGTATCAACACCGTCAGGGGCCGCATTCACAATCGCTGCGTGAATTTGTAGACCATTTTCGAGCGCGCGTAATTGCTCAAGCTTTTCGCGTATTTCGAGCGCAGACGGCGGGAGGCAGCAAAACTGATCAAGCGCTGATCGGCGGTAGGCATAAAGACCGACATGATGCCAAACGGGGCCCTCGCCCGACGGCGCGTGAGCTCTGGTGAAATAGAGCGCCCGTCCCGAGGCGGCCAATACGGCCTTGACCACATTAGGGTCAGACTTCTCACGCGGGTCATCCGTTGACACCACAAGCGTTGCAATATCGCAATCAGAATGATTTTTGAGCACACCCAGCACATCGGTGATCAAGGCAGGGTCTAGGGCCGGCATGTCGCCTTGCACGTTTATAACCACGTCATGTGCCTGTTCAGGATCGATGATATCAGCGGCAGCCTTCACCCGGTCTGTCCCGGACGGCAACGCAGCAGGAGTCATAACGCAGTGCCCGCCGCTCGCTATGATCACATCTGCAACCTCGGCTTCCGAGCACGCCACCCACACGGGGCCAGCATTTGCGGCTTGGGCGCGCCGCATGACATGCACCACCATCGCAGAGCCGTGTATGTCGGCCAAGGGTTTACCAGGCAACCGAACAGAGGCCATACGCGAGGGAATAATTATAAGTGGGTTCATATTGGCCTTTGGCATGATACAGTTCAATAAGCCGTGAAACTCGGCGTGACCAGTCAGAAATTCTTTGCTCTCAAAATTCTACGCTTAATTAGCGCTAAATTTTACGGCTATGACCTTTACAGCCAAAGCTGTGTTGATTAGGCAACATCAAACACATTGGAGGCCCTTATGAAAAAGTCCATCTTTTTAACCACATTTTTAACAGGCTTTGCCTTAGCCGCTTGCCAACCGGCGTCAAATGATGCCGATGTCAAAGAACTTCGCCAAGATGTCGATGCACTTAAATCAGAAGTTTTTGGCAATCCTCTGGCTATCTGCGGCGAGGAAAATATTCTCGCAGATATTTCAGCCTACGCAGCCACCGTTGAAGACCTTCCAAACGCTGATCAAGACCCCGAAGCATGGCATCTTGCGAATGGCGCACGCAAAGGCGTCATCACGGCGGCCTCAGGGCTGCAATACTCTGTCGTTAAAACCGGAAATGATGACGCCCCCACACCAGAAGGCGGACAAGTCATCAAAGTAAACTATCATGGCTTTTTCCCCAACGGAGACAAATTTGATAGCTCTTATGATCGCGGCCAGCCTGCTGAATTTCCGGCAAACCGCGTGATCAGCGGATGGGTTGAAGCTCTCGGCGATATGAAGCCTTGCGAAGCGCGAACATTATACATCCCTGGAGATTTGGCTTACGGTAAAACTGGACGGGATCCAATCCCGCCCAATGCTACGCTAATTTTCCATGTTCAGCTTTTGGAAATTGACCAAAAAAGCTAGATTCTATGAATAATTCACGTTTATTCGGAATCGGAAATTAGGCTTTATAACTTATTTTCCGATTCCCTTGTAAACACGATTAAAAGTGAAATACCCTAGAAACTGGCATTAATTGAAAATCGCACATTTCGGCCGGGCAACGGCACAACATCTTTGAGAAAGGATGTGTGCTGCCGGGCGTCAGAATTCAAAAGATTTAATATCGAGACTTTCAATCTGACGTTTTGCGCGCCCATAGGTGGTTTCCACGTTGTAAACAGATTGACCAAAGCATAATCATCCGTTGGGATTTCAAATGCAGCCAGCTCGTTTTGCTTTGCGGCATAATCCACTTCAGCGCGAATTTTGAACCTATCACTTTCCGCTTCAATACCAGATAAGATCGATAGAGGCGGAATACGCGGAAGATTGCCACTTTCCGTTTTAGCTCTGACATACTCAGCAAGAGCATCTACAGAGACGTCAAAGCCCCCCAAGGAGCCCAGCGAAGATCCAGCATGAATTTCGAGGCCGCTAAATGAGGCATCCTCACCCGTAAACGTAAAGACCGGGAGACCATCTTCTTCGGTACCGCTGTTGGTTTCGAATATATAATTGGCATAATCTGTGTAGAACGCATTTATTGTCACAAAATGCCCACCTTCACGGTGACGTAAAGCCCCCTCTATACCCGTCGCTATTTCTTTACCGAGCGTGGCATCCCCGCGTTCAAACTGATTTGTTGCCAGATGAGGTCCGTTAGAAAAGAGTTCCTCGGATGTCGGTGCGCGTTCTGTGCGAAAGACGGTACCGCCAAGGCGAATAGCGTCAGTTAGGTGAAAGTCTCCGCCGCCAGAAACACTGAACAAGTCAAAGTCTCTTTGCTCCGCTGTGACATTGTTTGTGTGCTCTGTACGCTCAAACCGCGCAGCCCCTTCGACATGGAAATCACCAAGTGATTTCTCATGAAACATGTAAGCACCAAACTGATCTGTTTGAGTTGGGGGTACAAAGGCTTCTTCGCCAATGGCCGAAAAATCGCGGCTGCGAAGCTGCACACCATAAGCCGCAGACCAGCCGTTAATCTCTTTTTGGATGGCCTCAAGGCGGACTTCATACCCTTCATTTGCAAACACGGTTCCAACAACGCCGGGGCCTTCAAACTCCGTATGGGTATAATCTGCGAAACCAGCGAAAAGCTGTACGCGGTTTATGAAACCATCAAAGTCCAGCGCGCCGTTGATATCCAAGCGTGTTTGCTCAAGACCAATCGTAACGTTTTCCTCTTCTTCCTCATCATGATCTTCGTCGTGATCGTCTTCATGGTCATCCTCATCATCATGCCCATGTTCTTCCTCACCATGTGCGTGACCGCCGGGGATACCGTAATTGCTTTCAAAACGATGCACGGCAGCACCCAAGAAACCGCGCTTACCCACATAAGTCAGACCACCTGTGATAGACTGAGATGTGGCAAATGAGTTTTCGAGACGGCCCGTATCCGGCGTTTCTTCTTCGTCCTCATGATCATCATCGTGATCTTCGTCATCATGTTCAAACGCGTGTAATATCTCGCTCTCTGCCTCGCCGGGGATACCGTAATCATCGGACTCGCGCCATGTTCCGTCCAGATGGAAAACAAAGTTTTCACCAAGTCCAACATCGACGGACCCAGCAATATCTCGGCCTAAATCAACTGTTGATGCGCCAAGACGTATCGCGCCGCTAACGGCTTCAGGAACGTTGATCGGAATGCGCCCGTCTATAACATTAACAATACCGCCGGAGCCAGAGGAGCCGTAACGCAGTAAAGACGCCCCGCGAAGCACTTCGATACGTTCCGCTTGTGCGGGCTCCGCCGCAACGGCATGATCAGGAGATGCTGAAGACGCGTCGATAGACCCAATACCATTTGTGAGAACACGCACACGGTCACCGCCTTGTCCGCGAATGATAGGGCGAGATGCACCTGCGCCAAAGAACGTTGAGGACACACCCGGTTCAGATTTGAGGGTTTCGCCAATTGTTGCGGCCAAACGGTCCGCCAGCTCGTCGCCGGATAAAACGGATACACCCGTGATGGCTTCGTCAACTGATCGCATTAAAGGTGAGCCTGTGACGATTATTTCATCGGTGATATCCTGCGCAAAAGCGGTAGGTAGAGAAATAAAGGAGACAGATAATAATAAAGTAGCCGAGTAAGATCGGCGAATAGACGGTAAAGACATAGAATAACTCTCATAGACATGTGGAAATAGCCGCATCAAATACGGTGAATTTTTTTGGACTATGAAAGAGTAGGCGGACCGCGAGGCGGGGGAGCCCGGCCTTGAGGCGTCGAGCAGTCAAATGAAATATAAGCCGCCGTAAACACCGTTCGTTGCGATATGACAGGAACAAATGTGATCGGCGCAGGCGGTATAATCGCGGTCTGTTGCGTCGCCAGTGCGTCAAGCGTACACACGATGCTGTTATGTTCGTGCGAGCTATCCCCATATTGCGCAGCATGCGCAAGTGCCGTGCCCTGCAACATAACAAAGAGGCACGCGAACGCTCCAATCAGCAGGTGATATGATCGCCGCAACCGCACAATAGACCGCATAGTGCAATACTATAACCTAGTCACATTAAACCGCTGTAATGTTTACGGGGCTACACCGTCATTTGTAGTCTCAGAGACAGGCTGAACTCTGATCCATTTCAGGTCCATAGTCCTAGATTTACCATCAACATCCGGCCAAAACCCTACATAATCACTGCCGCCTTCGCTTTGCGGCGCTTGAGGTGTAAAAACGAAACTAAACGCCTCAAACGCATTTGTAAGTTCAAAGGTTTGCCAGCCGCTACTGCCTTTATCGGTGCTTAAATACGCAACATCGAAATTCTCTAGCGGCGAGGCACGACCCTTCCTAGCCATGATTGTGACTTTGAGCGGCTGTGTAGCATACAAAGCCCTATAAGCTGGGCTTAGCGTGACAAAAACACCTGCCGATGGCGGCGCATTCTCGCGCGAAACATGAGCCGAAAGTACCGCATATGCATTAGGGTTCAGAGTATCGCTTGCAATAGAATAAGATGTTCCCTCAGCCGCAAAAAGCGTTGAAAGCGTTCTTCCCTCAACAACAAAAACCGAACTTTGAGGGGTTTCCGTATGATCAGCTAACGATAAGGCAAACCAAATCATCGCGCCAGTTAACGCCATTGCTAAGGGATAAAACTGCCAGTCTTTCATGAGCACTCTTTACGGCAGAGGACATCCGAACGCTAGATTAAAAATAGAACGGCTCTATCATCCGCGCGTTGACCTAGTGCGGTCTCAAGCGTCTCTATCAGTTCACGGGTAAACCGCTCCGCGGCGGCTGTATCCCAAGCGGTTTGTACGGCCAAGATCATATCCCCGCGCTGCTTGGAGGCAGCGCGGCGAATGCGGCCATCGGTCATAACTTGGCGCGCAACAAGAGGCACGTTCGCCCCCTTGAACTTTCCTTCCAGCGCTTTGCGTCCATATAGAAACCCGCCGCCCGCCAAAGCCCCTCCCAGAACCAACCCAATGGGATTAGCCAGTAGCGGCGCCAGTAAATTAGCTTTGGCCAGCAGAACACCGATAATTACAGCCGATATAGTTGTTCCGGCCAAAGCCGTATCCGACTCGAGGCTAGCGACTTGCGGCGCGGCTACGGACATACCGTCTAAATATTGGCTAATATGCTGACTATCATCAAGGGACAGCACCATGGCGGGCAGTCCGTGGTCACGGCAAAGCGGGTCTGTATCTTTCTCAATATCGCGCTGAAGCTGCGCAAACCAGTCATCAATGACGGGGCGCAAGCCTTCTTGCGCGGCCTCGCTTGAAAGCCACGCTTTGACGCGGGTTTCAAGCGCAGTTTCAATATCATCGAGGCTTTTGACTTTACCCGAGCGCCAATCACGAAAGGCGGGCACAACGCAGGCCTCTGTCAACGCATCGACAAGCACTGGAGACAAACGCGCGCCCAGATCAACACTCGCCGCTTGAGCTTTAACATGCACAGACCCATCTATGGCGAGCAATTCGCCCACGGCCTTTTTAAACCCTGCGTGAAGATACTCGAAACGACCCAACCAGGCGAGCCCCCGCGCGATCGCAAATTCCGGCTCTGCACCGCGCACAACCTGAGCGTCTGGAAAGGCGGTGTCGCAGGCCGGAGCAACGAGCGGGAGCCGCGACGCTCCGCCCGTCAGTAGAACAGTCTCCGGAGCTCGCCCTCCCAGCATATCGACCGTTTCGCGCAAGGCATAATCAAAAGCTTGCGGCCACGTGTAGCCGTTAAGTGCCTCTAAAGGTTTATTAAGAATGGTCTTTGCATCCGCATTATCAATACGGATTTCAAAATATTCACCGGGTCCAATGGGTAAGCGCTTGATCATTTCAACGGGCACGCCCTCACCATTAAAATACTGCTCCTTGGCGAGGCGGCACCAATATTCCATGATCGGCCGATAATGCGGGTACCTGTCAATCAAAGTTTGGATTTTAGTTTTCTCTTTTTGACGCCCAAAATTCAGCTCAAAAATCTCTGCGTCTAAAAGCCCGGAGCCTAACACGTTATGCCCGACATCTTCGGCCTCTAAATCCCGGCAATAAGTAAAATCCGTAGTTGATGATCCGATATCCACGATCAGGACACTCGACCTTGCGGCTTCAAGCGAGAGGTAGCCCTGCTCCAAAGCGGTCATTAAGGCCGCGCGGCTTTCTGGAACAATGCTTACGGTTTTAAGACCCGACGCCTCAAAGACGCCCTTATAAGCGGTGCGCTCTTCTTGGCTCCAGCCGGACGGGCAACCGACAATAAACTGGCTTTTTTTCGGCCCTTGGATTTTCTTATCTAGGGTCAGCGCCGCCATCAATGTTGTCGTGAAAATGGTCGTTGGCACTTTTATGGATTGATCGCTCAGGTCGCGGCCTTTAAATTTGACCCAGACATCAGGCGCGTCGCCCATGGCGGCCAAATTAACGGCCTCAGCCCCGATTTTTACCCCGGATTGTGTTTTCGCGACCGCTGTCACGAAGCTTTTATCTCCGCGAAATTCGAGAATTTCAGGCTCTCGCATAGAGCGGCCGTAAGCTCGCCCCAAGGCGGTTTCGCCGTGCCCTAAATCATACCCAACAAATTCCGTATCGCGGCTAGTCATGCTCAGCACCCCAGACTGTGCCGCGCCGGATAATCTCATCGCCCACCATCAAGGCCGGGGCCGCAAGCTTGGGTGCGCCGTGACCAATACCGGGCAATACGTCGAATAAATCCGCCGTCTTTTTCGAGTAACCAAGCCGCGTGACTCCCTCTGACGCCAAAACGCTTTCAAGTTCTTGGCTGATTAATTTGAGCGCAAAATCACCATCTTTCGCCTCAGCCGCCTCCAACAAGCTCTGCACCAGCCCCATCAAGCGCGGATCTTGCCGCCAATGGGTTTCAGACTGCGGCTCAGCGAGCCGCAGTAAAATATGATCCGCAGTCCGCAGCGCATCTGCAAGACTGTCAACAAATCCTGCCGCGTCCGCCGTAATGCGCGCTTCCGCCCGCATGAGATTACCCGTGTGATCTTCGATGGCTGCAGGCCTCTTGATAAAGGGAAGCCGCTGCCACAGCGCCGCGCGGTTCGCCGGATCAATCAGGCGAAGTACGCTCAGCGCACCAACCGACATCAATGCGAGCGCAGATTGCTGAACCAAAGCCGTGAACGCCAAGAGGCCTGCCGCACCGTAAAATACGCCCTGCCCGGTTAAAAAGGATGTTTTTGGCTTTGGGACTTCATGCCAGATAATATCTGCGCCTGTCCCACGGTCAAGCACGCCCGCCCCCGCTTTGACCATTTCAACGAGCCAAAGCCCGACTTTATGTATTTGTGGATCTGAGCTATCACCCGCAAAGTTTGCGCCCGTACGATCCAGCGCTCTGCGGGCTTCAGAGACAATTTGTGCGGCGGTCAAGTTTCTTTGCCCGAGGCCTTCTTTTAAAGCTCTGCGCTCAAGCTCAAACGCGCGGGCAAGGGACGGAACTGTAGCGGGCAAGGACGGCATAGGTGTGATGTTGGCATGCACACGGGCGGAGTCAAGACCAGCCGCGCACAACGCGCCTCAAAGTTTCGTTAACGCCTGAGTGTCACTGTGTGCAAGTGACAGTCTTAAACAACATTAGCGCAGTCCAAGCGCTTGCACTTTTTCTCGATCACCTCTCCGGTGAGCGTAGGCTTGCCGTCAAAACAGTTGAAGTCTACCGACGAGATATCTCTGCTTTTCTTCTCTTTCAAACAGATCACTTGGGCAGAACGCCGATGCTAAATGATCTTGCATCCTTAAAAGTGACGGACTTTCGCGCCTACCTCGCACACCGCCGCCGCGGCGAGATGTCATTATCTGCGGCCTCAATTGCGCAGCACCTGTCCGCGCTCCGCACATTTTATCGTTACCTTCGCCGCCGCTGGGATATAAATTGCGATGCGCTGAGCCTCATTAAAGGGCCGAGAGCAAAACCACCCCTACCCAAAGCGCTCAGCCCGTCAGGAGCCAAAGACATGGTGTCCAGTGCAAACCACAGAGATGAACGCCCTTGGGTCAATGCCCGCAACGTTGCTGTCATGATGCTACTTTACGGGGCGGGTCTGCGTATTTCAGAAGCCTTGTCGTTGACGGGCGCGGATGTTCCTCTTGGGGACGGGCTTCACATTACAGGGAAGGGCGGCAAGGTAAGAGCGGTTCCTCTGCTACCCGCCGTGCGCGCCGCAGTCGATGCGTATGTCAGGCTTTATAAAAGACCTTTGCCGCCTGAAAAACCGCTCTTTCGCGGTATTCGCGGGGGCGGATTATCTGCCCGCCAAGTTCAGATGGATATGGCCCATCTTCGCGGAGCGCTTGGCCTTCCGGAAACCGCAACCCCACATGCTCTGCGCCATAGCTTTGCAACGCATTTGCTCGCCGGAGGAGGAGATTTGCGAACGATCCAGCAATTACTTGGACATGAGAGCCTTACAACAACACAGCGATATACTGATGTTGACGCCGCCGCGCTACGCCGCGTTCATACGGCCGCTCACCCCCGCGCGTAAATATGTGGGCATAATACTATTCAAAGGATGAACTCGCGGTATCAGCAATCAGAAACACATCTGATCCACCAAGCGTGAGCGGGCCATGCCCGCGGGGCAAACGGTCAAACCGGACCATCGCCATACCCAAACGGCCCTGCATATGCATAATTTCACCGACCACACGCTCGCCCAAAAGCAATTTATCTCCTTCAATATTATCAGACACCTCAAACGCGGCCATGCGCTTGCGTACCTCTGTCTTTCTGTGCATGCGGCTGACGACTTCTTGGCCAACGTAGCAGCCTTTCTGGAAATCCAAGCCTGCGAGCTTGTCCATATTTGCGTTCGCCGGAAACGTTTCGCCCGTGCCAAAATCCCAGTGGCTGTCGGGTAAATTGAGCGAAAGTCGGTGCATGTTCCAAGCCACATCGCTGACGAGATCAGATGGGGGTGTTTTATTTGCGGCGCACAGCATCCGCCCCGCTTTAGCGTGTCTGGGATCAACGCTCCCATGGGCGACATCCTCGCCCCATAGCGCATAAACTTGCATCTCGGCGCTAACATCTTCGATCACAATCGGTGCCCGCAGTCGGTACATTTTGAGCGGTTTAAACAAGGCCTCACCAAATTTGGCCGGAGTTTCAATATATAGACCGCCGCTTTGCCAGACAAACAAATCAGCAATAATTTTACCCTGCGGTGTCAGCAAAGCTGCAAATGTGAGAGGCGGGTGAAAGCTATTGGTCAACAGACCTTCCAGCCAAGCGGCCGCGCCGTCGCCTGAAATTTTAAATATAGTTCGGTTCAGATTGGCTATTGGCATGTAACGCTCCTGTGGGCTATCATATGGCAATAGGTTTGCAAGTCCGCAAGTACGCGTGCTTAAGGTGTTTAGCCTTGATATACATAAAGCGGCCCAAAGACCGCTTTATCAGTGTGTCTTAAATGGAGACGCCGTTTAGCCGATAGCGTCCTTACCCCGGAAAGCCGCATAGATCGCCGCCATCGCCAGATAACCCACCAGCAAATGCGTAAAGTCGACGATATAACCGCTCAAACTGTAGCTTCCATACAAACAGGCATAGGCCATAATCGGCGCTGCAATAGTAACAAACAACCAAAAAGTGACTTTCAGGCAAGCTGGGAGGCGTTTGGCTCCTGCAAGATTAATGACCATTAAAACGCCCAATGCTTGGCCCAATGATACGAGTAAACCCCAAACAAACACCATCGCGCCGAGCGCCTCCATATTTGCCTCCGCTTGCGCCTTGGTCATACCGGATGCTTCAAGCCACTGAGCTTCGAAGAGCATCCCGTACCAGATAAACCCGACCATGTAGAAAACGATGGTTGCAAGTAAGACAGCCAACCAACTGGTATTCATAATTTTTGGCATAAATTTCCCCATTTTAGTGTAGCCATGATTGGCTATCGCAGAAAGGCTAGCAAAATTTAGAGTTAATTTCCAGTTAATTGAGTTTTGAAACAAAAGTCCGCTTTGCTCAATGATCAAAAGTGCTTGCGTGACTACGCCGCCGCGTTAGAACAATCGCCAAACAAAAGGACGGTTCATGGCCCGCATTCTTATTACTTCCGCACTGCCTTACATCAACGGTGTCAAACATCTTGGCAATCTGGCGGGCTCTATGCTGCCCGCCGACGTTTACGCTCGCGCGATGCGCCTGATGGGACATGAGGTTCTGTATATTTGCGCAACGGATGAACACGGCACTCCGGCAGAGCTCGCGGCAAAGGATGCCGGGCTCGCTGTGGCCGATTACTGCGCGGCCATGCACGAAGCGCAAAAATCAGCGGGCGAAAATTTTCGTCTGTCATTTGATTACTTTGGCCGTTCTTCTGCCCCGTCGAACCATGCGTTAACTCAGCAATTTGCCACCGTTTTAGAAGCAAATGGTCTATTAGAGGAACGTACCTCGCGGCAGGTTTACTCCAACACAGATGGGCGTTTTCTACCGGACCGTTATGTTGAGGGCACTTGCCCCAATTGTGAGTTTGAAAAAGCGCGCGGCGACCAATGTGATAATTGCGGCAAACTGCTTGATCCCGTAGATTTGATTGATCCTTATTCTGCCGTCTCTGGCTCCAAAGATGTCGAAGTGCGCGAAACCAATCACCTCTATTTAAAACAATCCGATATGGCTGAACGCCTCAGGGCCTGGATTGATGGGTCCAAAGGTTGGCCCAATCTTGCGACGTCTATAGCCTATAAGTGGCTGGATGAAGGTCTGCGTGACCGCGCGATCACACGTGATTTAAAATGGGGTATTCCTGTCACCGACGCGGATGGAAACTTGCGCGAGGGTTTTGAGACAAAAGTCTTCTATGTCTGGTTCGATGCCCCGATTGAGTATATCGCGGCAACGCAAGACTGGGCCGCGCAGACAGGCCAAGAGTGGGAGCGGTGGTGGCGCACAGATAAAGGCGCGGACAATGTTCAGTATGTTCAGTTTATGGGTAAGGACAACGTTGCCTTTCACACCTTGTCCTTTCCAACGACAATATTAGGATCCGGTGAGCCGTGGAAATTGGTTGACCAACTCAAAGCCTTTAACTGGGTCACATGGTATGGCGGTAAATTCTCGACCAGTGAAAAGCGCGGCGTGTTTATGGATCAAGCCATTGACATTGCGCCGTCTGATTATTGGCGCTGGCACCTGATGGCGAACGCGCCGGAAAGCACAGATGCGGCGTTTACGTGGGAAGAGTTCCAAGCCGGAATTAATTCTGATCTTGCCAATGTTCTGGGTAATTTTGTCAACCGGATCACAAAATATACAGTCTCAAAGTTCGGCGGCCAAGTGCCGGGCGGCGGAGAACCCGGCGAAGCGGAGAGTTGGATCATAAAAGAGCTACAAACGCGCTTGCCTGCGCTCATATCATATTATGAGGCGCGAGAGTTTCGCAAAGCCATGGCAGAGACCCGGGCGATATGGGCCGCCGGGAATGAATACCTTACCAAAGCCGCGCCTTGGACTCATTATAAAACCGATGCGGATCAAGCCGCTATTGGGACTCGTACCGGGCTTAACTTGGTCGCTTTGTTCGGCATTCTCGCCCAGCCTATTATACCCGACGCGGCAGCAAAAATCTTGGGCGCTATGAATATTCCAGAGGAAAATCGAACTTGGAAATTTGGAGACTTTTCCGATATTCCAAACCTTATAGACGTTCTCCCGTTAGGGTTGAATATTTTTGCGCCTGATGTTTTATTTGCAAAAATCGAAGATTCAGATATTGAAGCTTGGTCAGAAAGATTCGGGGGAGAGTAATTATGGATTTTAGTACGGCGGCCAAGCTTATACGTTTGACTAAGCGCTTATCTAAATGAAACTCTACGATTACCTCCCGTCTGGTAATTCCTATAAAGTGCGTCTGCTGCTCTCTTATTTAGGAGTACCTTACACGCATGTTCCGATCAATATTATTACCGGAGACAGTCAGACGCAGGCCTACAAAGCGCTTAATCCTGCGGGACAGATACCCTTGCTAGAGCTGTCAGATGGACGGCGGATTGCAGAGAGTAATGCGATCCTGTTTTTCCTCGCGGAAGGCACGCCCTATTGGCCGTCCAATGTGTTTGACCAAGCTAAAGCTTTGCAGTGGATGTTTTTCGAACAATATAAACACGAGCCCTTTATCGCTGTCGCCCGATATATTCACCGCTATGCGATGGAGCGCCGCGAAGGAGAGTTGGAAAACCTCATGCCAAAAGGGTATGCGGCTCTCGACATTATGGAGTCCCATCTAGCAGATTATCTATGGTTTGTCGGAAGCGGGCCCACTATTGCCGATATTGCGCTTTACGCCTACACCCATGTCGCAAGTGAAGGCGGGTTTGATTTAACCCAATATCCAAATATTTTGGCATGGCTTGACCGCGTATCTGATCACCCCAGACACATCCGCATTACGGATGAACCAACATGAGGTATCACCCCTAAACTCTATTTGATAAGCTGCACCTGCACACGTTTAAACCTTGCCAGCAGGCGAAAAGCTAATGCATTTCAGGTTTAATCATACTCAGAAGGGCATCGGAAAATGGGTGAAAAAAGACCAATTTTTGAATCCATTTCAACGCGAATTTCACTAGATATCTAAAAGCTGGGTCAAAGGCACGTGATCAGAGGGTTTTTCTTTGACCCGCCACGGCGTTAATATGGCGTGGCCATCCGGCCCCATAGCTTCTGCAGCAGGCCGTAATTTAGCGCTGACCCAAATGTGATCCAGACGCCGGCCGCGATTGGATGCAAAGACATCTTTAGCCCGGTATGACCACCACGAATAAAGTTTATCCTCCTCGGCTGCGAACAACCTGGAACAGTCGGTAAAATCATGTGTCGTTAAAAGGTCATTCAATATATCCACCTCAAGCGGAGTGTGACTGACAACTTTGAGCAATTGCTTATGTGACCAGACATCATTTTCATGCGGCGCAATATTGAAATCTCCAACAATGACTTGCCCTGCATCGCCCAGCACAAAGCGCTCGGTAAAATACATTTTCATGGCTGCTAAAAAATCGAGTTTATGCTGAAACTTATCATTCACAACAGGATCCGCTATATCCCCGCCCGCTGGTACATAAAAATTATGAAGCTCAAACGGGTCAGTCGTCATGACGCGGGTGCTGACATGACGGGCATGATCCAACGGGCAAAAGGAGGTTTCAATTCTCTCAAGTGGAATTTTGGATAATATGGCAACGCCGTGATAGGCTTTCTGGCCGGACACTTCGATATGGACGTATCCAGCATCAATAAAAGGTTGATACGGAAACTGTTCAGGCAGGCATTTAATCTCCTGCAGGCACAAAACATCCGGTTTATCTTCGGCTAAATAATCCAGCACAAGTTGACACCGCAAGCGGACGGAGTTGATGTTCCATGTCGAAATTTTAATAGGCATGGTACGTGATGTAGCGTCATAGCTGGTTAGGCAAGTCTTATTTTACTGAAAATGAACGTATATTTTGCGGATAGAATTTCGAATTTATTGAAACTCAAGACGTTCCTGCGAGAAGTAAAATAAAGACTGAATTTCTGGATCAAGTTCGATTTCGGCATCATCTGAGAGTGCGAAAATTTTACGGAAAGTTTCCTTGCGCTCAGCAAGCGCTGTTTCAAAATCCATTTCGATTTTAGCTTTCGCGCCAGACACCTCAAGCTCGAAGAGTAAACGTTCATATAAATCCATCCTGCCGAAAAGGTAGAACGATTCATATAATATCTTGCTGGCGATTTTGTCATGAATATCACGGTAAGCAAGTTGACTAAATATTTTTGAAACCGGCTTGAAGAGGAAATCAATTTCCTCGCCGATCTGCGGGTCCCGCAAAGCTCGAGACTTGAACTTCAAAAACTGGTCTTCAGCCGCCTTAATCAAACTCTCGTCAACATGATTATTATAGATAATGAGGATATCGATGTCTGAGCCTTTTATTGTGGTTTCATACTCAGGATGAATCCGGGGAACAGCATGGCCAAGAAAATAGGCCACGTCGCCAGATATGAAAAAACAAGCATTTTCACTTAACGCCCCCAAAACATCTTCATCCAGAGACAAGATGGCTTGCCGCGCGATGCCCGTTTTATGGCGGCTGATTGTACGGTGTTTGTTTGATAGCAATGCGCTACTCTCGAGCGCTTGTGTGCGTTGATGCGGTTGAAAGACAAGGCTGAAAGTCAAAAAATCACGTAAAATAGACGGGCTGAGACGCAATTGGTTTTCGCGCAGGATATCATACCGGAGGTAATAACGGGCACAATTAATAACCCGTAGCATGTTGGACTGGTAACACACCCGCCAGAGGTCGATTGGGTTTGCCTCTGATGTTTTTAAGGAAAGCTCATTTCCTGTCAAAGGGCCATGAGTCTCAAGCACGTCCATCACGCGGGCTTCAAGCGGGTAAAGGGTGTGATCAGGTGTTATCATATCTTATCTCCACTCTTGCCGAGCAACAGAGCCCCTCTGTGAAGTTCGTTAAGCCCCGTTGTCTAGGACACAGACTCATAAACTTGAATATCCGGGCGAGCCGCAAGGCAAGCGCCTAGTGCGGGCTGCGCAGCAAGGAAATAATCTGTTTTGCCGTGCGCGTCTAAAGCCGCTTGATTCGCATATTTTTCCATAAAGACATATACACTTGGATCACTCTTTGATTTGAAAAGCTCATAAAGCACGCAGCCATCTTCGTTGGCATTGACTTTATGTGCGAGCGCTGAGGCTGCCGTTTCAAAATCCGCTTCTTTGCCTTCGGTTACGGTGAGTTTTGCAATAACGCCTATCATGATAATTCTCTCTTGCTATTTTTTATGGCATGACATGCGGCGCGGAAAAACACCAACACTTAAATCCGGGTTTGCATGATAAAACCGGGGGCATAAGCTAACTGTACGCTCGTGATAGAGTCGAGACCATTCCATGTGACCCGGTTGATCATAAAAATAGCTGCGTCCACATCAATATCTAAAAGTTTGGCCACCGCTTCTGAGGCATTGGCCGCAGAAAATGTAATATCGCCATGCGTAAATAAGGCGTGTTCTATCAGCCATTCATTCGCGTTTGTACGTTCAAAGTCTACATTTGAAATCTGGGGAACAGTTTCAAGATTAACCCAGCGGTCTTCAAACATAAACGGCCGCTCATCAGAAAAATGCAAGGACTTGAGATGCACCTGCTTTTTCCCTGCAGGCAACATCATCGTTTTGCATATGGTTTTCGGGGCGCGCGCAGAATGCCGGGAGATCAACTTATGACTATATAAAGACCCGCTCTGTTCTACCTGATGACGAATGATCGGAATATTTAAGACAGCCTTGCGGACAGGGTGACGCGAAACGTGTGTGCCTCCTTTGCGCCGCCGCTCCACAAGGCCAGACTCGGCTAGTTGCCGCAAAGCCCTGTTCACCGTTGCGCGGGCGCAGCCAAATTCCTCTGCCAACAAAACTTCGCCCGGGATTAACTCGCCCGGACGCCATTCGCGCTCTGAAATTCGGCGGCGAATTTCGGCTTGAATGCTTTGCCATGTTACGCGCTCGCTCAAGGCTAGACCCTGTCTCTAAGTGAGAACATACACCTCCGATAAGCTTCGCTTATTTGGCTTCGGTTTATATGCTGACCGTCTTTAACCAAATGCCGTCCAGCCGACCAAACATCTGTGATCATATGATCACCGCCGGCAAAAATATATGTGTCCAGCAGCATGTCCCCGGCTTTGCCTTCAAGATCGAGATTGCCACCATCCAGCGCCATCATGTCTGCAAGCAATCCAACTTTAAGACGTCCACTTTGACGTCCGCTCGCCAAAGCGCCGCCTTGTGCTGCGCCCTCAAATAAGACCCGTCCAGCGGATTTATGCCTCGATGCTAACATAGCCCGGCCATGATGCTTAAGCCGCTGTGAATATTCCAGAGTCCTTAATTCCTCAGACAGGGAAATACGAATATTGGAGTCAGAGCCAATACCAAACCGCCCCTCCTGAGTTAAATAACTCACACCATCAAAAATACCGTCGCCCAAATTTGCTTCCGTCATAGGGCATAGCCCAACAACAGCGCCCGATTTAGCCAGCGCCGTCGTCTCATGTGGCTCTAATTGCGTCGCATGGACAAGGCACCACCTTTCATCAACGCTATGATGGGCCACAAGCCATTCTGCTGGTCTCTGCCCATAGGCCGCTAGCACCTCATCAACTTCACCGGATTGTTCGGCCAGATGCATGTGCAGAGGCGCAAAGGGGCGCAAAGTTGAGACATGTAAGAAACTCTCTGGGCCAACAGCTCTCAAAGAATGCGGCGCTACGCCTAGCCGGGTATCTGTTGGCAAATATTTACACCCTGTTGCGGCGCTATCCAACAGCGCCGCATATGTATCAATATTATTGCCAAAGCGCACCTGCCCTGCTCCCAAGGCTCTGCCATCACATCCGCCCTGCTCATATAAAACAGGCGCCAAGGTTAGACCGATACCGGATTGAGAGGCCGCAGCGGTGATACGGTGGGAAAGCTCAGCTATATTTTCGTAGGGTGTACCGTCCGCCTGATGGTGCAAATAGTGAAATTCCACTGATGCTCCGTAACCGGCTTCGAGCATTTCCATCTGAACAAAGGCTGTAATCACTTCTACATCATGCGGCGTGAGCTGATCTAAAAACCGGTACATGAGCTTACGCCAAGTCCAAAAATTGTCCTGTGGATCATCGCCCCGCTGCTCTGTCATACCAGCCATCGCGCGCTGAAAGGCATGACTATGTACGTTGGCCGGAGCAGGGAGAAGGATGCCGACGCTGATGCCGGACGGCTTAACGCCTGTGTTGACAGATGTAATAATACCATCAGCTCCAACGGATACTTTTACATTTTCCTGCCAACCCTCAGCAGTCAAAGCGTGTTTAGCCCATATAGTCTTCATAGTTTTATCTCGTCTTGACAGTTATTATGTATAGACATAATAATAAACGATACAACCCACTTGGATTGGAAAATGGATTGCAAGACATACTCTTAACCCACGCAATGCTTGCAACATTGCAGCCTGGAACAGCATATGGCCTGATAGAAGACGGCGCGGTTGCCATCAGAAAGGGGCGCATAGAGTGGTGTGGCAAGTCGGCGGATATCCCCAAAAAATTCAACCCCTGGCCTGAGCGTAAAATGAACGGCGCATTGATAACGCCCTCATTAATCGATTGCCACACACATATTGTTTACGGTGGTAACAGAGCAAAAGAATTTGAGAAGCGCCTCAGCGGTGTCAGCTATGAGGATATCGCGCGCCAAGGCGGCGGCATCATATCAACAGTCAAAGCCACGAGAGAGACGCATGAAGATGCCCTGCTCGCCAGCGCGCTTGTGCGTGTGGACCGGCTATTATCAGAAGGCGTCTCCTGCATAGAAATAAAATCGGGTTACGGGCTCGATATTGAAACTGAACTAAAAATGCTGCGAACAGCCCGGCGTATCGCAGAAGTGCGGGATGTACGGATAAGAACAAGCTTCCTTGGCGCACATGCTCTGCCGCCGGAATATAAAAATAAGCCGGATCAGTATATTGATGAGGTCTGTCTAAAAGCGCTGCGTGCAGCGCACAAAGCCGGGTTGGTGGATGCTGTAGACGGATTTTGCGAAACCATTGGCTTCACAAAAATGCAGATTATGCGGGTGTTTGACGCAGCCCGGGCTCTTGGATTGCCTGTAAAACTTCACGCAGAACAACTCTCTCATCAAGGCGGAGCTGCGATGACCGCGGAATATAAAGGCCTCTCCGCAGATCATCTCGAATATTTAGATATGGCGGGTGTAACGGCCATGGCCGCTGCTGGTACTGTCGCCGTCCTGCTGCCCGGAGCCTATTATTTCTTGCGGGATATAACGCCCCCGCCCATTGACGCGCTCCGCAAAGCCGGCGTGCCTATAGCTGTTGCCACAGATTGCAACCCCGGCTCATCACCCCTAACGTCACTTTTACTCGCCATGAACATGGCTTGTACATTATTTCGGATGACGCCCGAAGAGGCTTTAACTGGCGCAACGCGGCACGCGGCCACAGCCCTAGGCCTCACGGACACAGGCACTATCATCGCTCGGAAGCGGGCGGATTTGTCAATATGGGACGCAGCGCACCCATCTGAGTTATCCTATCATTTTGGGCATAATCTCCTGAAAGAACGTCTCTTTGGAGCTGACATATGATGACGCTAACACCAGGCAAAACATCACTTGCGCAGCTAGAAATTCTCTATCGTGAGGAAAGCCCTGCTAGGCTTGACCAAAATGTAAAACCGCAAATCGACGCTGCAGCCGCGCTGATCCGCTCCGGAGTAAAAGGCAACGCCGCAGTTTACGGAGTCAATACTGGCTTTGGTAAACTCGCGAGCGTAAAAATCCCGACAGAAGACACTTCAAAACTACAACGCAACCTTATCCTTTCGCATTGCTGCGGCGTCGGTGAGCAAGCTGAGACTCGTATCAGCCGATTAATGATGACGTTAAAACTTTTATCTCTGGGGCGCGGGGCCTCTGGTGTCCGGTGGGAGGTCATTACCCTCATCGAAGATTTACTTGAGCGCGGCGTGACTCCGGTCATCCCAAAGCAAGGTTCAGTGGGCGCGTCCGGCGACCTTGCCCCGCTCGCGCACATGGCGGCCACTCTCATCGGTGAAGGCGAAGCGAATTATAAGGGTAAAACTATGCCATCGCGTGAGGCGTTACGTGCGTCTGGAATAGCACCTATAACCCTTGGCGCAAAAGAAGGGCTTGCCCTGATTAACGGTACGCAATTTTCTACAGCCTATGCACTTGCAGGGTTATTTGATGCATGGAGAAATGCCGAAGCCGCA
This sequence comes from uncultured Caulobacterales bacterium, assembly GCA_964352785.1. Taxonomy (GTDB): domain Bacteria; phylum Pseudomonadota; class Alphaproteobacteria; order Caulobacterales; family Maricaulaceae; genus JACOMS01. Next base: position 37,995 of record CAYGTI010000014.1, read on the forward strand.
ATTATCACCTCCGCTTTGTCCACGGATGCCGCTATGGGATCGACTGCGCCGCTTCTTCCTGAAATTCATAGCCTGCGGGGGCACAGAGGCCAAATTGAGGTCGCCGCCGCGATGCGCGCTGTTTTGACGGGGTCTCACATCCGTGAAAGTCACCGCGAGGATGATAGCCGTGTTCAAGACCCCTATTGCATACGCTGTCAGCCTCAAGTCACCGGGGCCTGCGTCGATCTGCTCCGTATGGCGGCACAAACATTGGTTATCGAAGCCAATGCCGTTACAGATAATCCATTAGTTTTGACCGGTAGCGGCCAAATCGTATCAGGCGGGAACTTTCACGCAGAACCTGTCGCCTTTGCCGCCGACCAAATTGCTTTGGCCATCGCCGAAATCGGCGCGATAGCCCAGCGGCGGGTCGCTCTCTTGGTTGATCCCACATTAAGCTTTGATCTGCCGCCATTTCTAACGCCGGATCCCGGTCTGAACTCGGGCTATATGATCGCCGAGGTCACGACCGCTGCCTTAATGAGCGAGAATAAGCATCTCGCCAACCCCTGCTCAACCGATTCCACTCCCACGAGTGCCAACCAAGAAGACCATGTTTCAATGGCCGCCCACGGTGCACGGCGGCTCATGCAAATGAATATGAACTTGGCCAATATTATAGGAGTTGAGCTTTTATGCGCGTCTCAAGGCGTAGAATTTCGCGCCCCTCTTACAACCAGCACTGCGTTACAATCCGTAATAACCCGTCTGCGAGCAGACGTGCCAACATTGGCGCAAGACCGTTATCTCGCCCCAGATTTAAAATCCGCGCAGGCACTCATTTCCAATCGCGCCATATTTGACACCGCATCCCGCCATGTAAATATTGACCTTTCTATCTGATGACAAAGCCCGTTCAAATAAACCAAGGCAGCAGCCCGCTTATTCTTGCCATGCCGCACACAGGAACATATGTCCCCGATACTATTATGCTCAGGCTAAATTCGCGGGGGCAAAACCTTGCAGATACGGATTGGTATATTGACCAATTATATAAAGACCTTGCACCCAACGCTTCAATTGTCCGCGCGAATTTCCACCGCTATGTTATCGACGCCAATCGTGATCCAAGCGGCCAGAGCTTATACCCCGGACAAAACACAACAGGCCTTTGCCCGGTTATCGACTTTGACGGAAAGACTATTTACGAACACGGCCTAGAACCAAATGCGCCAGAGATTGAACAACGCCGTATTGATTTTCACGCCCCGTACCATCAGGCTCTCTTGGATGAGGTTTCCCGCGTCCGCAAAGAACACGGCCACGTAATTCTATATGATTGCCACTCCATTCGCGCCCAAGCGCCGTTTTTGTTTGACGGCACACTCCCCGACTTCAATATCGGCACCCATGACGGCGCCGCGTGCGCGCCTGAGCTTGAACAACTCGTAAGCGGCCTGTGTAAAAAGGCAAAGCCCTTTACATATATCACCAACGGACGGTTTAAAGGCGGCTGGACGACCCGTCATTATGGCCAGCCGAAAGATAATGTTCATGCGCTGCAAATGGAGTTATCGCAATCTACATATATGGCGAACAGCCCGGCTTACGCTTACCTCCCGGAAAAAGCTGCGAATATCCGCCAGCATTTACGGCGCATACTCACCGCCCTTGAAACGCTTGCTTTACACAAAAAGGTTTTTCTATGATTCATTCTCGTAAAAACATGCGCGATATTTACCCACCGGTAGGCCCCGAATTGACGACAAAGTCGTGGCAAACAGAAGCGCCACTGCGCATGCTGATGAACAACCTGCATCCGGAAGTCGCAGAGAACCCACACGAATTAGTCGTTTATGGCGGCATTGGACGGGCAGCCCGGACATGGCAAGATTATGATCGAATTATCGATAGCCTCACGCGGCTGGAGATCGACGAAACCCTCCTTGTGCAATCAGGCAAGCCTGTCGGCGTTTTTAAAACTCACAAAGATGCCCCGCGTGTTTTAATCGCAAACTCCAATCTCGTGCCTGAATGGGCCAATTGGGATCATTTCAATGAGCTCGATAAAAAAGGACTCGCCATGTATGGCCAAATGACCGCCGGGTCTTGGATATATATTGGCACTCAGGGTATTGTGCAGGGAACCTATGAAACTTTCGTCGAAGCCGGACGCCAGCATTATGACGGCAATCTTATGGGGCGATGGATATTGACCGGCGGCCTTGGCGGTATGGGCGGCGCGCAACCTCTCGCGGCTGTCATGGCTGGAGCCTGCTGCTTAGCCGTTGAATGCGATGAAACCCGAATCGATTTTCGGCTGCGCACGGGATATGTGGATGCCAAAGCCAAAACACTGGATGAAGCCCTCGCGCTTATCGACCAATGGATCCAAGCTGGCGTAGCTAAATCCGTCGGTCTCATGGGCAATGCGGCAGATATTTTCCCTCAATTAGTCGCCCGAGGCGTTCGGCCTGATATCGTAACAGACCAAACCTCTGCTCACGACCCCTTAAACGGTTATCTCCCACAAAACTGGACAATGGCACAGTGGATTGCTGCGAGAGAAACAGATCCAAAATCAGTCGAAAAAGCAGCGCGCGCCTCTATGAAGGTTCAAGTCAAAGCCATGGTTGATTTTTGGAATCAAGGCATCCCAACATTGGATTATGGCAACAATATCCGTCAGGTCGCGAAAGATGAGGGCTTAAAAGAGGCGTTTGATTTTCCGGGTTTTGTGCCCGCCTATATCAGGCCCCTGTTCTGTAAAGGCATTGGCCCGTTTCGGTGGGTTGCCTTGTCAGGAGATCCCGAAGATATTTACAAAACCGATGCCAAAGTCAAAGAGCTCATACCGGACGATACGCATCTGCATCATTGGCTAGACATGGCCAAGGAGCGTATTCAATTCCAAGGCCTCCCCGCCCGTATTTGCTGGGTAGGTTTGGGTTTACGTCATAAACTTGGCCTCGCCTTTAATGAAATGGTGCGCACCGGGGAACTCAGCGCTCCCGTTGTGATCGGCAGGGATCACTTGGACTCAGGTTCTGTTGCCTCACCTAACCGCGAGACTGAAGCCATGAAAGACGGCTCGGATGCTGTATCCGATTGGCCACTGCTCAACGCCTTACTTAACTGCGCGTCGGGCGCAACATGGGTCTCCATTCATCACGGCGGCGGCGTGGGTATGGGGTATTCACAACACTCAGGTATGGTAATTTGCGCTGACGGCACTCAAGAGGCTGCCCGCCGCATAGAGCGCGTTTTATGGAACGATCCCGCAACGGGCGTCATGCGTCATGCAGATGCAGGTTATGATGATGCATTCGAATGTGCGGCAGAGCACAAACTTAACCTGCCTAGTATACTGGGACTCAAAAGCTTTTAAGTTGAAAGCCTAAAGCTCGGCGTGAATTTTCTAGCAGGTTTGGAACGCCGGGACATAAGGGGTCTGTAATCCCGGCCAAGCACATTTGTTTCTAACAGACCACGCTCTTCCAAATACGGTATGAGACGGTCAAGATGATCCGTTTGAATAAACCGGGCACCGGCTTCGACGGCATCGGCATAACCGTTTTCATTATCGTACCGACCCATAACATTACAAAACAAATGCAGATTGGAGTCAGTAATTGCGCTTGCGGCCTTTTTGCTAAAAGATAGGCGGCGCAATCCCATAATTTCCAATGGAAAATTACGCGCCAGCCTACTTGTCCTATTTGGGCTGATATAATGTGGACGCAAAGCATATTGCGGGCAAAGCGATTCCAAGAGCTTGAAATGGTGCCGCCGCGCAAACACCGAGACAAGATGTCCGGATGAAAACCCTTCTTCTTCGAGAAGGTCAGCTAAAATTTCGGCGGAATTCTTCGGGCCGCCTTTGAAATCAATATCAACAATGAAGCGTCCTTTGACATTGCGTAGGGCCTCGCGTAATGACGGGACGCGCTCTCCAGCAAACTCAGGGCCCTTATGAGACCCTGCATCCAGCGCCTTTATGTCAGCAAGCGTTAAATCTCTAACCCGTCCTGTTCCATTAGTCGTGCGCTTCACATTCGCATCGTGCATCAAGACAAAATGACCGTCACGCGTACAGCGCACATCAAACTCAATACCCCTCGCGCCCAATGCAAATGCCGCCTCGTGAGCCGCAAGCGTATTTTCTGGCGCAAATTTTTTGGTACCTCTGTGTCCAATAGCAACAATTTTACGAATGGACGCATCCACAACGCGGGCTGTATGCAAAGATTTCCATGCATGCGCCTGCCGGTGCATGTCGGGGCTATCAACATCAACCCACCGCGCCGCGCCGATATGAATAGCGACAGCTTTCTCCTGCTCGGCTAAGAGCCGCATACCGCCAGAAATACTGCAATCACCGGTTTCTGAGACGCTTTGATGTATCGCGGCAAATAGCGCAGGCCCCGCCTTAAAAATTCCTGCGTCATAAGCCGTATAAGTTGTCAGTGTTTTACCAATGTCCCTTATGATCTCACCGTCCAACAAAACCTTTGTCGCATCCTCAATATCAACATCAGGATTTTCGAGGCGTGTATCAACAGCAAGACCTACAGCACCATCGGGCAGCGGCGCCGCTTGCAAGCTATTATAAATTTCAGCATCGACAACATGATCACACATAGCGAGAAAAAACTCGCCTTTTATGTAAGGTTCGGCCGCCAAAACAGACACGCCATTTGCTTTTTCATATTCGGGATTTTCAACAATTAAGATGTCCCATGTATATTTCTCACGCAAGTTTTCGAGGAAGTTTTTCAAGACCGGAGCTTTGTATCCTGTGACAATTACAAAGGTTTCAACGCCGGAAGCCGCCGCTGAAAGCATAGCGTGCTCGATCAACGGTTTGCCGCAAAGATTGACGAGGGGCTTTAAATCACCAAACCCTTTGAGCCGTGTTCCTTTGCCCGCAGCAACGATCAAGCAGGTTTTAATTTTCGACATGATGCACTCCTGCGCCGTGAGTCACGCGCCCGTAATACTGTAGTAAAATCGGCAATAAAACCCATGTCATCAAGAGACAAGACAAAAAGCCGATAATAGCTAAAAGGCCCATTGATCGCAGCCCCCCCATCGACGCGGTGATCATACCTCCAAAACCAATTAACGTTGTCAGCGTTGTTAAAATAGCCGCACGGCCCGTCGTGTTCATGATTGTAGTAATATCCGCATCTTCACCCTCGGTCTCAAAGCGGTGAAATATGTGAATGGCGTTATCAACAGCGATTCCGATTAATGAGGGCAATATCACCATATTCATAATCGAAAGAGTCGGGCCAAAGGCGCCCATGATCGCAACCGTCATTAACACTCCCATAAGAGGAGCGACTAAAATAACCCAAGTCGCGCGAAAACTACGGACAAAGATGAACACAAGTAAAGCCGTCGTCAGTGTAACCAACGAAATGGCCTTGACGGCATCACGCTTCATCAATGCAATCATTTCTACAAAAATGAAGCCTTCAGACGCGCTGTAATAGGTTTGACCATTTACGGTAACTGATGCGGCATCATCATAAAATAGGCGGGCCGTGCGGCTATCATCCATGCTGACCGAATTATATACATACATCAAATATCCGGGTTCACTGTCAGTCCCTAAAAACGTACGGCGCAAAGCAGACGGTAAATCAGCAAGATTCAAATCATCAATATTTAAATACCGCTTCGTCGCAGCATATTTTTCTGGGTCAAACGCCTGTAATTCATCCGCGCGTGTCTCAAGCCGGCGAATAACCTCAAGGCGGGCTTGCTGATTTTCTTGGCTCGGCACAAAATCCAGAAGACTACTGACTTTTGTAATCGTGGGAGTTTCAGTATCCGAAGCAATCAGAGCTTTGAAATATTTATCTATCGCAACAAGCTCTTCAATGGTTTCAACAACGATAATTGCGCGGTCGTGACTATCTGAGAAGACTTTGGCGACAGACCGGGTTGCCGTTACTAACTCAATCGGTTGCTTCGCCTCCAAGTTTTTGACGTTGCGTTCAAACTCCACTTGAGGCGCAAAAATAACACAAAACACCAAGACAAAAGCCGTTGCAATAAGGACGGTTTTCCGGTGATTGAGCGGATTAAGGAACGGCATCGACTCGAGCTTAGGAAGCGGAGAACGCCCTATGTCACCAGCCTTCCAGCCCAGCCGTTCAAACACAATAACTAGAGCCGGGAATACTGCATACATAGAAATAAAGGTTAGCAGAATGCCCATGCCCGCGATGAGCCCAAATTCTGTAAACGCTCGAAAGTCAGTTAGCGTCAATGAGAAAAAGCCCAGCGCTGTAGTAAGCGCTGCGATCAAAGAGGCACCACCCGTATGGCGAATGACAATACCAATGGCTGTTTGCGGATCCTGCCCCGCCCGGCGCTCTTCGCGGTATCGGCTAAAATTATGAATTCCAAAATCGATACCCAAACCGAATAGAATAAGCGTTAAAAACACTGTGATCAGGTTAAGACCACCAACAGTTTGGGTTGTCATCCCTAGAGTCCATACAATCCCAATAGACAGAGGAATCATAATCGCGGGCAGAGCAATAATGCTCCGGTATGACCAGCCGATCAGAAGCGCGATGAGTGTAATTGACGTCAACAGACCGACCTTTAGGTCTCCAATAATGGCATCAAACTGCGTCACTTTGTTGGCTATACGGCCCGCAACGCCCGGGGTTACAGCATCAAAACCCTGCAAAGCCTTGACACGCGCCACGACATCATTTGAATCGTCCACCATACGTTTTGCGTCTGTCAATGCATCCAGACCGGGCTTTGGCCAAACAACCAAAACATTTGTCAGGCCATCAGGCGACACAAAAGCGCGTTCAGATTGCGGCGACGAAGCTACATCGGTCTTGAGTTGTTCTAAGCGGCTTTCATCAAGTTGAGTCTTAGAATTTCCTACGAGCGCATCACCGCGCAACCGGAAAGTTACATCGTTACCAAAGGCTCTTGAAAGGTGTTGTGCGACAAGTGTCGGATAAGCTTCGTTGACATCATCTTCAAGCTTGAGAAGTTCATCGAGGCCTAAAAGAAGGAGTTTGTGTTCCTCGAGTACGGACACATCTTCAGAAAACTGACTGCTCTGCACCCAATCATACCTATCAATATCGTCTTTGACTTCTTCGACGAAAACTCTTGATCGTTCAGGGTTATCTGCTGTTGCAACAATTTGTATCGATGCAAAGCTACCAGTTTTTTTAAGCGCTGAATTTAGAGTTTGTACGCTTTGCGTGCCTTGCGGCATTAAGGCCTCGAGTTGCGTTGAGACATTAATTTGGCTAGCCGATTTCACAGCCAAACCCGTCAATAAAACGGCGGCGAATAAAACTATCAAAGCCCTACGATAGACAAATTCCGCCCATCTCTTTGCGATAAGATCAATCACGTCGCTGTCCGTCTCGTTTTTCGTGACAAAATACGCATTAAAGCACGGTCAGATTTAGTCATGGCAAAGGTTTTTATCACAGCGCCGAACACTATCAGAGTGATGACAATACCGCTAATGTTAATAATGGTGTCCCCGCCTGACCATTCTCGCAATATCCAGAGGCCACAGGCCATGACCAAACCAGCTAGCAAAGGAACAATGTAAGACGTGCTGATTACAGATATATCAAGATGACGTTTAAGCATAATAATCCGCCCCAAAGCCAAGCAAGTCATGGTAATCAAGAAGCCTATCGCTGCCCCTTCCACGCCCCACACAAAAGACAGAGTTGAAATCGATACAATCTCTATGACCAGCGCTAAAACCAACAGCGTCGGCGGAATTAGAGGGCGGGCATAAACAAGTGGCGTCTCTATACTCAGGAATGTCCCATCAATAAGCTCAGCGACTAAAATCACACACAAAATAATCGCGCCAGCACGAAACTCACTTCCAAAAATTGTCATGACTATATCACTGAAAATCATCATTGGAATGGTTAGACCAATCTGAAAAATAAATATCCAGCGGCAAACGCTTATCAAGTTTATCCTAATTTGATCTGTGTTTTTTTGGTTGTGAAGTCTCGCCATAACAGGAGATAACATGGGTTCGAAGAGCGCGGCTGTTTTTTGCGGTATCGTCACAACTTGCTGGGCCATATAATATAGCCCGACCGCGCTAGGGCCAACAAAAGCACTCAAGACGATAAGGTCAAGACGGCGAACCGACATAACGCCAATGTTTGTGATGCCGACAGGAAGGCTATGCTTGATGATTTCCGGCCAGTTTCGAACAGACGGTGAGGAGGACATGAGAGTACGCACTCCCACAACTCTTACAAGACCAAATAAAGCACACAAACAGGCTGCGCACACGGATCCTGCATAAGCCAATATCAATCCATGATCCGTTTGGCCTATTAACCAAAGCAGACCGGCCAAACCTAAAAATGTCCAAGGCTCGATGATACAACGAGACCAGACATCCCACCTTATAATACGCTTAAATTTGACGGCAGATAAAGAGACCTCGGTGATAACAATGGCGGGTACAGCCACAAATAAAAAAGGCAGTAAATAACGCGCATCAGGAAACATTTGCCACCATACAAGGCACAAAAAAGAACTAACAAAAAACCCAACCAAGGTCACCAAGGATAGAGCCTCCATCATGCGGCGCTCTGTTGATCGGCCACGTTCTGATTCAAAACTGAGCATATCCAGTAAGCTACGCTTCAAGCCTAAAACACATACCGCTGCTGCAATCTCTGATATTGCAGCCACCTGCCCCAAGTGACCGATAGCCTCCAGACCAAAAGCGCGCCCCGCAAAAACCATCAAAATAGCGCGCGCAACAAGACGCCCGCCAAAACCAAAGAAAGAGGCAATAACGCCTCTTACAATATCTCTTATGTCATTCAGGGCACTCATGTGCCGGATAGCTCGCCGTTAAACTCTACTACCGATATCTTTTTCTCGACGTGGCGCTCAAAAATAGTGAGCGCAACAACAACAACATTAAGAACGATAACTTCGTAAATAAAATAGAGCTTGGGTTGCCCCATAAACGCCATGACGGCGATCATTATCGTTCTATTGTTTGCGTTCAAAAGTGCCCAAGCACGAACAATAATACCCGTTTGAGCAATATAGGCTTGAACATCTTGCCGAGCTACACCCTGTTCGCGCATGCGCACAATGACCGCATCAAGCGGACTGCAGCCCCCAGAAACCAATCTTTGTGTGGCATCATATAGCCGGGCGAGTCCAGATGATTTACTGTCTGTATCAACCAAGCGCGCACTAACGTCGCCGCGCTCCAAGCCCTTCATACGGCGTTGATACTTTTGTCGGCGTTCTTCATATCCAGCCGCTTGAACAGCGTGGCTAAGAGCCGCCGCTAGTCCCCAGAACCAAATAGTCGAAGATCCTCCCACTTTAATGAGATATAACGCAAATGCTATATAGACGGCACCAAAAACGATATGATCGCACATGCCGTCAATTATGCGGCCAAAAGCGCTGCTTGTTCCCGTAGCGCGCGCGACGCGGCCATCCGCGCCGTCAAAAACGTGCCAGAGAAACATACAAAAAAAGCCAGCCACGACATAACCGATATGATCTTGGTAATAGTAAAAGGCGGCGGCGGCCAGCCCTGCGCCGAGGCCTAAAAAGGAAATAATATTCGCGCTGACGCCATTCTTGATTGCAAACCTCTCCACCACCGATGAAGCCGGGTGGACAGCATAGCGGTTTGAAAGCTCTTCAATAGATAAAGGGCGGCCATAGTCTTGGCCGCCACTCGTTTCACCGGATGTTATCTCCGACATTATAAGTAACTCTGCTTAGCTAACGCGGACGGGCTTTGCTGCCGTATTGATAACTTCAACATTGTCACCATCGATGAAGCTTTCCGTCAACTGGTAAGCCACCTCGTCAGTGTACTGAACCGGTGGGTGCTTACAAAAGAAGGCTGACGGCGCAGCAATTGGGCCAGATATTTTACGATCTAAAGCCACCTTCGCGCAGCGAATCATATCTATAGCTACACCTGCCGAGTTTGGAGAATCTTCCACGGAAAGACGAAGCTCTAAGTTCATTGGGACATCACCGAAGAGACGGCCTTCCATACGAATGAAACAGATTTTATTATCGTTTTGCCACGCGACGTAATCACTTGGACCCACATGAATATTATCATCTTCCAAACGTTCAGCGGCAACAGCTTGCACGGCTTCGGTTTTAGATTCCTTTTTTGACTCCAAACGCATTTGATTTTTCATGTTTAAGAAGTCTGTATTACCGCCCGTATTGAGCTGATATGTACGGTCGATTGGAACGCCGCGCTTATGGAACAAGTCGGTCAGTACACGGTGAACAATCGTCGCCCCAAGTTGCGCTTTGATGTCATCGCCAATAATAGGTAAACCAGCTTGGGTGAAACGTTCTGCCCACACTGGGTTACTTGCGATAAACACAGGGATATTGTTTACAAACGCTACGCCAGCTTCGAGCGCACATTCCGCATAAAACTCGGTCGCTTTTTGACTGCCAACGGGCAGATAGTTCATCAGAACGTCTGTTTTGCTATCTTTAAGAATTTTTACAACATCATCTTTATTAGGCTCAGTCGTTTGAAGCGGTAAAAAGCGGCGATCATCAGCATAACCTGCCATATGATCGGAATAACCATCGAGCGTTTTACCCATATGAACGATGGCTCCCGTTTCAGGGATATCTGCTTGAAAAATTTTAGTACAATTAGGTTTTTCGAAAATCGCCTCAGAGACATCTTTGCCAACTTTGCGGCGATCGATATCAAATGCAGCTACAATCTTAACGTCGCGGCTGTGATAGCCGCCAACAGTTTCATGCATCAAGCCTGCAGAGTCCGCTGCATTTTTGTTACCATAATAATATATGCCCTGTACAAGAGAACTGGCACAGTTACCGACACCGACAATGGCAACATTGATTGTTTTTTCTGTTTTTGCTTGCATGAATTGTCCCCTCACAGCAATCTTTTTTTCGTGTTGTGTCCAGACTGACCCCAGCCCGATTAAAACGCTTTCGTATCAAACGACAGGCCATAATGCCTTTTTTTACAAATTCATAGAGACTATATTCTCATAAACGCGTAAAATTGACGTCCAAGTCTTATTTTTTACGGCCACCAAGAATATCACCGGCAGAATAAAGCGTTATTTCAACGTCCGCACCCTTGTTCGGCACCGTAAAAACGGCTTCTTCGTACTCAGGAGACTTCATTCCAAACTTGGGATCTCCTGACATTCCGAAATGCTCCTTGGGAATACCCAAAAAGTTTTTATCAAATTCTTTGTTACCATTTTTGTCGTGGTATATCGCGATAGCGTAATCTCCGGGCTTTTTCAGTGGCATACAAAACTTTGTGTCCCCTTCAGATGCAGATTTCCGGACACGTAAAACCACCTTGTCCCATACTAAAAAGTTTTCTTTGATATCATCGTGCAGATCAGCAACAATTGTACCCTCGGATGAATTGACATTTTTAACCGTCACATCGATGTCAAGTTCCCCGCGGTCACAAGATTTTGGATTCTCGATAATTGGCACACCAGCAATGATCTCCACAAACTGATCACTGATATCTCTGGGATATTTCGGTGTATCAGGTTTCGGTTCAGGGTCAGAAAGACTTGAGGATTTTCCGCTTTTAAGTTTAGAAGGCGTTTCAGTTGTTGAATTATTTCCTACAGCCACACCTGCCTCATTGAAGCTTCGAGCTGCGGACAACGCCATATCGGTAGGTTTGGCGTTAACACGCGCAATTGTTTCAGCGTCATACAGAATGACTTCATAATCACCTTTAGAGTAGTCTCGCTTGATCGCAGTCGATCCAACAGCATCATCTTGCGCCGCAGATAAAGGCGAAAAAAGAAAGGTGCCACTCAGCAGCAAGTTAGAAATTTTTAATCTAAGCATAGGGTTATTATTTTTGTATGACATTCAAGTTATGAGACCTGTGTTTTATAATTCCGGCGTTCCTAGCAATATAATTACTAACTCACAAGAAAAGACCTCAGAGACAAGCTCTTACCACTTATAGCTGATGTGATCCTGAGTGGCTCGCGTCACAGAGTTATTTAATATAGAGAAAACATATATTTATAGCGATTTATACTCTATCAAAAACAGCGTATTGACTTTCCTTACCCTCACAATCGTTCTTTCTATCCAATTTGTCATAAAGACACAATTGACTACAACTGTAATCAATTATAAGATTACATATGTAATCAGGATAAAAATCGCAAATGAATAAACGTATCTCGCAAGCAGAACTAAGTGTCATGGAAGTTCTTTGGACACACAGCCCCATGGCAGCAAGTGACATTGCTGATAAGCTCGAGACAACATCCGACTGGAACATTCGTACTGTTAAAACCTTGCTTTCACGTCTTGTCGCAAAAAACGCTATCGAAACCATTCAGGACGGACGCCGCTATTTGTACACGCCGCTCGTAACAAAAAACAGTTATGCGTCACGTGCGGCGCGAAAATTATCAGACCGCCTGTTTGGCGGGCGCGCCGCTCCATTAGTCGCCCATCTCGCCGAGAGCGGCGGCCTGACAGACGAAGACATTGCAGACTTGGAAGCCCTACTTGCAAAGCTAAAGAAATGACGTCGCTTAGCCTGGCATCATGGGCTCTGGAAACAGGCCTCGCAATCACTCTATTGATCGGGATTATACTGCTCATTCGGCGGTCCTTTGCAAAGCATTTCGGTGCTTGCGCCGCATATGCTCTCTGGCTTCTCCCCGTGGTGAGGATGTGTCTTCCACCGATTATCTTGCCCGTCCTGAAACCCCTACCAAAGGCAACTATTGACAACGCTCTAATATCAGAACCGTACCTTTTCACCTCAACGGATATTACAGCCATCACCCTAACAGCCTCGCATAATTGGGCGGAGCTCGTCATAGGACTTTGGCTCAGCGTGGCGGTCGTGTGGGTTTTGCGTGAAGTTTTCCGCCAGTACACCTACACTCAAGACCTTATAGAGTGCAGTACTGCGCTAAAACCGTCTATGGACAGCATAGTCTTGCGGGCGTTCAAAACCGCTCAGTTAAGTACTTTGCCTGATATTCGTATTTCGCAAACACAGACTGGCCCGCTTGTCACAGGTCTCTTTAAGCCGTTGATCATTCTACCAAAAAACTTTCAAACACATTTTGATACGCAGCAACAATATTTCTCCCTGCTGCACGAAATGATGCACATCAAACGCAAAGATATTTGGGCCGCAGGCGGAATGATTATGTTCCGCGCAGTCAATTGGCCGAACCCTCTTATTCATTTTGCGGCGCAAAAATTCAGGATCGACCAAGAAGCCGCGTGTGATGCTTCTGTTTTAAAAAAGATCGGGACACGCGGGCAAACACATGACTATGCCCAAACACTTATTCATGCAGCCCACATTGCAGTCCACCCCAAACAAGCGGCCCCACTAGGCCTAACTATTTATCATCCCTTAAAGGAGAGACTTATGATGATGACACACAAAAGACCCCCAACCAGCCACAAGGCTAGGCTATCAGCAGGCGCAGTTATATTAGCGGCTGCCGCACTGACCGCCCCGATTACGCTGGCCTCAGGACCAAGCGAGCCAGAAATGGCCGGAGCGCATGAGACCACAAGCACAGCGAAAAAAGTTATTAAATGGGTGCAAGATACTAATGGTGTGAAAACAGAAAAACACTATGAAATTCTCGAAAAAGACGGCGTCACCAAAGCTTATAGCGTTGCCGCAGATGGCAGCAAGACCGAGGTGGATATCGAGTCGATAGATATTAAAGGGCAAGTCGATATGCTGAATATGGGCGATATGGGCGAAGACATGAGCGTTTTTGTCCTCAAGGACGGCGATGTCGACAACGTCAAGAAGAAAATTAGGATCATCACTCAAAACGGTCAGCATTCAGAGCATGATATTGAAACCCTTATTGGCGAGCGCGGCGAGGCAAGGAGCGTGTTTATAAAAAAACTAAAAGATGGCGATATAGACGTAGATACAAACGTCAAAGTTTTCAAGTTTTCATCCTCAGATGACATCGACTTTCAATTTGATTCAAATAGTCACATGATAGGCGGCTCACATACCAGCGCTATGGTGACGGCGGCAAGCGGACTTTTAGACGGAGTGGACGCCTCCGAATTATCAGATAAAACGCGGCGTAAACTCGAAAAAGCTCGCAAAGCCCTTAAAGAAGCTCAGAACGCTATAGACGCCGAGACTGAAAAATAATTATCACCAGATAAGTTTACAAAGAAAGCGTCGGCAAGTTCGGCGCTTTTATGTTTTCACGGCCCGCGTAATAACATCGCTCCCGGCTTCAAGCGTGCGGTGCACAGGGCATTTGTTCGCAATTTCAATCATGCGAGCGTGCTGGGTCTCATCCAGATCGCCTTTGACGCTGATAATTCGTGTAAAGACATTACGCTGCAGCCCATCACTATGGGTTTCGCGGCGGTAAGATACATCAACTTCAATCTGCGTGACTGGCCATTTTTTGCGCTCCGCATACATACGCAGCGTAATAGACGTACACGCACCAAGCCCGGCGCATATATATTCGTATGGCGAGGGGCCTAAGTCTGCACTGCCCATATCAGCAGGCTCGTCTGCATAAAGGTGATGGCGGGACGTTAAAACGTCATTCGTATATAGCCCGCCGGCGCGCTCTTTGACCTTTACAGTTTCAGCCATCTGACTCTCCTAATATTTTGCACAAAGCCACCACCTCGGCCAGCAGCGCCTCTTTGTTGTCCCTTGCCTCTTCATCTTCGCCCCATTGACGAATTTGCCAGTCAGAGTCTAATCGCGAAAGTTCAAATGCCCGTGATCCCGAAAGATATTTCTCCATCACGGCAAAGGCCAACACAGCCGATCCAAAAACGGCAATCAAATGCACGAACAACGTCAAATTCAAATCATCAAGGGCCACAGCATATTCCGCCAGCGCGTCCAGCGCGGCTCCGTCTTGTGGCACAGCTATAACAGAGTGTGTAGATGATAATGTGATACCCTTGGAAGCTGCCCAATTTAGCACCGGGTTCCAATGATCAGATTGATGCCGCGCCAAAGCAGAATGTGCCTCCGCTCTGTAGCAGAGCAAGTCTGTCTGTGCGTAGCCCCGAGCTTCTTTGATTAGGCCCGGTCTGTTGTCTGGGGTCAGCTCAATGCTGACATTGACCAGCCGTGTCACAGGCATGGCTTCGGGTATAATATACTCGGTTTGGGCATCCCATTCAGATGCCACCATATAAGCCACTGAGCGCGACTGAACAGCAAGGGTTAATTTGCTGGGTGTTTTTAACGTCCGGCCATCAAGACACACCACAAACCCGCCGTCATCCGGCACAACTGTCACATCCTTATAGAACCGCTTGGGATATTTTCGCTTTTTGCGGCTCACTCAATCTCTTCCCAAGGCCGAAGCTGTGTATTTGGGTCAAATCCAAGCGTATGGAACGCCTCTTTCATATGCGGCGATAAGGGCGCCTCAATAAAGATATCACCTTGGCCGTCCATGGGAAGCCGCAAAGATCTTGCATGAAGATGAAGTTTATTTTCAAGCCCGCCGGGCAAAGGTCTATCAGTCATGTATTTTGGATCCGCCGCAATCGGCGCGCCAAGGAGTTGCATGTGAAGGCGCAATTGATGTGTGCGTCCGGTCAAAGGCTGCATAGCCACCCACGCCGCACGGTTACCCGCAGCGGAGGCGGTTTGATAAAGTGTTTTTGCGTGTTTGGCTCCATCCGTACCATGGCGAACCGCAATCATAACTTCCTTGCCTTCGTGAACATTTCCAAAGCGGTTATCGAGCCGTCCTTTAGCCATATACCCTTTGATCTCGCCTGTGCTCGGCTTAGGCGTTCCGTTGGTAATGCCCCAATAGACTTTCTCAGCTCTACGGCTTTGGAAGGCTCGTCCAGCTCGCGCCGCAGCTTTAGCAGATTTTGCCACAATCAGAACTCCCGTCGTATCGCGGTCAAGGCGGTGCACCAAACGGCAGCCCGACCCGAGAGCGGGCAGAAGCCCATCTATATGCCGCACCGTTTTACTCCCACCTTGAACGGCAAGGCCGAAAGGTTTATTCAGGGCAATAACATGTTCATCTTCATAGATAACCAGCCCCCGCATAAAATTCTGGTCAGTCTCGGTAATTATTTGTGTTTTCTTGACCTCGGAAGGTTCCGGCAAAGGCGGAATACGCACAACCTGCCCGGCCTCAAGGCGCGCATTTCCCTTTGCCCGCTTCCCATCAATACGAAGCTGTCCCGTGCGTAGAAGTTTCTCGACTCGCCCGTGGGCAATGTGGGGAAATTGGCGTTTAAACCAACGATCGAGCCTGACCCCGGCATCCTCCGCTTCGACCTCAATGGTATGAAGGCCGCTCATGCCCCAAACGCCTTGCGCGCCATAATAAGCCCCAACATCAGCGCCCCGATCGAGAGTATGACCGATCCGCCAACATACCCCGCCATAGCAGCATACGCCTTACGCTCATACATTAGCACAACCTCAAGTGAAAACGCTGAAAAAGTTGTAAATCCGCCCAGCAGACCAACACCCAAAAAGAGCCGTAAGTTTTCGCCGCCTGAGACCTTATAGCTCATCCATCCCGCCAAAAGGCCCATCAAAAATCCGCCCAAAATATTCACTGCAAATGTGCCATATGGGAAACCTGTTCCCCATAGGCTTTTGCCAGTCTCGCCCAGAAAGTGCCGGGCCGAGGCCCCCAGAGCCCCGCCAAGGGCCACATAAAAAAATCCACTCATGCGCGCCGTTTACGACGCGCAGGGGAAAGCGGCAAGTCCAGTCTTGGTTCTAGTGAAGATTTAAGGCCATCGTTCAAACTTTCTTCGAATGGCCGCTTGTGTTAGGCTCGCCAAAAAGTCACAAGATAAAAATATGCGATACTCACTCCTCATTGGTCTTACACTTGTCTGCGCGCCGCTTGCAGGATGCGAAAACGAAGTCATCCCCCCGGTCAGCACTTGCTCGCCTGATGGGTATACGGAAAGCTCACTTTTAGAACTTCGCGAAAACAAGTTTGGCGTGCAAGATGACGCCGCGCGGCAAACGCTGGCCTTAAATTTGATCCAATGCCTCTCCGACCCCAATCCGCAGATCCGGGATGGCGTCGCCTATGAGGCTTTGGCAACTTGGATGCGGGGCACACAGCTTAACGCCGAAACCATACGCACATTGAAACAAACGCTTTTAGAGATTGTTAATGATGGCAAGATCAAGGGCGTCAAAGATTCAAGCGGGTTCGCGCGGCCTTTCGCAGCGCTTATTTTAGCAGAGATCGCGCGCGTTGACCGCACGACGCCGTTTATGAGCAATTATGACCGCACAGCTTTCGTCGCAGCCAGCGCGGATTATATGAAAAGCATCAAGGATTATCGCGGCTATAATAATAAAGACGGCTGGCGACATAATGTAGCCCACGGCGCGGATTGGCTGATGCAGTTGAGCTTGAACGAGCAGCTTACCAAAGCTGACTTTATTCAGATAAGAGACGCGGTGCAGTCGCAGATTCGCGCCGATAAAAAACACGCCTATATTCACGGCGAGTCCGCACGGCTTGCCCGACCTATTTTATTTTTGGCGCGGCGCGGCGCATTCTCCCAAGATGAGTGGACAGCATGGATTGAAGATATTTCAGCCCCTACCCCCATGAGCAGTTGGAGCGCCGCCTTTAGATCAGAATCAGGTCTGGCGCAGCGTCATAACCTGAAACAATTTTTAAATGCGCTATATTTGAACGCCTCACTGAGCCAAAATGACGGCACGCGGCAATTACTGCCCGGCACGATTGAGGCGCTACAGACCCTTCCGTAGGTTAGGCCATAAATGCCTGCTGAAATAGATCGACAAACCGGTCAATATCCACCTCCGGTAAGTGATTGATCCCTGCGGCTGCGCTACGCCCACCGCCAGTCTCAAACTGCAAACATAATGTGTCCGCCCCTGTGCGGCGCTTGAGCGGTGCGCGGACGCTCACGACAAAGCCGCCGTCTTTATGTGTCAGCACAGCATGTGCGCGATCTGGGAAATTTTGTGCTATCTGGTTGCCATATACTCCTGAGACGCGGCGCGAACTGGCCGTGTCCGCCAGCTCTATGACTAGTCCGGTTTCGGTTTCAGAAATTACTCTGCCGGCTTTTGCTGCCTTCATATCTTCGCGGTAACCCGTATTGAGTTTTTCGAATGTTTGTGCGCCGCCATCCAAAAATTCCATTGGTGTTTCAAATAACAGAAACTCTTTGTACAGATTCGCCGGATGAAAATGCAAGTCTTCCACGGACGCCCCGTAACCATTATAATTAATCAATATACCGAGCTGCTCAAGCTGCACTAACGGCAGACCCAAACCCTGAGCTTTGCGTTTCGCAAGCGCAGGAAAATTATCGCCAAACGCAGCGGTCACAGCCCACGCCCGATAAGCGCCAGACAGATGCGCGTCAATCAGCATGGCCGTGCACATTTCAGACGATGTATCAATCAAAGCAGTTAAATTTTCATGCTCTGGAATATCACCGGGATTATGATGGTCGGCGTAAAATATCTGCGCGCCCACCTCAAGCAAGCCGAGCAGCGCGCCGCCATTATTGCGCATAGAGATATCCAGCACAGTGATGCGATCATTCTTACTCGCATCGACATGTTTGAGCAAATCAATATCCCGCTTACGTCCCGTAACAAGTTTTGCCTCTGGGCGCGGGTCTGCGAGGCGAAGCTGCACAAGCGACAGAATGCCATCCGCATCCCCGTTAAAGACATCGTAATCCGCCATTACGCTTCATACCCCGCCAGAAAGCCATTGTCCTGTAGATAAGACACAATCATCTCCGCCGCTTTTTCAGCACTCATATCAACGGTATTGACCTCTATTTCCGGGTTTTCAGGCGCTTGATATTCGCTATCTATGCCCGTGAAGTTTTTAATCTCGCCCCTGCGCGCTTTGGCATAAAGCCCTTTGACGTCGCGTTTTTCGGCTACGTCCAAAGGTGTATTCACATAAATTTCGACGAACTCTTCGCTGCCCAAAAGTTCGCGCGCCATTTGTCTCTCGGCTCTGTAGGGAGAAATAAATGACGCCATCGTAATAAGCCCTGCATCAACCATCAACCTTGCGACCTCGCCGATGCGCCGAATGTTTTCAACGCGGTCAGCCTTGGTAAAACCAAGATCACGGTTCAGACCATGACGTACATTATCTCCGTCCAGCGTGTAAGTATGCCGACCAAGGTCGAGAAGTTTTTTCTCAACCAAGTTGGCGATGGTCGATTTGCCCGAGCCCGAGAGGCCGGTAAACCATAGCAGGGCAGGCTTTTGATTTTTCTGAACTGAGCGCGCCGCTTTGTTAACATCCAAATCCTGCCAGACAACGTTACGGGCGCGCCGTAAAGCAAAATCAAGCATGCCTACACCGACAGTCGCATTTGTTTGGCGGTCAATCAGAATAAAGCTGCCAGTGTTTCGGTTATCCCTGTAAGCATCAAAGGCAATGGGCGCTGATAAAGACAGCGTGCAGACACCGACTTCATTAAGCGTCAACGTCTTGGCTGCCTCTTCGGAAAAGTCATTAATATTGACACGGTACTTAAGGGTGCTGACACTGGCCGGAACGGTTTTATTGGACGTTTTTAAAAGATAATGCCGGCCAGGATAAAGCTCTTTTTCAGCCATCCACAAAATATGAGCTTGAAACTGATCTGCTTGCTCGGCGGGGCTATCGGCCGCGCAGATAATATCCCCGCGTGATATATCAATCTCGTCCTTGAGCTTGAGCGTGACGGCCATGTCTTGACGGGCTGATTTTAAATCACCGCCGTGGGTAACGATGGACTTTATAGTCGAACGTTTGCCCGAAGGAATGACGATAATGGGATCGCCAACCTTTATATGGCCCGAGGCGACAGTGCCGGAAAACCCTCGAAAGTCGAGATTGGGCCGATTGACCCACTGTACAGGCATACGAAAAGGTGCGTCTGCTGCGTTTCGCTCAACGTCGACCGTTTCTAAATATTCGAGTAATACTGGACCTCGGTACCACGGCGAGCGCGTGGACGCGGTTGTCACATTATCACCCTCCAAAGCGGACATTGGAATACACATAATATCGGTAAAGTTTAGATCTGCCGCAAAGCTTCGAAAGTCAACTTCGATGTCGTTATATATGGACTGGTCAAAGCCGTTAATATCCATTTTGTTGATGGCAACAACGACACGACGAATACCCAAGAGCGAAGCAATATAGGCATGACGGCGCGTTTGAACTTGCACACCGTACCGCGCATCAATCAGCAATATGGCAACGTCCGCCGTAGACGCGCCGGTTGCCATATTTCGCGTATATTGCACATGGCCAGGCGTATCCGCCACGATGAACTTACGCTTATCCGTTGAGAAAAACCTATAAGCCACATCAATGGTGATACCCTGTTCGCGTTCCGCCGCGAGGCCGTCGACAAGCAAGGCAAGGTCAATTTTTTCGCCCTGCGTACCAGACTTTTTACTGTCTTTCTCAATGCTCGCCAGTTGATCTTCATAGATCAGTTTCGAATCGTACAACAGACGCCCGATTAAGGTCGACTTGCCGTCATCAACCGATCCACACGTTATAAACCTTAGAAAAGATTTCTGCTCTTGTGCGTTCAAGTAAGCCAAAATATCCGTGTCGATCAAATCATCATGATGGGACATTAAAAATACCCCTCTTGTTTCTTCTGCTCCATGGAGGCGCCCGCGTCCGAGTCGATGACGCGGCCTTGGCGCTCTGATGTCGTTGTCAGTAGCATCTCTTGAATCACTTCCGGCAGCGTGTCCGCCTTGCTCTCTACCGCGCCTGTCAGAGGGTAACAGCCTAACGTTCTAAAACGCACCATTTTTTCTTCAACTTTATCGTCTGGCTCAATAGGCATACGGTCGTCATCAACCATAATCAACACGCCGTTTTTTTCGACAACAGGCCGTTTTTTGGCGAGGTAAAGATCAGGAATTTGAATATTTTCTCTATAAATATACTGCCAGATATCCAGTTCCGTCCAATTGGAGAGCGGAAAGACTCGCATGGATTCGCCTTTATGAACTCGCGTATTATAAATATACCAAAGCTCGGGTCGTTGATTCTTGGCGTCCCATCTGTGTTTTTCCGTCCGAAACGAAAAAATGCGCTCTTTGGCCCGTGATTTTTCCTCGTCCCGGCGCGCCCCGCCAAAAGCCGCGTCAAATTTATATTTATCTAGCGCCTGTTTCAGCGCTTGTGTTTTCATAATATCGGTATGCACAACTGAACCATGGGTAAAAGGCCCCACATTGTCTGCAATTCCGTCTTGATTGGAATGCACAATCAACTCCATGCCGACCTCTTTTGCGCGGCGATCACGAAAAGCGATCATTTCCTTGAACTTCCATGTTGTATCGACGTGCATTAGTGGAAAAGGCGGACGCGACGGATAAAATGCCTTTTCTGCCAAATGCAACATCACGGAACTGTCCTTACCAACCGAATACAGCATAACCGGATTTTCGCATTCAGCAGCAACTTCGCGGATGATATGGATAGCTTCAGCTTCGAGTCGATCCAAGTGCGAGAAATCATCTCCTCGTCCTATATCGGCCTCAAGCGCGTCCAGTTTTGCTACGGCGTTCTCCAAAGTCTTGAGCGTGCACTGCCCACCCTCTTTGAGGCGCGCGAGCCCCTTTCCGTCATTGAGAAGCTTGCGGGAAATCGTCGACAGGCTTTGTCCACTAATACGGGCAAAATTTTCGGCTCTATCAATAAAATCGCTCATCTGCGTCATATGCAATTGGGGTTTATCCCACCTTTGTAAAAATATATCGCCTATATATCGTAATTTTTACAAAATTAAAGAGGGGTTTCATGTTTTTATGGGATAATTCCCACGAAAATAAAACGGCTTGCCGCGCGCGATCACAATAAGCGTCAGTTTCTGACATTCAGCCTATTTCGCCTTGGCACTTACTTAGCCTACCCGTATGACTAAACTCAGAGCAAAGAGGATAAATCCATGGGACTTGAGTTCATTGACTTACAGGCACAACGCGCCCGGCTGAAAACCGAAATCGATGACGGCATTCAAACCGTTCTGGAGCACGGCCGCTTTGTTATGGGTCCTGAGGTTCTGGAATTTGAAAGTCAGTTAGCAGAGTTTGGCGAGGCCAAACATGCCCTTGGCTGTGCAAACGGGACAGATGCGTTGATACTTCCCATGCTAGCGTGGGGCATCGGCCCCGGCGACGCCGTTTTCTGCCCGTCATTTACATATTGCGCGACCGCTGAAATTATTGCCCATGTCGGAGCCACGCCCGTCTTTGTCGATATGGACCGCGAAACCTATAATATGGACGCGAGCAGCCTTAAAAAAGCGATTGAAGAAATTAAAGCCCAAGGCGAGCTCACGCCGCGCGCTGTGATTGTCGTCGACCTTTTTGGGCAATCTGCTGACTATGACGCCATTGCGCCAATTGTGCGCGACGCCGGGTTGAAGCTTGTGGCCGACTCGGCGCAAGGGTTTGGAACGACGCTAAACGGCCAGCAGCCGATTAATTGGGCCGATATCACAACCACAAGCTTTTTCCCCGCAAAACCGCTGGGCTGTTACGGCGATGGCGGTGCCATTTTAACACAGAATGACGAGCTAAGAGACGTGATCGATTCTTTGCGCATACACGGCAAAGGTATCGATAAATATGATAATATCCGTGTTGGGATTAACTCACGGCTTGATACATTACAGGCCGCCATTCTCTTGCCAAAGCTTTCGATATTTGCGGATGAGATCAAGGCGCGAAATGTTATAGCGCAGCGTTATATTGACGGTCTGCGCCCTTACGCATTGCGAGTCCCCAAAGTTATGGACGGCGCTGTATCAACATGGGCGCAGTTTACCATCGAAGTACCCGATTTTACAGCTTTTGCTGCAGCGTTGGCCTCGAAAGACATCCCGACCGCACGTTATTACCCCAAGCCGATCCATGTTCAAACCGCTTACGCGCACTTCCCTGTTCAAGGCAACGGCTTAACCAACACGATGGATTGCTGCGATAAAATCATCAGCCTGCCGATGCATGCTTACCTTGATGAGAATACTCAGGATATGATCATTGAAACGGCCATCGCAGCGCTGAAATAGATGGTCTGAAAACTCTTGCCGATTGGGGCTCCAGCGCCTAGACCCCGTCTTGAAAACCATAGAGACATGTCATGGCCAAGAAAGAAAAACAATTTCGCCCCAAAGCACGACGCCCGCGCGGATTTGAAGATAAACCGGCTGCGCTATTACGCGCAGAGCGCCAGCTTATAGAGGCTGCATTTTCTGTGTATGATATACACGGTTTTGAACCCCTTGAAACCCCCGTGTTTGAGTATGCCGATGTGCTAGGTAAATTCCTGCCGGACGATGACCGCCCCAACACAGGTGTGTTTGCGCTGCAAGACGATGACGAACAGTGGTTGTCACTCAGGTATGATTTGACCGCGCCGCTGGCGCGCTACGTCGCCGAAAACTATGACGGCCTCGCCAAACCGTATCGCCGTTACCAAGCCGGCAGCGTGTTTCGAAACGAAAAACCAGGTCCTGGGCGCTTCCGCGAATTCGTGCAGTGCGACGCGGACAGCGTCGGCGCAGCGGGCTCTGCGGCGGATGCTGAAATGATCATCATGGCCGCGTCTGTAATGCGGGCAGCGGGCCTCAAAGACGGGCAATATGCAGTACGCGTAAACAACCGCAAATTACTCGACGGTATTCTGGAAAGCTCCGGCGTGCCCAATACAGAGGCTGGCGGCATCCAGCGCCTGACCGTTTTGCGCGCCATTGACAAACTTGACCGTCTGGGCGCGGACGGCGTGGAAGCCTTGCTAGGCGAAGGCCGCGAAGATAACAGCGGAGCTTATACCGAAGGTGCAGGTCTTGCCCCATCTGCGATCAAAACTGTTCTAGGGTTCACCACCGCAAGCCACGATGACAGGGGCGAGACCATCCGGGCGCTTGAAAAACTTGTTGGCACGTCCGAACGCGGACTGGCCGGCTGCGCAGAGCTCGCGCAGATTGACACTCTTCTAACAGCCACAGGCTTTGGCCCGGATCGCGTGATCTTTGACACCTCTATCGTTCGCGGCCTTGGCTATTATACAGGCCCGGTGTTTGAAGCGGAGCTTTTAGCCGATATCAAAGACCGCAAGGGCCGCCCGGTGCGCATTGGCTCCATCGGCGGCGGCGGACGATATGATGATCTTGTATCTCGGTTCAGAGGACAAGCCGTCCCCGCGACGGGTTTCAGCTTTGGCGTCTCGCGCTTTCTCTCAGCCTTGGAGCGTATGAACGCGCTGGATAAGTCTGTGCGACCGCCCGTCTTTATTGCTGCTTTTGATCGCGCCTTGATGGGGGACTACTTCAATATGGCAGCGGAACTTCGCGCAAGCGGTATCCGCGCGGAGGTTTTTGTTGGATCAGGAAATGTCACAAAACAGATGAAATATGCAGATCGCCGCGGGGCACAAGTTGCAATCCTGATGGGCGAGGACGAAAAGTCAAATGGGGAAATCACTCTCAAAAACCTCTTGCTAGGCGCAGAAATGTCAAAAGCCATTGAGTCCAATGAAGAGTGGAAAGCAGCGCGTCCTGCGCAAATAACCATTCCAAAAGCAGAACTCGTGAGCGCCGTCAAAGATATGCTGGCAGATTAACCCTTCTAACAGGTGAGAATTTTCGCTGCATTTTATGTAATCTGGCACCGCCGCGTCAGGGCTGGGGGCAATACATGCGGCGGTGCCAGTACATTGCGGAGTTTAAGGCGTTAGCCGAGTTTGAGGGTTGGCGCACCTTCCGCAGTATCTCTATATAAACGGATTAAAAATGACCGTTTACCTACAAACGTGTGACATTTGTGTAATATGTCAAAAAGAAACCCCGTCAAAGACGGGGCAGTTTTAAAGAGAGAAATAACTCACCAATTGACAAGCTAACATGTGCTTAAACTGTTTTTCCTGAATAAAGCTTGAACAGCTTTTTATCATTGCAAACGGCTTCGATAGGACGAAACTTAGCCAAATGGATCATCGATGCTTTTGCTTGGCTTTGTGAACCATACCGGACCGTCAGGGGCCATATAGAAATGATCTTCGAGCCGAACGCCAAACTCACCGTAGATACAAATCATGGGCTCATTGGAGAAACACATACCAGGCTCGAGACATGTATTATCCCCCGAGTTTAGATAAGGCCATTCGTGAATATCAAGCCCAATACCGTGGCCCGTGCGGTGCGGAAGTCCTGGCGTTTGATAGCCGGGGCCAAAACCGCGCGATTCAAGTTCTGCGCGCGCGGCAAGATCAACATCACCGCACCTTACGCCAATTTGGGCCGCATTGAAAGCTGCCGCCTGAGCAGCTTTCTCAGCCTGCCAGACCTGTCGTTGACGCTCGGACGGCGTACCAAAAACATAACTGCGCGTTATATCGGAAATATAGCCATGAAGCTGACAGCCCGTATCAATAAGCACCATATCGCCATCTTTGAGAAATTGCGGATCCTTGACACCGTGCGGATAGGCTGTGGCGCCACCAAACAAGACGATTTTGAAATAAGAGCCAGCGGGCGCGCCGACTTTGCGGTGGGCTTGATCAATAAACACCGAAACGTCTGTTGTAGATAGTCCCGCGTAAAGCATTGACGCCGTGGCCTTATGAACCGCGAGAGTCATGTCTTTGGCGCGCTGCATAAGCGCTAACTCTGCTTGTGATTTAATCATACGGCATCCCGACGTCACGCTACGCGCGTCAACAAAATTCATACCCGGGCAGGCTTTGCTTAATCCGTTAGTGACAAAGAAAGGTGTGCTTTCATCAAGCCCTAGGCGACCAGTGCGGATATTTTGCGCGGCAAATAACTCAGACATAATTGCATAGGGACTTTCATGCTCCTCCCACGTACAAATACGGCCCTTTATGCCCATAAACTGCAGGAGTGTTGTTTTTTCAAAAGCCGGCGCAATATAAACTGGAGGCCCGCTCGCAGGTATAAGCGCTCCGACCATGCGTTCCGATGCACGCCACGGCGTGCCTGTAAAGTAAGACAGGTTTGTACCCGCATTGACATAAATAGCGGCCAAACCATGCGTTCGCATCAAGTCTTGCGCTTTGACAATCCGGCTTTCAAATTCAGTAGACTCAATCGGTTTTACTCCGGCTGTCATGTCCACTAATCCAGACAAGGCCTCTTGCGCCGTTCTCCCGCCTACGCCTTTTGTCATTACATTATACCGCTGGTGCGCCCGCCAGCGACTCCAGTAACATGATCCGCAACAAAGGGGTTATCTATACGCTCTTGGCCGAATGTACTCATCGGGCCGTGTCCCGGAATGAACCGCATATCATTTCCAAGTGGCCATAATTTGTCTTTAATCGAGTCAATCAACGCCTGAGGATTGCTGCGGGGGAAATCTGTACGCCCAACAGAGCCGCGAAAAATAACGTCCCCAACAAAAGCGATTCTGAGGTCTTGATTATAGATCACGACATGGCCTGGTGTATGGCCCGGTGTGTGCACAACACCAAACTCTGTATCGCCCAAGGTGAGCGTTTCGCCGTCCTCAAGATAACGGTCTGGCACCATGTTTTTGCCCATACCTGCTTGGCCGTATTTTGCCCAGCTCTCCTCAATTATAT
Organism: uncultured Caulobacterales bacterium; assembly: GCA_964352785.1. Lineage (GTDB taxonomy): Bacteria > Pseudomonadota > Alphaproteobacteria > Caulobacterales > Maricaulaceae > JACOMS01. The sequence continues at coordinate 64,670 of CAYGTI010000014.1, forward strand.
CGAGCCAGAACTGATCGTCTTTGTGCGGCCCAATCACAGGAACATCAAGCTCGGTGCGAATATCTTCTGCGCCGCCCGCATGATCCAGGTGACCATGAGTGAGCCATATTTCTTTGATCGTCACGCCCAAGGATTTTGCCTCTGCAAGAAGCTTCTCTGCTTCGCCGCCAGGATCAACAAAAACGCCTTCCATTGACCGCGTATCCCATATCAAACTACAATTTTGCTGAAATGGGGTGACAGGCATAATGCGTATATCGAGGTGGCTTTCAGACATAATATCTTTCTAAAACGGCATCTTCATGCCGGGTGGTAGCTGCATATCACCAAACGCGGATTTCATGGTTTCGGCTTGAGCTTCGTCAAGTTTGGCTTTTGCGTCCTGATAGGCCGCAATTATCAAATCCTCAACAATTTCAGCATCGTCCGCATTTAAGATAGACGGGTCAATTTTCAGACCCTTCATATTGCTACCGCCCGTTATACGCAAAACCACAAGACCAGCGCCCGCTCGGCCCTCTACTTCAATATCGGCAACTTGCGCTTGCGCATCAGCCATTTTGGACTGCATCTCTTTTGCCTGTTTCATGAGGCCCATGAGGTCTTTCATTGATCCGTCTCCTGCCTGCTAAAATTAGCGGCGATAATATTGCTCTGGGCTTCCGATGTGGTGGCAACATCGCGAATTTCAATAAGCGTCGCAGCTTTCAGCAAAGGATGTGAAAATGCGGGGTGAGAGCGGTCCTGTAAATCACGCTCTGCGGTAGCCTGTTTGCGCTGCTCTGCCAGCGGGATATCGCCCTCGCCAGCCTCCTGATCAATGAGCCATAAATCACCCGTTAAGTCCCGGAGGGCTTCGACCATGCGTCCCACCAGTGACGGCGGAGCTTCTTTGAGGTTTTCAATTGTCATGGATCCCGGACGAAATCGTATAAGTCTGACATATTTCTCTATATCATAACGCAGCGCAACCATTTCGTCTGGCAGCGCCCCCGTAAAATCTTCAAGGCTTGTAATGGTCAAAGACGGACTTTGGGTCTGAGCAGGAACAGGTTCGGGTGCGCTAATAGCCGCCGTTTGAGCGCCGGTACTCACAGCAGCCTGGCGGCTTAAGCTCGGCGCAGCGGCTGAAGCCGGGCCTAGCGCAGACGTAGATTTCATGGCTGGCGGCGTAAAATTACCAGCCCGAATTTCGTTAATAATCTGAGCCGCAAGTTCAGGCGCGGGCATCCCTCCTGCGACGGATAATTTAAGCAGCGCCATTTCTGCGGCAGCCAATGGGGCCGGAGCCGCGCGCACATCATTATAAGAACCCAGCAACATTTGCCAAAGACGCGTTAGCTGCCCTAATGTGAGTTTCTCTGATAACGCCTGAATGCGCGCAGCCTGATGCGGGGCGACGTCCATATCAGCGCCACTGCCCAAAGTTTTAGCGCGGCTGACTTCGTGGCAAATATCCAGCAAATCACGCATCACCACACTGGGATCAGCACCGTCATCATATTGAGCGCGTATTTCGTTCAAGGCACCTGCCCCGTCGCCGGTCGCCGCCAAACTAAATAAATCAAGAACCCGGACGCGGTCGGCCAAACCCAGCATGGACCGCACCTGCTCGAAGCTCACTTCAGAGCCGTCCAGCCCCGCCTGAACAATCGCTTGATCCAGCAAAGATAAAGCATCTCGCACAGACCCTTCGGCAGCCCGCGCGATAAGGCCTAATCCATCATCTGAGACTTTCGCGTTTTCTTGCGCGCAAATATGTTTCAAATGATCGGTTAAAACACCCGCCTCGACGCGGCGCAGGTCAAACCTTTGGCACCGGGATAAAACCGTTATTGGAACTTTGCGTATTTCAGTCGTAGCAAAAATGAATTTAGCATGATCCGGCGGCTCCTCGAGCGTTTTTAGCAACGCGTTAAAAGCACCCGTCGACAACATGTGAACTTCGTCAATGATATAAACCTTGTAACGCGCCGAAACTGGCGCATACCGAACTCCCTCAAGAAGCTCGCGCATATTTTCAACGCCTGTACGCGACGCGGCGTCCATTTCCAGCACATCCATATGGCTGGAGCTCATAATTAAATCACAATGCAGCCCCGGTATGCCCAGCTCGACGGAGGGGGCATGTTGCGTATCGGTTTCATAGTTTAAGGCGCGGGCCAGCAGGCGCGCGGTTGTGGTTTTACCAATACCACGAACACCAGTCAGCATGAACGCATGGGCGACGCGCCCTGCCTTAAACGCATTGGTCAAAGTGGTAACCATAGCTTCTTGGCCAATCATATCTTCGAATGTGCGCGGGCGGTATTTGCGCGCCAAGACCTGATATGCTTCAGAAGGAGATGTGTCTGTCATGCGGCCTTATAGAGCGCGCAGCCGCTGCGCGGAAGGGGAAAACGCTGAATAATAATAGTTTGCGCGCTACTCGGCTGCGGCTGTTACAGTCTCGTCATCAGGTTTTTTACGCGCAGGAGCCCGGCGACGGCGCGGCGCTTTTTCAGGTACTTCTTCAGCAACGCTTGCCTCTGGTTTAGTGGCTTTAGTGGCTTTGGGTGTGACAACTTCAAGACCATTATCCTCGCCATGAGTATCTTGAGTTTTATCTTCGCGGTTTTGGCGCGGGCGCGGTGGCTGGCGGCGGCTCTTAGGCTCGTCGCCCTCAGTTTTGTCATCGCTGGATTTATTCTGCTCCGCGCGATCAGCGTCTGCTTGTTCGCGGGCCGCTTGCGCCGCTTGTTTAGCGGCCTCTTGCTCGTTCAAGAGACGAAGATAATGTTCAGCATGCTGACGGTAATTTTCTGCTTTAACACGGCTTCCGCTGGACGCAGCATCTCGCGCAAGCGCTTCGTATTTATCATGGATTTGAGTGGCGTTGCCTCGCACTTTTACATCCGGGCCGTTACTATCCATAGACCGATTACTGTTGTGATGCGCGTTGTTATTATTATTTCGACGGTTACGTCCGCGTTGGCGTTTCATACCACTATCCTTAAAAATCCCTTTTCACCGGGTTTAACCTGCGGTGTTTACATTTTTTGGGCTGTGTGCGGGCCGGAAATTATTTATGTCCACCAACGCACAGTTTTGTGCTAGCAAACCCGGCCGTCTTGGCCAAGCTCTTTTTTCGTAAACCAGATTATTTTATTTTGGTAAAATTCCACTCACAATCCGGTCATGACCCGACAAATCTTGCTTGAGAGTAACAAACAAAAACCCTGCGGCCTTTAAAAGACCTGAAACAGATTTACCTTGATCAAAACCGATTTCAAAAATAAGCGATCCACCGGGTCTTAGATAAGTTTTCGCATGGCTTATAATCTTGCGGTAAGGCGCTAAGCCATCGGGCCCGCCGCGCAAAGCAACATCTGGGTCATAATGTTTGACCTCGGTGGGCAATTTTTTCATCGCCGCGTCTGTTATGTAGGGCGGATTGGACACGATCAGATCAAATTGACCTTCAACAGGCGTAAACCAATCCCCGCGCAAAAACGTCAATCTGTCATGAACATTGTGCGTCCTTGCGTTCTGCCCCGCAACTTTGAGCGCCGCAGCTGAAATATCCACAGCAGTTCCCATCGCCGCGTGACGCTCCGCTAAAAGCGAAATAACAACCGCGCCAGAGCCTGTCCCTAAGTCGAGGATATGCGGACACGGCATAGATTTTACCGCGGCAAGACCTGCGTCAACCAAACCTTCAGTTTCGGGCCGCGGCGAGAGCACATTGCCTGTTATGTCAAACCGGCGACCATAGAACTCACTGTAGCCTAAAATACTATCGAGCGGCTCTCCTGCTATGCGGCGCGCGGCTAGTGCCTCGATATCTGACTGAATATTATTTGGAACGTCCTCTGCCCCGCGCAAAATAATATCAACAGCACTCCAACCCGACGCGCATTCAATCAGCAAACGCGCGTCAAGTCCCGGGCTTTCGAGGCCAGCCTCTCGCATATGACGGATGATTTTCAGCTGTAAGGCATCAAGTGTCATGACCGGAAATATTTCATAGAAACTTTGGTTCATGAATTCAAAGTGTTAAAAACGTCTTGGACAGCTCTCTCGAGCCGATTGAGATCAACGGGACGCGACAGACTATGATCGCCGGATTTAACCAAGGTCATAGTCACATCAGTGCTGGTCAATATGTCCACCAAGCGGTGCGCGTATTCCCACGGCACAACGGCGTCAGCCGCACCCTGCAAAATACGCACTGGCCCTTCAAAAGAAATAGGGGTGTCGAGCAATTGATTCGCACGTCCGTCCTCTATAAGTTCGCGGCTATATTCATAGGGTTCACCATACTCTGACGGCTCATAATGAATTCCATCTTGGGTAATCGCTTGCCGAATATTATCGTCCCATTTCTCCCACATGAGTTTTTCTGTAAAATCCGGTGCGGGCGCAATTAAAACCAGACCCTTCACCCGCCCCTCACGCGCGCGCATTGCCAATAATGAAGCCCACCCGCCCATAGAAGAGCCAACAAGGATAACATCTCCTAAGGCCAACTCGTCTATAATTTGAACAATGTCAGCCGCCCAGCGCGATAGTGTGCCATCGCGAAAGCGGCCTGAGCTTTGCCCGTGGCCAAAATAATCGAACCGAATATAAGCCCGCCCCTCGCGCTCAGTCCAGTTTTGAAGATGCACAGCTTTGCCGCCCTCCATATCTGACTTAAGTCCGCCGCACCAAATAATAGTGGGGCACCGGCCCTCACTATAGTGATAGGCTATCTTTTCATTGCTTGATCCCGCATAGCCGGAGGCAAGTAAAAATTTTACAGGCGAAGTCTGCGTCATAATGATATGAGCCTATTATGGGATTCGAAACTCAAATATGAATGTGCTCCAAATCGTGCCGGAACTCAATGCCGGAGGTGTTGAGAGAACCACACTTGAGGTGGCCGAGGCTCTGAGCGCGGCTGGATACACGCCGCATGTGGCAAGCGCGGGCGGGCGACTGGAGCGTGAACTTGAAGGTCTCGGCGGTAAACTGCACAAATTTAATGTCGGCAGTAAGAACCTTTTACATTACTATCGCAACAAACGCGCCTTGATTGAGATTATAAAGGATTATGACATTGATATCGTGCATGCCCGCTCTCGTGCGCCCGCTTGGCCAGCCTATTCCGCTGCGCAAGCGACTGGGCGGCACTTTGTAACCACATATCACGGTATATATAATGCGAAATCAGGCTTAAAACGACGATATAATGCCATCATGACACGCGGCGAAATTATCATTGCGAACTCTTTATTCACCAAAGCGCACATCATGGCAGAACACGGCATTAACCCACAAAAAATTCGGGTTATACCCCGCGGGGTTGACATGGTACGTTTTGATCTTGGCGCGCTTCATCCGCGCGAAATAGAAGCCCAATTTAAATTATGGAACATTCCTCTTGATAACCACCTCATCTTGCTGCCCGGACGGCTGACGCGGTGGAAAGGGCAGCTTGTTGCCATCGACGCCCTCAGCCTTCTTCCGGATAATTATGCTCTGATTTGCCTCGGCGACGCACAGGGCCGGGATGATTACATTGCTGAACTGCAAAACGCCTGCATGACTTATGGTCTTCAGGATCGCGTGGTTTTCCCCGGCCACACAGACGCTATACCTGCGGCTCTGGCATGCGCCGATATTATTATCTCTGCGTCAACTGACCCAGAAGCCTTTGGGCGAGTGGCCGCAGAAGCCCAAGCAATGCAACGCCCTATTGTTGCCACCGCGCATGGCGGAGCCTTGGAAACGGTTCTTCATGGCAAAACCGGGTTATTGGTCGAGCCTAATAACGCCAAAGCCTTGGCTGCAGGCATTCAAAAAGCTCTCGCGTGGGAGGCGTATGACGGGCCCGTTGCACGCGCTCACATTCTTGATCATTTCTCGAAACAACGCCTGCAGCGAGATACTTTGACTGTTTATCAAGATTTAATGTTGTAAATCCCGCACATAACGACCTTTATATCGATGATAATGGATTTGCCTGCTTGAAAATACATCTCTCAACAGCCATATTCGTGTCCCATATTAGCTGAGCAGGAGATTTTTTCATAGCTAGACGACCACACGCTGCGCCGCCGTCCAAGAAACCCAAGGGGCCGCGCACAAACCGGGAAATCGAATCCCCCAACGTCCTTCTTATAACAGAAACAGGTGAAAAACGCGGTGTCGTTTCCATCGATGAGGCTCTTGCAGCGGCAAGAGCCGCTGGGTTAGACCTTGTTGAGGTCGCCCCTGACCCCGAAACACCTGTCTGTAAGATCCTAGATTATGGAAAATTGCGCTTTGAGCAGCAAAAAAAGAAAGCTGCCGCCCGTAAGAGTCAGCGCACGCAAGACATCAAAGAAATTAAAATGCGGCCAAATATTGATACGCATGATTATGAAGTCAAAACCCGCGCGATGACTCGCTTTTTTGAGCGAGGTGATAAAGTCAAAGTCACAATCCGTTTTCGGGGCCGGGAAATGGCGCACATGGATCGCGGCATGACATTACTCCAGCGGGTTAAAGAAGACTTTGAAGAAGATACGAAGGTCGAGTTTGAGCCCAAAACCGAGGGCCGCATGATGACGATGGTTTTAGCTCCAAAATAATACTCTGAGCAAAATAATAAATGACTCCGGTTTAGGTCGGGGTTTTATGCTATGATTTTCTTTGGCTTTTAAATAGACGGCATACAGCGCGTCCTGTAAACCAGCCAGCATTTAAAATCGTATTTACTCATATTAAGCTTAGAGATATTCATGTTGTTCGAACGTTCAGTTATTCCAGATGTTGTCGTCGTTACACCTAAAAAATTTACAGATAGTCGCGGCTATTTCATGGAAACGTTCCGGCAGAACAGCTTTTCAGAGTTTGTTGGTCGTGACGTCATGTTTGTACAGGAAAACCACTCGCTTTCGCGCCCCGCCCATACGGTGCGAGGCCTACACTTCCAAACACCTCCCCATGCGCAAGGAAAGTTAGTCCGATGTAGTCAAGGATCAATTATTGACGTTGCTGTTGATGCACGTAGCGGATCCCCAACCTATGGTCAGCATGTTGCAGTTAAGCTGACGGCAGAAAATGGATGCCAACTCTGGGTACCCGAAGGCTTCTTACACGGTTTTGCAACGCTGGAGCCTGACACAGAAGTTCAATATAAATGCACAGATTATTATGCCGCGGATTGCGATGGCAGTATTGCATGGAATGATCCCACGCTTGGTATTGATTGGGGCATTAACTACGAGAAAGCCCGTTTGTCGGATAAAGATAAGTCCGCGCCTTTTTTCAAGGATTTCAAATCACCTTTTGCATGATGGCTTTCGGCGTGGGAATACAGGATCATGGTCAAAGCCCGTATCGTCATTACAGCTTTTAATAGCGACGAACATTTACAGAAGTGCGTGAGATGCCTAGATAAGCAGTCTCGCCGCGACTTTGAAGTTGTCATTGTAAACAATAGTGACGCGCCTATTGCGCCGCATAAAAGCTGGTCAGACTATGATTGGCTACACATCATTCATGCTGATGAAAACACCGGCTTTTCGGGTGGAAGTAATTTAGGCGCTAAATCCGCAGACACAGATTGGATAATTACGTTAAACCCAGATGCTTGGCCACGGCCTGATTGGTTCGCCAATCTCATGATGGCTGCGGACGAAAATCCAGAATATGCCATGCTAAGCTCAACTCTGGTCAAAGCAGGCAATGCCACTATTCTCGACGGCGCCGGCGATCAATATTCAATATTTGGTATAGGTTGGCGCGGAGGCCAAGATCAACGCTTATCTATTATGCCGACCAATCACAGAGAGGTTCTCGCACCTTGCGGCGCTGCAGCCGCATATCGGCGCCCCGTGTTTGAAGCTGTTTCCGGTTTTGATGAGGGTTATTTTTGCTATCTTGAAGATATAGATTTGGGCCTACGGCTCCAATCACAAGGCCATAAATGCCTGCATATTTTTAATGCACATGTCGCACATGTCGGCGGTGGAACGACGGGTATTGGAAGCGGTTTTCAGCTCTATTATACCCATAAAAATCAGCTTCGCTTGATGGCTAAACTTACGCCTGTATCAATTTTATTAGTACAATTACCCCTTTATAGTATAGTTCAAACCTATCTCTTAATTCGCACGCTTGGGTCGCCGCATTGGCGCGCAAAACTAAGGGGGCTAAGAGACGGCGCCTTCGCCTTTCCCAAGGTCGTTCTGACAGAGAGGCGCAAAACAAGTAATCAACGCATTATATCAGCTGCCGCGTATGCGCGGCTCGTATCATGGTCTCTGACAGACCTGCGTCAAAAATCATTATAGATCAGGTTTTAAGAAACTTCATCAGATATGCGCCGTAACCACTTTTGACCAGGGGTAATGCCAAGGCTTCGAGTTGAGCGCGGTCAATCCATCTCTTTTCGTAAGCGATAACTTCCGGGCAGCAAATACGTCGGCCTTGCCGTTCTTCGATCACACTGACAAATTGGGCGGCCTGTAAAAGTGATCGATGGGTTCCAGTATCCAGCCACGTTGTGCCCTCACTTAGCAGTTCAACTGATAACTTGCCTTTATCCAAATAAATTTGGTTGAGAGCTGTGATTTCTAATTCACCACGGGCAGAAGGCTTGACTTGTTTAGCATATTCGGGCGCGTGCTTATCATAAAAATATAAGCCGGTGATAGCATAATTCGAGGCGGGGTTTTTAGGCTTCTCTTCAAGCGAAACAGCACGGTTTTGATCGTCAAACCCTACAACTCCATAATCGCTGGGATTTTTAACTTGATATCCAAAAACTCTCGCCCCTTCGTCATTAGAATAAGCTTCACGCGTCGCAGCCGTAAAGTCTTGCCCAAAAAAGAGATTGTCCCCAAGGATAAGGGCACTTGGGGCGCCACCTAAAAAGTCCTCTGCAATAATCAAGGCTTGCGCCAACCCGTCCGGACTTGGTTGGGCCGCATAAGATATAGACAGACCCCAGCGTTTGCCATCTGAGAGTAAATTTTTAAATGCAGCTTGATCATGCGGTGTTGTAATAATCAATATATCATTGATGCCAGCATCCATTAAAACAGACAAAGGATAATAAATCATCGGTTTGTCATAAACTGGCATGAGCTGTTTGGAGACAGATATAGTGCTGGGATGGAGGCGTGTTCCGCTTCCCCCGGCAAGAATAATACCTTTTCTTTTCATCCTAGGCTCCTAACCTTGCGCCGCAACCCATTCATAATAGGCCTCTTTAAGGCCGTCGCGCCAATCATGCAATTTCATTTGCAAGGTTTCTTCAAAGTGCGACACATCTAAAGCTGAGTAATTGGGACGTTTTGCACGTGTAGGGTAGTCGGCAGATGTGATCTCATTGACCACGACATCGTGTGCTCTATGGCCTCGGCTGATTTCAAAAATTGATTTCGCAAAGTCAGCCCAGTGCACAATATCGCCTCTGCCGCTTACGTGAAAAATGCCGGCCACCGCCTTATCGCGTCTGGCTAGCGCTTCTGCCGTGCACAGGACTGCATCCGCAAGATGCCCTGCATATGTAGGGCGTCCAAATTGGTCGCTAACAACACTTAGTTCTTTGCGCTCTTGCGCCAAACGCAACATGGTTGTGAAGAAATTTTTCCCCGTCCCGTCGTAAACCCACGAGGTTCGCAGTATAGCAGAGTGTCCTCCCGCTTTCAAAACAGCCTGCTCGCCCGCGAGCTTAGACGCGCCGTAAACGCCCAAAGGCTCCGTTGGATCATTGATTAAATAAGGCGATGACTTTTTCCCATTAAAAACATAATCCGTCGACACATGGACAAAAGGGATCTTTCGGCTTGAGCAAAGCTTAGCGAGCATACCGGGCGCTTCGGCATTCACCTGATATGCCGTTGCTTTGTCATCCTCAGCATTGTCAACGGCTGTATAAGCGGCGGCGTTAATAATTATGTCAGCCTTGTTTAAACGACCAATAAACTGGGCTATGGCGTCATACTCAGACGTAAGATCTAATGCGTTCCGGCCATAACACTGAATGTTGTGGGAACTCATTTTTGATCGAGACGCCAAAGCCCGCGCCAATTGTCCTGCTTGACCAATAACACAAATATTCAAGGCAGTCATGACGCAGCGTCTTTGGTGCCTAATCTTTCTCCGAACATACCGGCCTTTAGCAGAGGCCGCCACCATGCTTCATTTTCTAAATACCAGTCTATTGTCGCCTCAAAACCTTGATCCCATTCTATTTCGGGCGACCACCCCAGTTCAGACTTCATTTTATCCGCATTAATGGCGTAACGCCTGTCATGCCCAGGCCTGTCGGTGACAAAAGTTATCAAATCTTCGGCAGGCACTGTAGGCCCAACACCTCGCGCGTCAATTAGGCGGCATATAGTTTTCACAAGCTCGAGATTTGTGCGCTCATTATTACCCCCAATATTATACGTTTCGCCAAGCCTGCCCCGCTCAAGAACAGTCAAAAGTCCATCGGCATGATCATCCACATAGAGCCAATCCCGAATATTATCCCCCTTACCATAAACAGGTATGGACTCGCCGTGTAGCGCCTTTAAAATAACAATCGGAATGAGTTTTTCTGGGAACTGGTACGGGCCGTAATTGTTAGAGCAATTTGTAATTAAAACAGGCAATCCATATGTGCGCGCCCAAGCACGTACAAGATGATCCGACGCGGCTTTTGAAGCTGAGTAGGGCGAGCTAGGGTCATAGGCGGTTGTTTCTTCAAAAGCAGGATCGTCAAGACCCAAATCTCCATAGACTTCATCTGTGGATACGTGATGGAAACGGAAAGCGTCTTTTTTAGCGGATGGTAGACCCTCCCAATAGCGGCGCGCTTCCTGTAATAGGGTAAACGTACCTAAAATATTCGTATTAATAAAGGCGCCAGGCCCATCAATGGAGCGGTCTACATGCGACTCGGCAGCAAGATGCATAATAGCATCAGGTTGGTGTTTTTCAAAAACTTCTGAAACCATTTCGGCATCACAAATATCGCCCTTAACGAAATCATACCCATCATGGCTGCTAATTACACTGAGGTTTTTTAGATTTGCAGCATAAGTCAGACAATCAAGATTAACAATCTCGTATCCCTTAGCGATGGCTTGGCGAATGACGGCGGACCCAATAAAGCCCGCGCCTCCTGTTACAAGTATTTTCATGCGATTCATTTTCTCATTATTTTTATGTATGCCTGCAAGCCTTTACCGCTTGATATCAGAAATTTTCCGTGCCCTTTCGCGGCCCTTAATACAAGCTAATTTTCATAAAAAACACCTTGAATAGGTGAGTTTATGTCCTATAAAAACGCTTTCCAAGGATGCGCTGCCGTCTCTTAAGGTTTGTAACTTGGCGTCACAGATAAGGTTTCATCTAAGCTTCAACAATCATGACCCGTATTCATTTGAATTCTGTTGCAGTCTGCCCTCCCATGTTTGCCACATAAAAAGCTGTATTATGAACCCTAACGCTTTGCATTCGATATCTCCCGCGAGCCTCATTTCGTCGCTAATCAAAAATCGTAGCCTCATTTATCAAATGTCGCAACGCGAGGTTTCAGGGCGATATAAGGGGTCTATTTTAGGTCTTGGTTGGTCCTTTTTTAATCCTATTCTTATGTTGGCTGTTTATACTTTCGTATTTTCTGTTGTCTTTAAGGCGCGTTGGGGAATTGAAGGGGGCGAAAGCCGTATCGATTTTGCATTATTGTTGTTTACAGGCCTAATAATACACGCACTCTTTGCAGAGGTTCTGAATGCGTCTTCTGATATGATCTTAAGGCACACAAACTATGTCAAAAAAGTTGTCTTTCCATTAGAAATATTACCTGTGATTGCCTTAGGCTCGGCTCTTTTTCACGCCCTGATAAGCCTTATTGTTCTGCTGGTCGCATTAGCAATTTTTAAGGGGGCTTTATTTTGGACTTTAATTTTTGTCCCCATCGTTATATTGCCCATTATATTTGTCATTGTTGGCTTATCATGGCTTGTAGCGTCTTTAGGAACCTTCTTAAGGGATATAAAACAAACGGTTGGAATTATAACAATGGTGATGCTTTTTTTAGCGCCTATATTTTACCCACTGGACGCTATTCCCGAAGCATATCACATATACATTTTGATGAATCCACTAACCTTCATAATTGATCAAATGCGGGAAGTTGTTATCTTTGGAAGATCTCCTGACTGGATTGGCCTTGTCATATATTGGTTGATTAGCCTAATTGTATTGTGGGTAGGATATATTTGGTTCCAAAAAACGCGTCGGGGTTTTGCTGATGTCCTCTGAAAACGCAGACAGCAATATAGCAATTGAACTGACCAAAGTAAGCAAGTCATATTTTACTTACGAAAACCCTCAAGACCGCTTAAAACAATCGATTTACCCCCCCCTACGTCGTGCGCTCGGCTTGAAAGAACGGGCATACTATCGTGAGTTCACTTCACTAAGAGACATTTCATTTAGTGTCAAACGAGGCGAAACTTTAGGTGTTATTGGTCAAAATGGAGCGGGTAAGTCAACGTTATTGCAGATAATATGCGGCACGCTTTCACAGTCGGAAGGACGCGTAGAAACACATGGCCGCGTCGCGGCTTTGCTTGAGCTAGGTTCAGGGTTTAACCCAGAATTTACCGGGCGTGAAAATATCTATATGAACGCTATGATTTTGGGCTTATCCCAACAAGAGATCGATGAAAAGTACGATGCTATTACCGCATTTGCTGATATTGGTGATTTTATAAACCAACCCGTAAAAACCTACTCAAGCGGCATGGTTTTGCGTGTAGCCTTTTCAGTCATCGCTCATGTTGACGCTGATATTCTTGTTGTTGACGAAGCCCTTTCTGTGGGTGATGCCTTTTTTGTTCAGCGCTGCATGCGCTTTCTCAGAAAGTTCATGGAAACAGGAACCGTCCTATTTGTAAGCCACGATACAGGCGCTGTCGTAAATTTATGCGATCGAGTAATTTTATTAAAAGACGGCCAAATTTTTCAATCCGGCACTCCAAAAGATGTTGTCAAAAAATATCTCGAATTATCCTATGTGAATGGCGATGATACTACCGAGGATGATGACAAGACAAACAACGTAACTAGCGTCAACGTCGATGAGCCTGAAGACGAGTATGTTGACGCTCGACACGCCTTCATCAATAGCTCTGAGTATCGCAATGACATAGAGTTATTTGCCTTTGATCCGGACTCAGAAGGTTTTGGACAAGGCGGAGCGAAAGTGACGTCAACAAGGCTTGTGACAGAAACAGGACAGCCAGCCTCATGGCTTGTCGGCGGCGAAATGGTTGGTTTGGAAGTGGACTGCGTAGCCAAAGAGGCTATCAGTAGCCCCATCATTGGGTTTATTTTAAAAGACAGGTTGGGACAGGTTGTCTTTGGTGATAACACTTTTTTAACGTATCAACACGCGCCTTTATCACTTAAAGCAGGACAGAAACTCCATGCAAAATTTGCTTTCCGTTTGCCAATTTTACCTACTGGAGACTATAGCGTCTCTATTGCCATTGCCGAAGGCACACAGGACAATCACATCCAGCACGCGTGGCTACATGAAGCTTTAATTATGAAAGTCCACGCAAGCTCTGTTGTTTTTGGACTTTTTGGTGTGCCCATGAAAAAAATAGAAATGTATCTGTCTTAAGATTGGTGAGGCTTCATGTGTAAAATTGACGACATTAAAATTCGAAAATGTTTTTCTGTGACCCTAAATATTGATATAAATACCTCATTAAATTTTTTAGGTATCGGTAGCATTTCTGTGCAGAGTATAGCTTTGGATACTTTTTGATGGAGGCTTTTCCGAAAAGCTGTCCTGCTTGTGGTGAAATCAAGTTCACCTCAATAGAAGTCTTGTGGCCCGGCTTGATTGAGGCCTGGGAAATCGATGAAAATGAAGTCGCTTACATAAATCGACAGCAAGGCCTTTACTGCAAATCTTGTATGAATAGCTTGCGCACGATGGCGCTAGCACAGGCCATACTGGATTTCTACGATATTAATCACCCTCTGAAGTCCGCTTATGAAAAAATGAAAGCCTTAGATATACTAGAAATCAACCGGGCGGGTCATCTTACACAATTCCTTGAGGTGTTACCAAAACATGTCTTACTGGAGTATCCAGAAATTGACATGCAAAACATATCTGCACGCTCTGGAAGTTATGATTTAATACTACATTCGGATACACTGGAACACATCAAAGACCCTATTTTGGGGCTGTCGGAATGCAACCGAGTGTTGAAATCCGGTGGCGTTTGTATATTTACCATACCTGTTATTATGAACCGCCTAACGCGGACTCGGGATGGATTAACGGAATCCTTTCATGGTGAGGGAGGTGTCGAGCAACACGATATGAAAGTATGGACAGAATTTGGGGCGGATATGTGGCAAACTGTTATCCAGTCGGGTTTCAAATCATGTAAAATTTTTGCTTTTGAGTATCCGTCTGCACTAGTGATGATTTGTCAAAAAGAATAAAAGCCAATACATATTAACGACTAATGCTGTGTAATATAACTCACCAAAACCGGGTAAGCTTATTACACTAAGAACAATGGTGAAAAGTGGAAAACTCTACACATAAACATGGTGAAGCGCCGTTAATCTTCACCGGTGAACGCTATCAACCTGAGGTTGGCGGGGATGTGCAGCTTGAGCATTTGCATCGCTATGCTTTTGCTCAAGATTTTACCTCAGGTAAAGTTGTTTTAGACATTGCATGCGGTGAAGGCTACGGCAGTGCTATACTCAGCGAAACCGCAAAGCATGTCACGGGTGTTGACATTGCTGATGATGCCGTTTTGCATGCGAGGCAAAAATACCCGAACAAGAATTTAAATTTTCTGCAGGGTGATTGTGCTAAAATCCCGTTGAAGTCCAATAGTGTGGATATCGTTGTAAGCTTTGAAACCATAGAACATCATGATCAACATGTAGAAATGATGGAAGAAATCAAAAGGGTTCTCAAGCCGAAAGGCATGATGATAATGTCGAGCCCTAACAAAAAAGAATATTCCGATATTCCAAATTACAACAATCCCTTTCATATTAAAGAGCTTTACACGGAAGAGTTCGAAGCATTAATCGGTACTTATTTTGAAAACGTCATGAGCTTTCGACAACGTGTGATTTATGCATCTGCCGTTGTTTCAGAAAAGCCCAAGACTGAAATTACTACGTTTGAATATGTTGATGATAATGTTAGAAAAGTGCCTTCATTCAAGTCAATTTATGATATAGTCATTGCATCTGATATGGCTTTGCCAAATGCTTCCAATAGCTTACTAGAAGTTGATATAGCCAAAGTTTTAGAAGGTCACACGCGGCACATTAACTCTCTTACCGCAACACTAGAATCTGTTATTGTGGATCGTGATTCAACGGCTTCGGCACTCAAAGATGCACGAGCCCGACATTCACGGGATATTGAACAGAAAGATAAGCACATATCGCAAGTTAGTGAGAGCTTATCAGCACTCATTACTGATCGTGATTTCACTGCAAGAGCTTTGAAGGATGTCCAGTCAGGTCAGTTTACAGAACGAGCCGTTAAAGAAGAACATATTTCAGAATTAATGCTGACTTTAGAGTCAGTGATCAAAGATCGCGACGCAACCGCTGACACTATTAAAAGTCTTCGCGCTTCATATAAAAAAGAACTTGAGGGAAAAGACAGTCATATAGCTAAGCTAACCGATAGCTTAACCTCTGTTATCATAGACCGGGATAGATCTGTGCAAGCCATAGCGCTTATAGAGGGAGCTTCAAAAGCTGAACTAGAGTTAAAAAACTTTCATATCGCCGAGGTTACCCAAAGCCTCCAAGCCGTTATCGACGACAGAGACTCTACAGCAAAAGCGCTCAAATCTGTTGAAAAATCACATACCGAGGAACTTAAAAGCAAAGACGCACACATTGAGGCAGTCAGTCAAAGCCTTCAGGACGTCATAGACGACAGAGACTCTACAGCAAAAGCGCTCAAATCTGTTGAAAAATCACATACCGAGGAACTTAAAAGCAAAGACGCACACATTGAGGCAGTCAGTCAAAGCCTTCAGGACGTCATAG